>DATGKS010000059.1:0-37103 GCA_035294545.1 Solirubrobacteraceae bacterium | reverse complement strand
GCGCGACCTGAGCGGCCCGCCGCGCGAGCCTGACGCGGTCGGTCTTCGACAGCGCCAGCTTGCGCAGGCGCACGTTGCGGGGTGTCACCTCGACGCACTCGTCGACGCGCACGAACTCCATCGCCTGGTCGAGTGAGAGCTCGCGCTTGGGCACGAGCCGCACGAGCTCATCGGCGGTCGACGAGCGCATGTTCGTGAGGTGCTTCTCCTTGACCGCATTGACGTCGAGGTCCTCGGCGCGCGAGTTCTCCCCGACGATCATCCCCTCGTAGACCTCGTCGCCGGGCTCGACGAACAGCGTGCCACGCTCCTGCAGGTTGAAGAGCGCGAACGCCGCCACCGTGCCGCGCCGGTCGGCGACGAGCGACCCGGTCGGGCGCGTGCGGAGCTCCCCGTGCCACGGCTCCCAGCGATCGAACACGTGGTGCACGATGCCGGTGCCGCGCGTCTCGGTGAGGAACTCGGTGCGAAAGCCGATCAGCCCGCGCGCCGGCACGAGGTACTCCATGCGCACCCAGCCCGTCCCGTGATTGACCATCTGCTCCATCCGCCCGCGACGGGCGGCGAGCAGCTGGGTGACCGCCCCGACGTACTCCTCGGGAACGTCGACCGACATGCGCTCGACCGGCTCGCAGCGCACGCCGTCGATCTCCCGGGTGACGACCTGCGGCTTGCCGACGGTGAGCTCGAACCCCTCGCGTCGCATGAGCTCGACGAGCACCGCGAGCGCGAGCTCGCCACGGCCCTGCACCTCCCACACGTCGGGCCGCTCGGTCTCCTCGATCCGCAGCGACACGTTGCCGACGAGCTCCCGGTCAAGGCGCGCCTTCAGCTGGCTTGCGGTCACGTACTGGCCGTCCTGCCCGGCGAGCGGCGAGGTGTTGATCCCGATCGTCACCGACAGCGACGGCTCGTCGACGGAGATGATCGGCAGCGGCCGCGGGTCCTCGGCGTCCGTGAGCGTGTCGCCGATCGTGATCTCGGGGATCCCCGCCACCGAGATGATCTCTCCGGCGGAGGCCTCGTCGGCCGCGACGCGCTCCAAGGCCTCGGTGACGTACAGCTCCGAGATCCGCACCCGTTCGATCGAGCCGTCGTGGCGCGACCAGGCGACGGTCTCGCCGCGGCGGATCATGCCCGCGCGCACGCGGCAGATCGCGAGCCGGCCGACGTAGCTGTCGGCGTCGAGGTTCGTGACGTGCGCCTGCAGCGGCGCGCCCACCTCGTATTCGGGCGCGGGGATCTCGGAGAGGATCGTCTCGACGAGCGGTCGCAGGTCGGGGTGGGCGGGGGCCGGTTCATCGAGGTCGAGTGTCGCCGTGCCCGCCTTGGCGTTCGTGTACACGATCGGGAACTCGATCTGCGACTCGTCGGCGTCGAGGTCGAGGAACAGCTCGTAGACCTCGTCGACGACCTCGGATACGCGCGCGTCCGGTCGGTCGATCTTGTTGACGACGAGGATCACGGGGAGCCGCGCCTCGAGCGCCTTGCGCAGCACGAAGCGGGTCTGCGGCAGCGGCCCCTCGGAGGCGTCGACCAGCAGCAGCACGCCGTCGACCATCGTCAGCCCACGCTCGACCTCGCCGCCGAAGTCCGCGTGGCCGGGCGTGTCGACGATGTTGAGCTTCACCTCCTCGCCACCGTCGGCGCGGACCCGGATTGCCGTGTTCTTGGCGAGGATCGTGATCCCCTTCTCGCGCTCGAGGTCCATCGAGTCCATCACGCGCTCGTTCACCACCTGCCCCGCCCGGAACGCGCCCGACTGCCACAGCAGCGCGTCGACGAGCGTCGTCTTGCCGTGATCGACATGGGCGATGATCGCGAGGTTGCGGATGTCGGCGCGGGTGGCCATGACCGCGGCCTCACGTTAGTCGGCGGGCCGCGCCGTCCCGGCGTGGCCCGCGTGCAACTCCGGCTCAGCTCGCGCGGCCGAGCAGCGCGTTGCCCTCGCTGTCGACCGTGACGCAGAACCCGGTGGTCGGGCAGGCGATCGCGCTGAGGAACCCTGCCGGGTCGATCGGCTTCGACGTCCAGTGGCCGACGGCGGGATCGACCACCCTCGCGTCGCCCTGGTCGTCGACCACGATGCAATCGTTCGCCGCCGGGCAGGCGATCGCGCCGGCGTTGCCGTCGGTCGGGTCGCCGATCGGTCGCCAGCTCGACGGTCCGCCGGCGGGCGAGGTCGAGGTGTAGAAGACGCTTCCCTGCGGACCGAGACCCTGCAACACGCAGCGGCTCGTCGTCGGGCAGGCGGTGTCGTTGACGTCGGCGAACGAGCTGGTCGTCCGCCACGAGGAGCCGGCCGCGGGCGTGGTCGACACCGACAGCCCGGTGCCGCCCGCGATGCACAGCGCGGTGCCGGCGCATGCGACCGACCCGACGGGGTTGCCGCTCACCGGCGTTGTCGCCCAGGCGCCGCTCGCCGGGTTCGTGCTCGCGATCACGTTGCCGGCCAGGTCGCCGGCCACGCACAGGGCGGCCGACGGGCAGGCGAGCGAATCGATCGCGTCGCCGTCGGGGTTGACGACGCTCGTCGGCTGCCACGTGGCGGCACCGCCCGTCGGATCGGTCGAGGCGTAGACGTCGCCGTTGAAGTCCGAGGCGACGCAGAGCGTCGTCGACGGGCAGCTGACGATGAACGAGCTGTCGGCGGCCACCCCCTCGGGAACGACGGGCGTCGTCGTCCAAGTCCCGGGCCCGCCCGCCGGGTCGGCGGTCGTGAGCACGTCCCCGAGGGTGTCGGTCGCGGCGCAGAACGACGTCGTCGGGCAGGACAGGGAGTTGATCGGCGCGCCGCGGCCGATCGGCTGCGGCGCCGTCCACGACAGCGCCGGCGCAGATCCGCCGCCGCCCGCAGCGTGGGCGGTGTAGCTGTGTCCGGCCGAGACCAGCAGGTGCCGGTGACGGGTGAAGTCGGTGACGAGCACCTCGCCCGCGCGCACCTGGATCGTCGTCGAGACGCACGTGTCGATGGTCGTCCACGTGGTACCGCGGGCGGCGCCGCTCGCGTAGCCGCCCCGGGAGACGAACGGGCCGTGGTGGTCGTGGATCCACAGCATGTCGCTCGGCGCGCGACGGGCGGCGCCGATCGCGTTCGCCGCACACGCGAGCACCGTCAGCGTGAACGTCGTCTCACCATCGCTCCGCTGGGTGACGCGGCTGTCGCCATCTGACACGACGGCCGTCTTGCGTCCGTGTCGGGTGGCGATGGTCACGCGCGCGATGCCGCCACTCGTGAGCAGCTCACCGCCGCTGCGCAGCGCGACCGCGCGGTGCACGGCGACGACGCGCCCGTGGGGCTCGCGAATACGCACGTGGCCACTCACCCGGGTGACGATCACCGTCCGTCCCAGGCGCGGGGCCGGCGCCGCAAGCGCGGGCGCCGCACACGTCCCCACGGTGGCGAGTGACACCGCGACGGCGAGCGTGGCGCGGGACAGGGGACTCTGCATGGCGGCCCGGAGCGGCAACCGTAGCGCCGCGCCGCATCGGTGTGGGGAAAAACTTGGTGACATCGCCGCTCCTCCTGGTTGGGTGGATGATGGGCGCACCGTATGGGCGCCCGGCCGCGGTGTCGTGCATGGCCGCGACGCCGGCTGTGTCAAGTTCGCGACACAGTCCAGAGCTCGACCGCGAGGCCGCGGCCGCGGACCGCGTGCACGCCGACGCGCTCCAGCGTCGCCCGGTCCGCGGCGCCAAGCCGCTCGCGGGTGGCGGCGGTGAGCAGCAGCGGCCGGTCGAGCTCGCGCGTGAGCGACTGCACGCGAGCGGCGACGTTCGTCGTGTCGCCGATCGCGGCGTACTCCAGGCGGCGGCCGCGGCCGACCGTTCCGGACACGACCGGTCCGCTCGCCAGGCCGACGCCGACGTGCTCGGCCCCGACCTCGGCGAGGATCCGCCGCGCGGCGGCGAGCGCCCGTGCGGCGTGGTCGTCGCTCGGCAGCGGCGCGCCGAACACCGACATCACTCCGTCGCCGAGGAACGTCACCACGGTGCCGCCGTGGTCCATCACCGCCTCGGAGACCTGCCCGAGGTATCGGTTGAGCGAGGCGATCAGCGCCGCCGGTTCGCCGTCCTCGGCGATCGACGTCCAGCCGCGCAGGTCGCAGAACATGACGGTCGCCTCGAGTTGCTCGGCGAGGCCGGCGCCCGACTCGACGAGCGTCGCCACGCGGGTGACGTGCTCCGGCGGGACGTAGCGCGCGAACGTCGCCTCCAGCCGGGCGCGCTCGCGCCGGATCGTCGTGCTGTCGACGACGATCGCGCCCGCGGCCGCGAGCACGACCGTCGAGAGCGGTGCAATCACGCCGATCACCGTGCCGCCGTCGAACGCGAGCTGGGCGCCGACCGCTCCCGCCGCGCACCATGCGAGTCCCGCGGCCGCTCCGAAGGAAGCCGAGCGCGAGAGGCTCACCGCGCCCACGAGCGCCGCCGAGAGCACGATCAGCGCGAGCTCGAGTCCGAGCGGCGCCTCGCGCAGCGGGAACCCGCGGAGCGCGGTGAGGACCGCGTCGGCCTGGAGCTCGGGCCCGGACATGAACGTGCCGCCGTCGGCCGCGACCGCGTGCTGGTCGCCGATCGAGGCGGCGGTGGCGCCGACGACGACCACTCGCCCGCGCAGGGCACGCGCCGCCGCCGGCGTATGGCGGAGCACGTCGATCGCGGACACGCTCGGCACGGTCCCCGGTCCGCCGACGAAGTCGATCAGCGGCCGGGCCGCCGGCCCGAGCCGGACCGGGTGCCCGAGCGCCCGGCCCACGACGACCGCGACCGAGCCGAGCCCGCGATAGCTCGCCGCCAGCCGGCGGATCTCGCCGTCGGCCGCGATCGGGAACTCGTCCCAGGCGGGCAGCGCCCCGACCCGCCGCAGGTTCGCGTTTCCGCCGAGGATCCGGGTTGCCCCGTGGATCCCCACCTCGGCCGTCACCATCACCACCGGGCGCGCCGCCGCGACGGCGCGGTAGAGCGCGAGATCCTGCGCGGGCGTCGTCGGCTCGGTCACCTGGACGTCGTAGACGATCAGCCGCGCGCCGTCGGCGTGGACGTCGCGCAGCAGCCTGCCCTGCAGGCGCCGCGGCCACGGCCAGCGAGGGATCCCGGCCGAGGACAGCGTGCGGGAGTCGATGCCGACGACGGCGATCCCTCCGGGACGGCGCGTTCCCCGCAGCGCGAACCGCAGGTCGACGGTCGCGGCCTCGGCTCGACCGAGCACGCCGGTGAGCTCGATCGCCACCCCCGCGGCGGCGGCGCTCGCGACGACGAGCGCGAGCAGCCGCCCCCGTGCGGATCCCCCACGCCGGGCGCGCCCGTGCCCCGAGGCTCTCATGGCGGGACACTAACCGCCGACGCCGGGGTCCGCCACACTTGACGGCGATGCGGTGGCGGCTGCTCGACGGCATTCCGGAGGAGGACGTGCGGCGCACGCTCGCGCTCGCGCGGCGGCGCTCGTTCGCGCGCGACGAGGTCGTGTTCCACGAGGCGGATCCGGGGGACTGCGTCCACCTGATCGAGAGCGGGCGCGTGGCGGTGCGGATCGCCACCCCGCACGGGCAGCGCGCGACGCTCGCGGTGCTCGGGCCCGGCGAGGCGTTCGGCGAGCTTGCCCTGCTCGCTCCCGACGCCCGGCGCACCGCGACCGTGCTCACGCTCGAGCCGACCGTCACCCACGCGATCCAGGCCGCCGACTTCCGGCGCCTGCGCGCCGAGCGGCCGGAGGTCGCCGAGGTGCTGATCGCGCTCCTCACCGCCCAGGTCCGCCGGCTCAGCGCGCAGCTGCTCGACGCGCTCTACGCCCCGGCGGAGTCGCGCGTGCGCAAGCGGCTGCTCGAGCTCGCCGACACGTACGGAGGCATGGACGGCGACGTGCTCGTGCCGCTGCGCCAGGAGGATCTCGCCGAGCTCGCCGGAACGTCTCGCGCCACGGTCAACCGCGTGCTCCGAGAGGAGGCCGCACGCGGCACCGTTCGCCTGGAGCGCGGTCGCACGCGGGTACTCGACCGCGCGCGGATCGCGGAGCGCGTGTGGTGAGCGGCAAGCTGCCAAGCTCTCGGGCATGACCGCGACCGACCCCTCCCTCCGGTCCGACGCTCTCTCCGGGCGGCCCCACCTGGCCTACGCCGTCGGGCGCTTCCACACCGTGCTGCGGGCCGAGATGTCGCGGCGGCTCGCGCCGGAGGGGCTCACGGTCCCCGAGTTCACCGCGCTCTCGGTCCTGAGCGCCCGGGGCGGGCTGTCGAACGCCGAGCTTGCGCGGCGCTCGTTCGTCACTCCCCAAGCGATGAACCAGGTGCTCGCCTCGCTGGAGGACAAGGAACTCGTGAGCCGCCCGGCGCCCGGCGAGGCGGTGCGCGGCCACCATCGGGCGCGCGGCGCGAAGCTCACCGCCAGGGGTCGGCGCGCGGTGGCCCGTGCGCAGGCGCTGGTCGACGAGATCGAGGATCGGGCGTTCGCCCCGCTGAGCGCGGCGGAGCGGCGCGAGCTCACCGGCGTGCTCGGCGCCGCCGCGCAGCGACTCGCCGCCGGCGCAGGCCCGTCCGAGCGCGCGGAGCTCTGAAGGCTCGCCGCCGGGGGAGAGTCGGCACGCGACACGCTTATCTCAGGTATCTTGACATAAGCCGGTTGGTCGGTTAGCGTCGAGCCACGACCGAGAGGAGACGTTTCAGATGTCAGAGACCGCCGCCACCGAGGGCCTGCGCACGACGCTCGCCGAGCTGCCGACCCATGTCGGGACCCATTTGGGATTCACACCCTGGCGCGAGATGACCCAGGAGGAGGTCGACCGCTTCGCCGAGCTCACCGGCGACCACAACTTCATCCACGTCGATCCCGGGCGCGCGGCCGCGACACCGTTCGGCGGCACGATCGCGCACGGGTTCTTCGGGCTCTCGCTCGTCGCGGTCGCCGCCCAGCAGGTCGAGGTCACCGACGCCGCGACGTCGGTCAACTACGGCCTGGACAAGGTCCGCTTTCCGGCGCCTCTGCCCGTCGGCGCGCAGTGGCGCGCGGGCGCGGAGCTCATCGAGGTGAACGAGATCCCGGGCGGCATGCAGGCGAAGGTGCACGCCACCGTCGAGGTCAGGGACGCCGAGCGCCCCGCCGTCGCCGCCGATTGCATCGTGCGGTTCTACGCATGAGCATCTCGCTGGACGGCAAGGTCGCTGTCGTCACCGGCGCCGGCCGGGGGCTCGGCCGCGCGTACGCTCAGGCGCTCGCCGCCGCCGGGGCGGCCGTCGTCGTCAACGACCTGGACGGTGACGCGGTCGCCGACACCGTCGCCGCGATCGACGAGGCCGGCGCCGAGGCCGTCGGGCTGACCGCGCCGGTCGGTCCGACGGAGACCGCGGAGCGGCTCGTCGAGGTGGCCGTCGAGTCGTTCGGGCGGCTCGACGTGATGGTGACGAACGCCGGGATCCTCCGCGACCGGGTGCTCTGGAAGATGACCGACGAGGACTTCGACCTCGTCATCGAGACGCATCTGCGCGGCACGTTCACGTGTGCGCGCGCCGCCGCCGTCCGCATCCGCGAGCAGGGCGAGGGTGGACGGATCATCGTGATCGGCTCGCCCGCCGGGCAGTACGGCAACTTCGGCCAGACGAACTACGCCGCCGCCAAGGCCGGGGTCGTCGCCTTCGCGCGCACCTGGTCGATGGAGCTCGCCCGCGCGCAGATCACGGTCAACGCGGTCGTGCCGACGGCGTGGACGCAGATGACGGCCACGATCCCGATCTACGCGCCGCTCGTCGAGCGGGTCGAGCGCGGCGAGGCGCTGCCCGCCGAGGTCCGCCGCGAGCACGCGATCGGAATGCCCGAGGACTGCGCGGAGCTCGTCGTGTTCCTCGCCTCCGAGCGCGCCGCCGGGGTGACCGGCCAGGCGATCGGGATCGGCGGCGACCGGCTCACGCTCTACTCGCATCCGGCCGAGCTCCGCTTCGCCTTGCGCGATGGTGGCTGGTCGGCTGAGGAGATCGCGGAGGAGTGGGAGCGGGCGCTGTCGGCGGACGCCCAGCCCTCGGGGCTGCACCTGCCGGAGCTCGACCTCGGAGAGGCCGGCATATGAGCATTGATGTCGACAAGGTGGTCGCGATCGACGTCCACGTGCACGCGGAGCGCAACGAGGACGAGCCGCAGGATCCGGTGACGACGGAGATGCTCAGGGCCGCGGCGAAGTACTTCGGCGGCCACCCGCCGCAGCCGACCGCCCAGGAGGTCGCCGACTACTACCGCGAGCGGAACATGGCGGCGGTCGTCTTCAACGTCGACGACGAGGCGGGCATGGGCCGCCAGCGCCTCGGCAACGACGAGGTGCTCGCCGCCGCCCGTGCCAACCCGGACGTGCTCATCCCGTTCGGCTCGGTCGACCCGCATCGTGGCAAGCTCGCCGTCCGCCAGGCGCGCGAACTGATCGAGCAGGGCGTGCGCGGCTTCAAGTTCCACCCGAACACGCAGCGCTTCTGGCCGAACGATCCGGAGTTCTTCCCGCTCTACCGGGTGATCGCCGAGGCGGGACTGATCGCGCTCTTCCACTCGGGCACGACCGGCATCGGCGCCGGCATGCCGGGCGGCGGCGGGGTGCGCCTGAAGTACTCCAACCCGATGGCGGTCGACGACGTCGCCGCCGAGTTCCCCGAGCTCGACATCATCCTCGCCCATCCCTCGTTCCCGTGGCAGGAGGAGGCGCTCGCGGTCGCCGTCCACAAGCCGAACGTCTACATCGACCTCTCCGGCTGGTCGCCGAAGTACTTCCCCGAGATCCTCGTCCAGTACATCAACACCCGCCTGCGCGGCAAGATGCTGTTCGGTTCCGACTACCCGCTGATCACGCCCGAGCGCTGGCTCGCGGACTTCGAGAAGCTCCCGATCCGCGACGAGGTCCGGCCCGAGGTGATCAAGGGCAATGCGGCGAGGCTCCTGAAGCTGTGACGCTCGCCGACCTGCGCTGGCCGCTGGAGCGCGCCGGGCGCGTGCATGGCGAGTCGGTGGCGGTCACGGACGCGGGCCGCTCGGTGAGCTACGCCGAGCTCGCGGAGCGGGTGGAGGCGCTTGGGCGCGCGTTGAGCGGGCTGGGCGTCGGCCCGGGCGAACGGGTGGCGTTCCTCGGGGTGAACTCGCTTGCGCACCTGGAGTGCTGGCTGGGCGTGCCCGCCGCCGGGCGTGTGCTCGTCGACCTCAACACCCGCCTGGCGGAGGACGAGCTCGCGTTCATGGTCGAGGACTGCGCCCCCCGCGTCCTCATCCACGACACGGCGAACTCGGCGATGGCGGCCGCCCTGCGGGAGCGCTGCGGGTCGCTCGAGACCCTCGTATTGGACGGGGTGGGGGAGGGGCTCACGTACGAGGGCCTGGTCGCCGATGCCGCGGCCGGCCGGCGCGAAGCCGAGCGGGCCGCGGGAGCGGAGCGGGCCGCGGGAGCCGAGCGGGCCGCGGGAGCCGAACGGGCTGCGGATGAGACCGGCGGCCCGGAGATCGGCCCTGACACGCTCGCCGCCATCTCCTACACGGGGGGCACGACGGGCGCGCCGAAGGGCGTCATGCTCAGCCACGGCAACCTCGCGTCGAACGCGCTCCACAACCTGATCATCACCGGCCACCGTCCGGATGACGCGTTCCTGCATGTCAACCCGATGTTCCACGTCGCCGGGATCGCCAACGTGTTCGCCGCGACGTGGGTCGGCGCCCGCCAGGTCGTGCTGCCGCGCTTCGACGCCGCCGCGGTCACCGGCGCGATCGAGCGTGAGCGGGTGACGCTCGCGACGTTCGTGCCGACGATGCTCGCGATGTGGCTCGCACATCTCGAGGAGCGCGCCGCCGCGGGCGCGCCCGCAGACCTCTCGAGCCTGCGCAACCTCCACTACGCCGCCTCGCCGATCTCCCCGGAGCTCCAGCGGCGCCTGTGCGAGACCCTCGCCGGCTGCGAGATTGCCCAGATGTACGGGATGACGGAGGCGGCGCCGACCGTCACGCACCTCTCACCTGAGGCGCACCGCCGTGGATTGGCGGGCCAGGAGCCGTGGGCGTCGCGGCTCGCGTCGATGGGGGCGCCCGTGCCGGGCGTGCGCGCCGAGGTCCGCGACCCCGACGGCCGGCCCCTGCCGCCCGGGGAGATCGGCGAGGTGTGGGTGTCCGGCCCGAACGTGATGCTCGGCTACTGGAACCGGCCCGACGCCACGGCGGCGGCGCTCACCGATGACGGCTGGTACCGCACCGGCGACGCGGCCTACGCGGACGCGGGCGGCTACCTGTTCATGGTCGACCGGCTCAAGGACATGATCATCACCGGCGGCGAGAACGTGTACTCGATCGAGGTCGAGAACGTGCTCACCGCGTGCGAGGGGGTGGCCGAGGCGGCGGTGTTCGGCGTGCCCGACCCGCAGTGGGGCGAGCGGGTCCATGCCGTCGTCGTCGTGTCTGGTGGCGAGTCCGGCTCACGGATCGACGAGGCCGCGCTCCGCGAGCATTGCCGCGCGCGGATCGCCGGCTTCAAGGTGCCGCGCTCGTTCGAGCTCCGCGCCGAGCCGCTGCCGAAGTCGGGCGCCGGCAAGGTGCTGAAGGGTCCGCTGCGCGAGCCGCACTGGCGTGGCGCCCCGCGGCGCGTCGGCTGACCGCGCCCGCGGGCGCCAGCCGGAGAGGCGCTGGGCATCTAAAGCACGTCACGGGTGGTTTTGATGCCCAGCGCCGCGGGTCCCGGACGCTGGGCATGTCAACCACGTCATGGGTGGCTTTGGTGCCCAGCGCCGCGGGTCCCGGACGCTGGGCATGTCAACCACGTCATGGGTGGTTTTGGTGCCCAGCGCCGCGGGTCCCGGACGCGGGGCATGTCAACCACGTCAGGGGTGGGTTTGATGCCCAGCGCCCGCGGACTCCCCGGGCGTTGGAGTGTGCGCGGCCGTTTCGCCGTCGCCGAGCCCGGTGAGCCCGCCCGCGGCAAGGCCCGCGACCCCACCCTCGCCGAGCGCCAGCGTCGGCGCGAGCGGCAGCTGCGCGGGATCGACGCCCGCCGCCTCGCCGTCGGCTGACTCGCCCGTCCCGGCGGTCCCGCCGGTCCCGGCGGTGGCCCCCGCTCCCGGCGCCGACCGACCGAGCGCGTCCATCATCGGCTTCACAAGGTCGATCGGCATCGGGAACACGACGGTCGAGTTCTGGGTGGCGCCGATCTCCCGCAGCGTCTGCAGGTAGCGGAGCTGGAGCGTCACCGGGTTGCGGCCGATCACGTCCGCCGCCTGGGCGAGCTTCGCCGCCGCCTGATACTCGCCCTCGGCGTTGATGATCTTCGCGCGCCGCTCCCGCTCGGCCTCCGCCTGGCGGGCGATCGCATGCTGCATGCGCTCTGGGATCTCGACGTCCTTGATCTCGACGCTCGTCACCTTGATCCCCCACGGCTCGGTCTGGGAGTCGATCACCGTCTGCAGCGAGTCGTTCAGGTGCTCGCGGTCGGACAGGAGCGTGTCGAGGTCGGCGACGCCGAGCACCGAGCGCAGCGAGGTCTGCGCGATCTGGAGCGTCGCGGCCTTGAAGTTCTCCACCTCGGTGACCGCACGCGCGGGGTCGATCACCCGGTAGTAGGCGACGGCCGTCACGCGCGCGGGCACGTTGTCGCGCGTGATGATCTCCTGCGGCGGCACGGTGAGCGTCACCGTGCGCAGCGACACGCGCACCATCTTGTCGATCGACGGGATCAGCAGCTGCAGGCCGGGGCCGCGCTGCTCCATGAGCCGGCCCAGCCGGAACACGACACCGCGCTCGTACTCGCGCAGCACCTTGACGGAGTTGAGCGCGGCGGTCGCGGCCGCGAGCGCGAGCACGACGACGATGATGATGATCACGGTGAGCATCTCGGCCTCCTCGGTTGCACGACAAGAGCTCCCATTCCTCGGCGGGGTTGCACTACAGGAGCTCCCATTCCTCGGCGGGGCGCACGAGCACGGTGAGGCCGGAGAGCTGCTCGACGACGACCCGGTCGCCCACGTGGAGCTCCGGATCGCGTGCCTCGTCCGGCTCGAGCGCCGCGAGCGGGTCCTCGGGCGCGGCCGCGCGCCGCGCCCGCCACACGCCGCCTGCGAGCGAAACGCTGCCGCTCCCATCCTGCCAGCTGCGCACGATCCCGATCTCGCCGATCAGTCCCTCGGCGCCGCCGCGCACGCGCCGACGGCGGACGGCGCTGGAGCGGCTCACGGTGAGCGCGACGCCGCCGGCTCCGCCCGCGGCGAGCAGGGCGCCCGCGCCGATTCCGATGAGAACTCCGGCGCCCGCCTCGGCGAGCGCAATCGCGAGCCCCACCGCCATGATCGCCACCCCGAGCCCGCCCGCGATTCCGTGCGTCGGCCGGTGGGCCTCGCTGATCGCGACCAGGAGGCCGATGACGAGCAGGAGCACGCCGAGCACGGCCATATCGCGAATCGTACGCCTGCCGGATCCACTTCCGCCCCGGGTCCCCCGCCGCGACGGTGGTATTTAAGGTCAGGTTGCCGTCCCGTTCGCACGCCGACCCGCGACCTTGGCGTTTCGGCCCCGGCGGGCAAGGAATTCAGTCCTTCGGACACAGATTGGGTAGACACTCCTTCGGACGGGGCTGCGAGATGTGAACCGGTCCTTCGGACGGACGTCACCGGATTTGAAAAGCGAGATCGACAGAGGTGGGCAGATGACCAACGAAGAGATCCATCAGCTGGCGCAGCGCCTGCGCATCGACTCGGTCCGCGCCGCGGCCGCCGCCAACTCCGGCCACCCGACCTCGTCGATGTCCGCCGCCGATCTCATGGCGGTGCTCATGGCGCGCCACCTGCACTACGACTACGACGCGCCCGAGAACCCGAACAACGACCACCTCATCTTCTCCAAGGGGCATGCGTCCCCGCTCGTCTACGCGATGTTCGTCGCCGCCGGCGCGATCACCGACGAGGAGCTGCTCACATTCCGCAAGTTCGGCTCGCGCCTCCAGGGCCATCCGACGCCCGAGCTGCCGTGGGTCGACGTCGCCACGGGCTCGCTCGGCCAGGGCATGCCGATCGCCACCGGCGTCGCGCTCGCCGCGCGCGACCTCGACCACCTCGACTACCGGGTGTGGGCGCTGTGCGGCGACTCCGAGATGGCCGAGGGGTCGATCTGGGAGGCCGTCGAGCACGCCGGCAAGCAGGGCCTCTCGAACCTCACCGTGATCGTCGACGTCAACCGCCTTGGGCAGCGCGGCGAGACGATGCACGGCTGGGACCTCGACGCCTATGCCAAGCGCGCCGAGGCCTGCGGCTGGAAGGCGATCGAGATCGACGGACACGACATCGCGGCGATCGACGCCGCCTACTCCGAGGCGGTCGCGACCACCGACCGCCCGACGATGATCGTCGCGCGCACGATCAAGGGCTACGGGGCAAGCGAGACCGCGAACGTCGAGGGCAAGCACGGCCAGCCGCTCAAGGATCCCGACAAGGCGATCGAGGAGCTCGGCAACGTCGGGCCGGTCCACGTCGACGTCGCCAAGCCCGAGGCGACCGGCACGCCGCACACGTTCGACTCCAGTCCCTCCGTGCCGCTCCCAACCTATGAGGTCGGCGGCGATCCGGTCCCGACGCGCAAGGCGTTCGGCGACGGCCTGGCGGCGGTCATGCGCCGTCGCGGCGACGTCGTCGCGCTCGACGGCGAGGTCGGCAACTCGACGCACCTGGAGGAGGTCATCGCCCACAGCGCCGACCGCTACTTCGAGATCTACATCGCCGAGCAGATGATGATCTCGGCGGCGATCGGCTTCCAGGTCCGCGGCTGGACCCCGTTCGCGGCGACGTTCGCAGCGTTCCTGTCGCGCGCCTACGACTTCATCCGGATGGCGGTCATCTCGCAGGCGAAGCTCTGCCTGTGCGGCTCGCACGCCGGCGTGTCGATCGGCGAGGACGGCCCCTCCCAGATGGCGCTGGAGGATCTCGCGGAGTTCCGTGCGCTCGGGGGCTCGGTCGTCCTGTACCCGAGCGATCCGAACCAGACGGCGAAGCTGGTCGAGCTGATGGCCGACCACGACGGCATCTCCTACATCCGCACGACGCGCTCGGGCGTGCCGACGATCTACGACGCCGATGAGCAGTTCCGCATCGGCGGCGCCCGCGTCGTGCGCGAGTCCGACGAGGACCAGGTGGCGCTGATCGGCGCCGGCGTCACCCTGCACGAGGCGATCAAGGCGGCCGACCGGCTCGCCGAGGAGGGAGTGAACGCGCGCGTGATCGACCTCTACTCGGTCAAGCCGGTCGATGCCGAGACGCTCATGGCCGCCTCGCGCGCGACCGGCGGCCGGCTCGTCACGGTCGAGGACCACTGGGCCGAGGGCGGCCTCGGCGACGCGGTGCTCGGCGTCTTCGCCGATGCCGACGAGCGTCCGCGCGTCATCAAGCTCGCTGTCACCGAGATCCCGGGGTCCGGCACCGGCGCCGAGCTGCTGCACGCCGCCGGGATCGACGCCGACGCGATCGTCACCGCCGCCAAGCGCCTCGTCGAGCTCGGCCCGCAGGTGGGGGCGGCGGCCGCGGCGCACTGACCGTTCGGCGCGCCGTGCGGTCCGCGACCCGCGTGAGGCCGTTCGGCGCGCCGCAACCCGGCCAACCCGTCCAGCGCGGGGCGGGAGGCTGGGCCGCGCGCCGTCGACGCTCGATACCCCGGTCATGAGCGCGCTCGCCGACGGCCGGGCCCGGACCGGCTCCCGGCCGCCCGCCTACCTGCCCCTCGCGCTGGCGACCCTGCCGGCGCAGATCCTCACCGGCCTCATCCTGTGGACGGTCCAGCTGCCGCTGGCGCTGCTCGGGATCGGCCCGGCGTCGCTCGGGAATGACGTCTGGCTGCCGTGGTCGCTCGCCGGCGTCTGGTCGGCGCTCGGGCTTGCGGGGTACGTGCTGATCGTCTGCCTGCTCGGCGGTGCGCTCAGTGCCGCCCGCGTCGCGGATCACGGGATCGCCCGTCCGGGCCCCGGCTGGGCGTGGCTCGCGTTCGGCGCCTCGGGCTACGGGGCGCTCGCGCTCGGGCAGAGCCCGGGCGCGCGGCTGGCGCTCGCGGTCGTGCTCGCGCCGCTCACGCTGCGGCTGTTCGCCTACCGCGTCGATGGCACGCGTCGCGCCTGGCCCTCGCGCCCGGCGCTCGGCCGCCGCGGTGCCGCGGTCGCCCTGCTCGCGGGGACCGTCCTTGCGCTGAGCTACGCCGCGACGCACGCGTTCGCGCAGAACGGCAGCGCCGGCACGCCGTCGGCTGCCGTGGCCCCGGGCGGGGCGACCGTGCTCGTGGTCGGTCTCCAGGGGACCGTCCTGCCCGCGCATCTCACCGCCGTGACGCTCGACGGCCGTCGCATCGGTGCGCTCCAGGTCGTCCGGGTCGCGCTCGCCGGCCAATTCGGCGCGGGACCGGACGCCGGGGGCGCGTCCTCGGGCACGGCCGGCGCATCGGCGGTGCCAGGTCCGGCGGTGCGAGCGCTCCCGGTCGACGTGCCCGCCCGCGCCGGCGCGTGGGTCGCGGTCGGGATCCGGTTGCTCGGGTGCCCGTCCCGCCGCGCGCGGATCGACGCGATCACGCTCCGCTACCGGGTGCTTGGGATCGCCACCTCCGAGCGGGTCCCGCTGTGGAGCCCGGCGCGGATCGCCTGCCGGGCGACCGCGCCCGCGCACGCGGCGACCGACTCGGCGGCGGCCCCCCAGGCACCCGCATCGCGGGCGCCGGCCGTTCCCCGCACGCTCAGCGACTGACGGCCGCCTGAGGCGTCCGCGCGGCGATCGCCAGTCGCCGCCGGTGCGCGGCGAGCACCCGCTCGGTCCGCTCTGGTGTCGCGATTGCCGGCCCCCACGCCGCCGCCGCGCGTCGCGCCGCCGGCCCGACGTCGAGCGGCGCGGCGAGGCGCTGCAGCGCGAGCACGCCGAGTCCGACGTGCCAGCGCTCATCGCCCTGCACGCGCGCCACCCCCTCGGCGAGACCGCGCAGTCCGGTCGCGCACGCGGACTCGAGGAGCGCCGCCTGGCCGACCGCGAACGCGATCCCCTCGAGCACCAGGTGATAGAGGCCCACGCCGGCCGCGAGGCGCTCGGGGTCGACGTGGGCGGCGAGCTCCCGTGCGGCGGCGGGCAGTTCGGACTCGAACAGCTCCCGGATCGCGTCCGGCGCGGCCGCCGCGGCGGCGGACCGATCGAGCCCGAACAGCTCGCCCGCAGCCCGGTCGAACCAGCGCGCATGGCGACGCTCGTCCCGGGCCTGCGCCGCGAAGCACTCCTGCGCCGCCGGATCGGAGTCGAGCGCGGCCGCCGCCGCCACGAACGGCGCAAGCTCACCGGCGACCGCATGCTCGGCGACGACGAAGCCCGCGACGAGCATCCGCACCCGGGCGCGGGCGGGACCGGTGAGCGCCTCGAGCGCCGCGCGGTCGCCCGCAAGCGCGATCGCCTCGGCGTCCCACTGCAGCCGCCGGGTCGCCGCGAGCAGATGGTCGTAGCCGGCGAGCATCCCCCGAGCGTATGACACGCCAAGCGGACCTCAGGGTCCGGATAGCGCTACACTGGGCGGCATGAGCGACGCGAGCGTCAGCGCCCCGCCTGACCAGGGCCTCGACCGCGAGACGCTGGTCGTCGCGGGCGTCGTGCTGCTCGGCGCGATCATGTCGATCCTCGACACGACCGTGGTCAACGTCGCGATCGACCACCTCGCGGTCGCGTTCAACTCGTCGCTGACGACGATTCAATGGGTGGTGACGGGCTACACGCTGTCGCTCGCCGCGGTCATCCCCGCGACCGGCTGGGCCGCCGATCGCTTCGGCACCAAGCGGCTGTACCTCACCTCGCTCGTACTGTTCACGGCCGGATCGATCCTCTCCGGCCTGTCCTGGAGCGCCGGGTCGCTGATCGTCTTCCGGGTGCTCCAGGGTCTCGGTGGCGGGATGATCATGCCGGCGGTGATGACGATCACGACGCGCAAGGCCGGTCCCCACCGCATGGGCCGGATCATGGGCGTGCTCGGCGTGCCGATGCTGATCGCCCCGATCATCGGACCGATCCTCGGCGGCTGGCTCGTCGACGACGTCTCGTGGCGGTGGATCTTCTTCATCAACGTGCCGATCGGCGTGATCGCGTTCGTGCTCGGACTGATGGTGCTCGACCCCGACGAGCCGCAGCCGGCCCATCGCCTCGACTGGATCGGGATGCTGCTGCTCTCGCCGGGTCTTGCGCTGCTCATCTACGGACTCGCTGAGTCCTCGACGTACGGCTTCGGCGCCTCCCGCGCCTGGGGGCCGGTCGCCGCCGGCGCGCTGCTGATC
The DNA here is from genome assembly GCA_035294545.1 of Solirubrobacteraceae bacterium. GTDB lineage: Bacteria > Actinomycetota > Thermoleophilia > Solirubrobacterales > Solirubrobacteraceae > Palsa-465. The sequence goes on along the minus strand of DATGKS010000059.1, from coordinate 19,843 downwards.
GCCGGCTTCTTCGCGCACAGCTGGCGCACGGACGAGCCGCTCATCGACATCCGCACATTCACCCATACGCGCGCGGGCGCCGCCGCCGGCGTGTTCCTGCTGTTCGCGATCTCCTACTTCGGCTCGTTCCTGCTCGTGCCGCTCTACTACCAGTCGGTGCGCGGCGCCTCCGCGCTCGACGCCGGCCTGCTCCTCGTCCCCCAGGGGGTCGGGGCGATGGTGACGATGCCGATCGGCGGCAAGATCACCGACAAGCGGGGGCCGTGGTGGCTGCCGGCCGTCGGGATGCCGCTGCTCATCATCGGGATCATCCCGTTCGCGCTCGTCACGGCGACGACGTCGTACGTGCTCCTCTGCGGCCTGAACGTCGTCCTCGGCATGGGGATGGGCCTGTCGATGATGCCGACGATGACCGCCGCGATGCAGTCGGTGCCGGCGAGCGCGATCGCCCGCACATCGACCGCGATGAACATCATCCGCCAGGGCGGCGCCTCGATCGGCACCGCGATCCTCAGCGTGATCCTCGCCTCGCAGATCAACAGCCGCCTGAGCCTCCACCCCCACGGCGGTCATGGCGGGTTCGCCGCGGTCGCCCACCTGTCGCCGGCGGCGCAGGCCCACATCAGGGGCCCGCTCGCCTCGGCGTTCGCCCACTCGTTCGTGTACGCCCTCGGCCTGCTCGTGGTCGCGTTCCTGCCGGCGCTCGCGATGGCGATCTACAGCCGCGGCCGGCGAGCGCCCGCGCAGTCGCCCGCGCCGCTGATCGCCGAGTAGCTCCGCGTCCGGGGGCCATGACCTGCGAGGTAATGGCGCTACCTCGCAGGTCATCGACACGACTACGGCCGGACGGCAGGCTGCCGTCCATGAGCACATCGACGATCGAAACTCCACCCGCACCTGGCCGTGCGACCTCCAGGTGGCTGCCGCTTCCCGTCGTCCTCGCGGGGACGTTCATTCGTGCTGGACTTCTTCATCGTCAACGTCGCGCTGCCCTCGATCCAGGGGCGCCTGCACGCCGGCGTGACCGCCGTCGAGTGGGTCGTCGCCGGCGACGCGCTCACCTCTGCGATCTTCGTGATCAGCGGCGCCCGCCTCGGCGACCGGCTCGGGCATCGCCAGGTGTTCGCGCTTGGGATGGCGCTGTTCACGCTCGCTTCCGCCGGCTGCGGCGCGGCGGCCACGCCGACCGAGCCCGTCGTCGGCCGGCTCGTCCAGGGCGTCGGCGCCGCGTTGCTCGCCCCCGCGGTGCTGTCGATCATCGGGATCCTCTACACCGGCGCCGACCGGCTGCGCGCGCTGAGCGCGTACGGCACGACGATGGGCTTCGCCGCCGCCGGCGGCCAGCTGATCGGCGGCGCGCTCATCGCGCTCGACCCGCTCGGGCTCGGGTGGCTCAGCTGCTTCCTCATCAACGTGCCCGTCGGGGTCGTCGCGCTCTTGCTCACGCCGGCGCTCGAGGTGCCGCTGCGCGAGCTGAGGCGATCTGCTGCTCGCCGCCGGGTACGCGCCGGCGTATCCGGAGCGGAGCCTCGACGCGGCGGAGATGACGGTCGTCCGTGAGGCGATCGACCGCTTCCTGCGCGCCCACGAGCCATACCCGGCGCTCGTCGTCGACCGCCACCACAACCTCGTCACCGCAAACGACGCGCTCGACCTGCTGCTCGAGGGCGTCCACTCTGACCTGCTCGCGCCGCCCGCCAACGGCATGCGCGTCGCGCTGCACCCGCGGGGGATGGCGCCGCGCACACTCAACCTGCCGGAGTGGAGGGCGCATCTCCTGCACCGCGTGCGCCGCGAGGTCCAGACCACCGGAGACCCGGAGCTCCGTGCGCTCTACGACGAGCTCGCCGCCTACCCGGGGGTCGTCGCGGCGCCGCCGCAGGCGGGAATCCAGGCGTCGGACATCGTGCTGCCGCTGCGGCTGCGCGACATCGACGGGCGCGGCGAGCTCGCGTTCATCAGCACGCTCTCGACGTTCCTGACACCTGGGGACGTGACGCTCTCCGAGCTCGCGATCGAGGCGTTCTACCCGGCGAACGCCCACACCGCGATGCGGCTCATGCGCGACGTCGCCCCCGGATCCTGAGCGCTCACCGTCGCTGGAGCGGATCCGCCACCGGTCGTGCCGGCGAGCGTCACCCCCTTCCCCGTGCGCGATGCCGCCGAGTCACGCCTGCCGGGTGGCACAGGCAAGCGGGTCGCGGTTGGAGCGATTCGGCTTGCGCGCGCTCGCGTCCTGTGTGATACTGAACCTAGTGGTTCAGTATCAGTCGGACATCGACCGCGCGTTCGCCGCGCTTGCGGACGTGACTCGGCGCGACGTGATCGAGCGGCTCAGCGGCGGAAGCGCGACGATCAGCGAGCTCGCCGCGCCGCATGGGATGTCGCTGACCGGCATGAAGAAGCACGTCCGGGTGCTGGAGGACGCGCGCCTCGTCACCACGGAGAAGGTCGGGCGCACCCGGGTGTGCCACCTCGTGCCGTACGCGTTCGAGGGGATCAGCGTGTGGCTCGCGCGGCTCGACCGCTTCGCCCTCCTCGTCGAACGAACGAAAGGACAGCCGTGAGTCAGAGCATCACCACCCCCAGCGAGACCGAGATTCGCATCGAGCGCGTCTTCGACGCCGACCGCGCCCACGTCTACTCGGTCTGGACCGACCCGGAGCTCATCCCCGAGTGGTGGGGCTCGGGCACCGTCGTCGAGGAGATGGACGTCCGCGCCGGCGGCCGCTACCGCTTCCGGACGGAGCACGGCGTCGTCGAGGGCGAGTACCGCGAGGTCGATCCGCCGACACGGATCGTGCAGACGTTCATGAACCACCTCCAGATCCTCGAGTTCGAGGATCTCGGCGAGCAGACGAGGTTCACCCAGACGATGCGGTTCGAAACGATGCAACAGCGCGACCTCTCGATGCAGTACGGCGTCGAGGAGGGCTCGAAGGCCGGCTTCGCGCGCATCGACGCGCTGCTCGAGAAGCTCACGGCGAGGGAGGGGCAGTGATGACGTCCATCGACTCGGTCATTCTCGAGGTGCCGCACGTCGCCCGGGCGCGTGCGTTCGACGACAGGGCATCTGGGCTCGGGCGGGCGCCTGGGCTGCGCGCGGGCGAGGACCGAGAGCCGGTGCGAGTGTGGAGCTGACGCCGCCGCAGGTCGCGGTGGATCTGAAGCCGCCGCCACGCCGGCCGCGTGCGATCATCGGCCGATGCCACAGCGGATCATCCCCGGCGCGGTCGTCGCGCGGATCTGGAGCCTGTACCGCGCGAACGCGCGGGTCCTGCTGCCGGCCGCGCTCGTTCTGTCCGCCGTGCAGCTCGCCGTCGCGCTGCTGCTCCCGATCACGCTCGCGATCGTGTTCACGCTCGTGTTCTGGGTGCTCGCGCTCCTCTACCAGGGATTCGTCGTCGAGCTCGTCGCGCAGGCGCGCGTCGGCGCGGTTGAGGCCGGCCAGGGCGAGCTCGTGCGGGCGGTCACGCCGGCGCTCGGCTCGCTGCTGGCGATCTCGATCCTGTTCGCGATCGGGGTGGCGATCGGCTTCGTGCTCCTCATCGTTCCCGGGCTCGTGCTGCTCACGTTCTGGTCGGTTGTCGTGCCCGTCGCCGTGCTTGAGCGCCCTGGGGTCCTTGGCGCGTTCGGCCGCTCGCGTGAGCTCGTGCGCGGCAACGGCTGGAACGTGTTCGGGGTGATCGTGCTCGTGTATGTCGCGGTGCTCGTCATGAGCCTGCTCGCCGCGCTGATCGCCGCCCCGCTCGGGCACGTGGGCCGTGACCTCGTCCAGTGGGGGGTGAACGTCGCGATCACGCCGGTCGTCGCGCTGAGCGCCTCGGTCCTCTACTTCGAGTTGCTCGACGCGCAGCGCGGCATTTGAACCCCGGCTCCGGACCGATTGCATGATCGTGCCCCGGTGCGGGTCGAAACCCTGAAAAACGGGCCGGCGTCCGGGTGCCTGGGTCAGGGGCGCAGCGGCCGCGCGAGATGGACGTGCAGCTGGCTGTCGACCGGGGTGAGCACGTTGCCGGCGAGCGGAGCGCGGCCGCGTCCGCGGAGCGTGACGTCGATCGGGACGCACGCCCAGCCGGCGGTCGTCGCGGACCAGTTGAACGTCGCGCTCGCGCTCACGCTCGCCCGCGCGACGGCCGGTCCGGCCGGTCGGGTGCGGAAGCGGAACGTGACGACCGGCCCGACCACCTCGGCCGGACAGTTGATGGACACCGGCTGGACGATCCCGAGCGAGTTGAACAGCCGCACGAGCGCCCGGACGCGGCCACGGGCGCGCACTCGGTCGGTGAGGAACGGCCGCTTGCCCGGCCGGCCTTCGCTGATGTCGACCCGGCGCACGTCGCCCGGGATCCGCTCGCTGCGGGGACGGTCGACGAGCCACTCCGACTGGGACTTGGCGTACAGCCGCGTTCCGTCGCGCGCGAGTGCCGTGACCTCGACCTCGAGCCAGCGGCCGGCGAGCACACCGGGCACGGCCGGCCAGGCGCGTACCACCGACTCGGAGAACGGCGGCTCGCTCCTTCCGGTGCCGACCACCTTCGAGCCCGGCGGCAGGTGCGCATCCACGCACATCGACACTACGCCCCGGGCGCCGGTGCGTCACCCGCGCCCGCCTGAGTCCACACCCCGACAGTGTTGCCCTCGGGGTCGTGGATCCTCGCCACGCGGAGCGTCCCCTCGGGCCGCGGAGCTTCGGCGAGCGCGCCGCCGTTCTCCTCGACCCGGCGGAGCGCCGTCGTGAGATCGTCGACGTAGATGTACGGCAGCACGCCGGTGCCGCCCGGCGCGGGCTCGCCGCGCATGAAGTGCCCGATCACATGGCCGGTCGCGTCCGCGAACGCCGGCTGATCGCCGTCGCGCCGCGGGCTCCAGCCGAACACCGCCTCGTAGAAGTCGGCGGCCCGCGCCGGCTCGTGGCAGGGGATGTGCAGGTAGGAGGCGCCACCGTCGCGGAAGACGCTCGGTGGCCGCTCGTCGCTCACGGGCCGGATTATCCCGCGGACCGGCACGCCGGCACGCCGGCACGCCGGCACGCTCAGGCGTCCGCATCCGCACCACCACGCGCGGCGAGCCGCACGCCCACCGCCCGGGCGGCGGAGCGCACATCGAGTTCGGCGCAAACTTCCGTCCGGGTGGGCCCGCAGGAAGCGGCGCACCGCCTGATCGAGGGCCGACACGCGGAGAGCGTGCAGTCGCACCCCTTGGGCAAATCCACAGAGTCGTGGTCGAGCCGGTCGAAGATCTCGAACGCCTTCGGGTCCTCAAGGGCGCCGCTGCGCGCCGCGGCGGCCCGGCGCCCCGAGATTTCCGAGCAGTGTCTCCGGCACGCCGGACAGGTCGGTCCGGATTCGCTCCACGGCTGGCCATCCTAATCGCAAGGCGCTCTGCGGGTGCGCCGATGCGCGCGTACGATGTTCCGCGCAACTCAGCCAGCTCGTCCGGCCGTGCACGCGCTCAAGCTCGCCATTGCCCTTGCCTGGATCCCGTTCTGGATCTACTGGCTCGCGTCCGCGACCCGCGCCAAGGAATCCCGGCCCGGTCGCCGGTGGACGCCGGTCGGCGCGCTCAGCGCGCTCGCGGTCATCCTCATCGTGCGCGTGTTCCGCACGGGTGGCCTCGCCGTCCACAGCTCAGTGCTCGGGGGGATCGGCGCGGCGCTGTTCGCGTCCGGGCTCGCGCTCGCCATCTGGGCGCGCGTGCATCTCGGTCGGAACTGGGGGATGCCGATGACCGAACGGCTCGAGCCCGAGCTCATCACCTCGGGCCCGTATGCGTGCATCCGCCACCCGATCTACACCGGCCTGCTGCTCGCGATGTTCGGCACAGCGCTCGTCACGAACCTCACCGGCCTGATTGTCGCCGCCTGCCTGAGCGGCGTCTTCGTCTACGCGGCGCGGGTGGAGGAGCGCAATCTCACGGCCGCGTTCCCGTCCGCGTATCCGGCCTATCAGGCGCGGACGAAGATGCTCATCCCGTTCATCCTGTGAGCACCTCGACCCGCGCCCCGGCGCAGGATGGGCGAGGCGAGGCCCGGCGGGGCCGGGCCCCGTCCCGCGTGAGATCAGCGGGCCGGAACAGTCGAACCGAGCCAGCGCCCTGGCGGCTCATGGTGGCCGGGCCGAGCAGCGCGTGGCGGATCCGGAGCAGCGCACCCCCGACCAGCGGTGGCCCCGACCGTCCACGGGCGAGGATCGCCAGTTGGTTCACGGCGCTCCGGACCAGCGAACGCGTGTCTCGTTCAAACCGCCTAAATCCTCATTAACCGTCTTGTTCAGCAAGCCGCCCACGAGGTCCATTGACGGCCGCCGGCGAGCGCATGCCCGGGGGGCCCGAATCAAATCGAAGGGGGTAGTGCGTTGAAGCAGCCATTCACCGTCGGCCGGGCGCGCGTTGGCGGCCTGGCCGCGCTCACCGCCGCGGCGGTCCTCGGCATGTTGCCCGCGACCGCGCCGGCGGCAGTCGTCTTGTCCTGCTCGGTGTCCGTCCGGACTCATATGCCAAGGCGGTGTTCGCCGACGGACCGATCGCCTATTACCGGTTGGATGACGCCGTCGGTTCACCGATGTGCGACGCGTCCACGCAGGCCAACGACGACACCTATGCCTCCAGCGGAGTGACCTACGGCGTCCCCGGTGCGCTGCTCAAGACGAGCGACGCCTCGGTCACCGCCAACGGCACATCCGGCGATGTCGGTGACAGCGACAGCAACGCCGCGCTCAGCGGCAACTCGAGCTTCACTTTCGAGGCGTGGTTCAGAAGCACGGGGACCATCCAGAGCCAGGCGCTGGTCGACGTGGGCACCGGCGGCAACGGCAACATTGCCGCCTTCGTCAAGCGGATTGCCGTCGTGTGAAGCGAGGTCTCCGCCGGGATATGAGTCGCGCTGTCGCTCGAGCGCGTCCAGCCGCGAGGCCCACAGGCGCCGGTATGGCTCGAGCCACTCGTCCAGCGGTTGCAGGCCGTCGGGGCGCAGCCGGTAGATGCGGCGCTGCGCGTCGGCCTCGACGTCGACCAGCCCGGCGTCCCGCAGCATCCGCAGGTGCTTGGAGACCGCCGGCTGGCTGATGCCGAGCGCGTTCACGAGCGCGCCGACCGGCCGCTCGCGGACGAGCAGCAGGTCGAGGATCCGCCGGCGCTGAGGCTCGGCGAGGACGGCGAATGGGCCGGCCATCGAGAACAAATATGCGATTACAGCTATATAGCTGTCAAGGAATCAATAGCTTGATCGCCGCGGCGGCGCGTCCAAACTGGCCTGGGTGCGGACGGACGAGGCCCCGGGGGAATGACCGGGGCCTCGTGGCCTGTCCGTCAGCCGGCAGGAGTCGTCGAGCCGAGCCCGAGCGCCTGCAGGATGTGCTGAAGCTCAAGCTGCGTGAGCCCGCTGCTGAGGTTGGTGATCCCGAGCTGGCTGAGCAGGCTCTGGATCTGCGTCGTCGACAGGTTGACGCCGAGGCTGTTCAGCAGGCTCTGCAGCCCGCCGACGCTGCTCACGCCCGTGCCGCCCGCCAGGCCGCACAGCAGCTGGCCGAGCAGCCCCTGGCTCGGGATCGCGTTGATCGTGACGATCACCGGGCTCTTGTGGGTCTGGCCGTAGAGATCCACGACCAGGCCAAGCAGGTTGAGGTTCAGCGGCCCCAGGACCAGCTTGAGCACCTGGCAGGACGGCGGTGCGGCCGTAGCCGCGTCAGCCCGCCAGGGGGAGGTGAAGGCAGTCGTCGCCCGCGCGCGCACCGTCTGCGACGCCGTGAATACGCGCAGCGAGCGTCCGTTCAGGCGGGAGTTCAGCGCCCGCGCGATGCTCGCCGACTTCGGGAACGTGACCCGGGCGCGCGAGAGCGCGCAGAACAGGTTCCCCAGCACCTGCCCATGCAGGGCATAGATGTCGAGGTTGATCGTCGAGGTCTGCACCTGCACGCCGAGCAGCTCCAGGTCGAGCGGCGCGAGGTGGAGCGTGAGAACGTCGCAGCGTCCACGCCTCGCCTTCGCCTGGACCGCGAACGTCACCGGCGCGCTGTCACGCGACACGCCGGTCCCGGACGCGAGCCTCCCGCTCAGCGTGCCGCTGGCGCGCAGACCCCTCCTGGTGGCGTGAAAGCTGGTGACCCTCGCGGTCAGCGAGAGCCTGGCCGAGCCGGTCGACCGCGACGTCGTGATCGACGGTGACGTTCCGGTCGACCCCGACGACCTGGATGACTGCGCGATCGCCGGTGGCGCGACGGCCACGGCGAGCGCGAGTGCTGAGAAAACGGCAACGACGAGCTTGCGCACGTCTCCCTCCTTGGTGGATGGCTTGATCCGGCCGTCGGCCGCGGCTCTACCCCGGCTGCGGGCGTGGAATCTCCCGCTGCGCCACGCGGTCGCGCAAACCTCGCGAATGCTCACCAATGTGTCGCAGGAGGGGCATGTGCCAAGCGGACCGAGGTCACGGGCAGCCGGGCGTCGTGTTCCGCGACCGCTCAGGTCGCCTGACCAGCGTGCTCGGGCTCGAGATCGCAGGCGGCCTGGTCCAGTCGCTGCGCTGGATCTCCATTCCCGGAGAAGCCCCGGCACCTCGCACCGGCCGCGGACCTGCGCGCCCTCCTGCACGAGCTGGCGGCGCCCGCAGGATGACGTCCGGACCGGTCGCGGACATGCGCGCCGTCGTCCGAGGGCTGGTGGCGCGGCGAGGATGACCCGGGCGCGGTCCGCGTCGACCGCGCCCGCGATCGCTCTACTGCTGCGGGGCCGTCTGCACCACGTGCTCCAGGGCGTGGGCGAGCATCGCCTGGCCGTTCGGCGACGGGTGGATGCCGCAGCCACCCGAGGACAGCACGGTGAGCAGGCCCGCGGCGCACGGATCGTCCGGCGTGCCCGCCGTGGCCTCGGCCTGCTGGAACGCGCCGTAGCCGTCGGCGACCTGCACGTGGTACCGAGCGGCGACCCGGTTCTCGAATGCGTCGGAGACCTCGGTCAGCCCATCGAGCGACGGCGATGGCGAGTAGGAGTCAACGAGGACGAGCTGGCCGTGGTAGATCTGGCGGATCGAGCCGAGCATCTTCGTGAGGTTGTGCTTGAGGGTCGCAAGCAGGGCGTCCTGCTCGGACTCGCTCCGGCACTGATCGGGCGTCTCCTCCTGACATAGGAAGTAGTCGTTGGCGCCGATCATCAGCGACACGAGCGTCACGTCCGGCGTCGTCCTCAGGTACCTGATCGCGTACCCGAGTTGCGAGTGCGGGTAGGAGACGTGCAGCGGATACGCCCGCCCGGTAGCCCGGACCGCCCCCGGGGGATCGAGTTCGGCTCCACGTAGCCGAAGGTCACCGAGTCACCGAGCGCGATCGCGCTCGTCAATGCCCGGTGAAAGAGCGGGCGGTGTGCCCATCGATGTGTTCCTCCTCCTGAGGTGACGCCCCGGGCCACCGCGGCGCGAGCGGGCAATATGCCAATTGGAGCAATGCTGTCAGAGGACCCCGTCGGCGATCCACGCCCCGAAGCGCGAGGACGTCCTGCGAGTTGGGGCGGCACGCCCGACGTCCTGTGTTCACACGTCTCGACCGGCAGCGCCTCGACCCGGGCGGCGAGCGGGAGGCGCAGGTCCTGCGGCGGGAACAGGCCGACGTCGGCCTCGCACAGCGTGCGGCCGGCGCTGCCCTCGTGAAATCTGGCGCGGTCGTCCGCGGCGATCGCCCGCAGCACGCGGGCGTGGCGAGCCTCTGTCCTCGCGACAGCCGGGCGCGGGTGCCGGACGCGAGCCAGCCCGTCTCAGGCAGACCGGGGCGGCTGCGGTCTCGCCCGCCGTCATCGCCCCGCCGGATCGGCGCGCGCCGGTGATCACGTCCCGGGCGCCGCCGCCGTGGCGCCTCGCGCCTGACGGTCGCGGCGCGCGCGGCGAGGTCGTGGGCTGTGACGGTGCCGCTTGACGGGCGACGGCGGCGGCCGCGGCCCGGTCGACGCTTGACACAGGCGACGACGGCTGCCGGAGCTGTGACGGTGCCGCCTGACGGGCGACGACGGCTGCCGCGGCCCGGCCGACCGCTTGACACGCGTCGAAAGCCGGCGATAGACTGCCGCCGCGATCTACACGAGTTGCGTGATGCGGGTCGCAACCGGAGAGAGGGGCGAGCGAATGTGGCGCCCTCTCATCTACACGAGTAGAGAAGTCGAGGAGAGCATACGATGAACCGGTCAGGCCGCGCGTCGCCCGGCGCGCGCCGACGTGCCACCCGTGCGGACGTCGCCGAGCTGGCGGGGACCTCGACCGCGGTCGTCAGCTATGTGATCAACGACGGGCCGCGGCGGGTCGCTCCGCACACCGCTGAGCGCGTGCGGGCCGCGATCGAGGAGCTCGGCTATCGCCCGAACGCGGTCGCCCGCTCGCTGCGCCTGCAGCGCACCCGGGCGCTCGGGCTCGTCGTCCCGGACCTCGCCAACCCGTTCTTCGCGGAGCTCGCGAGCGCGATCGAGCTGCACGCCTCCGAGTACGGCGAGGCGCTCCTGCTCGGCAACTCGCTCGACTCCGAGGACCGCGAGTCCGACAACCTGCGCACGTTCATCGACTACCGCGTCGACGGGCTGATCGTCGTGCCGGTTTCCTCGGGCGGCGGGTCGCTGTCGCTGCTGCGGGAGTTCGACATGCCGGTGGTCATTCTCGATCGCACCGTGCCCGGGGCGGGCGCGCCGACGGTGCTGCCCGACAACGCGGCGGGTGCCGCGGCGGCGACCGACCACCTGCTCGCCCACGGGTACGAGAGCGTCGGCTGCGTCGCCGGCCCCGAGGAGATCTTCACCGCCGAGGAGCGCCTGCAGGGCTGGCGCACCGCCGTCGAGCGGGTCGGCCTTCGGGCGGACGAGCGGCTCGTCGTGCGCAGCGAGTTCGACCGCGACGCCGCCTGCCGGGCGGCGACCCGACTGCTGTCGGGCCCGGCACGGCCCCGAGCGCTGTTCGTCTCCTCCGACGAGCAGGCGTTCGGCGTCCTGCGCGCGAGCGCGCGGCTCGGCCTGCGCGTGCCCGATGATCTCGCGCTCGTCGGCTTCGACGGCCTGCGCCACAGCCAGTCGACCGTGCCGCGGCTGGCGACCATGCGCCAGCCGTTCGGCCGCTTCGGCAAGCTCGCCGTCGAGCTCGTGCACCGGCAGCCGCCCGCCACCGCCGATGAGATCATCCGACTGCCCGTGACCCTGCAGGCCGGCGGCACCTGCGGCTGCGCCGACGACGTCGAGGAAGGTGTGTGACATGGCCGAGCCCAGGCTCAGGATCGATGACGTCAGCTGTGCGTTCGACCACGGCAACGTCATCGAGAGCATCGACCTCGACGTGGGGCGCGGCGAGTTCGTCTCGATCGTCGGTCCCTCGGGCTCCGGGAAGTCGACGTTGTTCAACATTGTCTCCGGGCTGATCAGACCGACCGCCGGCCGCGTGCTGCTCGACGGCCAGGACGTGACGGGCGAGCGGGGTCACGTCGGCTACATGCTGCAGAAGGACCTGCTGCTCCCCTGGCGGACGGTCGTCGGCAACATCGTGCTCGGCGCGGCGCTCCGCGGTTCGGTGAAGCGCGCGGATCGCGTGCGGGCCGCGGAGCTCGCGACCCGGTATGGGCTCGGGGAGTTCCTCAACCATTATCCGCGAGCGCTGTCGGGCGGGATGCGCCAGCGGGTCGCGTTCATGCGGACGCTCGCGCTGGAGTCCGACCTTCTGCTCCTGGACGAGCCGTTCGGCGCGCTCGACGCGCAGACCCGCCTGGAGATGCAGATGTGGCTGCTGTCGGTCTGCCAGGACGTAGGCGCGACGATCCTGTTCATCACCCATGACGTCGATGAGGCGATCTTCCTCTCCGATCGGGTTGTCGTCTTCACCGGGCGCCCGGGGAGGATCGCGGCCGACCTCCCGATCCGGACACCGCGTCCACGGGGTCTGGACGACCTGACGACCCCGGAGTTCATCGAGCGCAAGCGCGAGGCGCTGGCGCTGCTTCACCGCCACGAGTACACGCGGACGGAGGCCTGAGACGTGAACCGCAACGCCCTGCGAACCTGGAGCGCGAACCTCGGCCTGGCGGTCCTCGCGGTGGCGCTCCTGTTCGGGATCTGGAACGCGGTCATCCTGATCGGCAACCTCAAGCCCTACGTCCTGCCGACACCCCAGTCCGCCGTCTCACAGGTGATCGACAACTGGCACACCCTGCAACCGCTCACCTGGCAGACGGTCAAGGAGACGGTGGAGGGCTTCTTCATCGGCGCGATCGTGGGCTTCGTGCTCGCCATTCTCATGTCTGCGTACAAGCCGGTGCAGCGTCTGATCTATCCGGTGCTCATCACCTCCCAGGCCGTGCCGATCGTCGCGATCGCCGCCCCGCTGGTGATCATCTTCGGCTTCGGCATGCTGCCGAAGCTGCTCATCGTCACCTGGATCGTGTTCTTCCCGGTGGCCGTCAACGTGCTCGACGGACTCGCTCACATCGATGCCGACCTCATCAACCTCTCGCACGTTCTCGGCGCGACGCGCACGCGGGAGTTCGTCCACATTCGCCTCCCCGCCACGCTGACCCCCCTGTTCTCCGGCCTGAAGATCGGCGCGACGTACGCGGTGACCGGTGCGGTCATCGGCGAGTGGACCGCTTCGGCCAACCAGGGACTCGGCACGTATCTGCTGTCGGCCAACTCCTCGCTCAATGTTCCTGCGGTGTTCGGCGCGGTGATGCTGCTCACCGTGATCGGCGTGGCGTCGTTCGTCCTCGTCGGCGTTGCCGAGGGGCTGACGACCCCCTGGCGCAGGCGCTCGACCGCCCGCCGGCGGATCCGCCTCTCCGGTGATCTCACATCCGGCGGCGGGGAGGAGCCCACCCCGCTCGCTCTGTCATCCACCTCAGGCTCAATGAAAGGACCTCAGCAATGATGGACGACCTCAAGACGACCAGGCGCGGCAGACACCGTGCGGTGCTCACGGCCGCCTCGGCCGCGTCGTTGTGCGTGGCAGTCGCCGCCTGCGGCTCCTCGGGAGGCCACAAGAGCTCGGGCACCGGCAGCGGAGGCGGAAGCGGCGGTGCATCCCTCACCACCCTGAAGATCGCATATGACTTTCCGGGGATCGACTTCGAGGCCGTCCCGTTCGTCGTCGGCAACAAGCAGGGCTTCTACGCCAAGCAGCACCTCAAGGTGTCGGTCATCATTCCCCCCGACACGTCGACCACGGTCAAGATGGTCGCCCGCGGCTTGGCCGACATCGGTTTCGACACGACCGCGGACGTCGCGTTCGCACGGGCGTCGAACATTCCGATCACATCGATCGGCAACTACTCGATGCAGAACAACTGGGGCCTGATCACCAACCCCGGAGACCCGGTCAACATCAACCAGCTCAAGGGCAAGAGCATCGGCGTGTTCACCGACTCGTGGACGAAGTCGATGATGCCGTTCGTGCTCAAGGCCGGACATGTCACAGCCAGCGAGGTGAAGGAGATCATCTTCACCAGCAACGACCTGACACCGATGCTCGCCCACAAGATCGACATCGCCACCAACACCACCAACTACGCGCTGGCCGGAATCAAGTCCAGCACCGGCAAGAATCCGGAGGTCGCGCTCGGCACCAAGTTCGGCGCGCCGAACGTCCCGATCTGGGACTACACGGCGATGTCGTCGTGGCTGCAGTCGCATGGCACCGAGGCCAGGGAGTTCTTGGCCGCGACCGCCCAGGCGACCCAGTGGGCGATCAGCCATCCCACCCAGGCGGTCAACGAGTTCATCGCCGCCTACCCCAAGAATGGCGAGAGCGCCAAGTACAACCAGATCGGCTGGAAGGCGACGATCCCCTTCCTCAAGAACAAGCAGGGCCGGCTCCTCACGCAGACCAATACCGAGTGGACGCAGATCACCGGTGCGCTGAAGTCCGCCAAGCAGATCAGCACCGTCTATCCACCGTCGAAGTACTACACGAACGCCTACCTGCCGAAGTGAGCGACGTCGACGCCGAGACCCGCTCGCCGGCGGGGTCCGCCGCGGACGGCGCCGCGGCGAGCCTCGTGGTCGTCGGGTCCTGCAACATGGACCTGACGGCCCACGCTCGGCGACTGCCCCGCCCCGGCGAGACGCTGATCGCGCACGGGTTCACGCAGCGCGCGGGCGGCAAGGGCGCGAACCAGGCGGTCGCCGCCGCCCGCCAGGGCCTCGCGGTCTCGCTCGTCTCCGCTGTCGGCGATGACGTGTTCGGGGAGACGATCCTCGAGGTCCTGCGGGAGGAGGGGGTGGAGGTCGGCCGCGTCGCCACCGTGCCCGGCAGCTCCGGGATCGCGCTGATCGTCGTCGACGACGAGGGCGAGGACACGATCGTGGTCAGTCCCGGCGCCGGTCAGCACGTGAGCGTCGAGGATTGCGATCTCGCCGCCCCGAACGCGGTGCTCGCGCAGCTCGAGATCCCGATCGGGGTCGTCGGCCAGGCTGCGCAGCGGACGGCCGGCATGTTCTGCCTCAACGCCTCCCCATACGCGGAGCTCGGAGACGAGCTCGTCGAGTGCTGCGACCTGATCATCGTCAACCGCAGCGAGTACGAGCTCGGACGCGCCGAGCTCGACCACGCCCGCCTGCTCTGCGTGACGCTCGGTGCGGACGGGGCGAAGCTCATGCGGTGCGGCCGCGAGGTCGCCTCCGCGACGAGCCCGGAGGTCCGCGCGGTCGACACCGTCGGCGCGGGCGACGCGTTCGTCGGCGCGCTCGTCGCGGAGATCCTGCGGGGCGGCGATCCTGAGGCGGCGCTCGAGGTCGCGTGTCGCGCGGGCGCGCTCGCCACCACCCAGTTCGGCGCGCAGGCGGCGCTGCCCTACCGAGAGGAGCTCACATGACCCGCGTGCTGATCGACACCGACCCGGGCGTCGACGACGCGGCCGCGATCCTGCTCGCCCTCGCCGACCCCGAGCTCGAGCTCGTGGGGCTCACCGCGGTCGACGGGAACGTCGCGCTTGAGAAGACCGTGAGGAACGCGCTGCGAATCTGCGATCTGGCGGGCGTCGAGCTGCCCGTCGCGGCGGGCGCCGAGCGACCGCTCGTCCGCGATCCGCAGCCGCGCGGGGAGGGCTCGGTCCACGGCGACGACGGCCTCGGCGGCGTCCTGCCCGCCGAGCCCCTCCGCGGGCCGGTCGCAGAGCACGCCGTCGACCTCATCGCGCGACTCGCCGCGGAGGGGCCGCTCACGCTCGTCGGCATCGCCCCGCTCACAAACCTCGCGCTGCTCCTCGCCCGCCACCCGCGCGCCGCCGAGCGGATCGAGCGGTTCGTGATCATGGGCGGTGCGCGCCTCGAGGGGAACGTCACGCCCGCCGCCGAGTTCAACGTCTGGTACGACCCGGAGGCGGCCCACCGCGTGTTCTCGAGCGGCGTGCCGATCACGCTCCTGCCGCTCGACATCACCCATCAGGCGATCCTCACCCCGGCCGAGCTCGACGAGCTGCGCCGGAGCGGCGAGATTGGGGCCGCGCTCGCCGACATGATCGCCTTCTACGCCGCGCAGCACCTCACCGCGTACGGCGAGGGCTTCTCGCCGCTGCACGACGTGCTCGCAACCCTCGCCCTCAGCCGGCCGGACACCATGCGCTTCGTGAGCGGCCGGCTCACCGTCGACTGCGGCGATTCGATCAGTCGCGGCGCGACCCTGCTCGACACCTCGCTTGACCCGGCGGTGGCGAGGAACGCCGAGGTCGGCGTCGAGCTCGACCGCGAAGCGTTTGCGCGCGCCCTCATCGACGGCGTCGCCACGCTCCAGGCGCGCCGGGCGGGCGTCCGCGACTGACCGTCCGACGCGGCCACCGGCGCTGGCGGCGCCCGCGGTCAGGGCTGCTCGGGATCCGCCGGCCGGGGCGCGCTCGAGCCCGCGTCGGATCGGCTCGGTCCGGTTCGCGATCCCCGCGGCCGACTCCGCCTCCGGATGCCCGTGAGCCTTCCTGGCTCCAGCATCAGTCGCTGGCTCTCGACGAAGCGATCGGTGGCCTCGAGCGTCTCGTAGGTCTCCTCGGCATCGATTCGTGCGACGGAGGACGCGAGCGCCTCAAGCGCGCAGAGGGCTGGGACGAAGCTGAGGAACACCGTGGGGCTCTCGACCGAGACCGCCAGCGCGGTGTCGGAGTCCTCGAGGAAGCCGTGCCCGTACCCGTCGGTGAGCACGATGATGGCGGCGCCCCTCCCGCGGGCGTGCTGGATGAGCGCGACGGTCTGGCGGGCGTAGGGGCGGAAGGTGCAGGCGAGCAGCGCGTCGTCGGCGGTGATGTCCCGCAGCGGATCGGGGAACGCCGGATCGATGAGGTGCACGCGCGAGCGGACATGGTGCAGCAGCCGGTAGAGGTAGACGAGCAGGCCGTGGGTCTCGCGATTGGCCAGGAGCCACAGGTCCCTGGCGGCGGCGAGCTGGGCGGCGGCATGCTCGAGCCGTGGTCCGAGCATCTCCGGGAGCAGCTCGAGGTTGTCGAGGTCGCGTCTCACCTTGCGAGTGAGCAGGCTCTGCTCCTGGGCGTCGGCGTCGCGTCGTCGCCGGTCCTCCGCCTGGCCGTGCAGCTGCTCCCGGTGCTGGGCCCGGAGCGCGGCAAAGCCGCTGTAGCCGAGTCGCCGCGCGAACCTGACGATCGCCGCGCGAGAGACGCCGGCGCCCTGCGCGATCGACTCCGAGGTGTGGAAGGCGAGCTCATCGAGGTGGTCGCGGAGGAACGAGAGGATGCGCTCGTCGTTCCTGGAGAGCCGAGCATTCGCGAGCCGCAGCTCGAGCTCGCGGGTGAACGAAACCGCAGGGCGCACGTCCGCCGGGGGCGCGTCGGACGACGCGGGGACGGGCTGGTCTGGCTTGCGCACGCTGCCCATTGTGGCCTGATTCGCCGCCGCCGCTTGACCGACCTGTTTCAGACTGTTATAGATGAGCGAGCGGATTGTTTCAAACGCCGTCCTTGTCCTGGAGGAGGAGCCCTGATGGATGTCACCACGTCCGGCGAGCCGAGGTCCGTGGGTCTCGGCGAGAGTCCAAAGATCGCGACGGGCGAGGGTCTGCGCAGCGAGCTCAGCCTGGTCGACGCGGCGGCCTTCTCGGTGGGCCTGATCGGCCCGGTGGGAGCGATCGGGCTGCTCGGAACCGGCGCGGCGCTCATCATCGGACGGGCGGTGACGCTGTCGTTCGTGTTCGCGGTCGTGGGCGTCGCGCTCGTCGCCTACTGCTTCGTCAAGCTCTCGCAGCACATCTCCCACACCGGCTCGGTGTACGCGCTGGTGGGTGTCACCCTCGGCCCGCGCGCGGGCTTTGCCGCCGGCTGGGCCCTGATGGGCGCCTACACCGCGATCGGGTGCGGGTCGACGATCGAGATGGGGTTGTTCGGCGGCAAGTTCCTCAGCGACACGGGGATCCTCGCCACGCGGCAGTGGTGGTGGATCGCGCTGATCGGGCTGCTCGGTGTTGCCGGGCTCGCGTTCACGGAGATCCGCGTGATCACGCGCGCGCTCCTGACCTCGGAGTTGATCGGCGCGGTGCTGGTCACGATCCTCAGCATCGTGATCCTGGCGACCGTGATCTTCGGCCACGGGCCGCACGGTCAGACGTTCACGATCAACTTCCTCGCACTGCCTCACGGCAGCGGCGTCGGCACGGTCGCCAAGGCGGCGGTCTACGGATTCCTGGCGTTCGCCGGTTTTGAGGGCGCGGCGGCGCTCGGCGAGGAGACCACGAGCCCAAAGACACAGATCCCGAGGGCGATCAAGACCGCGGTCGTCGTGGTGGGAGGCTTCTATCTGCTGACCGCGGCCGCGCAGTCGCTCGGCTACGGCGCCACCGACGCCGGCGCCAAGGCGTATGCCGCCGGGCTGCCGTTCACGGATCTCGGTGGCGGCTACATCGGGGGGTGGTACGGAGACCTGCTCGACCTGATGGCCACGATAAGCCTGTTCGCCATCTCGCTCGGCGTGGCCAGCGGCGCCGCTCGCATCATGTACGCGCAGGCGCGCGATGCCACCGGTAAGCGGTCCGGCCTGGCCGGACTCACCAAGCACGGCGCGCCCGGCGCCGCCCTGGTGGTGGTGCTCTGCATCTTCGCCGCGGCGTTGGTCGGCCAGCAGCTGGCCGGCTCGTCGGTGATCGACGCCACGTTCTATCCCCTGCAGATCGGGACCGTGCTCATCCTCGTCGCCTACGTGATGGCAACCGTCGGCGCGATCTACTTCCTGTTCTTCAGGGGCGGTTCGAAGGTGCCGAGATGGCAGATCGTGATCCCGGTCCTCGGCGGGGCATTCGTCTGCTACACGATCTATCGCAACGTGTTCGTGGGGCAGGAGGGCACGTACGCGCGCCTGCCGTATATCGAGATCGCCTATCTGATCGTGGGGGTGATCGTCGTCCTCGCGGCGCCCGGCCTGGCCCGTCGGGTGCGCGCAGGGCTGGCCGCCGGCACGCTGCCGTGACGCGGATCGTCTGCCAGCAGGTCGCGCCGACCATCGGCGACCTGGAGGTCAACCGGGGGATGGCGCTGAGCGCGATTCGGGAGGCGGCGGCCAGCGGCGCGGACGTGGTCGTCCTCCCGGAGCTGGCGACCTCGGGATACATGTTCGAGTCCCGGGAGGAGGCGGCCGCCCTCGCGATCGGCGCCGATCACGAGATCCTGGTCGAATGGGCCGCCGAGGCGGCGGCCGCAGATCTCGTCCTCGTCGCCGGCTTCTGCGAGCTGGGCGACGACGGGCGCATCCACAACAGCGCCGCGGTGTTCGATTCCACGGGTCTGCGCGCCGTGTATCGCAAGCTCCATCTGTGGGATCGCGAGAAGCTCGTGTTCACGGCGGGCGCGTCCCCGCCACCGGTGCTCGACACGCGCGTCGGTCGGCTCGCCGTCGTCATCTGCTACGACCTTGAATTTCCGGAGCTCACGCGCTCGCTGGCCCTGGCCGGCACCCAGCTGCTGCTCGTGCCGACCAACTGGCCACTCGTCCCGCGGCCCGTGGTCGAGCGCCCGCCGGAGGCGCTGATCGCGATGGCCACGGCCCGCGTCAACCGGATGGCGATCGCCTGCGCCGACCGTGTCGGCAGCGAGCGCGGCCAGGCGTGGACCGGGGGAACGACGATCGTCGGAGTCGACGGCTGGGCGGCCGCCGAGTCCCGGGCTCCCGGTCCGGTGATCGCCGACCTCGATCTGGGGCCCGCGCTCGACAAGCGGCTGGCCGATCACGCCGACGCGTTCGGCGATCGCCGCCCCGAGCTGTACGCGGCCCTCGCCGACACCGACACGTAGCCCGTTCATCCGGCGCGCCTCCCGAGAGAAGCTCATGCCCGAACCCCTCTGTCTCAAGTCACCCGCCGCCACCGCTCGGACCGTCCGGACCCGGCCGTCGCGGAGCGCGTGTCGCAGATCCTGCTCGCTCAGGCCGAGCACGGCCTCAGCTCGCCGGTGGTCCTCGTCACCACCTCCGAGCGACTCGGCCATGCCGTCATCGACGAGATCGGTCGACGAGGCGAGCGCGACCAAGCGGCTCCAACGCCTGGAGACCGCCGTGTAGGCGCGGGCGACCGGGTCTCCGTGGCGCCCGCGCGTCCGACCCGCGAGCGGACACGACCGCAGCCGGACGCCGGGCGACCGCCGCATGCGGGCGTGGTTGTGGGCGGCCGGGATCCGGGGGTCGGCGTAGGACGTCGAAGACCGCTCAGGCGCGGACCATCGCCCGAACGGCCATCCAGCTGGAAGCGATCCGGTCGAGCGTGGCGATCGCCATCGGTCGAGTCGCGTGTCAAGGCCGGTCGAAAACCAGGCCAGTTCTGCCGGTTGAAAACTAGGCCACTTGAGGGTTGAGCTTGCGCTTTGCGGGGGGCCGGACGAGCGCTCGTCGTCGCGAAGGCCGAGCCCCGAGGGGCGAGGCCTGA
>DATGKS010000058.1:0-10065 GCA_035294545.1 Solirubrobacteraceae bacterium | reverse complement strand
CGCCCGGACTGGTACTTCTTCTTCCTGTTCGAGGTCCTCCGGGTCATGAAGAACATCCCGAAGTTCACCGACATGGCGACGATCGGGGTGCCGACGATCTGCATGATCCTGCTGTTCCTGCTGCCGTTCTACGACCGCAGCCCCGAGCGGCGTATCACCCATCGACCGGTCGCGCTCGCCGCCGGGCTGACGACGATCCTCGCAATGGCGTACCTCACCTACACCGGCGCGAACACCGGGTCGCCGAACGAGGTGTCGCTCGCCCCGCCGCCCGGCCTCACCGCCTCCCAGCGCCAGGTGTTCCTCGCGGGCGAGAAGGTCGTCGGCGAGTCCGGCTGCGAGGCGTGCCACCAGATCGGCGACAATGGCAACGACGGCCCGGGACCGAACCTCACCCACATCGGGTCGATCCTCCGGCCGAACGGCATCGCCTCGACGCTGCGCAACCCAACCTCGCCGATGCCGTCGTTCGCGAACCTGGCGAAGCAGAGCCCCAAGAAGTTCAACGACCTGGTCGGCTTCCTCGGCATGCTCCAGTAGGTGGCCCGCCCGGGCCCCGCTGACGCGTCGCCGGCAGCCATGAGCGCGCCCATGCCGACCAACGGGCCGCAGTCGCCCGGCGGGCCGCAGCCGCCCGGCGCGCCGCAGCCGCCCGGCGCGCCGCAGTCGCCCGACGGGCCGCAGCCGCCCGGCGCGCCGCAGCCGCCCGGAGGGCAGCAGCCGCCCGGCGCCGGGACCCTGCCCGAGCCCCAGGTGCGGGCGATGTTCGACCGCATCGCGCGCGTCTACGACCGCATGAACTCGGTCATGACGGCGGGCCTGCACCACACCTGGCGCCGGCGCGCCGCGGAGCTCGCCGCGCTGCGGCCGGGTGACCGCGCGCTCGACGTCGCCACCGGCACCGGCGATCTGGCGTTCGAGCTCGGCCACCGGGTGGCGCCCGACGGCCTGGTCGTCGGCGCGGACTTCTCGCAGCGGATGCTCGAGATCGCCCGCGCCAAGCGCGAGGCGCTGCGCGCCGTCACGACCGCGCCCGCGGGCGTCGAGCTTCGCTTCGAGCAGGCCAACGCACTCGCGCTGCCCTACCCCGACGATGAGTTCGACGCCGCGACGGTCGGCTTCGGCGCCCGCAACTTCTCGGACCTGCGGGGTGGGCTCGCCGAGATGACGCGTGTCGTGCGGCCCGGCGGCAGGGTCGTCGTGCTCGAGATCACGACCCCGACCGAGGGCCCGATGGCGCTCGTCCTGCACGTCTGGTTCGACCGGCTCGTGCCGCTCGTCGGACGTCTCGCGGGCGACGCGGACGCCTACACGTACCTCCCGAGCTCGGTGCGCCGCTTCCCGCCGCCGCGGGAACTCGCCGCGATCATGTCCGAGGTCGGCCTCGGCGAGGTGCGGTACATCCTCACCGCCGGAGGGATCATCGCGCTCCACGTCGGTACGGTCATGGGATGACCGTCGACGGGACCACGCAGGCGACGACGGATTGGGCAGCGGTCGACGCCGTCCGCACCGCGGGCGGCGAGCCGGTCGCCCGCCTCATGGAGCGGCTCGAGCGCCGGCTCGTCGAGCTCGCCACCGGTCACGGCGCGGAGCTCGCGGCGTTTGCCGGCTCGACGATCTCGGCGGGCGGAAAGCGGCTGCGCCCGCTGCTCGTGTTCCTCGCGGCAGGCGTCCCGGCGCCCGAGTCCGAGGCGCTGCTGTCGGCCGCGGTCGCCGTCGAGCTCGTCCATGCGGCGACGCTCGTCCACGACGACGTGCTCGACGGCTCCGCCCTGCGCCGCGGCCGGCCGACGGTCGTCGCCGCCGGGGGGCGCGCCGCCGCCACCGCGACCGGGGACCTGCTGTTCTCCCGTGCGTTCGCCGAGCTGCGCACGCTCCGTTCCGCCGAGGCGATCCGCATCCTCTCTCGGGCGAGCTCCGAGCTTGCCGCCGGCGAGCTCATGCAGCGCGCCGACGCCTGGACACCTGTCGACTCCGAGCGCTACTTCGAGCGCTGCCGGCTGAAGACGGCGGTCCTGTTCCGGGCATCCTGTGAGCTCGGGGCGACCGCGGCGGGGGCCGACGCCGACGCCGTGCGGGGGCTCGCGGAGTTCGGGGAGCGGATCGGGCTCGCGTTCCAGCTGCTCGACGACGTCCTCGACGTCACCGGGCCCCCGGAGCGGACCGGCAAGCCGCGCGGCGCCGACCTGCTCGACGGCACCGTGACGCTCCCGTTGATCCTCGCCCGCGACCGCGACCGAGAGCTCCGAGAGCTCGACCTGCGCTCGATCCGCACTCCGCAGGATGCGGCCGCGGTCTGCGCCCGGATCGCCGAGACCGACGCCCTCGAGGACGCGCGTGCCGAGGCGCTCGACTTCGTCGCGGGCGCCAAGCAGCTCCTGCCCGGCCTGCCCGAGCCGCAGCGCGCCGCGTTGGATCTCGTGGCCGACGGGGTCGTCTCGCGGTACGCCTGACCGCGGGCCGGGCACGACCGACGAATTCAGCGACCCCGCGGGACGCCTGCGCGGGACGAGGTGATCCCGGAGAGCTCGCCTCTGCCCGCGCGCCGGCCCGAACCGGCGCTTGAACAAATTGACGCACCGTGCGCCAATTCGTCGTCCACAGCGCTGTCAACGCAGTTGACAGCCGGGGGCGGGGCCGCTACGGTGCCGCGCCATGACGCCTGAGGAGAGGGGTCGGCCGGTGCGGCTCGACCGCGAGCGCATCCTCGACGCGGCCGCCGAGATCGTCGGCACCGAGGGGTTGCCGGCGCTGACGATGCGCCGCATCGGTGCCGAGCTGGGGGCCGACCCGACGGCGGTCTACCGGCATTTCCGCAACAAGCGCGAGCTGCTCACCGAGCTCGCCGACCGGCTGTTCGCCACCGAGCCGGAGCTCGATCCACAGGCCCCGTGGGCCGAGCGGATGCGCGCCTCGATGTGGCACGCGATGCGCCGCTACCGCAGCCACCTCGACCTCGGGCTGCTGCTCGCCGGCCAGAGCGACGAGCTCCCGAGCCTCGTCCGGATCCGCGAGGAGTCCCTCGAGCTCCTCACCGAGGTCGGGCTCACGCTGGAGCAGGCGGCCATGTTCAGCCAGGTGATCGAGAACCACGTCGTCGGCTGCGGCCTGTTCTTCGCGATCTCGGGCTGGCACAGCGACCCGCCGCACGAGACCCTCGAGGCGATGCGCCGCTTCTACGCGCTGCTGCCCGCCGACGTCGCGCCCCTGTGCCGCGAGGCGGCACCCCATCTCTGCCCCGACCCCGACGGGGTCTTCGCGTACACCACCGATCTGCTGATCGCCGCGATCGAACGGACCGCGGCCGCCGCAGGCGAGGAGGTCGCCCGCGCATGATCCGCTCCCGTCTCATCCCCATTGCGGTGGCGCTCGCCGCCGGCGCCCTGCTCGCCGGCTGCGGACGGCCGCTGCCGACGGCCGCCGACCTCGGCGGCGGCGCCTCGAGCGCGTCCGCCGTCGCCGCCCTGTCGCCGACGACGACGCCCCCCACCAAGGACTGGAACAAGCCGGTCGTGTGGGCGCTCTACCGGATGGTCGACACGCTCAACCCCATCCAGGCCTTCGACTACCCCGAGAACACGGTCGACACGGCGCTGTGCGACTCGCTGCTGCGCCAGGAGCCCGACGGGACGATCGTCTCCGGCGTGGCGACGGCGACGTATCCCACCCCGACCAAGCTCGTGCTCAACCTGCGCACCGGACCGCGCTTCTGGGACGGTCACCCGGTCACCTCCGCCGACGTCCTGTTCGACCTGGAGCGCGCGGCGAGCACGAAGGACGGCTCGTTCTACCCGCAGGTCTTCGATCGCGTCAAGTCGATGAGCGCGCCGAACCCAACGACGGTGGTGGTCACGCTCAAGGAGCCCGACTACTGGCTGGAGGGCGAGCTCTCGCAGATGGCGGGAATCGTCTACGAGAAGTCTTACGCGCTCAGGGAGGGCAAGCAGTTCGGCACGCCGCAGGGCCTGACGATGTGCACGGGCCCGTACGAGCCGAAGAAGTGGATTCCCGGCGAGTCGCTGACGGCCGTCGCCAACCCTCACTACTGGGACTCGACCCTGCAGCCGAAGGTCCATGAGCTGATCTTCAAGGGAATCGGCCAGGACGCGACGCTCACCTCGGGCCTGGAGACCGGGGCGGTCAACGGAACGTACGCCCAGGGGATCGCGACCTACAACCAGCTGAAGCGCGACAAGAGCCTGTCGGTGATCGACGGTCCGGCGGCGAACGTCGACGCGATGGTGATCGACAATCTCAAGGGCGTGCTCGGCGACGTGCGGGTCCGCCAGGCGATCTCGGACGCGATCAACCGCGAGGCGCTGATCGCGGCCGTCTACCACGGGGCCTCGCAGATGCCGCGCACGCTCGAAAGCCCCGGTCAGTGGGGCTACGGGCAGCCGGTGTTCGAGAAGGACTGGGCGCATCTGCCCCCGATGACCGTCAACCTCGACAAGGCGAAGGCGCTCATCAGGGCCGCGCACGCGACCGGAAAGTCGATCGTGATCGGCACCACGCAGCAGATCTCCTCGCTCGCGACCGACGCGAACGTCGTACGCCAGGCGGCGGTCGAGATCGGCCTGAAGGTGACGATCAAGTCGGTCTCCGCGCAGGACTACATCGCGCTGTTCACCAGCGCCGCCGCGCGCAAGGGAATCGACATGTTCCCGACCTCGAACTACGGCGACTACGCCGACCCGGCCGCGCTCTACAACACCGTCGTGATGCCGGGCGGCAGCCAGAACTACGACAACTGGGACAACCCGGCGATGGTGAGGGACCTCAACCTCGCCCGCTCGACGGCCAATCCCGACCTGCGGGCGTCGTATGTGGCGAAGGTCGGCGACATGATCGCCACGCAGCTGCCGTGGATCCCGCTCGACGATCCGGACACGGTCCTGATCGAGAGCCACTACCTCACCGGCGCGCCCGTCTCGTTCGTGTACATGGGCGGTCCCTGGGCGAACATGATGGGCGCGCGGTGATGAGCGCCGTGGCCGCCGCACCGGGTCGCCGCGGCCCGCATCTCAGTCCGCTCGCGAGATTCATCCTGCGCCGGATCGGCCTGCTCGTGCTCGCGCTGCTCGTCTCGAGCTTCGTGATCTTCATCTCGCTCAACCTCGCTCCCGGCGACCCCCTGTCGGCGCTGTCGGGTGGCCGCAGCCTGTCGAAGGCGACCGCCGCGGCGCTCACGCGCGAGTACCACCTCGATGACCCGGTGCTCGTGCGCTACTGGGACTACCTGAAGGCGGTCGTGCTCCACTTCAACCTCGGAACCTCGATCCAGTTCCGGGAGCCGGTCTCGACGCTGATCGGCCAGCGGATCGGCGTGACCGCCGAGCTCGTCGCCTACTCGGCAGTGCTGATCATCGTGTTCGGGGTCGGCGCGGGGATCGTTGCCGCACTGCGGCGCGGGGCCGTCGACGGGTCGATCATCGCGGTCTCGACGGTGCTTGCCGCGGTGCCGTCGTTCGTGGCGGCGATCGTGCTGATCGCGATCTTCGCCGTCGACCTGCACTGGCTGCCGGCGCTCGGCAACGGGTCGGGCTTCGCGGGATCGATCGAGCATCTCACGCTGCCGGCGATCGCGCTCGCGGCGTCGGCGTTCGCGGTCGTCACGCGCGTGACGCGGGTGACGGTGCGGGCGGAGCTGGGGCTGGAGCACGTGCAGACGGCGGTCAGCCGCGGGATCCCGTGGCCGTTGGTGGTGCGCCGCCACGTGCTGCGCAACGCCTCGATCCCGATCACGACAGTCGTCGGGATCACGGTCACCTCGCTGTTCGCGCTGTGCACGGTCGTCGAGCAGGCGTTCAACCTCAACGGGATCGGAGCGGCGCTCATCAACGCCGCGCTGGAGAAGGACTTCGGCGTCGTGCAGGGGATCTCGCTCGTGCTGGTCGGCGCGTTCGTGCTCGCCAACGCGATCGTCGATCTGCTCTACGCCTTCCTCGATCCCCGCGTCGCGATCGGAGCGCGGGCCTCATGAGCACCGGAGTGGGCGCCGTCACCACCGGGCGGCTGTTCGTCCCCCGCGTCAGGCGGCGGCTCGCCGCCAGCCAGTTCGTCTACGGGCTCTGCTGGCTGATCGTGGCGATCGCCGTGTTCTTCGCGATCTTCGGCCCGTACGTGCGCCCGCACGACCCGAACTACTCGATGCTCCAGTTCCAGTACGTCGGGCCGTTCCAGGCTCAGGGCTACCTGCTCGGCTTCGACAGCCAGGGCCGTGACCTCCTGAGCCGGCTGATGGTCGGCGCGCGCACCTCGATGCTCGGGCCGCTCCTGGTGGCGCTCATGTCGATGGGTGCGGGCGCGGTCATCTCGGTCGCGGCCGCGTGGTGGGGCGGCTGGGTCGACTCGGTGCTCGGCACGATCCTCGACATTCTGTTCGCGTTTCCGGGGATCCTGCTCGCGGTGCTCACCGCGGCGGTGTTCGGGGCCGGCCTGGCCGCGCCGACGATCGCGCTTGCGATCGCCTACACGCCGTACATCGCCAGGGTGCTGCGCTCCGCGGCGGTTCGCGAACGCGCCCGCGAGTACATCGCCGCCGCCGAGGTCCAGGGCGTCTCCGCCTGGTCGATCTGTGCCCGTCACCTCGTGCCGAACCTCGGCCGGCTCGTCGTCGCCCAGGCGACGCTCGTGTTCGCCTGGGCGATGGTCGACCTCGCGTCGATCTCGTTCCTCGGGCTCGGCGTGCAGCCGCCGACCGCCGACTGGGGCGTGATGGTCTCCACCGGCGAGACCGGCGTCCTGCAGGGCTATCCGCTCGAGTCGCTGTCGGCCGGCCTGTGCATCGTGCTCGTCGTCGTCGCGGTCAACCTGCTCGGCGAGCGCATGGCCGAGCGCGGAGAGAGGAAGCTCGGATGAGCGAGTTGCACTACATCTCCGCCGGCGAGGCGCTCGCGCGCTTCCGCTCGCGTGAGCTGTCCCCGGTCGATCTGATGGAGGCGGTGATCGCGCGCGCCGAGGAGGTCGAGCCGACGGTGGGCGCGTTCGCCCAGACCCATTTCGAGACCGCGCTCGCCGCCGCGCGCGAGGCAGAAGCCCGCTACGCGGGCCGCGGCGAGGAGCCGCGGGCGCTCGAGGGGCTGCCGGTCGCGATCAAGGAGGAGGAGGCGATCGAGGGGCAGCCGTGGACGCTCGGCTCGCTCATCTACAAGGACCAGGTCGCGGACCACACCTCGGCGTTCGTCCGCCGCCAGCTCGACGCGGGCGCGATCGTCCACGCGCGCACGACGACCCCGGAGTTCTCGTGCGCGGGCTTCACCCATTCGCGCCTGTGGGGGGTGACCCGCAACCCCCACAACCCCGAGCTTGCCGTCGGCGGATCCTCGGGCGGCTCGGGCGCGTCCCTCGCCGCCGGCACCGCGACGCTCGCCTCGGGCTCGGACATCGGCGGCTCGATCCGCATGCCGGCGTGCGCGAACGGCGTCGTCGGCTTCAAGCCGCCGTACGGCCGCGTGCCGGTCGACCCGCCGTTCAACCTCGACACGTACTGCCACTGCGGGCCGCTCGCCCGCACCGTCGCCGACTGCGCGCTGTACGAGAACGTGCTCGCGGGGCCGGAGCCGACCGACATCCACACGCTGCGCGAGCGGGTCGTGTTGCCCGACAGGTTCGAGGGCGCCTCCGGCCTGCGGGTCGCCTTCTCGCTCGATCTCGGCGGCTGGTCGGTCGATCCCGACGTCGCCGAGAACACGCTGGCGGTCGCCGACGCGCTCCGGGAGGCCGGGGCGCTCGTCGAGGAGGTCGACCTGGAGGTGCCGCGCGAGAAGGTCAGCCGCGCGATGTCGATCCACTTCGCGACCGGCTTCGGCGCCTGGCTCGCCGGCCTCGTCGAGGCCCACCCCGATCTCGTTTCTCCCTATGTGCCGGCGGTGGTCCGCTCGATCAAAGAGGAGGCGGGCGACGCGAGCGCGCTGGACGGCTGGGAGCTCGAGTGCGAGCTGTACGCGCCGGTCGGGAGCCTGCTCGAGCGCTACGACGCGCTCGTCATCCCCACCTGTCGCGTCGAGGGATTGGACGCGGGCGAGGACTACGTCGAACGGCCGCTCGTGATGGCCGACGGCACCGAGCTGCACGCCGACCTCGAGGCGTTCACGACGCCCGTGTTCAACGTGATGAGCCGCTGCCCGGTGCTCGCGGTCCCGTCCGGCCGGGGCGCGCGCGGCGGCCCGACCGGCGTGCAGATCGCCGGGCGCACGTACGACGACCTCACCGTCTTCCGGCTCGGCGCGGCGCTGGAGGCCGTGCGGCCGTGGGATCAGTGGCCGTCGACGGTTGCGCATCCGGCGGGGAGCGTCGACCGATGAACGCGAGCGGCGCGCTGCTCGAGGTCGACGGCCTGCGGGTCGAGCTCCCGGTCGAGGACCGGATGGCGACGGTCCTCCATGACGTGTCGCTGTCGATCGGGGTCGGGGAGGCGGTCGGGCTCGTCGGGGAGTCGGGCTCCGGCAAGTCGATGACCGCGCGCGCCGTCGCGCGGCTCCTGCCTCCGGGCGCCCGGGTGGCCGGTGAGATCCGGTACGAGGGCGCAGACGTCGGCTCGCTGCGCGGCTCCGGGCTGCGGGACTTCCGCGGCGAGGTGGCGATGATCTTCCAGGACCCGCGCGCGCACATCAACCCGGTGCGCTCGATCGGGGACTTCATGACCGAGGCGCTGCGCACGAATCGGGGCGTCGCCCGGAGCGAGGCGCGGTCGCGGGCGGTGCGCGCGCTCGCCGACGTCGGGATCGAGGACGGGGAGCGGCGGCTTGACCAGTACCCGCACGAGCTCTCCGGGGGCCTGTTGCAGCGGGTGATGATCGCCGCGGCGCTCCTGACCGAGCCGCGGCTCGTGCTCGCCGACGAGCCGACGACCGCGCTCGACGTGACGACGCAGGCCGAGGTGATGGCGATCCTCGATGACCTGCGGCGCGAGCGCGGGCTCGCGCTGCTCTTCATCACCCATGATCTCGACCTGGCGGGCGCGGTCTGCGATCGCACGTGCGTCATGTACGCGGGGCGGATCGTCGAGTCCCAGCGCTCCGCAGACCTGCACGAGCGCCCGCGCCACCCGTACACGGCGGCGCTGTCCGCGGCACGGCCGGCGATCGAGGGGGCGGTCCATCGCCTCGCGGCGATCCGAGGGCGTCCGGTGTCGGCGTTCGAGGCGCCCGAGGGGTGCGCGTTCGCCCCGCGCTGCGGGTTCGCGCAGGACCGCTGCCGTGCGCGCACACCGGAGCTGCGCAGGGTCGACGGCGGCGCCGTGCGCTGCGTGCGCGCCGACGAGCTCGCGGGGACGCTCGCGCGGGAGGCCGAGCATGTCTGAGCTGACCGCCCGGGCGCCCGAGCCGACGGGCGAGCCGCTGCTGGAGGCGATCGGCCTGCGCAAGGACTACGGGTCGGTGCTCGCGGTCGACGACGTCGACCTCGCGGTCGCGCCCGGCGGGTCGCTCGCGATCGTCGGCGAGTCAGGGTCCGGCAAGACGACGATCGCGCGGATGCTCGTCGGGCTCACCCGCCCGACCGCCGGGACGATCCGCGCCTGCGGCCGGGACCGCTCGATCCCGGCGCGATCGGCCGCCGAACGCCGCCGCCGCGGGGCCGAGGTGCAGATCGTCTTCCAGGACCCGTACTCGAGCCTCGACCCGCGCCACAGCGCCCAGAAGGCGCTCGACGAGGTGCTCCGCCTGCACGGACGCGGCGCGGACGCCGCCGCCCGCAGGGCGCGGATCGCGGAGCTCGGCGAGCTCGTCGGCCTCGACGAGCGGATGCTCCGGGCGCTGCCCAGGGATCTCTCGGGCGGGCAGCGCCAGCGGATCGCGATCGCCCGCGCCCTGGCCGCCGACCCGCGGCTCATCATCCTCGACGAGTCGGTCGCCGCGCTCGACGTCTCGATCCAGGCGCAGGTGCTCAACCTGCTCGCGGACATCCGGCAGTCGACCGGGATCTCCTACATCCTGATCAGCCACGACCTCGCCGTCGTGCGGCAGATCACCGAGGAGGCGATCGTCATGCACCGCGGACGCGTCGTCGAGCGCGGGCGGACCGAGACGATCCTCGACTCCCCGCAGGACCCCTACACCC
>DATGKS010000057.1:0-64947 GCA_035294545.1 Solirubrobacteraceae bacterium | reverse complement strand
CACAACAGGCCCGCGCCGATCGCGACCATCGCGACGTTGTTCGGGGCATCGATCTCGCGGTCGCGCTGCAGCCGCGGGCCGATCACCGCAGCCGCGACGAAGCCCGAGACGCCGGCCGACATGTGGATCACGTAGCCGCCCGAGAAGTCGACCGCGCCGTGCTGGGCGAAGAAGCCGCCGCCCCAGAGCGTGAACGCGTCGACCGTGTAGACGATCGTCGACCACAGCAGCACGAACGGCACCCACGCCTTGAGGTTGATGCGCCCGAGCACCGAGCCGAGCATCAAAAGCGGCGTGATCCCGGCGAACACGAACTGGAAGTAGGCGAGCGTCGCCTGCGGGAAGCGCAGCGCGGGGCCGAGCGTCGCCAGCGGGATCGCGGCGCGTCCCTGCTCGGCGCTGTGGCCGAGGATCTCGCCCGGGATGCCGACGAAGTTGCCGAGGAAGCCGTGGCTCGAGAGTCCGTGCCACGGTGTGCCGAAGCCCATCTTGAAGCCCCACAGGACCCAGAGGATGAGGACGGTCGCAAATGCGGTGAACGCGAGCATCATGCTGTTGATCGACCAGCGCTTCTGCATGACGCCGCCGTACAGCGCGACGAGCCCGGGCACGCTCATCAGGCCGACGAGCGTCGCGGCGGTGAGCTGCCAGGCGTTGTCCCCGGGGCTGAGCCACGACGGGTAGGGCGTCCACATCGGCATCTCGTCATCGTCTCCTTGCGAGGGTCGAGGGTCGTGCGTTGGAGGTCGGGGTCGGACACCGGGGGGTGGCGTCCAGACCGTGGGTCCGGGGCGTCCGGGAACGGCTGCGCTCAGTACATCGGGCGCGGACGGTCGCGCCCCATGGCCGCGCGTCCAGCAAACCCGGGGGCCGACTCGACATTGGGATAACCGCGTTGCTCAGAACGGCACCGGTTCGCCGCGGGGGACGACGAGCACCGAGCCGCGCGCAGCGTTCAGCCGGCCGCGCGTGGCGCCGTCGAGCGCGACCCTCCCGGGGGGCGTGTCGGGGCGCGAGTCGACGACGATCAGGTCCGCGTCGGCGCCGCCGTCGAGGAGCTCGGCGCCGGTCGCGGCCGCGAGGGCGCGGGCCGTGCCTGCCGCGGCGCCGTCCGTCTCGCCGGCGACCGAGACGCTCGAGAGCGCGTCGCGGGGACCGGTGCGAAGGCCGGCGGCGGCGACCGCGACCGCGACCCGGCCGCCCTCCAGCAGCCCGGCGGCGGAGCCCTGCGGCTCGACGTGGCCCGGCGGCGTCCGGTAGTCCGAGCCGAACACGATGATCGCCGCGCCCTCGGCGGCCGCGAGCTCGGCCAGCCCGGCGCTGGTCGAGCCGTTGAGCACGACGTGCGTGGCGATGTCGGGCTCCTCGAGCCACGCCGCGCCGAGCGCGAGCCGGCGGTGGGCGTCGTGCTCGGCGATCACCTCGCGCCGGGGATCGAACTCACGGGCATGACGCACGTACGCGAGCGACAGGGTTACGCCGGCGCCGGCGAGCATGTGCGCGAGCATCAGCGCGTCGTCGTCGTTCGCGGTCCCATCGTAGGAGACGATCAGCCCGACCGGCATCGCCGGGATGCTCCGCTCTCGGCGGGCGCGCCGCATTGTCCCGGTGGATAGGGATCGACGTCCGGGGCTGTCCACGTGGGGGGCGCACGGTGGCGCCGCGCGCGGAGCGGTCGCGCCCGCCGCGGTGGACGGCGTCGGTCGGGACCGGTAGGTTGTCGGCCATGTCCGACGCGGGTCAGGCCAACGTCTCCTCCGGCATGCCGATGACGACCGCTCTCGAGTTCCCCGATCACACGGTGACGGGCACCCTCGGCGTCGTCTACGGCCTCGTCGTGCGGAGCATGGGGGTCGTCGGCGGCGTCGCCGCCGGGTTCAAGGCGCTGCGCCGCGGCGAGGTGAGCCAGTACACGCAGCTCCTGGAGGACTCGCGGCGCCACGCGATCGACCGGCTCGTCGACAACGCCCGACTCGTCGGCGCCGACGGCGTGCTCGCCGTCCGCTTCGACTCCTCCGAGATCGGTCAGCAGCTCACCGAGATCGTCGCCTACGGGACCGCGGTGACGCTCACCCCGCGGGCGTGAGCGGGCGCGCGCCCGAGCCGCCGTTCGGCGACCGTGAGCGCGAGCGGCTGTTTGCGCTGCTGAGTGCGCACGCCGCCGCCGACCACATCGACCTGGAGGAGCTCGAGCGGCGGGTCGTCGCGGTGAGCCAGGCGGAGGACCGCGCCCAGGCCGAGCGGGTGCTCGCCGATCTGCCGGCGCTCCCCGAGCGTGCGCTTGACGCGGCCTCCGCGGGCTCGCCCGGGTTCGACGATCGCCCGGCGCAGGCGGGGGCGGAGCCGGGCCGTCCGCGGTGGGGGCGTGGGCATGGCGACGCCGAGCGGCCGGCCGACGCCTGGCGGCCGACCGACGAGCGCTTCCGCGACCCGAGGACGCGGCGCGTCATGCGGGTGTGGGAGGACGCCGCCGGCGGGCGCCACTACGTGCCCGACGACGGCTGAGCCGGGGCCGGTGACCGCGTCCGACGGCGGATGAACGCGCATCACTGTGTGCCGAGGGGGTGAGCCGGCTCCCGTCGGTCGATGACGCGAGCGCGTCGGCCGGCGGGCGGCGTGGCGCCGCCGCCCGCGGCCGGGGTGTGCTCAGTTGCGGCGCGTGCCGCCGCCGCCGAACAGCGACAGGAGCAGCAGGAACACGTTGAAGATGTCGAGGAAGATCGACGCCGCGATCGGCACCGACATCGTCATGTTCGCGTTGCGCAGGCGCTGGAAGTCAAACGCGGTGAAGAACGCGAAGATCCCCAGGCCGAGCACGCAGTAGATGATGTTCGCGCCCGGGATCGCGACGAACATCGCGATCAGCCCGAACACGATGAGCGCGACGAGCGCCCAGAAGAATGCGCGCGCGTAGACGGCGAGGTCGCGCCGCGTCGCGTATCCGAAGGCGCCGAGTGCCGCGGTGAAGCCTGCGGTTGCGCCGGCCGCCTGGTAGACGACGCCCGGATTCGTCGTCGTGTAGTAGACGATCACCGGCGAGATGAACAGCCCGAGCAGCAGCCCCATCCCGAACAAGAGCACGATCGCGAGTTGCTCGCGCCCGCGGGCCGCGGCGTAATTGAGCCCGAGCACGCAGCCGAGGGCGAGCAGGAAGAAGATGAAGCCCGAGCCGCCGGCCATGTGGCGGCCGACGTAGGCGCCCAGCGCAAGGAAGCCGATCGTCAGGGCGACGAGGCCCATGACCTGGCCGAAGACGCCGCGACTCTCGTCGCGGGTGAGCGTTCCGCCGTAGCCGTAGGCGCTCTGCGGGCCGCCTCGATATGTGCGAGTTCCAAGAGGCATGGCGTCAAGGATAGATCTCAGAACGTCAATTCCAGGAGTTTGTGACCCAATTCTTCATTACGGGCCCCGTCGGAACCCCTCGCGCTCGTATGTTCGTCCGCGGACCGGTCTGCGCCCGGGGCACCTGGAGCCGCGATACTGGGACGCGGATGTCGTCCTCGAGCCACGCCCCCGCCCGACGTCGCTCGCGCGGGCGCCGTTCCCGCGCCGCGGGAACGGACGACCGGCCGGCGGTTCCGCGCGCGGCCTGGACGCGGCTGGCGGCGTGCACCGCGGCGGCGGCGCTCCTGCAGCTCGACGGCACGCTCATCACGGTCGCGCTGCCGAAGGTCGCCGACGGCCTGCGCGTGTCCGGCGGCTCGACCTCGGTCGTGTTGAGCGCGTACTTCGGCGCCTATGCGCTGCTCCTGATCCCCGGCGGCGAGTTCGTCGACCGGTTCGGTGCGCGGCGCCTCGCGCTCTCCGGGCTCGCGCTGTTCGCGCTCGGCGCGGTCGCGGGCGCGCTCTCGCAGACGTTTCCGGAGCTGATCATCGCGCGCATCGTGCAGGGAGCCGGCGCGGGGCTCGTCAGCCCGGCCGCGCTCGCCGGAGCGGTGAGCGGCTTCCCGCCCGAGCGCCGCGGCGCCGCACTCGGCATCTGGGGCGCGTCGGCCGGGACCTCGAATCTGATCGGCCCGTTGCTCGGCGGCCTGCTCACGGTGACGCTCGGCTGGCGGGCGGACTGGTGGGCGCTCGTGCCGCTCACGCTCGCCGCCGCGATCGCCGTCGCCCGGGCGGTGCCGGCGAACCTGCACGATGATCGCGGTGCGACCGGCGGTGCCGCGGCGCGCGAGGCGTCGCCGGGTGCCCACCGGATCGTGGCCGCCGCGACGCTCATCGCCGGGCTCACGTTCGCGGTGATGATCGGCGCCTTCTACATCGCCGAGCAGTATCTGCAGCGCACCGCCCACTTCTCCGCGCTCGGCGCCTCGAGCGCGCTCGTCATCGTCGCGCTGCTCGTCGGCGGGGCGGCCCCGCTCGCCGGCCGCCTGGTTGACAGCCGGGGCGAGCGACTGGCCACCGTGCTCGGGTTCCTCGGGGCCGGCATCGGGCTCGTCGTGCTCGGGCTGCCGGGCGTGCCGCTCTCGAACCTGTTCACGGTGCTCCCGCTCATTCCCGTCGGGCTCGGCCTGGGGATGCTCTTCGTGCCGGTGTCCCGCGCCGCGCTCAACGCGACGCCCGAGGCCTCCCACGGGCGCACCTCGGCGCTTCTGTCCGCCGGGCGGCTGCTCGGCGCGGCGGTCGGCGCCGGCCTCGCCGGCATCGCGCTGTCGGGCTCGCTCACCGCGTCGGTCGTCCACCAGACGCTGCTCGTCGGCGCGGGCATCTGCCTCGTGATCGGTCTGCCGGGCGCCCTCTGCCTGCGGCCCGGCGGCGCGAGCGAGGCCGCCCCCGCTGCGGCCTGACATCGTCGCCGCCCCGGGTCGCGCTGGGAATCTTTCATCGCCCGGCCCTACCGCAGATGCCCGGGACCGCGGAGCGCTTCGGGCAGCGCCTGCGCCGAGCCGGCGAGCAGCATCGCGACGAGCTCCTCCGGCGCATCCCACATCGGGATGTGGCCGGCGTCGCGGAGCACGACGCTCCGCATGCGCTCGGGAACCGAGACCGGGCGGCGGACGAGCCGGTCGTGGTCGGGCCACACGAGCGTCACCGGGACCGTGATCCGGTCGAGCTCGGAAAGGCGGCCGGCGCGCATCGCATCGTTGACCGCAATGAACCCCGGAGCGCGCCCGTAGGCGCGCACGAGCCGGCGGGCCTGCGCGGCCGTCATGCGCTCCGGGTGGACGATCGTGCCCCCGAGCAGCGCCCGGCGACCCCGCGGGCTGCCGAGCGCGGCGAGCGCGAGCGGCTCCAGGGCGCGAGCGAGAATGTGGGTGCTGCTCGCCTTGGGCAGCAGCGGCTCGGGCCAGAGCCCGGCGGGCGCGATCGCGGTGACGCTTGCCGCCACGCCCCGCAGCGCGAGCTCGAGTGCGACCCAGCCGCCGAGTGAGTTGCCGGCCACGTGGACGCGTCCGTCGCCGTCGGCCGGCAGCTCGAGACGAGCGAGGCCGTCGGCCACCGCCTCGGCGAGCGCCGCCGGCGTCGGGGTGACGCCGGTCAGCGCCGGGGTCCGGCCGAAGCCCGGCAGGTCGACGGCGACGACCGTCCGCTCGGCCGCGAGCGCGGGCACGACCGGCTCCCACACGTGCCGGTCGGCGCCAAGCGGATGGAGCAGGACGAGCGCCGGGCCGCTGCCGGTCCGGTCGTGCGCAAGCTCCATACGAGTCATCCTCGCAGACGCCGAACGACACCGGCCGCGTCGCCGCCGCAGCGGGGCGCCCGCCTCCCCGGCGTTCGGCAGCGCGTAAGCTGAGGCCGCGATGAGCCTCCTATCGACAGCGAAGATGTACCTGAAGCGGACCCCGACGCTCGATGCGCCGACCGACGTCTACGAGCACACGGTGACGCTGCTCGACGGCGGCGAGCTCGACCTCCGCTCGCTGCACGGCAGGCCGACGCTGATCGTCAACACCGCGAGCAAGTGCGGCTTCACCCCGCAGTACGAGGGGCTGCAGCGGCTGTACGAGCGCTACTCGGAGCGCGGGCTGCAGATGCTCGGAACGCCCTCCGGCGACTTCGCCGACCAGGAATTCGATGACGCCGCGGAGATCGGCGCGTTCTGCGAGAAGAACTACGGCGTGACGTTCCCGCTCACCGAGCGCGCCTCGGTGCGGGCCGACCCCGCGCCGCTGTGGGCCGACCTCGCCCGCCAGCCGCGGTCCGGCCCGCCCGCCTGGAACTTCACCAAGTACCTCGTCGACGGGGACGGCCACGTCGTCGGCCGCTGGGCGAGCAAGGTGGCGCCGGAGGACCCGCGGATCACGGCGGCGATCGAGAGGCTGCTGCCCGCGCCCACGCACTGACGCACAAGCTGTCCTGTAGGATGCACCGCCATCCAGTGCGTGGCGGCAGGGCCGCGCGAACGACCTCAAGGGGAGGCAGAGAGAATGATCCGACCGAGCCGTGCAGCCGGGATCGGAATGGTGGCCGCGGCGGGGCTCATGCTGCCGGCATCGGCCTGGGCGCTGCCCCACAGCGGCGCCCGGAACCTGAGCAGTCGGCACGTGTGCGCGAGCGCCACGGCCGGTGCGGCCAGCTGTGACGCACTGATCGTCACGCAACGGAGCGGGTCGCCGCTCCACGGCAAGCCGGGCGCGAGCCCGACGACCGTGGCGGGCTACCACCCGGCGGATCTCCAGAGCGCCTACAAGCTTCCGTCGAGCAGCACCGGGAGCGGCCAGACGGTGGCGATCGTCGATGCGTACAACGATCCCAAGGCGGCCTCCGACCTTGCGACCTACCGCGCCACCTTCGGCCTGCCGAAGACCTCGACGTGCTCGGTCAGCGGCGGCAAGGTCGTGAGCCCGGGAGGCCCGTGCTTCCTCCAGGTCGGCCAGTCCGGAAGTCCGACCAGCCTGCCGAGGAACAACGCGAGCTGGTCGCAGGAGATCTCGCTCGACCTCGACATGGTCTCGGCGATCTGCCAGAACTGCAACATCCTGCTCGTCGAGGCCTCGTCGGCAAGCCTGACGAACCTCGGCAGTGCGGTCAACGAGGCGGCGAAGCTCGGCGCCACCGAGATCTCCAACAGCTATGGGGGCGGAGAGTCCTCGAGCGACCCGTCGTATGACTCGACCTACTACAACCACCCGGGGATCGCGATCACCGCGAGCTCGGGAGACAGCGGCTATGGCGTGCAGTACCCGGCCGCGTCCCAGTACGTGACCGCGGTCGGCGGCACGACCCTGAACCAGGCCGCGAACGCGCGCGGCTGGACCGAAACGGCCTGGTCGGGCGCCGGCAGCGGCTGCTCGGCGTATGACCCGCGGCCCGCGTGGCAGGCCTCCAACCCGATCATCGCCGCCGTCTGCTCGCGTCGGGCGGAGGCGGACGTCTCCGCGGACGCCGACCCCAACACCGGTGTGTCGGTCTATGACACCTACAGCTACCGGGGAGCGAGTGGCTGGCTCGTGTTCGGCGGCACGAGCGTCGCGTCGCCGATCATCGCGAGCGTCTACGCGCTCGCCGGCAACGCCGCCGCGGTCACCTACGGAAGCTATCCGTACAGCCACAGCAGCGCGCTGTTCGACGTGACGTCGGGGAGCAACGGCAGCTGTGGGGGCACCGCGCTGTGCAGGGCCGGCTCGGGCTGGGATGGGCCGACCGGGCTCGGCACGCCGGACGGCACCGGCGGCTTCTGATCTGTGGGCGCAGTCTCGGGAGGCGGCCCCACCGGGCCGCCTCCCGGGCCGCCCGCGCGCAGCGTGGCACCGAGCTTCCCGAGCGTCGCGGAGAGCTCAGGGCGCGGTGCCCACCCCGGGGGGCGCGTCTCCGCTCAGGCGTCGGCGAGCGGCGGCGGAGCGCGCCGGTAGCTCGGCGGCGTCGCCGATAGGCCGATCGGGTTGCGGGTGAGCGGGACCGCGTCGCCGGTCTCCGCGTCGGGCACGGCCACGATCGGCTCAAGGCCGATCTCCTCCGCCAGCGCGAACGCGCCCGCGATGTCGTTGACGACGCCGGCGGGCACGCGCGCGTCGGTGAGCGCCGCCGCCCACTCGGCGGCCGGGCGCGCGGCGAGCCGCTCGACGAGCGCCTGCCCCAGCTCCTCTCGATGCGCCACCCGCGAGGGGTTGGAGGCAAAGCGCTCGTCGGCGGCAAGCTCGGGAGCCCCGACCACCTCGCAGAGCGCGTCGAACTGGCGGTCGTTGCCGACGGCGAGCACGAGCTCGCCCTCGCCGGTCGGGTAGAGCTCGTAGGGGCTGATCGACGGGTGCGCGTTGCCCATCCGGCCGGGCACGACGCCCGCGACCGTGTATGCCGAGCCCTGGTTGACGAGCGAGGCGAGCAGGCAGCTGAAGAGGTCGACCTGGACGCGCTGGCCCTCGCCGGTGGCGTCGCGGTGACGAAGCGCCGCAAGGATGCCGGTCGACGCGTACAGGCCGGTGAGCACGTCGACGAGCGCGACGCCGACCTTCTGGGGCTCGCCGTCGGGGGAGCCGGTGATCGACATCAGCCCCCCGAGCGCCTGGACGAGCAGGTCGTAGCCGGGCAGGCGCGCGCCCGCGCCGTCGCCGAAGCCGGTGATCGAGCAGTACACCAGCCCGGGGTGCGCCGCGTGCAAGGCCTCATAGCCGAGCCCCAGCCCATCCATCACGTCGGGACGAAAGTTCTCGACGAGCACGTCGGCGCGCCCCGCGAGCTCATGCGCGCGGTCCCGGCCGGCATCAGTCGAGAGGTCGATCGCCAGGCTCCGCTTGTTGCGGTTGACCGACAGGAAGTAGGTGGCGCGGCCGTGGGCGTCATGCGGGGGGCCCCAGTGGCGGGTCTCGTCGCCGACGCCGGGGCGCTCGACCTTGATCACCTCGGCTCCGAGATCGGCGAGCATCATCGTGGCGAACGGGCCGGCGAGCACGCGGCTGAAGTCGAGGATCGTCAGGCCGTCGAGAGCCGGGCGGGCCGTCATCGGGTGGCGGATAGGTCGGCATCGATCACGGGCAGCATCATGCTGCATGATCGCCGAGGCCA
The DNA here is from genome assembly GCA_035294545.1 of Solirubrobacteraceae bacterium. Classification (GTDB taxonomy): domain Bacteria; phylum Actinomycetota; class Thermoleophilia; order Solirubrobacterales; family Solirubrobacteraceae; genus Palsa-465. Next base: position 56,004 of record DATGKS010000057.1, on the reverse strand, counting down.
CCGTCGTCGCCGCCCCCGGCCTCGTCACCGCGATCGCGGCGGTGGTGCTCGCCATTCTGTTCGCCGGCCTGTGGGCGGTGTCGGTGCGGATCGCCGACGTCTCCATCGTGGATCCGGCGTGGGGGCCGGCGTTCGTCGTGGTGGCGCTCATCTGCCTGATCGCCGGGAACGGGCTCGCCGGCTCAGGCGGAGAGGGCCGTCGCTGGCTGCTGTTTGCGCTCACCGCCGTGTGGGGGCTGCGGCTCGGCGGCTACCTCGTCGCGCGCCGGCGAGCGAGCCCCGGAGAGGACCGGCGCTACACCGCGATGCGTGAGCGCCACCGGGATGGGTTCGCGCTCTACAGCCTCGGGGTCGTCTTCGGTCTCCAGGCGCTGCTCGTGCTCGTCGTCTCGCTGCCGCTCCAGGTCGCCGCGGAGCGTCGCGCCGGCCTGGACCCGATCGCCTGGGTGGGCGTCGCGCTGTGGGCGGTCGGGCTCTTCTTCGAGGCGGTCGGCGACGAGCAGATGCGCCGCTTCAAGGCCCGGCCGGACAGCAGCGGGCGGGTGATGGACCGGGGCCTGTGGCGCTACACGCGCCACCCCAATTACTTCGGTGACTTCTGCGTGTGGTGGGGCCTGTGGCTCGTCGCCCTCGGCGCCGGCGGGACGTGGTGGACGGTCGTCGGTCCGCTCGTCATGTCCTACCTGCTCATCAGGGGCTCCGGCGCGGCGCTGCTCGAGAAGGACATCGCCGAGCGCCGGCCGCAGTACCGCGAGTACATCGCGCGGACCTCGGCGTTCATCCCGCGGCCGCCGCGGCGCCGCTGAGCCCGCGGCGCATGCGCAGCTCGCGTGGCCATGCCTCGCCCTGCCGGCGCCGTTCGCCGTCCTCGGCGAATCCCCAGCGCGTGTAGAACGCGCGGGCACGGACGTTGGGCTCGAGCACCCAGAGCGCGACCGCCCCGGAGTCGCCGCCCGCCCCGGCGCCGCCCGCCCCGGCGCCGCCGTCCGGCCCGGCGCCGCCGCCCGGCCCGGCGCCGCCGCCCCGCCCGACGCCGCCGCCCCGCCCGGCGCCGCCGCCCCGCCCGACGCGGCGCGCGGCCTCGGCGAGCCCGGCGGCCATGAGCGCGCTGCCGATCCCGCGCCGCCACGCGTCCGGGGTGACGTACAGCGCGCTGATCTCGATGATGTGGCCGCCGACTGCGGGGCCGCTCAGCGAGATGAAGCCCGCCGGTCCGTGACGCGGCCGCTCGGCGAGCGCCACCCACAGCGGGCCGCCATCGACCGCGTTCGTGTCGCTCCCGAGCAGATCCGCCCACATCGCGGTCCGCCGGGCGAGCGTGCGCTCCTCGATCGCCACGTCGGGCACCATGCCGCGGTAGGCCTCCCAGCCGGCGACGTGGATTGCGGCGATCGTCGCCGCATCGCCGCGCTCGGCCCGCCGCAGCGCGATCGCGCCGCGACCGTGATCACTTCGATTGCCGCCGTCGATGAAATCGACCACGCGCGATCAGCTGCGGCCGCGGGGTTCGAGCAGGTAATGGCTGACGAGCCAGCGATCGCCGCCCCGATACCCCCAGATCACCTCGGTCGAGATGAGAAAGAGCCTCCAGGTGGCCACGAGGCGCTGCGCCTGCGCCTGGCTGCGTCCTGACCGGCGCAGGATCGCCGTCGCCTCCGCAAGCGAGGCGTCCAGGCGGGCGCGCCACGCGGACAGGGTGCGGGCGTAGTGGGTCCCCGGGATCGCCCAGGCATCCCGTACGACCATGTCCTCCTGGAAGCGGAGCATGAGGTCGTGGGAGGGCATGAGCCCGGCGGTGAAGAAGCGCGCCGCGGCCCACGTGCCCTCGAACCGGTAGGGGAGGGTGCGATGGGAGAAGACGTGGACGAAGGCGCGGCCGCCCGGCGTCAGCCAGGTGGAGATCCGCCGCAGCAGCTCGCGCCAGTTGCGCAGGTGCTCGAACATCTCGATCGACATCACCCGGTCGAACCGCCCGCCGGGGTCGTACCCGTTGACGTCGGCGGTGTGGATCGTGACGTTCGACAGTCCGCGGCGAGCGGCCTCCCCGAGGATCCACTCGCGTTGCGAGCGGGAGTTCGACACTCCGGTGATCGCGCTGCCCGGATAGCGCTCGGCAAGCCACAGCGAGAGCGAGCCCCAGCCGCAGCCGAGATCGAGCACCCGCATCCCGTCCCGCACGCCCGCGCGGTCGCAGGAGAGCTCAAGCATCGCCTCCTCGGCCTGCGCAAGCGACTCGACCGCCGGCGTCCACAGGCAGCCGGAGTACTTGCGCCGCGGACCGAGGATGAGCCCGAGGAACTCCGGGGGCAGCTCGTAGTGCTGCTCGTTTGCGGCATCGACGGCCTCGGCGATCGGACCGCTCGACATGCGCGTGACGAGCCCCCGCAGGCGCTCGTCCTGCGCGGCGACTCCGCCGCGAGTCTCCCGGCGCTCCCGGGCCCACGCCCCGTAGAGCGAGCCGGCCCGCAGCAGGGCGTCGGGCGCGAGGCCGTGGGTGAGGGCTCGGTCGAGGAGCGCGTAGCGACGGGGTTCGGGGGAGGGCATGAGCGGATAGTGTCGCCGTATGAGCGCACGTTTCGTCCACACCTGCCTGCGCGTCCGGGACATCGACAGATCAACCGAGTTCTACGGCCGTCTCGGCTTCGAGCGCCGGGGACAGCTCAACTTCGACTCCGCCTACAACGTCTACCTGGGCCTGCCCGGGGGCGGCGACGTGCTTGAGCTGACCGTCAACGTCGGCCGTGAGGAGCCCTACGACCTCGGCGATGGCTACAACCACATGGCGCTTGTCGTCGATGACCTCGACGCGCTGCTCGCCGAGATCGCCCCGCACGGGATCGTTCCCGAGCAGGCGCCGTACGCGCCCGGGGGCCGCAGCGAGTATCGGATCTGCTTCATCACCGACCCGGACGGCTACCGGATCGAGCTCATCGACGGCTCGTTCCCCACCCCGCAGGATCCGCCGCACCCGTCGGAGGGCCGAGCCGCCGGACCGCCTCGGTAGCCGAATCGCGGCAACCGGCGGCGAGGCGGGCGCGCAGGTGGGATGATCCCGGCAACGAGGCCGCCGAGGAGACCAGCTCGCCGCGATACGGCCTGCTGATCGCCCTCGACGACACGATCGATCCGGTCGCCGGACGAGGTGCGGTCGATGTGAGCCGGCCGCCGCCTCGCGGGCGACAGCGAGGGAGGTTCGCCAGATGTTCGAGCACGCCGGCCAGCGGTACTTCATCGTCGACAGCCACGTCCACATGTGGAGCGCGGGGCCCGACAACTGGGTCAAAGGCCAGGAGACGTACGCGAAGGGCTGGATCGAGTGCTTCCACGCCTACCAGTCCCTCGGTCCCGAGGAGACGCACTGGCCGATCGAGAAGTTCATGTCCTACACCCACGAGGACTTCGTCCATGACGTCTTCGAGGAGGGTGGGGTCGACGTCGCCATCTTCCAGTCGACCTACCTCGAGGAGTGGTACACGAACGGCTTCAACACCGCGGCGCAGAACCACGCGCTGGTCGAGAAGTATCCGGACAGGCTCATCGTCAACGGCCGCTGGGACCCGCGGGACGGCGACGCGGGCCTGCGCCGGCTCGAGGAGGACGCCAAGCGCTACGACCTCAAGGGCGTCAAGCTCTACACGGCGGAGTGGAACGCCGGCTCGCGCGGCTACAGCCTCGCCGACGGGATGTGCACGCCGTTCTTCGAGAAGTGCAAGGAGCTCGGCATCAGGAACATCCACGTCCACAAGGGGCCGACGATCTGGCCGCTTGACAAGGACGCCTTCGACGTCAGAGACGTCGACATCGCCGCCACGACGCACCCGGAGCTCAACTTCATCGTCGAGCACGTCGGCCTGCCGCGCATCGAGGACTTCTGCTTCATGGCCACGCAGGAGCCGAACGTCTACGCGGGCCTGTCGGTCGTCATCGGCGGCCTGATGCACGCCCGTCCCCGCTTCTTCGCCAAGGTCATGGGCGAGCTCCTGTTCTGGGTCGGCGAGGACAAGATGCTGTTCGGGTCCGACTACGGCATCTGGGAGCCGAGGTGGCAGATCGAGGGCTTCCTCAAGTGGGACTACCCGGGCGAGGAGTACTCCGACTACCCGCGGCTCAGCGACGCGACGAAGCGCAAGATCCTCGGACTGAACGCGGCGAGGCTCTACGACATCAAGGTGCCCGACGGGATGGGGATCCCCGAGGCGGGTCGCCGCGAGGGCGCCGAGCTCGTCGAGACGGCGGACGCATGAGCGCCCCGGCGACCACCGCGCGAGCGACCGGGCGGGTTCGGCGGCCGCCGGTTCGGCGGCCGGCCCCCGCGCGCGACGCAGCCGACGTCGGCCTGCGCGCCCGAGTCCTCGCGGCGCTCGCCGCGGTGCGCGACCCGGAGCTCGACGAGCCGATCACCGATCTGCGGTTCGTGAGCGCGATCGAGGTCGGCGAGGCGGGCGAGGTCACGGTGCGGCTTCGGCTTCCGACCCCGCAGTGCGCGCCGAACTTCGCGTTCCTCATGGGCGCGGACGCCCGACGTGCGGTCGCCCGGGTCAGGGGGGTGCGGCGGGTGATCGTCCGCCTCGAGGACCACTACACCGGCGAGGAGATCAACCGGGCGCTTCGTGGGAGCGCCGGCTTCAGCGAGGCGTTCCCGGGCGAGACCGACGACGATGACCTCGAGACGTTGCGCGCGATCTTCACCCGCAAGGCGCTGATCGCCCGCCAGGCGACCGTGTGCGAGCGGATGCTTGCCGACGGATGGTCGGAGGAGACGGTGCTCGGCGCGAGGGTGAGGGCGTTGCCCGACCTGCCCGAGGCCCGTCGCGCGCTCATGCTGCGCGCCGAGCTCGGCCTGCCGACCGACGGCGACTCGCCCGCCTTCGTGGAGCCCGGAGGGCAGCCGGCCGGCGCGCCGGGGCTGCGGCGCTGGCTGCGCGGGGCCCGGCTCGTTCGTCTCTCGCTCGAGGCCAACGGCGGGATCTGCCGCGATCTGTTGAGAGCCCGTCACGGCCCGGCGGCGGACCTTGAGGAGGCGGGGCGATGAAGGCGGCGCGGCTGCACGCATACCACGAGGCCCTGAGGATCGACTCCGTTGCCGAGCCCGAGATCGAGGGGCCGTTCGACGTCATCGTCCGGATCGGCGCCGCGGGGCTCTGCCGCACCGACCTGCACATCCAGGAGGGGCAGTGGGCCTCCCGCTCCGAGGTCGGGCTGCCCTACATCCCCGGCCACGAGAACGCCGGCTGGGTGCATGCCGTCGGCTCGGCGGTGACGAACGTCGCGGTCGGCGACACGGTGATCGTGCACCCGTTCATCTCCTGCGGGCTGTGCCTGCCCTGCCGGATGGGCGACGACATGCACTGCCTGAGCGGATCCTTTCCGGGGATCGACCGCGACGGCGGCTTCGCCGAGCTGCTGAGGACGAGCGCCCGCTCGGTCGTCAAGCTCGATCCCTCGCTGCATCCGACGGACGTCGCGGCGCTCGCCGATGCGGGTCTCACCGCAATCCACGCGGTGAAGAAGGCGATCGGGGTGCTCACCCCGGGCACGCGCGCGGTCGTCATTGGAGCGGGCGGCCTCGGACACATCGGGATCCAGTGCCTGAGGGCGATGACCCCTGCCGAGATCATCGTCGTCGACCCATCCGAGCCGGCGCTCGCCCTCGCGCGGGAGCTGGGCGCGGACGCGACGCTGCGGGTCGACGGGCACGCCCATGTTGACGCGGTGCGGGAGATGACCGACGGCCTGGGCGCCGAGGCGATCATCGACTTCGTCGGGGAGCGGGGCGCGATCCGGGACGGCGTCGAGATGATCCGCGACGGCGGCTTCTACTACGTGATCGGCTACGGAGAGGACATCGTGATCCCGACGATCGACGTCATCAGCCGTGAGATCTCGTTCATCGGCAATCTCGTCGGGACCTTCGCGGATCTCTCCGAGCTGATGTCGCTCACCGCTCAGGGCAGGGTGAGCCTGCACACCTCGACGTATCCACTCGACGCGATCAACGACGCGATGGCCGACCTCGACGGCGGTCGGCTGCAGGGCCGGGGGATCCTCGTCCCGGAGGGTGGGGCCTGATCCGCGGGCGAGGCTCCGCGTCCCCGCCGCCGGCTACTCGGATTGGCGCCCGAGCGCCGCCACGAACCGCTCGATCCGCCGCAGCTCGTCGGGCGACAGCGCGCCGTCGGCCTCGACGAGCAGCGTCATCGGCCCGCGCCGCTCGGCCCAGCCGCGGGCGCGCGCGGAGAAGCCGGTGGCGACCCACACGAGCGGCAGCGAGCCCGCAAACATCATCACTGTCTCCTCCTGGGCGTCCGGGGTCGCCTCGCCCCGCAGCAGTTCGACCGACAGCAGGTCGAGCCGGTGCGCGAGCTCGGCGACCTCGTCGAGGCCGCCCGCGCCCGGCAGGAGCGCAAGCTCGCCCTCGCCGAGCATCGCCCACCGGGCGGGCGCCTCCCCGAGCGCGACGGGCAGGCACACGAGCCGGAACATCGGAGGGGCGGCGGGCACGGCCCAGAGCGTAATCGGCTCCGGGTCTGGGCGGCGGCCCGGGCGTCCCGTCCGCAAGGAGCCTGCCACCGTTGACAGCGGCCACGCCCGGCCTCAGAGTGTGTCGACTCAAGGAGCGCGGTTCCGCGCGCGACGAGGACTGAGCGAGCGAGGTGAGCAGATGGCCGATGTGACCGAGCCGGTGCAGCCGGGTCCCGGGTCGAGGACCCCGGCCCCGCAGGGAGCGGACAACCGTCTCGCCCGCGGCGTCCTCTCGAACGTCGACATCGCGACGTCGACGATGGCGAACATCGCGCCCGCGATGTCGTTCTTCTTCGGGTTCGGGCTGATCGCGTCGACCGCCGGCGTGCCGGCGCCGCTCACCGTGATCGCGGCGATGATCGCGATCGGGCTCCTCGGCAACACGCTCACCCAGTTCAGCCGCGTCCACCCGTCGACGGGTTCGTTCGTCACGTTCATCGGCCGCGCGTTCGGGCCGTACGTGGCGGTGCTGATGGCGCTCGTGCTGTCGATCGGCTACATCGTCGCCGTCGCCTCCGTCGTCGGGATCTCGGGCGGGTGGACGTCGGACATCCTGCGCAGATACCTGCACATCCACATTCCGTGGCAGATCCTCACGTTCGTGCTCGTGGGGATCGCGCTGGCGATGATCGTGCGCGGCGCCAAGGTTTCGACGAAGGCGGCCGCGGTGTTCTTCAGCTTCGAGCTCGGGCTGATGTTCGTCATCGCGATCGCGCTCCTCATCAAGCACGGCGGCTCGCTCAACCTGCATCCGTTCGATCCGGGCCGGCTCGCCGGAGGGTTCTCCGGCCTCTCGCTCGGCTTCCCGCTCGCGATCTACCTGTTCATCGGCTGGGAGAACTCGGCGGCGCTCGCCGAGGAGAGCGAGGATCCGCGCGTCGGCATCGGCAAGGCGATCCTGTGGTCGATCCTGCTGCTCGGGGGCTCGTACATCCTGTTCGCCTACACGACAGTGATCGCCTTCGGCGAGAACGTCAAGGCGTTGAACGCGGCGACCCCGGTGCCGTTCGTCGCCGCGGCCCAGCAGGTCGCGTCGTTCCTCGCGTTTCTCGCCTACATCGCGGGCTTCACCTCGATCTTCGGCACGCTCCTGTCGGCGTCGAACTCGCAGGCGCGGATCATCTTCAACTCGGGCCGCGAGGGGCTGCTGCCGTCGTGGATGGGCCGCGTCACCCGGGAGTCGCGGACGCCGTACGCGGCGTTCATCGTCTACCTCGGGATCGCGCTCGGGCTCACGTACGTGTTCGGCTGGTCGACGCCGCCGACCCTCTTCTTCGGCGAGATCTCGACGATGGGCACGATCCTCGTGATCGTCACCTACCTCGTGGCGAACCTCGCGCTCCCTGTGTACTTCCGCCGTTTCCATCCGGAGATGTTCAGCCCGCTCAAGCACCTCCTGCTCCCGCTGCTCGGCGCGTTCGCGGTCGGCTATCCGCTCTATGAGCTGGTGAAGCCCGGCCAGCCGAAGCCCTTCTCCGAGTACCCGCTCATCGCGCTCGGCGTGATCGTCGCGGCCGCCGTCTGGGCGGCGATCGCCAACGCGCGCGACCGCACGCTCGGCGAGCGGGTCGGGGCGATCGTGGCCGACGCGGAGTAGGACGGCGGGGCGGCGGATCCTGCCGGGGGTCAGCCGTCCGTCGTGAGCACCATGCGGAAGCGCGCCTCGCCGCTCATCATCTTCGCGTAGGCCTCGGCGGCTCGCTCCAGCGGCAGCGTCTCGATCATCGGACGCACGCCGGACAGCGCGCTGAAGCGCAGGGTGTCCTCGGAGTCGATCGAGGTGCCCGAGGCGTGGCCGGCGATCGCCCTGTCGCCGCCGATGAGCGCCGCGGCCGGTACCGGGACGGGCTCCATCGAGGCGCCGACGACGAGCAGTCTGCCCTTCGGCCGCAGGCCGCCGAACACGGCGCCCATCGCCTGCGCGCTGTTGGCGGTGGCGAGAATCAGGTCGACCCCGCCGAGCGCCTGCAGCCGCTCGCCCGGATCGCCGTCGGTCGAGTCGACGTAGTGGTGCGCGCCGAGCCGCAGCGCGAGCTCCCGCTTGCCCGCGCCGCGCGCGACCGCGACGGTCTCGTAGCCGAGCCTGGCGGCGAACTGCACCGCGAGATGGCCCAGGCCGCCGATGCCGAGGACCGCGACCCGGCCGCCGGCGAGCGTTCCGCTGCGACGCAGCGCGTTGAACGTCGTGATCCCGGCACACAGCAGCGGACCGGCCTCGGGGGGCGTCAGCTCGTCGGGCATCGCGGCGAGCGCCGACGCCCGCACCACCACGTAATCGGCGTAGCCGCCGTCGCTCGTCACCCCCGGGATCGGCATGTTCTCGCAGTCGATCAGCTGACCCCGGCGGCACGGCTCGCACCAGCCGCAGTTGCCGCCGAACCAGCCGATGCCGACGCGGCGTCCGACCTCCCAGCCGCGGACGTCCTCCCCGAGCTCGGTGATCTCGCCGGCGATCTCGTGGCCCGGGACGAGCGGATGGCTCACCCCCGGATAGCCGCCCTCCTTCGCAAAGCTGTCGCTGTGGCAGACCCCGCAGGCGCGCACCCTGACCAGCACCTCCCCGCGACCGGGACGGGGGATCTCCCGCTCCTCGAGGACCAGGTCACCGCCGGCCTCGCGCACCACCATCGCTCGCATGCTCGTCATCTCACGCGCTCCTGTTCGGGCTCAGATTCTCCATCGACATTAGACGGGGGTGAGAGCCCGCCGGCGAGGCAGAATGGAGGGGTGCCGATCACGCCACGCATGTTTGGAGAGCGAGGACGTCGCCGGGCGCTGTCGCTGGGGATCGATCCGAAACGGCTGCCGCCGGGACAGTCGCCGACGGTGAAATGGCCGGTGCTGTCGGTCGAGGAGACGCCGAGGACCCCGGCCGCGGAGTGGACGCTCACGATCGACGGAGCCGTCGAGGAGCCGTTCACGCTTGACTGGGCGGCGCTTCAGGCGGAGTCCCATGTCGACTGGGAGGGCGACATCCACTGCGTCACCCGCTGGTCGAAGTTCGGGATGCGCTGGCGCGGCCTCGCGGTCGCGCACCTGCTGGAGCGGGCAGGCCTCTCGAAGGAGGCCGGCTTCCTGCTCGCCGAGAGCCGCACCGGCTACACGACGAACCTGCCGCTCTCCGACGTGCTGGAGCATCCCGCGCTCGTCGCGTTCGAGGCCGACGGCACGCCGCTCGAGCCCGAGCACGGCGGCCCGATGCGCCTGCTCGTCCCGCACCTGTACTTCTGGAAGTCCGCCAAGTGGCTCAGCCGGCTGCGCGTGCTCGAGCACGACGAGCTCGGCTTCTGGGAGCGCAACGGGTATCACCATCGCGGCGACCCCTGGGCGGAGGAGCGCTACAGCGTCGAGGACTATGTCGCCCGTGCGCTGCGGCGCGAGGCGCGCGCCGCTCGCGGCCTACGCTAGCGTCAGCTCCCGGCTCCGCCGGCGAGCGACTCGAGCGGCGTCTCCGGATCCGTGAGCGCGGTGACGTCGACCTCCCGGCGCGAGCGGATCAGCGCCTGCACGTGCTCGTTGACATCCCAGACGTTGACGTTCATGCCCGCGACCACGCGTCCGTCCCTCAGCCAGAACGCGACGAACTCGCCGCCGTCCCGGTCGCCGCGGAACACGACCGAGTCCCACGCGGCGGGAGCGCCGGAATATTCCATGCCGACGTCGTACTGGTCGGAGAAGAAGTACGGGATCCGGTCGTAGCTGACCGGCTCGTCGAGCATCGCCCGCGCCGCCGCCGGCCCCTGGTTGAGGGCGCTCGACCAGTGCTCGAGCCGGATCCGCCGCTCGTAGAACGGATGCCACGCGTTCGCGACGTCCCCGGCCGCGAACACCGACGGCGCCGAGCTTCTCAGTCCCTCGTTGACGAGCACCCCGTTGTCGATCTGCAGGCCCGCGCCCTGCGCGAGCTCGACGCGCGGCACGACGCCGATCCCGACGACGACGAGGTCGCAGTCGACGGTCCGGCCCGAGGCGGTGCGCACGCGCCGCACTGCGGTATCGCCCTCGAAGGACTCCACCCCCTCGCCGAGCAGGAGCTCGACCCCGTGTGCGGCATGGACGTCGCGGTAGAACTCCCCGATCTCGGGGCCGAAGACCCTCTCGTTCGGCAGCCGGAGCGGGTCGATCAGCGTGACCTCGAGGCCGCGCTGACGCGCGGAGGCCGCGACCTCCGACCCGATCCACCCCGCGCCGACGACCGCGACGTGCCCGCCGTCGTCGAGCCGCGCGCGGATCGAGTCGCAGTCGGCGAGCGTCCGCAGGTAGTGGATGCCGTCGAGCTCGGCCCCGGGGATCCGGAGCCGCCTCGGCTCCGCGCCGGTCGTGAGCAGGAGTCGATCGAACCTGAGCTCACGGTCGCCGTCGAGCACGACCCGGCCCTGCGCGACGTCGATCGCGGTCACCGTCGTGTCCGTGAGAAGCTCGATTCGGTGCTCCTCGTAGAACTCCGGCAGGTGCACGAAGGCCTTATCGCGCTCCGAGTCGCCGCGCAGCAGGTCCTTGCTGAGCGGCGGGCGCTCGTACGGGCGGTCCGGCTCGGCGCCGACGAGGATGACCCCCCCATCGAAGCCGCGCTCGCGCAGCTCCCCGGCCGCCTTCGCGCCTGCGAGGCTCGCACCGACGATCACGAACGTTGTGTCTGCCATCACGTCCTCCTCTCGGGCGCCTCTGGAACGCCGTTACCCGCGGGCGATGAGTTTCAGCCCCGCGACCGGTCGTGAACATCAGGATCAGGACTCGATCAACCAACTCGCAGAGGAGCAGAGGACATGGCCGCCACATACACCTTCGACGTCTTCTCCAGCCTCGACGGCTTCGGCTCAGTGAGCGGTGGCGACTGGGGCGGCTACTGGGGCAAGCAGGGTCCCGAGCTGCTCGAGCACCGCCTCGCCCAGTACGGCGACGAGCGCCGGATGGTGTTCGGCGCGAACACGTATCGCACGTTCCAGCGGCTGCTCGGGATGCGCGCCACGCAGCCGGAGGTGGGCGACCCGTGGGTGACGCGGATGCTGAGCATGCCGACGACCGTCATCTCGAGCACGCTCGACGGGCCCCTCGACTGGGCCGAGGCGACGCTCATGAGCGGAGACGCCGTCGATGTCGTCGCGGCACTCAAGCAGGAGTCCGATGTGCCGCTGCGCTCGCACGGCAGCCTCGCGATGAACCGGGCGCTGATGGCCGCCGGACTCGTCGACCGTCTCCAGATGACGATCTTCCCGGTGATCACGGGACGGAACGGCGCCGCGCCGATCTTCGCGGGAGCGGAGGACTTCGATCTCGAGCTGCTCGAGTGCCGGACGCTCGACGGACGTACCCAGGAGCTCGTCTACCGCCCGAGCCTGCACCGCTGACTTGTAGGCCGCCGTCCGGGTCGGGAGGCATGCGGCGACGGAGAGCCTTGGCTCATGGCGTCCCAGGGGACCGACAGGGCCGATGACGTTCTCGCCCAGCCGACGCACGCGGCTGTGTGCGCGGCTCGGGGCGCTCGACCGGCCGGCGGGTACACCGGCCTCCGTGGCCAACTTCTGTGTGGAGCCGATCTGTGAAAAGCTGTGGGCGATGCCACGAGCTCGCAATCGAGCGGACGGCGGCGCATGAAGAGCTGGGATCTGCGTACGCACGCCCTGGCGCCCCACGCGCCGGAGATCCTATCCTCGGACGCAGCCGCGCGTGCGATCGTCCTTGAGATCCCGGCGGGTGAGAGCCTGAGCGAGCACCAGGTCCACGAGCGGGCGTGGGTGACCGTCGTCGACGGCGAGGTCGCGATCACGGCCAACGACGGCACGACGGTGAGCGGCGGCGCCGGGCTCCTTGTCGAGTTCGATCCCGCCGAGCGGCACGCGGTGCTCGCGCGCACCACGGCGCGGCTGTTGCTACTGCTCGCCCCCTGGCCGGGCGACGGTCATCCCGGCACGATGCCGCTGGACGAGAAGGCGACGGTTCGCCAACGAGCCGCCGAGCACCGGGGCTGACCGACACGCTCACGCGTCGATCCGTCGGCAGGGGGCGACGGCGGGCCGTCGGGCTCAGTCGCTCTCGCCGGGGGTCCGTCCAGGCCGCTCGCCCGTGAGCCGGGAGCCGAGCTCGTCGATCCAGTCGGCCACCGAGCGCGGCCTGCGCGGGGTCTCGCCGGGGCGCCGCGGCGGGTGGATCTCCGAGAAGCGCGCGGCGACCTCGTCGGCGAAGTCGTCGAGGATCTTCGTGAAGCTGTCGTCGGTCGTGTAGTAGCCGAGCTCCTCCTCGGAGGGACGCTCGCCCGCGCGGTCTGGACGCGCCCGCGCGGCTCGTCTCGCCGCGTGCTCCTGTGCCGCTGCGCGGGCGGCCTCCTGGGCGGCCGCGCGCGCCGCCTTCTCCCGCTGCTCGCGGGCGGCGCGGAGCTCCTGCTCCATCGCCGCGAGCCGGGCGTCGAGGTCGGGGTCGACGCCGCTCCGGGTTGGTTCAGCGGCGCCCGTGGCACTCGCCTGCTTGCGGAGCAGCCTCGCATGGGCGTAGGCCTCCTGCACCTCCGCGAAGCGGAGCGCCGACTCCCGCGAACCGTGGTTGTGGTCGGGGTGATGGAGCTGGGCGAGCCGCCGGTAGGCGGCGCGGAGCTCCTCGTCGGTCGCGGTGGGAGTGACCCCGAGGATCAGGTACGGGTCGGGAGCGGCCATCGCCCCTGAGGATATGGGCGCGGCCCCTGGTTCATCTCATGGGTGGCTCGAGATCCGGCTCGACGAGCCGCCGGGCGAGTGCCGCGGTGGCCTCGTCCGTCGCGCGCTCACGCGGGCAGCCCACCACCCGAGCCGCCGCCACCGCCTGGCGAGCCGCCGCCTCCGGACCGCGGCGGCGTCCCGGGCACGCCCGGATCGCCCGGCAGGCTCGGCGCGCGCACCCAAGCGACGATCTGGCCGGCGCGGATCAGGAACTCGGTGCGCGCCGTGCGTCCGATGCCCGGGCCGCAGGCCCGCCGGCCGCCGCCGCGACCGGCCCGCGCGGTGAGTCGGAAGAGCACGTCGATGAAGCTCCCGGTGCGGAACGCGGAGATGACGATCGCGCCGCAGGTGAGCGTCGCATTCGCCGCCTCCGCCTGCGCGCGCGTGTGGATCGTGAGCGTGGCGCCCGCGCCGTCCTCGAACAGGCTCGGGAGGTGGAAGAATCCGGCTGCCCCCCGCAGGTCCCCGGCCCGGAGCTCCGCGGCCCACCGCCGCACGACGGCGAGCTTCGCCGGATCCGCCGGCGGACCGTCCTGGCCGACGAGGCGCGCGCCGCCGCGCGTGTGCCCGGGCAGTGAGGAGACGGTCGCGCAGCCGGCGAGCAGCGGCGCGACGAGCAGCAGCGCGAGCACGGCGACGAGCGCCGACGGCCGGCCCGACGTCGCGTGACGATTCCGCTCGGGCCCCATGCGCACATGATCCCACGGGGCGGGCGGCGGGCGCCGTTCGTTCGTGCGTCCAGGGTGGTGTTCAATTCGGCGAGGAGGGGACAGACTCGCGCCGACACCCCCGTCATGAGGATTGCGGAGACGACATGCTGATCGACGAGCCGATCGCCGAGGCGCTGCCCGTGGGCGCGCTCGGCGAGCACGAGCAGGAGCTTGCGCTGCAGCTCCAGGCCGCGGTCGACTCTCATGAGCGAAGCGGCGATCCCAGGGATCTCGACGCGGGGTTCGTGCTCGCGCGCCGGCTGCTCGCTGGACTGATGCGCCCTGACATCGACCGGCCCGCCGGGATCGACGAGCTCCGCCGGCTCGTCGATGAGCTGCCCGCGCTCGGCGGCCTGCTCGACCGCGCGGCGGACACCGCCGGCGAGGCGATCGAGCGCTCGTGCGGGACGCTGTTCGCCTCGCTGCAGATCGCCCGCCGGGCGCCGCGCTGGTCGGCGGCCGAGCGGGACACCGCGCGCATGGTGTTCGCCTACGCGTGCGGTCCCGTCACCGCCACGAGCCCCGAGTGGCTCGCGCGCAGCCTGCGGCGGATCTCCGCTCCCCGGATCGCGGCTGCGATCTGCGAGGAGCTCTCTCGTCGCGAGGTGGTCTGGCGGGCGGCGCTCGGTGACGGGTACGCGTCGCTGCGACACCGCTGCGCCCCCCGGACCGCGCTGCGCAGCCGCGGTCTCGCCGAGCTCCTGCGCGGGGACGCAGGCTGCCGGCGCGCCGTGACCGCGCGCCTTGAGCAGTGGGTGATCGCCGGCGGCGCCGTGGAAACGCTGCCGCAGGAGCTTGAGGCCGCCGTCGTGCATGCACGCACGCCGTCGCGGCTCGCGTAGCGTCTCCGCAGCCCGCAACGCGGCGGCAGCCCAAGCCGGATGTGGCGACGCGCGTTCATCGATGCTCTGCCCGGACCGCGGTTTCCGGTGACCCGGATGTTCTGGGATCGGCTCCGGAAGGCGCCGGTACGCTCCGGAGGCTTGACTCGCTTCGGTGTGAGGCTCTTGCGGTCGACCGTCGCGCCGGCGGTGGCGACCGCATGCGTGCTCGCCGCGTGCGGGGGGAGCACGCCGCACTCGCGCCCTCGTCCGGGCCCGCGCGTGCACGCGCACCCCGCGAATCATCGATCTGCCGCCGGTCCCGCGGTCGAGCAACGGCAGCGGCGCGCGGGCGGGAAGCGCGCGGCCCACCGCAGTCGGGCCGCCGACCGCGGCCACCAGGGGCCGTTCGCGGTCGGCCTGCGCGTGCTCCACCTCGTCGACCGCCGTCGCACGATCGTCCTCCCGGACGGAGTCCGCCGCCCGCGGCCGATCACGACGATCGTGCGCTACCCGGCGCTCGGGTCCGCCCGCGGGCGCGACATCCTGCGCGCACCGGCCGCGCGGGGGGCGGGGCCGTTTCCGCTCGTCGTGTTCGGCCACGGCTTCGCGGTCACGCCGGCGATCTACGCCCGGCTCCTGCGGGCATGGGCGGCCGCCGGGTTCGTCGTCGCCGCGCCCGTGTTCCCGCTGGAGAATGCGCACGCGCTCGGCGGACCCGACGAGCGCGACCTCGTCAACCAGCCGCAGGACATGCGGGTCGTCATCGACCGGCTGCTCGCCGCGGACGAGGAAGCGCGCGGATGGGCCGCACGACTGATCGACCGCCGCCGGATCGCCGTCGCCGGCCAGTCCGACGGAGGCGAAACCGCGCTTGCGCTCGCCTACGACCGCGCCTACCGCGACCCGCGGATCCGGGCCGCGGTCCTCCTCTCCGGCGCGCGGCTGCCGACCGGCGGCCGCGCGAGCCTCGTGCCCCGCGGCCCGCCGCTGCTCGCCGTCCAGGGAAGCGCCGATACGATCCAGCCGCCGGCGGCGACCGACGCGTTCTTCGCGGCCGTGCACGACCCGAAGTTCCTGCTCACGCTGATCGGCGCGCCGCACCTCGCGCCGTACACGACCGAACAGCCACAGCTCTCGATCGTCGAGCGCGTCTCGACCGCCTTCCTGCGCGCCTTCCTCGGGCCGCCCGCCGACCGGCTCCGTGCGCTCGACGCGCTCGGTCTGGCGGCGCGCCGGCCGGGGCTCGCCACCCTGCTCGCCCGGCCGTGACCGCCCGCACGGCAGCCGGTCTCTCCCCGGGCTCGTCGGCCCGAGGCGCTACTCGGCGTGCGCACGCAGATGGCGATCGAGGATCCCCTCGCCGTCGGACTCCTCCTCGGGCGACGCGGTCGGAAGCGCCCGGTCGTGGCGAGCGGCATGCTCGTGGACCTCGCGCAGCTCGACGGGGGGATCGCCGTGCAGCAGCCAGCGCGAGCGCGAGCGGCGTTCGACGAGCCCCGCCTCCATGAGGCTGTGCAGCGCGAGCGTCACCGTCGGCCGGTGCGAGCCGACGACGTAGGCGAGCAGGCTGTGGGTGAGCGACAGCGGGACCTCGACGCCGTGCGGGGTGACCCGCCCCCAGCGGTCGGCGAAGTGCCAGAGGACGAGCAGGAGCCGGTCGTCGACGCGGCGCATGTGGCAGACCGAGAGGTGGAACGACAGCCAGTGGACACGGAGCATGACGCGGCGGGCGACTGCGGCCGTGACCTCCGGCCAGGGCGCCGCGCGGGCCGTGAACTGGCGGTCGAGCACCGCGACGTGGATGCTCTGGGCGACCTGCCAGTTGACCTCGGTGCCGACCGAGTCGTCGGGTCCGATCTGCAGCCACGGCTGGGTGACGTCGCCCGGCCCGAGCAGCTCCGCGCACGTCTTCTCGCCGACGGTCACCTTGCGGACGAGGATGCCGTCGAGCAGCAGCAGGCCGAGGCTCCCGGGCGACGGGAAGTCAGCGGCCCCGACCTGCCAGGGCCCCTGCGGATAGCGCCGGCTGCGGGCGAGCAGGCGCTCGCGCGCGAGCGCGAACGCCTCGCTGTCGAGGTCGCCGCCGAGATCGGGATCGCGTTCGAGCAGACGTACCGTGGATTGCACCGAGACTCCTCTCTCCGAAGCGGGCCGCGCAGGACGCGGCAGATGATCGCGCAACCGCGGCGCCGGGCGACGTTCGTCCGGGCGAGGCCGGCGGGACGACGCCGTTCAGGCCGCGAACAGGCGCGTCGCGGGCGGCTCCCCGGTGACGTCCGGGTCAGGGGGCGGCGCGAGCAGATCGGCGAGGTGGCAGAGGCCGAGCAGGCGGGCGAGCTGCGGCCGGCAGCCGGTGAGCAGGAGGCGGGTCGCCGGAAACGCGGCGCGCGCCTCGACGAGGATGTGGACGAGCCGGGAGTCGGCGAACTCGAGGTCCGCCAGGTCGAGCTCGAGGCGCGCCGGGTGGCGGCCGAGCGCCGCCGTCAGCCGGTCGCGCAACCGGTCCGCGGTGGTGAGGTCGACCTCTCCGGCGACCGCGAGGCCCTCCTCGACCCAGGGCGCGCCGCTCCCGAGTCGCAGTCTCCAGATGCGCCGAACGCGCAGGCTCGCCATGAACCCATCCTCCGGCGGCTCGCGGCTTCCGACAACCCGCGAGGTTTGCCGACATACCTCCGGTTGCATGGGAAGCGGCGGCCCGGGGTAGCGGACGCCGTGGCCCCGCGCCGTCCGATTGCGGCTCGGCCGCGCAACCCCGCTCCTCCGCGATGCAGCCCGTCCCGCCTTCTCACGACAGCCTCCCCGCGCCCAGTCAGGCGGCGCGGCGAGCGCCTGCGATCGCGCCACAAGTCGACGCGGCCGTCGAGCGCCTTGACGTGTCCGCCTACACGGTGCCGACCGACTATCCCGGGTCGGACGGCACCGCGACCTGGGATGCGACGACGATCGTGCTCGTCGAGGCGCACGCGCAGGGGCGGACGGGACTCGGCTGGACCTATGGGGACGTCGCCAGCGGCACGGTCATCGCGTCGGCGCTGCGCGACATCGTCATCGGCTCGGACGCGATGCGGGTCACCGCAACCTGGAGGGAGATGGTCGCCGCCTGCCGGAACCTCGGCCGCCGGGGAGTCGCCTCGATGGCGATCGCCGCGGTCGACACGGCGCTCTGGGACCTCAAGGCGCGACTGCTCGAACTCCCGCTGGCGACCCTGCTCGATGCCGCGCGCGACGCCGTGCCGATCTACGGGTCGGCTGGGCTGACCTCGTATCCGGACGAGCGGCTGCGCGCGCAGATGTCAGGTTGGGTCGAGCGCGGGATCTCGCGGGTGAAGATGAAGGTCGGTCGCGAACCCGAGCGCGATCTGCACCGCGTCGCGGTGGTGCGGGAGGCGATCGGGCCGGACACCGAGCTGTACGTGGACGCCAACGGGGCGTTGTCGCGGGCGCAGGCGCGCTGGTTCGCCCGCCGCTTTGCGGAGGACTTCGGCGCCGTCTGGTTCGAGGAGCCGGTGTCCTCCGACGACCTGGAGGGGCTGCGCCTCCTGCGGGATCGCGCCCCGGACGGGATGGACGTCGCCGCCGGTGAGTACGGCTACACGCTCGACTACTTCGAGAGGATGCTGGAGGCGGGCGCGGTCAGCTGCCTGCAGGCCGACGCGACGCGCTGCGAGGGGATCACCGGGTTTCTCCGCGTGGCCGCGCTGTGCGAGGCGCGCTCGCTTGAGCTCTCCGCGCACTGCGGCCCCGCGCTGCACGCACACCCGTGCTGTGCGGTGATCGGCTTTCGCCACCTGGAGTACTTCCACGACCACGCTCGCCTGGAGGGGATGCTGTTCGACGGAGTGCTGCAGCCGGATGGAGGGATGCTGCGCCCGGACCTGTCGCGGCCCGGAAACGGCCTTGAGTTCAAGCACGCGGACGCGGCGCGGTTCGCCGCCACGTAGTCGAGAGGAGAAGCCATTGCCCCTGATCGCCAAGCGACGCCGGCCCCTGCGCCGACCGGAGCACCTGATCGACCGGATGGTGTCCAACGTCGAGCACGGCCGCTTCGAGCGCTCGCTGTCGGGCCTCACCGCGGTCGCGGCGCTCGTCACGACGGCGGAGATCTACCTGGAGCACTACCGCGCGAGCTTTGGCAACCGCTGGATGTGGAGCCCGGTGATCGTGACCCCGCCGGTGATGGTGGCCGGGATCGGCGGCGTCTTCAGCCGCCGCTGGGCCAAGCGCTACCTGCCGGCGACCGCGCTCATCTACACCGCCAACGGACTGCTCGGCGAGTACTTCCACGCTCGCGGCGTCGCGCGGCGTCCCGGCGGCTTCGAGCAGGAGGTGCTCACGTACAACCTCGCGATGGGCCCGCCGATCTTCGCGCCCGGGCTCATGTGCATCGTCGGCGGGATGGGGCTGCTGGCGGCGCTGTTGCGCCGGGAGGCCGACTGATGGCGCGCGACCTGAGACGGCCGGACCACCTGCCCAAGCGCCGGCCGGACGGGCAACCGCCGCATCCGAGCTGGCTGCCGCGCCAGCGCCGCGGGATCACGCCGCAGATGATCGGGCGCTACCCGGACTACGACGTGTTCGACGCCGAGCCGACATGGGACGAGCAGACCCGCCGCGTCGTCAAGGAGCGCCTGTATGCGCGCGGCCCGCTGCGGTTCTTCGCGAGCGACGAGGAGCCCGCGCTGCGCGCGTTCTGCGACACGGCCACCGCGCAGGACGCCGAGCCGCGGGTGCCGGTGGCCGAGATGGTCGACCGCAAGCTCGCAAACGGCTGGCTTGACGGCTACCGCTACCACGACATGCCCTCCGACGAGGAGACCTGGCGGATCGTGCTCAGTGGCCTCGACCACACCG
This sequence comes from Solirubrobacteraceae bacterium, assembly GCA_035294545.1. GTDB lineage: Bacteria > Actinomycetota > Thermoleophilia > Solirubrobacterales > Solirubrobacteraceae > Palsa-465. The sequence continues at coordinate 36,408 of DATGKS010000057.1, read as the reverse complement.
CGCAGGAACGTCACTCGAGGCCGTTCGCCGAGCTGGAGGCGCCGGCGCGTGAGGAGATCGTCGGCTCGCTCGCCGCCGGGAAGCTGTCGGGCGGGCCGTGGGAGGAGCTGAACGTCGGCCGCGCCTGGTCGGTGTGCATGCGTGCGATCCTCGAGGCGTTCTACTCCCATCCCTGGGCGTGGAACGAGATCGGCTTCGGCGGCCCCGCCTACCCGCGGGGGTTCATGCGACTCGGACAGGGCGCCGAGGTGCTCGAGCCGTTCGAGACACCGGGCGCGACCGACGAGGACCCGGTACGGGCGGCGGCGGAGCTCGAGCGATGAGCGCGCGCACCGCGCTGCAGCGCCTGCTCAAGGGGTCGGTCACACCCGCCGCCAACGACTCGCGGTTCCTGCTCGACGTCCACTCGCGCGCGATCCCGGGGCGCGAGCGGATGCGCCGTTACCGCGACGACGACGAGGTCGACCTCGTCATCGTCGGAGCGGGCGCCGGCGGGTCGGTGCTCGCCCAGCGCCTTGCGCGGCGCGGCTGGCGGATCGTGATCCTCGAGGCCGGTCCGTTCTGGGACCCGGACGAGGACTGGGTCTCCGACGAGGCCGGCTCGCGGCATCTGTACTGGACGGAGCCGCGCGTCATCGGCGGAGAGCACCCGGTCGCGCTCGGCAAGAACAACTCCGGGCGCGGGGTCGGCGGCTCGATGGTCCATTACGCCGGCTACGCGCCGCGCTTCCATCCCTCGGACTTCGAGACGCGGACCCGTGACGGGGTGGGCGCCGACTGGCCGATCTCGTACGAGGAGCTGAAGCCCCACTACGAGGAGGTCGAGCGGGAGCTGCCGGTGGCCGGGCAGAACTGGCCGTGGGGCGATCCGCACGCCTACCCGCAATCCCCGCACCCGGTGACCGGCGCGGCCGCGCGGCTGTGGCAGGGAGCGAAGCGGTGCGGGATCGAGATGCGGGTCGGGCCCGTGGCGATCGTCAACGGCACGTTCGGCAACCGCCCGCATTGCATCTACCGCGGCTACTGCCTGCAGGGCTGCAAGGTGAACGCGAAGGGCAGCCCGTACGTCTCCCACCTGCCGGACGCGATCGAGCACGGGGTGGAGGTGCGCGCGAACTGCATGGCGCTGCGGGTCGAGATCGAGGAGGGCTCCGGCCGCGCCACCGGCGTCACGTACGCGACCGAGGCGGATGGCCGGCACCACCTGCAGCGCGCCCGCGCGGTTGCGGTGGCGGGCTACTCGATCGAGACCCCACGACTGCTGCTCAACTCGACGTCGAGGCGGTTCCCGAACGGCTTGGGCAACAACTCGGACCTGGTCGGCCGCTACGTGATGGTCCAGGGCGCCTCCCAGACCGCCGGCCGCTTCCCCGAGGAGCTTCGCTCCTACAAGGCCCCGCCGCCCGAGGTGTCATCGGAGCAGTTCTACGAAACCGATGAGTCCCGCGGCTTTGCGCGCGGCTTCTCGATCCAGACGGTGGCGCCGCTGCCGATCGGCTGGGCCGAGCACGTGCTCGCCGACGGGCACTGGGGTCGGGCAATGCGCGAGTACATGCGCGACTACAACCACTGGGCGGTCATCGGCGTGCTCAACGAGCTGCTCCCGCACCCCGAGAACCGGGTGACCCTCGCCGACGAGAAGGACCGCTACGGACAGCCGGTGGCGCGGTTCGACTACACGCTCACCGACAACGACAAGCGCAACATGGAGTTCTCGACGGATGTCATCACCGAGATCCTGCACGCCGCCGAGGCGCAGGACGTGCTGACGATCCAGCGGTTCGCGCACCTGATCGGCGGCGCCCGCATGGGGCGCAGCCCGGAGGAGGGGGTCGTCAACGAGGATCAGCGGATCTGGGAGACCCCGAACGTCTACGTGACCGACGGGAGCGCCTGCCCCACCCAAGGCTCGGCCAACCCGGCGCTCACGATCATGGCGATGTCCTCGCGGCTCGCCGAGCGACTGGCGGGCGGGGCCGCCCGGTGAGCGGGCGCGCGCGGCGGTTCGTCGCGGCCGGCGGAGAGGGTCGGTGGTGAGCACGTCCGACGGACGCGGCGGACGGTCGGAGCCGCCGAGCGACACGCACATCCAGGACGAGTTCGTGCACGAGGCGCTGCTGCGCGAGCAGGGCGTCCACCCACGGCTGTCGCTCTCGCGGGTGCACCTGCGGGTCGGCCGGCGCTTCATCTCGGCATGGTGGCTGCTGCCCGGCTTCGTTCTCTTCTGCGTGGCGATGGTCGTGGCGTTCAAGCTGTTCATCGCCACCGGCGCAGCCCAGTCGTTCATCCGGGCTCATCCGTGCGAGCAGAGCACCCCCCACTTCCCGGCCGGGATCAACGCCTGGGAGATCGCCACGCACACCGCCAACTTCTTCTTCATGGTGCTGATCGTCCGCGCGGGATGGCAGATCCTCGCCGACCATCCCCGCCTGTACGTGCGGATCGACTCCACCCCGGACCGCGAGTGGCTCCGCTTCCGGGGCCCGGTTCCGAAGGACCGAGTGTGGACGGCCAAGGATGACGCAATCACGCTCAGCCCGCTGTTCGGCCTGCCGGGCGGGCGGCACACGATCGGCGTGGCCCGTCACTGGCACTTCCTGTTCGACATCCTGTTCGTGCTCAACGGGATCGCCTTCATCGCGCTGACGTTCGCGACCCAGCACTACCTCAAGCTGGTCCCGACACAGTGGTCGATCTTTCCCGCGGCGGCCTCGTGCGTCATCCAGTACTCGGCGCTGCACCTGCCGCACGAGGTGGGCGGGTACTACCGCTTCGACGCGCTCCAGCAACTGTCGTACTTTTCGATCGTGTTCATCGCCGCGCCATTGGCGATCCTCACCGGGCTGGCGATGTCTCCCGCCCTCGACAACCGCTTCAAGTGGTATCAGCGGCTGTTCGGCAACCGTCAGATCGCCCGGTCTCTGCACTTTGTGGTGATGGTGGCGTTCCTGCTGTTCTACTTCGTGCACATGGTGATGGTCGCCGCGACCGGATTCACCACAAACCTCAACGCGATCACGCTCGGGGTCGATCGGAACAATCTCAACGGGGTCGCGCTGTTCCTGCTCGCGCTCGCGCTCACCGTGGGCTTCAACGTGTGGGCGGTGCGGCTGTCGTGGACCCACACCCGGGTGCTCCAGCGCCTTTCGAACCTGACGGTCGGCCGAGTGATGGACCTTCTGTTCGACCGCTACGCCCCGCGCGCGGAATACACGCGGGCAGACGTCAGCCCGTACTTCTGGCCCAACGGGCTCGTGCCGACGAGCGAGGCGTGGACGTGTCTGAAAGACAACGGATTCCGCGACTATCGCCTCAAGGTCCACGGGCTCGTCGAGAATCCGATCGAGCTCACGCTCGAGGACATCCGACGCCTCGGCCGTGAGTCTCACATCACGATGCACAACTGCATCCAGGGCTGGTCGGCGATCGGCGAGTGGACCGGGCTCCCGTTCGCACGGCTGATCGAGCTCGTGCGCCCGGAGCCGGAGGCGCGGTGGGTGATGTTTTACTCGTATGGCGAGGGGGGAGAGGGCGGTGAGTACTACGACTCGCACTCGCTGCACGACCTGCACCACCCCCAGAGCCAGCTCGCCTACGAGATGAACGGCGAGCCGCTGCCCGTGCTGCATGGAGCCCCCCTGAGGCTGCGGGTGGAGAACCAGCTCGGCTTCAAGCAGGTGAAGTGGATCAGGGAGATCGAGTTCGTCCGCCACTTCGCGGAGCGTGGCGCCGGGCAGGGCGGGTACAACGAAGACCACGAGTTCTACGGCTACCGGGACGAGATCTGAGAGCGATGCGTCACAAGCCGAAAGGTGATCAATGAGTGAGAACGTCAGTCAGTACATCCTGCGCCGCCTGCTCAAGGAGTGGGGGGTGCAGCGGATCTTCGGCTACGCCGGGGATGGGATCATCGGATTCCTCGGCGCGCTGGGCGGCGAAGCCGGGGTGGACTGCCCCGAGTTCGTGCAGGCGCGCCATGAGGAGATGGCCGCGTTCATGGCGTGCGCGCACGCGAAGTTCACCGGTGAGGTCGGCGTCTGCCTGGCGACCTCGGGCCCGGGGGCGATCCACCTGCTGAACGGGCTGTATGACGCCAAGCTCGACCACCAGCCGGTGCTGGCGATCGTCGGTCAGCAGGCGCGTGCCGGCCTCGGCGGCAACTTCCAGCAGGAGGTCGACCTCGATGCGCTGTTCAAGGACGTCGCGCACGAGTTCGTGCAGGTGTGCATGGATCCCGCTCAGGCCCGCCACCTGGTCGACCGGGGGATGCGGATCGCGCTCGAGGAGCGCACCGTCACCTGCATCATCGTGCCCAACGACGTGCAGAAGCTCGACGCCGTTCCCGAGCCACCGCGCACGCACGGCACCGTCCACTCCGGCCCGGGCTACAGCCGCGGACGGCGGGTCCCGGGCGACGGCGACCTGCGCCGTGCCGCCGACGCGCTCAACTCCGGGCAGAAGGTCGCGATGCTCGTCGGCCAGGGGGCGCTGCACGCCTCGCAGGAGGTCGCCGAGGTCGCCGAGCTGCTCGGCGCGGGTGTCGCCAAGGCGCTGCTCGGCAAGGGCGTCGTCGGCGATGACGAGCCGTGGGTGACCGGCTCGATCGGACTGCTGGGAACCAAGCCGAGCTGGGACATGATGATGGGCTGTGACACGCTCCTCATGGTCGGCTCGAGCTTCCCCTACTCGGAGTTCCTGCCCGAGGAGGGCCAGGCCCGGGGCGTGCAGATCGACATCGACGGCAAGATGCTCTCGATCCGCTACCCGATGGAGGTGGGGTTGATCGGCGACAGCGCCGAGACGCTCCGGGCGCTGATCCCGCTGCTCGAGCGCAAACCGGACCGCTCCTGGCGCGAGAAGATCGAGCACGAGGTCGGCGAGTGGTGGAGGCTGATGGACGACCGCGCGCACGAGAGCGCCGACCCGATCAACCCGCAGCTCCTGTTCCACGAGCTCTCAAGGCGGCTGCCCGACGGCGCGATCCTCACCTCCGACTCGGGCTCCTCGGCCAACTGGTACGCGCGGGACGTCAAGCTCCGCAAGGGGATGATGGGTTCGCTGTCGGGCACGCTCGCGACGATGGGACCGGGCGTCCCGTACGCGATCGGCGCGAAGTTCGCGCATTCCGACCGGCCGGTGTTCGCGCTCGTCGGCGACGGCGCGATGCAGATGAACGGCCTCGCGGAGCTCATCACCGTGGCCAAGTACTGGCGGCAGTGGTCGGACCCGCGCTTCTACGTGCTCGTGCTCAACAACCGCGACCTGAACCAGGTCACCTGGGAGCTGCGCGCGATGGCCGGCGAGCCGCGGGTACCGACCACCCAGGACATCCCCGACGTGCCCTACGCGCAGTGGGCCGAGCTGATCGGCCTGAAGGGGATCCGGGTCGACAGCCCGGACCGGGTGGGCGGCGCCTGGGACGAGGCGCTGTCGGCCGACCGACCGGTCGTGATCGAGGCGGTCACCGATCCGGAGGTCCCGCCGCTGCCGCCGCACATCACGATCGAGGAGGCGCAGTCGTTCATGTACGCGCTGCTGCGCGGCGACCCGCATTCCGGGCGGATGATCGCCCAGTCGGCCAAGCAGAAGCTCGAGGAGTTTTTGCCCGGGCGATGAGCGATCGGACCGACGGCTACCTGCCGCTGGCAGAGTACGGGCTGATCGGCGACTGCCGGTCGGTGGCGCTCGTCGGCGTCGACGGGAGCATCGACTGGTGCTCGCTGCCCCGGTTCGACAGCCCGAGCTGCTTCGGGCGGTTGCTCGACGCCGAGCGGGGCGGGAGCTGGGAGCTTCGGCCGGTGGGGCGCTTTCGCTCCTGGCAGCGGTACGCCGAGAAGACGAACATCCTCGAGACGATCTTCAAGACCGACTCCGGCCGGGCGAGCGTCCGTGACTTCATGCCAGCCGACCGAGCGACGGTCGCCGAGCATGCGCGCCCGCACGACCGGCCGCGCGTCGTCCGGCTGGTCGCCGGCCTGGCCGGCACGGTGCGCTTCGAGCATCGGGTCGACCTGCGGCCCGACTACGCCCGGGCCGAGAGCCCGCTCGGGGTGGGCGACGGCAGGCTCCACGGCGACGCCGCCGGGCACCACTGGTGCATCACCGGCTCGGCGCCGCTCACCGGCGCCGAGCAGCGGTTCGACGTCCGGGCCGGGGAGGGGCTCGCGCTCGCGCTCACCGTCAACCGCCCCGGCCGTTGCGGCCACGCGATCGACGACCTGGAGCACGCCCGGCGGCTGCTGCGCACCACGCAGGAGTACTGGTGGGAGTGGGCCGGCCGCTGCCGCTACGACGGCCCCTACGGCGAGCACGTGACGCGCTCGGCGCTGACGCTCAAGCTGATGAGCTACGCGCCGAGCGGCGCGCTCGTCGCCGCGCCGACGACGAGCCTGCCCGAGTGGATCGGCGGTCCCCGCAACTGGGACTACCGCTTCACCTGGCTGCGGGACTCCTCGTTCACCCTCTACGCGCTGTTCGGGCTCGGCTACGAGGAGGAGGCGCACGGCTTCTTCGACTGGCTGAGCGGGGTCGCCCTCGAGCGAAAGGTCGAGAACCTCTACACGCTCGACGGCCGCCCGAGCGAGCGTGAGCAGGAGCTCGATCATCTCGCCGGATACCGCGGCTCGCGTCCCGTGCGGATCGGCAACGCCGCCGCCGGCCAGCTCCAGCTCGACGTCTACGGCGAGCTGCTCGACTGCGCCTACCTCCAGGTCATCCGCGGCGGCGAGCTCTCCGACACGCTGTGGGAGGAGCTCCGTCATGTGGCGGAGCTTGCGATCGAGCGCTGGCAGGAGCCGGACGCGTCGATCTGGGAGGTGAGGGGCGAGAACCGTCAGTTCACCTACAGCAAGGCGATGTGTTGGGTGGCCGTCGACCGGGCGCTCAAGATCGCCCGTCGCGCCGGCCTGCCGCTCGACGAGGAGCGATTCGCGCAGGCCCGCACGGCGATCCACCGGGCGGTGGTCCGGCAGGGGTGGTCGGACCGACTCGGGTCCTTCACGCAGGCGTTCGACGGCGACACGGTGGACGCGGCGCTCCTGCGGCTGCCGCAGATCGGCTTCCTGCCGCACGACGATCAGCGCCTGCGCCGCACGATCGACGCCGTCGACGCGCACCTCAGCCACGGCCCGCTCGTCAGCCGCTACGACACCGCGCAGACGAACGACGGCCTGGCCGGGGGCGAGGGCGCGTTCGTGATGTGCGCGTTCTGGCTCGTGGACGGCCTCGCGCACGCCGGGGAGCTCGAGGAGGCGCAGCGCCGGTTCGAGCACCTGCTCTCCTACAGCTCGCCGCTCGGCCTGCTCGCCGAGGAGATCGACCCGCGCTCGGGCGAGCAACTCGGCAACTACCCCCAGGCCTTCAGCCACCTCGCGCTCGTCACCGCCGCGATCAACATCGAGCGCGAGCGTCACCACCGCCTCGGCGACCGCGCCAGGGCATGAACCACGGGAGGCATGATGCTGCTTGAAGGGCGCCGGGCGATCGTCACCGGCGGATCGACCGGGATCGGCAAGGCCACGAGCGAACGTCTCGCGCGCGAGGGCGCGAGCGTCTGCGTCAACTACTACTCGGAGCAGGAGGCCGACGACGCGCGGGCGCTTGCCGAGGAGCTCGGCACGGCCGGCGCGCCGCGGGCGATCGCCGTCCAGGCCGACGTCGGCAAGGAGGGGGATGTGATCGCGCTCGTCTCCAAGGCGCACGAGGAGTTCGGCGGCGTCGACATCCTCGTCAACAACGCCGGCATCGAGAAGCAGATCCCGCTGCTCGAGATGGGCGCCGACGATTGGAACGCGGTGCTCGGCACGAACCTCACGGGCGCGTTTCTGTGCCTGCGCGAGGCGGCCAAGGTGATGGCGCAGGCGGGGGGCGGCACGGTCGTGAACATGTCGAGCGTGCACGAGTTCATCCCCTGGCCGGGATTCGCCCATTACTGCGCCAGCAAGGGCGGGATGAAGCTCCTGATGGAGACCGCCGCGCGGGAGCTCGCGCCGAAGAAGATTCGAGTGGTGAATATCGCGCCGGGGGCGATCGTCACGCCGATCAACACGTTCGTGCTCGACGACCCGGAGGAGAAGCACGCGGTCGAGTCCGAGATCCCGCTCGGGCGGATGGGCCAGCCCGACGAGATCGCCGCCGCGGTCGTGTGGGCGGCGAGCGCGGAGGCGAGCTACGTGACCGGCACGACGATCGTCGTCGACGGCGGCATGTCCCTCTACCCGAAGTTCGTATGAGCTCCCCGGGGTCGGGGTCGGAGGCAGGGCCGGGGTCGCGGAAGCTGCGTGCCACGTCGGCGCCGCCGTCGGGGCGGCAGTACGAGATCTCGCACGGGGCCCACCGGGCGACGATCGTCGAGGTCGGCGGCGGCGTGCGGGAGTACGAGCGCGACGGCGAGCCGGTGCTGCAGCCCTACGACCTCCAGGTCATGTGCGACGAAGCGCACGGTGCGGTGCTCATCCCGTGGCCGAACCGGCTGGCCGACGGGCGCTACCGCTTCGACGGGGACGAGCACCAGGTGGCGCTCACCGAGCCCGATAAGCACAACGCGATCCACGGCTTCCTGCGCTGGCGGAACTGGCGGGCGGCGACCCACGACAGCTCTCGCGTCGTGATGGAGACGCGTCTTCACCCGCTGCAGGGCTGGCCGCACACGCTCGACGTGAGCGTCGAGTACGTCGTCGGCGAGGAGGGGCTGACTGCCGAGATCCGCGCGCGCAACATCGGCGAGGGGCCGTGCCCGATCGCCGCCGGCCAGCACCCCTACCTGTCGCCCGGCGACGGCGCGCTGATCGACGACTGCGAGCTCGAGCTGCGGGCCGCGACGCGGATCGTCACCGATCCCGAGCGGCAGCTGCCGACCGGGCGCGAGCCGGTCGAGGGGACCGACTACGACTTCACCACGCCCCGGCGACTCGGCGACCAGCAGATCGACTACGCGTTCACCGACCTCGATCGGGACGGAGAGGGACGCGCCTGGGCCCGCCTCATCCGGCCCGACGGCCGCCGGGTCGAGCTGTGGGTCGATCAGAGCTTCCCGATCATCGAGATCTTCACCGCCGACACGCTCCCGCCGAGCCGCCGGCGCGCCGGTCTCGGCTGTGAGCCGATGAGCTGCCCGCCGAACGGCCTGGCGACCGGCGAGGGCATCGTCCGTCTCGAGCCGGGCGAGGCGTTCACGTGCCGCTGGGGCGTGCGGATGGTCGGCTGATCCGGCTCAGGGGAAAGGCGATCAGCAAGCTGATCCGCGTCGATCGTGGTGTTCGATCGGTCCCGAGCGCGGCGGACAGCCGCTAACGACGCCGCTCGCGTGCGCCGGTCCTCGCTCGCATCAACCATCGCCGGACCGGCTACGGTCAGCTGGACCCCAGGGTGAGAGCGAGCTTCCGCCGGGCGGAGTCACCCACAGCCGCTCGGCGTGCTCGGCGGCGACCGCCGGGCCGAGATCGGCCACCGTGCCCGCGCTCGCCGCGCTCATCGCCCGCGCGAGCTCGGACCACGCTCGCGCCACCGCGCCGACCCGCGCGGTTGGACCCCAACCGGTCGCCTGCCGCAGCTCGGCGGCGCGGGCCCTCACCTCGTCCACGGTGAACTCGCCGAACGGCTTGTACCCGCTCCCGGAGAACACCGGAGCGTCCAGGGGCCTGGGCCGACTTCTCGCGGCGTGACCCCGTGGGTCGCTCATCGCTGGTAGCCCCACTTCGGCATCGGCGAGAGCGCTCCGGTGTGGAGCGCCCGCTCGGTGTCCGGGGAGCGCAGGCTCGTCGGATACGGTCCCATCTTCCAGGGGTGGGGCGCGATTGTCCCGTAGTGCTCGCGCACGAACGCGGTCAGCTCGCCGCGATGCTTGGGGCACGCGTACCGGGTAGGCCCGAGCGGGCCGCGCCCGTGCCAGGTGAGCCATCCGCCGGGCGGCACGTCCAGGTACTCGCCGAACACGAGCTCGCGCAACTGCCGTGTGAGGCCCCGCTGGGTCTCGGAGTCCGGAACGGCGTCGCAGAACTGGCAGCGGAAGATCACGCGGCTAGGCATGGATGCCACGCTTGGTGCCATACCGCCCGTGGAGTCGCTCGACGGATCTCGCGCCGAGCGCGTCCAGGCAGCTCTCGACCGATCCCACCAGGTGCCAGTCGCCGGCGCCTCCGCTCACCAGCCCGTGCTCGGCCAGTCGGCCGAGCGACCGGGATACCGACGGGCGCTCGGCCGCCACCAGCCGGCCGAGTAGCGCGTGGGTCAGCGGCAGGTGAAGGTGAACGCCGCTCGGCTCGACGCGACCCCAGCGCTCGGCGAGCTGCCACAGCAGCAGAGCGAGCCGCAGCTCCAGGCTCGGGTGCGAGCACACCGCGCGCTGCAGGTTGAGGCCGGCCGCTCGCTTGTCCGCCCGCCGCAGCAGCGCCAGCATGAGCTCGGGCCACGGACGCATGCGGTCCAGGAACTCGCCGTCGAGCACGGCGACGCGCGAGGCGGTGAGCGCCCGGCGGGCGAGTTCACGCTCCAGCAGCTGGTCGGGACTGGGCGACGGGCTCTGCAGGAGGTCGCCGGGCCCGAGCAGCTCGGTTGCCGTTCGCCCCGCGACGTGCATGTCGACCGCGAACAGGCCGTCCAGGACGAGCGCCCCGAGGCCGCGCGCGCCGACCCCGACGCGATCGTCGACCCAGCCGTTGCCCGCGGGAACGTCGAGCACCCGGGCGATCGCTCCCTGCCGGACGACCAGGCGAGTGCGGATGTCGAAGACGTCGGCAAGGTCGGGATCGGCGTCGAGCAGGTAGCAGTACCTGGCCGGGTGCGGATCACCGTGCTCGGAGAGGGGCGCCGGTAGGGTCGGCCACTGCACTACAGATGGCTCTGGTCCAACCATCTCCTCGAACATCGGATCCTCGCAGATCCCCGAGGTCTCGCGGGCAGGTCACGGCGTCCGTAACCAGGGTTACACCGCCTCGCGCGACTCCAAGGGCATGGGCACCCGGGTCACGCACCCACCGGTAACCCGGGTGACGGGCGTCCCCACGGCCCGGCCAGGCAGTGATACAAGCACCTCGCGGAGGCATATCCGCCGCCGCGGACCCAGCGAGGAGAGCGACAGACATGTGCCTGGCGATTCCGGCCCAGGTGATCGAGGTCGTCGACGAAAGCAACCGGATCGCATCGGTGGATGTCGCGGGCCTGCGCCGCAACGTGAACGTCGGCCTGCTCGACGAGGACGGCGGCGCGCGGCCGGGGGACTGGGTGCTCGTCCATGTCGGCTTCGCGCTCTCCAGGGTGGACGAGCAGGAGGCGCATGCCACGCTCGCGCTGCTCGAGCAGATGGGCTCGGAGTTCGAGCAGGAGCTCGCGGAGCTGAAAGCGAGCGTGATCGAGTGAGCGACGCCTGCGATGCCCACGAGCGCTGCATCACCTGCTCGGACGAGGGGATTCCGATGCGCGTGAGGTGGCTGGACGGCGACCTGGCGCTATGCGAGGACGCGGCTGGCGCCACGCACGAGGTGGCGGTCGAGCTCATCGCGCCGGTGCGCGCCGGCGACCCGGTGCTCGTCCACGCGTGCGTCGCCGTCGCGAGACTGGAGGTCGAGCGGGTCGATGAGGACGCGGGGCTGGATGCCCCGGCCGCGCGGAGGTGACCCGGTGCGGTTCGTCGACGAGTTCCGCGACGCCGAGCTCGGCCGGGTGCTCGCCGGGGAGATCCTCGCCGCGCTCCAGCCCGGCCGTCACTACAAGGTGATGGAGGTCTGCGGCGGTCACACGCACTCGATCTACAAGTACGGGATCGACGGCCTGCTCCCTGAGAGCGTCGAACTGGTCCACGGCCCCGGCTGTCCGGTGTGCGTGATCCCGATGGGTCGCGTCGATGACGGGATCGCGATCGCCAGGAAGGAGGGCGTGATCTTCACGTGCTTCGGCGACATGCTGCGCGTCCCCGGCTCCGAGCACACGCTGCTCGACGCCAAGGCGCAGGGCGCCGACGTGCGCATGGTGTACTCGCCGCTCGACGCGCTGCGGATCGCGCGCTCCAACCCCGATCGCGAGGTCGTGTTCTTCGCGATCGGGTTCGAGACGACCGCGCCGTCGACCGCGCTGACGCTCCAGCGCGCCAGGGCCGAGAGCCTCAGGAACTTCAGCGTGGTCTGCAACCATGTGACGATCGTGCCGCCGCTGCGGGCTCTGCTCGAGTCCCCGGACCTGCGGCTCGACGGGTTCATCGGACCGGGCCATGTGTGCACGGTCGTCGGCGCCCGGCCGTTCCATTTCATACCCGCCGACTACCGCCGGCCGGTCGTGATCTCGGGGTTCGAACCGCTCGACCTGCTCCAGTCGGTGCTTATGATCCTCCGGCAGCTGAACGAGGGCCGCTGCGAGGTCGAGAACCAGTACACGCGAGTGGTGCCCTACGAGGGCAACCTGAGGGCGCTCGAGGTGATGGCCGAGGTGTTCGAGCTGCGCCCCCACTTCGAGTGGCGCGGCCTCGGGTTCATCTCGGGCAGCGCGCTCAGGCTATCGGATGCCTATGCGGACCTCGACGCCGAGCGGCGCTTCGAGGTTCCCGGCGTGCGCGTCGCCGACCCCAAGGCGTGCCAGTGCGGCGAGGTGCTCAAGGGCGTGATCAAGCCCTGGCAGTGCAAGGTGTTCGGCACCGCGTGCACGCCCGAGCACGCGATCGGGACCTGCATGGTTTCGCCGGAGGGTGCGTGCGCGGCCTACTACAACTTCGGGCGCTTCGCCCGGGAGAAGGAGGCCGTGTGACCACGCGAAGCGTCGACCGCGAGACGCGGGTGCTTGAGATCATCGAGACGGCCCGCGCGAAGCGCCCGCGCTTCCGCGACGAGCGGATCACGCTCGCCCACGGCGCCGGCGGCAAGGCGACCCAGACCCTGATCGAGGGCCTGCTCGCGCCGGCGTTCGGGATCGGCGAGCTCGCCGACGCGGGCGTCGTTGAGAACATCGCGATCACCGCCGACGGCTTCGTCGTCAAGCCGCTGCGCTTCCCGGGCGGCTCGATCGGCGAGCTGGCGGTCAACGGGACCGTCAACGACCTGGCGATGGCGGGAGCCCGGCCGCTCGCGCTCACCCTGACGATGATCCTGGAGGAGGGCCTTGACGCCGACACCCTGAGGCGCGAGGTCGAGGCCGTGGCGCGTGCGGCGCGGAAGGCGGGCGTGACCGTCGTCGGCGGCGACACCAAGGTGGTGGAGCGAGGCGCGGCCGACCAGATGTACCTCTCGACCATGGGCATCGGGTTCGTCGACCCACGCGCCGAGCTCGCGCCCCACCGGATCGTGCCCGGCGATCGGGTGATCGTGTCGGGACCGATCGGTGAGCACGGCACGGCGATCATGCTCGCGCGCGGGGAGTTCGACCTCGACGCCGAGCTGCAGTCCGACACGCGCTCGCTCTGGCCGGCGGTCGAGGCGCTGCTGCAGGCGGCCGGGGCGGACCTTCATTGCCTGCGCGACGCCACCCGTGGCGGCGTGGCCTCGGCGCTCAACGAGCTGATGCGCGCTGCCGGCGCTGCGGCGCTCGTCAGGGAGGCGGACGTGCCGACGACGCCGATCGTCCGGGCCGCGTCGGAGCTGCTCGGGATCGATCCGATGTACGTGGCCAACGAGGGCAAGCTGGTGGCGTTCGTCGCCCCGCAGATCGCCGGCGCCGCGCTGGAGGCGCTGCGCGCGATCGAGGGCTGCGAGCGGGCGGCGGTGATCGGCGAGGTGGCAGCCGAGCCGCCGGGGATGGTGCTGGTGGAGACGAGCTTTGGCGGCAGACGGGTGATGGACCAGCTCGTGGGCGCCCCGCTGCCGCGCATCTGTTGAACGGGAAACAGCCAGAGGAGAGCACCTGATGTCCGCAGCCGGTGTCGAGTTCGTTCCAGGTCAACGCGCGACCGAGCAGGTCACCGCGCACGTACTGTGGATGACGGTGGGGCTGTCGTGCGAAGGGGACTCGGTCGCCATGACCTCGGCGACCAACCCCAGCCTCGAGGACATCATCCAGGGCGTCATCCCCGGGATGCCGAAGGTCGTCGTCCACAACCAGGTGATCGCGTTCGAGGTCGGCGACGAGTACATCCAGGCCTGGTACGACGCGGAGCGGGGCAAGCTCGATCCGTTCGTGCTCGTAATCGAGGGCTCGGTCCCCAACGAGGAGATCAACGGCGAGGGCTACTTCACCGGGTTCGGGGTCGACCCCTCAAGCGGCCAGCCGATCACGCTTAACGCGTGGATCGACCGGCTCGCCCCGCGCGCCGCGGCGGTGGTGGCCGTCGGCACGTGCGCCACCTATGGCGGAATCCCGGCGATGAAGAACAATCCGACGGGCGCGATGGGGGTCGCCGACTACCTGGGCTGGAACTGGCGCTCGAAGGCCGGCCTGCCGGTGATCAACATCCCGGGCTGCCCCGCGCAGCCCGACAACATGACCGAGGTCCTCATGTACCTCGTCTTCCACCTGGCGGGCATGGCGCCGGCGCCGGAGCTCGACGCGCAGCTCCGCCCCAAGTGGCTGTTCGGCCGCACCGTGCGTGAGGGATGCAACCGCGCGGGCTTCGTCGAAGAGGGTCAGTTTGCGACCGAGTACGGCACCGACCACCGCTGCCTGGTCAAGCTGGGGTGCAAGGGCCCGGTCGTCAAGTGCAATGTGCCGATCCGCGGCTGGGTCAACGGGGTCGGCGGCTGTCCCAACGTGGGCGGCATCTGCATGGCCTGCACGATGCCCGGCTTCCCGGACAAGTACATGCCGTTCATGGAGCCCGACGTCTGGGGGAGACGCGCCGCCGACTTCGAGCGCTTCAGCTATGGGCCCGTGATCAATTTCTTCCGCAAGCGCAACATCAAGACCAAGTACGACGTCGAGCCGGAGTGGCGGCGGCGCGGGCGGACGCTCACCAGTGGCTATCAGCGGCGCTGGTAGGCGCCCGAAGCGCAACCGCATCCGACGAGCTCAAGGAGAACAGACCAGATGGCCACAGAGACCGCCACTGAGAGGAAGGTCGTCGTCAAGGACATGTCGTGGGATCCGATCACGCGGATTGTGGGCAGCCTTGGCATCCACACCGAGATCGACTTCTCCAACCAGCAGGTTCTGAAGTGCTACTCGACATCGATGGTGTTTCGCGGGTTCGACATCTTCATGAAGGGGATCGATCCGCGCGACGCCCACTTCATCACAAGCCGCATCTGCGGGATTTGCGGTGACAATCACTGCACCTGCTCGTGCCTGAACCAGAACATGGCCTACGGTGTCAAGCCGCCGCCGCTCGGCGATCTGGCGTTCAACCTGGCCGAGACCGCGGACTATATGTTCGACCACGCGATCTTCAACGACTGCATGGCGAACGTCGACTTCTGCGAGCAGATGGTCAAGGACACGAATCCCTCGTTGCTCGCGAAGGCCGAGTCCGTCGCGGCGCCGCACAAGGACGTCCACGGGTACGACACGATCGCCGACATCATGCGAGCGCTCAACCCGTTCACCGGCAGCTTCTACCTGGAGACGCTCCAGGTCGCGCGCTACACCCGTGAGATGTACTGCCTGTTCGGCGGCCGCCACACCCACCCGTCGACGATCATGCCCGGCGGCTGCTCTGCTGACATCACCCACCAGACGCTCACCGACTACTACGTGCGGCTGATGCGCTACTTCGACTACGTCAAGCGGGTCGTTCCCATGCACGACGACCTCTACGACTTCTTCCTGCAGGCGCTGCCCGGCTACGACATGGTCGGCTTCCGCGAGATGAACCTCGTCAACTGGGGCTCGTTCGATGACCCCGACTACGTCGACTACGACTACCGCAACATGACCGAGTGGGGCCGCCGGCGCTACGTCACGCCCGGCATCGCAATCGGCGGGGAGTTGATCACCACCGACCTGGTCGAGATCAACCTGGCGATCAGGATCCTGCTCGGCTCCTCGTACTTCGACGGCTGGGAGCACGAGCCGACGTTCGTCACCCGCGACCCGCTCGGCAACCCCGTCGACAAGAACCATCCGTGGAACAAGCAGACCCTGCCCAAGCCGCAGAAGCGCGACTTCGCGGACAAGTACAGCTGGGTGGTCTCGCCCCGGGTCTATGACAAGCGCACTGACACACACGTCTGCTGCGACACCGGCGGCGGTCCGTTCGCGCGCCAGTGGTGCACCGCCAAGGCGGGCCTGGTCGACTTCGGCTACGCCAAGGCGACCGGCGACTCGATCCGGATGGTGCTGCCGCGCTCGGCGTCGATGCCCGAGATGGAGCTCGAGTGGAAGGTGCCGGAGAAGTCGAATGCGATCGAGCGCGACCGCGCCCGCTCCTACCACCAGGCGTACTCGGCGCTCATCGCGCTGCACTGCGTGGAGCGGGCGCTGAAGGAGGTGCGCGCCGGACGCACGAAGAGCTGGAAGGAGTTCACGGTCCCGGAGGAGGCGATCAGCTGCGGCTTTCACGAGGCCGCGCGCGGCGTGCTCTCCCACGACATGGTGATCCGGGAGGGGAAGATCGCCAACTACCAGCCGTATCCGCCGACGCCATGGAACGCCTCGCCGCGCGACGTCTACGGGACCCCGGGTCCCTACGAGGACGCGGTGCAGAACACGCCGATCTTCGAGGAGAACGGGCCTGAGAACTTCAAGGGCGTCGACATCATGCGCGCGGTGCGGAGCTTCGACCCGTGCCTGCCGTGCGGCGTGCACATGTACACCGGCAAGGGCCGCGTCAAGAAGGTGATCCACACGCCGACGGCGCTGGCATGAATCCCGACGAGCTGCTCGAGCGGATCCAGCAGCTCACCGCCGAGCTCGATGTGCAGCCCGACAGCCGCGCTCGCGAGCTGGCGCAGGAGCTCGTGAGCGCCGTGCTCGCGATCTACGGCGACGGCCTGGAGCGGATCCTGGACACGATCGGGCGCTCGCGCGAGGGCGGGGCCGCGATCCTCGACGAGCTGTCCCAGGACGGCGCGGTCTCCAGCCTGCTGCTGATCCACGACCTGTACCCGGCCTCGCTGGAGGAGCGGGTGCTTCAGGCGCTCGACACGGTCCGGCCCTACATGGAGTCCCACGGTGGCAACGTCGAGCTGCTGGAGCTGAAGGACGGCGTGGCGCGGCTCGCCCTGCAGGGCAGCTGCAACGGCTGCGCCGCCTCGCGGGCGACGCTCGAGCTGGCGATCAAGCAGGCGCTCGAGGAGCACGCCCCCGACCTGAACGGCCTCGAGGTCGAGGGGATCACGGACCCGGCGCCGGGCGGCTTTGAGTTGCCGGTCGTGCATTCCGGGACGTCCGAGCCACCGGTCGCCCGCTCCGGTCCGTCCGCGCTGCCGGACCACTTCGGTCCGTTCGAGCTGCCGATGGCCGGCGCGCAGGCGCCGCGGTGGACGGCGTTAACCGCGGGCAGCGCGGCCCCGCCCGGTGGGCTGCGGACGGTCGAGGTCGATGGCGTCGAGCTGCTGCTGGCCAACGTCGCCGGATCGCTGCTGGCATACCGCAACGCGTGCGCCGCGTGCGGCGATCCGCTGGACGGCGGCACGCTCGAGCAGGGGATCCTCGCCTGTCCGCGCTGCGGGGTCGCGTTCGACCTGCCACGCGCCGGCCGGGCGGTCGGCGGCGAGCCGCTGCAGCTCGCGCCGGTGCCCCTGCTCCAGTCGGGCGGCGTCCGAGTCGCGGTCGCCGGATGACTATCCCCGCCCACACACCGGCGCGGGCGGGTGCCGAGCGTCGGCCGGGCGCGAGCCGGCTCGAGGACCTGGCCGCGTTGCGCCGGCGAACGCAGGCGCTCGCCCGGATGCGGGCGCTCGCCCGGACCGGGACGGTGTCGGTCCCCGCCGGGGCCCGCACGTCTCCACAGGAGCGCTGCGACCTCTGCACGACCAAGATTCCCGACGATCACCGTCACCTGATCCAGCTCGAGGAACGACGGATCGTGTGTGCGTGCGAGGCCTGCTGGGCGCTTCACTCCGGCGACGCCGAGTACCGCCCGACGGGGACGCGGACGCTGTGGCTCGAGCGCTTTCGGTGCGACGAGGAGACCTGGGGCCGGTTCCAGATCCCGATCGCCCTGGCGTTCTTCATGCGTTCGAGCATCACCGGCGGGGTGGTGGCTTTCTACCCGAGCCCGGCCGGGGCGACGGAGTCCGAACTGTCGCTCGAGGCCTGGGACGCGCTGGTGGCGCTCAACCCGGTGCTGGCGGAGCTCGACCCCGACGGCGAGGCGCTCGTCGTCAACCGCCTGTCGGATCCCCACCAGCACGTGATCGCGCCGATCGATGACTGCTACGCGCTCGTGGGGCTGATCAAGACCCGCTGGGAGGGGATCTCCGGCGGCGACGCGCTGACGGAGGCGGTCCCTGCGTTCCTCGAGTCGATGCGCGCGCGGGCGCTGGTCGCGCAGGGCCGGATGACGCACGCAGGCGACATGCCGGGGTCCGTTTCCCGGGGGAGGCGATCCCCGTGAGCACGCACGTCGAGCGGCGGCCCGCGGCGCCGGCGGCGATCCCCGCGCCCGAGTTCGCCGTCCTCGGCGCCACTCACCTGAGGTTCGCCGCCGCGCCGACGATGGTCTTCGAGGTCACGGCGACCGAGCCCGGCGGGCGTGAGATCCAGTCGATGTCGCTGTCGGTTCAGGTGATGATCGACCCGGCCCGGCGCGGCTACGACGCGGCCACGCGCGAGCGGCTCATCGAGCTGTTCGGGCCGCCCGCGGGCTGGGCCCCGTCGACCCAGGCGCTCAGCTGGGCGCGGGTGGCGGCGGCCGTGCCGGGGTTCGCGGGCGAGACCGAGTTCGCGCTCGAGCTCCCGTGCACGTACGACCTCGAGGTGGCGGCCGCCAAGTACTTCTACGCGCTCGCCGATGGGATCGCCCCGCTCAGCTTCCACTTCTCCGGGACCGTCTTCTACGCCGCCGAGGACGGACGGCTGCAGATGGCGCCGGTGCCGTGGAGCTCGAGCGCGCGGTTCGAGATGCCGGTGTCCGCGTGGCGGGAGATGATCGCCGAGCACTACTCCGGTGGCGGCTGGATCCGCCTCGACGCGTGCACGCTCCAGGCCCTGAACGCCCGGCGCGCGGCGCGTGGCCTGACGTTCGCCAACCTGATCGGAGAGCTGCTCGATGGCGATTGAGGAGCTCGTCGACACGCTGCTCTACGAGGGCTACGCGCTCTACCCGTACACGCCCGGCGCGACCAAGAACGCCACCCCGACGCCGTTCGGGATCGTCTACCCGCCCGCCTACGCCGCCGGTTGCGACGCGGCCCACGACCATGCTCGCCTGGAGTGCGTCGTGCAGGGCGGGTCGGCGCTTGAGGCGACGATCCGCTGGATCACCGCTCCCGGAGACGAGCACCGGCTCAGACTGGGGCCGATCGCTGTCGGCGAGCGGGTGACCGTCGAGCGCCCCGGGGCCCGCTTCACGCTGCGGGCCGACCGCGGCGACGGCGTCGTGCGCTGCTGCGTGCACAACACGGCCGAGGTCGCCGCCGGCCTCGAGCGCGGCGACGCGCTCCGCCACTCGCTGATTTCCGTGCACATCGTCCTCCAGGTACGGGACGGACGCTTCGTCTCGCCGCTCCAGAGCGGGCGTGAGAGCGTCAACACCTGGCCGGTGCTCGCCTCCGACAGCGACGACACGATCCTCGGCGCGGCGATCGTCCTGCCCGATCACCCGCAGGTTGCCCCGCGCAGTCACGGCAACCTGTTCGACAACACCGAGATCGAGGAGGCGCTCGTCCTCCACGTGCACTCGCTCACCGACGCCGAGCGCGAGGCGATCACCGACCCGAAGGTCAGCGCGATGCTCGAGCGCACGCTGTCCCTGGGCCCGCAGGACATCATCGGGCTGCACGGCGGCCTGGAGGAGGTGAGCAGCGCTCCCGAAATCGCCGGCTGCGCCTCCGGGTCCGGCGTCGGTGACGCGGAGAACAACCCCGGCGAGGACTCGGTCACCGTCGACGGGGTGACGTTCGTCAAGGGGTCAAGGCTCCTGCTCACGCCGGGCACCGACCGCAGCGTCCACGACCGCATGCTCAACGGGCGCCGGGCCACGCTCGAGCGGATCTACATCGACTACGACGAGCGCGTCCATCTGGCGGTCACGGTCGACGACGACCCCGGCCAGCAGCTGATGCGCGAAACCGGCCGCTACCTGTTCTTCTTCGCACACGAGGTGCAACCGCTATGACAAAGACAGAGACCGCACGGCGCGCCCGGCAGATCCTCGTCGCCGGGATCGGCAACGCGTGGCTGCGCGACGACGGCTTCGGCGGCGAGGTCGCGGGGCAGTTGACAGAGCGCGAGCTCCCCGAGGGCGTGACAGTGCTGGACTTCGGCTCCGGCGGCCTTGACCTCGCCTACGAGGTGATGCGCGGATACGACGGGTTGATCCTGATCGACGTGAGCCGCCAGGGCGGGGAGGCCGGAACGCTCTACGTGATGGAGGTCGACGGCGACGAGGTCGACGGGCGGATCGAGGATGGGCAGCTGCTCAACCCGCACGCGATGGATCCCGAGACCGTGCTGCGGTTCGTCAAGTACGTCGGCGGCTGGCCCGGCCGGGTGATGGTCGTGGCCTGCGAGCCGGAGACGGTGCAGGACGTCGGCCTCGGGCTGAGCGACGCGGTCAGGGCCTCGGTCGATCACGCCGCCGACGTCGTCATGCAGGCGATCGAGGAGCTGCGGAATGCATGAGCTATCGGTCGCGACCGCCGTCCTGAACACGGCCCTCAAGCACGCCGGCGGCCGGCCGGTGGAGGTGGTCGCGATGCGGGCCGGCTCGCTGCGCCAGGTGGTGCCCGACTCGCTTCGCTTCTACTGGGAGGTGGTCGCGCGCGACACCGAGTGTCAGGGCGCGCGCCTTGAGATCGAGGAGATCGATGTGTGGCTGCGCTGCGAGGACTGCGGCCGCGAATGGGAGCCGCTGATCGCCGCGTTCCGCTGTCCGCAGTGCGCCTCGGCCCACGTCGACGTCGTCGCCGGGGAGGAGCTCGAGATCGACTACCTGGAGCTCTCGGACCGCCTGGAGCTGCCGGACGCCGGGGCCCCGCGGCCCGGGCCGCCACCGACGCCGTCACCCATCCCGCGAAAGGAGCCGGCGCATGCATAGGACCAAGGTCCGGATCGTCGAGGACGCCCTCGACGCCAACAACACGATCGCGCGTGCCAACCGCGACGACTTCGACCGCAGCGAGGTGACCGTGCTCAACCTGATGAGCGCGCCCGGCGCAGGCAAGACCTCGCTGCTGGAACGGGTGCTGGCCGAGCTGCCCGAGGGCGTGCGGATCGGCGTGCTCGAGGGCGACGTCCAGGGCTCCTACGACTCGGACCGGCTCGCGACCCTGCACGTCCCGGTCGTGCAGCTGAACACCGATCCGGGCTTCGGCGGCGAGTGTCATCTGGACGCGAACATGGTCCGCTCGGCGCTCCCGGCGCTGCCGCTTGCCGACATCGACCTACTGGTGATCGAGAACGTCGGCAACCTCGTCTGCCCGGCGGAGTTCCGCGTCGGCGAGCACGCGCGCGCGATGGTCTGCTCGGTCGCCGAGGGCGAGGACAAGCCGCTGAAGTACCCGCTCATGTTCCGCGCCTGCGAGCTGGTGATCGTCAACAAACTCGACCTGCTCCCGCACGTCGACGTCGACCTCGAACGGCTGCTCTACCACATCGACGCGGTCAACCCTGGTGTGCGGACGTTGCTGGCGAGCGCCCGCACCGGCGAGGGCGTCGGGGAGCTTCGCGACTGGCTGCACGAGCTTGCTGCCCGAAAAGTGACGGCCGGGACGTGAGCGACGTGAGCGCACTAGACGCCCTGTCGTCGGCGATCGCGCGCCGGCTGGCCGAGCGCCGGCGGGCGAGCGACGCGTTCTTCCCGGAATGCGCGGACCGACTCGCGCGGGCCTGTCACGAGATGTCAAAGCGGTTCCTGGACGGGGGACGGCTGCTGGCGTTCGGGCTCACGCCGCAGGCGCGCTCGGACGTGCGCCACGTGGCCGTGGAGTTCGTGCACCCGGTGATCGTCGGCAAGCGCGCGCTGCCCGCGATCGGACTGTACGAGCCCGACGAGCTGGCGCTGCTGGCGGAGCCCGCCGACATCGTGATGGCGTTCGGCGAGCCCGCCGACGGACCGGCGCTCGGCCAGGCGGTGGAGCGCGCCCGGGCGGGCGGCGGCCTGACGGTGGCGTTCGCGCCGCTCGGCGCCGAATGGACCTTCGAACCGCCCTCGCCCGACCCGTTCATCCGCCAGGAGCTCGTCGAGACCGGCTACCACGTGCTGTGGGAGCTCGTGCACGTGTTCTTCGAACACGAGGGTCACCACGCGCAGGGCGGAGGCGCGGCGAGCTTCCTGTATCCGTTTCTCGACGAGCGACGCGGTGACGCGGACGCCGTGATCGCCGCCGTGCGCGAATCGGCGCTGATGAAAGCCGCGGAGGTGCAGGAGCTGCGCGAGCGCACGCTCGAGGGCTCCGCGGGCCCACTGGCCGCCGCGGCCACGGCGCTGCGCTCCTCGTTCGCCGCGGGCGGCCGCCTGCTGGCGCTGGGCAACGGCGGCTCGGCGACCGACGCGATGGACCTCGTGGCGGACGTGGCGGCGGCCGGCCGTCCCGCGATCGACCTGACCGCCGACAGCGCGATCATCACCGCGGTCGCCAACGACATCGGCGCGGAGGCGGTCTTCGCCCGCCAGGTGATCGCCTACGGCCGCCCCGGCGACGTGCTCATCGCGCTCTCCACCAGCGGGAGCTCGCCCAGCATGGTGAGCGCGCTGGCCGAGTCGCGCCGGCGGGGGCTGCACACGGTCGCGTTCGTCGGCTATGACGGCGGGCGGGTCGCGGCCGAGGCGCTCGCCGACCATGTCGTGATCACGCCCTCCCAGCACATCCCGCGTATCCAGGAGGCCCAGGCGACCGCCTACCACCTGCTGCGCGAGCTCGCCGTGTCCGCCGACCCCGGCCCCCGGAGGTACGACCCGTGACCCGCGACCCGGGCGCCGAGCGCTCCTGACGGCATGGTTCGCCTCGCCTCCGAAGCCGTGCGCGTGCGCGCCCGGGTGCGGGGGACGGTGCAGGGCGTCGGGTTTCGGCCGTTCGTCTACCGGCTGGCGTACGAGGAGGGGTTGGCCGGCTACGTCCTGAACGATGAGCACGGCGTGCTGCTCGAGGTCGAGGGCCCGGGCGAGGCGGTCGCGCGGTTCTTGCTCCGGATACGGCGGGAGCCGCCGCCGCTGGCCGCGATCCAGGCGGTGCACACCGACGTGATGGCGATGCGCGGCGAGTCGGGGTTCTCGATCGTCGCGAGCGCCCGGGGCGGCCCTGCGGACGCGCCGGTGACCGCCGACTCCGCCCCCTGTTCGGAGTGCCTGGCCGAGCTGCTCGACCCGGCCGACCGCCGTTACCGCTACCCGTTCATCAACTGCACGAACTGCGGGCCGCGGTTCACGATCATCACGGGCGTTCCGTATGACCGCGCGAGCACCACGATGGCGGGCTTTGAGATGTGCAGGCGCTGCCGGCGCGAGTACGAAGATCCGCTCGATCGCCGCTTCCACGCCCAGCCGAACGCGTGTCCGGCCTGCGGACCGCACGTGTGGCTGGCGGAGCGTTCGGGCGCGCGCCGGTCGGAGCGCGACGCGGCGCTGGCCGACGCCGCCGCCGCGATACGGGCCGGCGCGATCGTGGCGATCAAGGGCCTCGGTGGCTTTCACCTGGCATGCGCGGCCGCCAGCGAGGAAGCGGTGGCGACGCTGCGCGCCCGCAAGCACCGTGACGAGAAGCCGTTCGCGCTGATGGCCGCCGATCTGGACGCCGCCCGCGCGCTGGTGGAGCTCACCGCGCGCGAGCAGGCGCTCCTCACCGGGCGCGAGCGCCCCATCGTGGTGGCCCGCGGGCGGCCGGATGCCCCGGTGGCGGCATCGGTGGCGCCGTGCTCGCCCGAGCTCGGCGTGATGCTGCCCTACACGCCGCTCCACCGGTTGCTCGTCGGCGACGCGGGCGAGACGCTCGTGATGACGAGCGGCAACGTGTCCGACGAGCCGATCGCCTACCGGGACGACGACGCGCTCGGTCGGCTCGGTGAGATCGCCGACATGTTCCTCCTGCACGATCGGCCGATCGAGACCCGCACCGACGACTCGGTCGTGCGGGCGATCTCCGGGCGCTCCGGACCGCTGCTGATCCGCCGCTCGCGAGGCTACGTGCCCGAATGGGTGCCGCTGCCGGTCGCGGCCGGACGCCCGCTGCTGGCGGTCGGCGCGGAGCTCAAGAACACGTTCTGCGTGGCGAAGGGCAGCCGCGCGTGGGTCTCGCACCACATCGGCGATCTCGAGAACTACGAGACCCTCGAGAGCTTCACCGACGGAATCACGCACTTCGAGCGGCTGTTCGCGGTCGAGCCCGAGGCGGTGGCCCACGATCTGCACCCCGAGTACCTGTCGACCAAGTACGCGCTGGCGCGCGACCGCATCGAGACGATCGGCGTTCAGCACCACCATGCGCACCTCGCGGCCTGCCTCGGCGAGCACCGGGAGCGGTGTCCGGCGATCGGCGCGATCTTCGACGGCACCGGGTACGGAACGGACGGGACGATCTGGGGCGGCGAGCTCCTGGTCGGAGATCTCCGGGGATTCGAGCGCGCGGGTCACCTGTGGCCGGCCGTGCTCCCGGGCGGCGCGCGCGCGATCCGCGAGCCGTGGCGGATGGCGCGGGCCTGGCTGGCCGCGGCGCACTGCGACCTCGAGCCACCGCGCGCGGTCGCTCGCCGCGACTGGGAGATGGTCGCGCGGCTGATCGAGAGCGGCGTCGCCTGTCCGCGGACGACCAGCGTGGGCCGCCTGTTCGATGCGGTGGCCGCGCTGTGCGGACTGCGCCCGCGCGTGACCTACGAGGGCCAGGCCGCGGTCGAGCTGGAGGCCGCCTGCGATCCGCACGAGCGCGACGGCTACCCGCTGCCGCTCGTGCGCATCGACGGACGCCTCGTGCTCGACGCGCGTGAGACCGTGCGCGCGGTCGTACGCGATCTGCGCGCGGGCGCGGCCAGCGGCACGATCGCCGCGCGCTTCCACAACGCGCTGGCCGCGGCGACGATCTGCGCATGCGTCCGACTGGCCGGCGACAGAGACCTCGGCACGGTCGTGCTCGCCGGCGGCACCTTCCAGAACCGCCGCGTGCTGGAGGCCGTGGCCGCGGGGCTGCGGCGGGCGGGCCTGCGCGTGCTCGTGCCCGCGCGCCTGCCGCCGGGCGACGGCGGGATCTCGTTCGGACAGGCCGCGGTCGCCGCCGCGCGGATCGCGGACGGTGACCCATGAGCGCTCAGCTGACACGCTCTGAGCGCCGGCGCGCCGCCGGCCTGGCGGCTGCGGTGCTCGCTCTCCACCTGATCGGCTTCGGGACGCTTCTGCTGCTGGTCGTGCCGCGGCATCTCAACCTCGGCCACGCGGGCGTGTTCGGCCTCGGGCTCGGTCTCACCGCATACACGCTCGGCCTCCGTCATGCCTTCGACGCCGACCACATCGCCGCGATCGACAACACGACGCGCAAGCTGATGGCCGACGGCGAGCGGCCGCTCGGCGTCGGGTTCTTCTTCTCGCTCGGGCACTCGACCGTGGTGTTCGTGCTGGCGCTGCTGCTGGCGGTGGGCGTCGGCGCGCTCGGCGCGCAGGTCGCGCACGGCGGCTCGACGCTGCACCAGGTGTCGGGCGTGCTCGGCACCGGCATCTCCGGCGGCTTCCTCTACCTGATCGGCGCGGTGAACCTCGCCGTCCTGCTGGGCATCCTCAGGATCTTCCGGCGGTTGCGCTCCGGGGAGTTCGACGAGGCCGAGCTGGAGCGCCAGCTCGAGTCGCGGGGGCTCATGAACCGCGTGCTCGGCCGGTTCGCCGATCGGGTGTCGCGCTCGTGGCAGATGTATCCGGTGGGACTGCTGTTCGGCCTCGGCTTCGACACCGCGACGGAGGTGGCGCTCCTGTTCCTGGCCGCCGGCGCCGCCTCCAGCGGGCTGCCGGTGTACGCGATCCTGTGCCTGCCGGTGCTGTTCGCCGCCGGCATGTCGCTGCTCGACACGATCGACGGCTCGTTCATGAACTTCGCCTACGGCTGGGCCTTCTCCACGCCGGTGCGCAAGATCTACTACAACCTGACGATCACCGGACTGTCGGTGGCGGTAGCGCTGATCGTCGGCTCGCTTGAGCTGCTGTCGGTGGTCGGGATCGCACAGGTGGACCTGAGCACGGTCGGCTATCTCGTCTTTGGCCTGTTCATCGTGACCTGGGCCATCGCGCTCGCGTACTGGCGGCTCGCGCAGGTCGAGCGGAGGTGGACCGCCGACACCGGCTCGTCGTAGACGCGCCGCTCACCCGGTGTCTTCGGTCGTCACCCGTATCGTTGCCTGTCGGGCCGTGGGACAGGGCTCCGGGTGGGCCGACGCCTCCGTCCGTTCCGGCCCGTGCCACACGACCGTCCTCACGCCTCGCCCCGCTGACGGCCGTAGAGCAGCAGGATGACCAGGATCACCGCTCCATAGACGATATCGCGCAGATAGTTGGCGGCGTTCTGGGAGAGGAGCACGCTGACCAGGGTGACGAGCACGATCGCGCCCGCGACCGTCCCCAGATAGTGACCGCGGCCGCCCAGGATGTAGGTGCCGCCGATCACCACGGCGGCGATCGACTGAAACAGGTAGGGGTCCCCCATTCCCAGGGTGGCGCTGCCGCCGAACCCGGCCAGCGCGACACCGGCCACCGCAGCGAATACGCCGCTCAGCGAATAGAGGACGATCGTCACCAGCTTGACATTGACGCCGGCCAGGTACGAGACCCGCTCGGAGTTACCCACCGCGTAGACCCGCCGTCCGAAGCTGGTGAACGAGAGCACGAAGCTCACCACGATGATGATCCCGAGCCAGATCAGCAGGCTGGTGTCGATCCCCGCGGTCTTGCCGTTCATCAGCGTGTTCAGGGCGGTCGGGGCGGGGGCGCCGCAGCCGCCGCACGTGAGCCCGTGGGTGACACCGAGGATGAGCCCCTGGACCATGCCGTTCATGCCCAGGGTCATGACCACCGCCGGCACCCCCAGGAGCACGATCCCGAGCCCGTTGGCCAGCCCGCACACCAGCCCGAACACGAGCGCCAGCACGATCCCGAGGGTCATCCCGCCCCCGGAGCCAGCCGCCACCGCGCTCATCACGATCGCCGCCGAGTTCAGCACCCAGGGGACGGACAGGTCGATGCCGCCCACCAGGATCACGAACGTCTGGCCGGCGGCCACCAGGCCGACGAACGAGGAGACCTGGAGGATCTGCTGCACTCCGCTGGCGCTGGCGAACCCCGGCTTGAGGATGTCGCCGAGCACGAACAGCGCCACCGCCCCCGCGTAGCCGTAGAGGATCTTGCGCCGGTCCGGGTTCATGGCGGCGCGCAGTCCGCCCGTCGCCCGCGGCTGAGTCGAGGAGCTCATCGACGCCTGCGGATCAGGTAGCGGCCGAGCAGCGTGCTGGCGCCCACCGCCAGCACCAGGAACAGCCCCTGGTAGAAGGGTTGGAAGAGCGGGTCGATGTTGGCGAAGAACAGCACATCGACCAGCACCGTGAGCACGAAGGCGCCGCACATGGCCCCGACCGCGCTGCCCCGCCCGCCGAACAGCGACACTCCGCCGACCACGGCGGCGGCGATCGAGGAGAGGGTGAACACGTCGCCCCCGGTGGCGTCGCCGCCGGTGGTGGTGGTGGCCAGCGCAATCCCAGCCGCCGCGGTCAGCGTCCCGCCCAGCACGTAGGCCAGCACCTTGGCCCGCAGGACGGGCACGGAGTTGGCCCGCGCGGCGGCCTCGTCGTTGCCGACGGCGTAGATGTCGACCCCGAGGCGGCTGCGCCGGAAGGCCGACCAGCCCAGCCCGAGGATGACCACGTAGATCAGCGCGCTGGGCACGCCCGGGTTGAGGAAGAAGCCGGTGTAGGCGGACGAGATGTGACCGCCGGGTGAGGGCAGGATCCACAGCGCCATCCCCTGGAAGATCGACAGCGTCCCCAGCGTGACCAGGATCGGCTGAACCCGGCCGTAGGCCACGAGCAGGCCGTTGAGCGCCCCGCCGGCGGCCCCGATCGCCATGATGATGGCTGTCCACAGAATCTCGGGCCCCAGGCCGCCGTGCAGGTGGAGGGCGGCCAGGGCGTTGGTCATGTCCATCATGCCGCCCACCGACAGGTCGATCCCGCGCGTCAGCACCACCACCGTCTGCCCGACCGCGGCCAGCGACAGGGGCACGGCGTGGTCGGTGATCGACGCGGCCTCGAAGGCGCCCGGGAACGAGCCGATCGACACCAGATACAGCACCACATAGATCACCAGGATCGCCACCAGGAGCGCGACCGCCACCACCAGCGGGACGTTCTGGGCGAGCAGGTGCCGCCGGCGCAGGAGCTCGCCCGGGGAGGGAAGCGGAGGTCGCGCCGCGCCGCCGGACGGACCGGGGGCTCGGCCCGGAGGGCCGGCGGCACGCCCGCCGAATGCCTGCTCAGCCATGGGCCTCCTCCCGGAAGGAGGCCCCGATGATCTCCTCGGGGTCGATCCCCGGGCCTGTGAGCTCGCTGGTCACGAGCCCCTCTCGCATCACCAGGACGCGGTGGCAGAGGTTCGCCACCTCCTCGGTGTCGGAGGAGTAGAAGAGCACTCCGTGACCGTCCGCGGCCAGCCCGGTGATCAGCTTGTACATGTCCTGCTTGGTGGCCACATCCACCCCGCGGGTGACGTCGTAGAGGAGCAGGATGCGGCTCTCGGTCAACAGCCACCGCCCGAGCAGGACCTTCTGCTGGTTGCCGCCGCTGAGGGTGGCCACAGGCTGACCCGACCGCCGGGCGTCGATGTGCAGCCGCTCGATCATCTCCTCGCTGGCCTGCCTCTCCTTGACCGGCCGTAGCACCCCGCAGGAGGCCAAGCGGCGCAGGATCGGCAGGGTCAGGTTCTCCCGCACCGACATCGGCAGCAGCAGCCCTTCGGCCTTGCGATCCTGCGGGATGAAGGCGATGCCGGCGCGGATCGCCTCGCGCGGGTTGCGCAGGCGCCGGGGCCGGCCCTCCACCTTCACCTCCCCCTGGCTCGGTATCTGGCCGTAGAGGGCGCCGAACAGCTCGCGCTGACCCTGTCCCTCAAGACCGCCGATGCCAAGGATCTCACCGGTGCGCAGGCGCAGCGACACCCCGTTCAGCCCGGGCGCCTCTAGGTCGCAGGCCTCCAGCAGCGCCTGGTCGCCGGGCTCGGACTCCGGGCGCGCCGACGCGGTGTCCACCTGGCGGCCCGTCATCAGCTTGACCGCTTCCTCCTCGCTGAGCTGCTCGTGGGTGCCGACGTCGGTGCCGTTGCGGAACACGGTGATGCGGTCGGCCAGGTCCGACACCTCGCTCCAGCGGTGGGAGGTGAAGATCACGCAGGTCCCCTGCTCGCGCAGGCCGCGAGTCTGCTCGAACAGCCACTCCACCTCCCGGCGGGAGAGGGCCGAGGTGGGCTCATCGAGGATCAGCACCTTCGGCCGGCGCATGATCGCCCGCACGATCTCCACCAGTTGCTGCTGGGCCAGAGGCAGGTTCTCGACCAGCTCGCCGGGGTCCACCGACTTGACGCCGTGCTCGGCCAGGAGCTCCCCGGCCGTCGCCGGCATGTCGAGCCGGCGGATCAGGCGGATGGGCCCGCGCGGCTCGCGTCCGAGCAGGAGGTTCTCGGCCACGGTCATGCGGGGCAGGAGCGTGAGCTCCTGGAAGACCGTCGCGACCCCGCGCGCCAGGGCATCCTCGGGCGAGCGCAGCCGCACCTCCTGGCCGCCGATCCGGACCGTGCCCCGGTCAGGCCGGGTGATTCCGGCCAGGCACTTGATCATCGTGCTCTTGCCGGCTCCGTTCTCGCCCACCAGCGCGTGCACCTCTCCGGGCGCGGCGAGAAAGCCCGCGTGCCGGAGCGCCTGCACTCCGCCGTAGGCCTTGTCGACTCCGGCGCCCTGGATGGCCGTCGCCGTCACGAGTGCGCCGCCGGCAGTCGAACGGCGGCCGTGCGCCGGGCGGCCTGGCCCGTCAGCACCTCGGACAGCGGCACCGACACCAGGTGGGCTGGACTGGTGTCGGTGAACGGGGTGAAGAACGAGTCCTGAAGCCTGGGGAACACGGTGACTCCGGCCCTCACGTGTGCGGTGGTCACCGAGGGGAACGGGATCGTGGTCAGGCTCCGCCGTGGGTAGTCGTGGTGGAGGATCCGGCGGGCCAGCTCCAGCGCCAGCAGCACCAGGTAGGGCGGCTGGCCGATCGAGAAGGCGGGGAGCTTGTGGCCGGTCTTCAATCCCGCCATGAACTTGCGAAAGCCGTTCTCGGACTCGCCGGCGGTGGGAGGGAGCGGCCGTCCCGCCGCCAGGAACGCCTTGAGGATCCCGTCGGTGCCGCCCTGTGCCCAGATCCCGTCGATCTTCGGCAGCGAGGGCAGCACCGCGGCGGTGGCCGTCTGGGCCGCGCTGGAGTCCCACATGCCCGAGTACTTGTTGACCACTCGGATGCCGGGGTGACGGGAAAACACCGACATCCCTCCCGCCGTGCGCTGGGTGTCCACGAAGGTGCCGGGGACGCCGGTGACCATGATGATATTGCCGTGACCGCGGAGTTCCTTGACCAGCCACAGCGCGAGCTGACGCCCGAACCGGAACTGGTCGGTGTTCACCTGCAACGCCCTATGTGCGGTGACAATGTTGTCGAATGAGATGACCAGGATCCCGCGCTCGATGGCCTGTGTCACCACGCCGTTGAGGCCGGTGGGAGAGGCCGAGTCGATCAGGATCGCGTCGACCCGGGCCGAGATCAGGTTGGCCAGCTGCTCGGCCTGATCTGACATGTCGTTGCTGGAGTTGTAAACCTCGCCGAACACCTGCGAGCGGTAGGGCTCCTCGTCGAGCGCCGCCCGGTAGATGTTCTCCATCTCCAGCCGCCACATGTTGCCGATGAAGGAATTGGCCAGGGGGATTCGGAGCCTGTTCCCCAGCTCCGAGCCCGCCGCCCCGGAGCAGCCGGCGGCGGTGAGTCCCGCGAGAGCACCGGCCGCGCAGGCGACGAACCGCCGACGGGTCACGCCCCCGAACGGCCGATCCCGCTCCTGCATGCGTCTGTGGTTCCCTCGAGCCCCAGCGCGTAAACGTCCGCGCCGGATCAGTTCAGGGCCACGGGCCGGACCATCGACCCGGTGGCGCCGCGGCCCCCCAGCGGCAGGCACACGAAGCAGAACTTGAGCAGCCGGTCGCGGCCAGCTCCTCGCAGTTGACGAGCTCGTCCCCTCCATGCCCGACGGCGTGCCCGAGGCGCCGGAGCGAAGACCGCTCCTTTCCACCCACAGAGCCTCACGCCACTCCTCCAGCTGGCGGCGCAGCGTGACGCTCCGGGCTTCCACCGCCGGTGATGCCGAGGTATGTGAGCTGTGATGATGATGGGCACGGCTGGGCTCGAACCAGCGACCTCTCGCGTGTGAAGCGAGCGCTCTCCCACTGAGCTACGCGCCCTTTGTCCTGCAAATCCTCGCGGATCTCGCGAGGACTTTACCGCGGTGTTCCCGCTCGGTGCCAGGAGGAGGGGTAAAGGCGCCCTCTCAGGGGGCATCGACTGGAGAATCCTCGAGCGGAAACCCGGCCGCAGCACAGGCCCGGGTTCGAGGCGCGGGTGGAGCGCGCGCACCCGCGCGGTCCTGTCAAGGGCTTGTCGAAGGTCAGTTAGAGTCATCCCGTGTCATTTCCGGCAGAGGGGCTGCGGATCGGCGAGTTCGCGCGCCGGGTGGGGGTCAGCGCAGCGGTGCTCCGCGCCTGGGAGCGCCGGTACGGTCTGCTTGAGCCGCTGCGCTCGCCCGGCGGCTTCCGGCTCTATACCGCGCGGGACGCCGAGCGCATCGGGCGCATGCAGCAGGGCCTTGATCAGGGCCTCTCCGCGGCCGAGGCGGCGCGCGCTGCCCTGGCGAGCACCGGGCCCTCGGTCGGTCTGCTCGAGCACGCGGCCGAGCGCCTGCTCACGGCGATCCGCGCCTATGACGAGGCGGCCGTGCACGAGGTCCTGGACGAGAGTCTCACGGCGTTCGGGCTGGAATCCGTGCTGCGCCAGCTCATCGTCCCCGTCCTCGCGCAGCTCGGGCGGGAGTGGCAGCAGGGCACGCCCGCGATCGGCCACGAGCACTTCGCGAGCAACCTGATCCGCGCCCGGCTGCTGTCCCTGGCCCGGCTGTGGGGCCGCGGCAGTGGACCGGTCGCCGTGCTGGCGTGCGCACCGGGCGAGCAGCACGACATCGGCCTGCTGACGTTCGGGCTCGTGCTGCGATCGCACGGGTGGCGAATCGTTTTCCTGGGCGCCGACACGCCGATCGCCACGCTGGCGCACACCGCGAAGCGCACGCGGTCGGCGCTCACCGTCCTGACCAGCTTCGACCCGTGCCGCCTGGAGGCGGAATCCACGGCCCTGCGCCGTCTCGCCGCGGAGGTGTGGATCGTCCTCAGCGGCCCGGGCGCCACCGACCCGCTGTGCCACAGGCTCGGTCTGCAGCGGCTCGACGGCGACCCGATCGCCGCTGCGCACGAGATCGCGGGGCACGCGAGGACCGCACGCGTCCGGGACCCGGCGCATCGCGCGACGCCCCTGCCTCCTCGGTGACCTGTCCCGCGGCGGCTACCAGCCGAACGTGCCGGGTGGGCCCTTGAACGGTCCGATGAGGTCGGAGGTGATCCAGCCTCCGTAGAAGTCGCCCTCCTGCGCGTGAACGCGCTCGTCGTCCAGCCAGGCGGCCCCGACGCGCCCGGGGTAGAAGGCGACGTGATCGCGCAGGGCCTCATACCCGGGATTCGGGTCGGGGTAGGACCAGCCGATCGCGAGGAATCGCTGTCCGTCGACGATCGCGTCGAGATACCGCGCCGTGCCCTTGAACTCACAGCGGGTCGGACGGGTCAGGCTCTCGGTGAGGGATGCCCCGCGGATGTCGGCCGGCGGGACGTAGATCGTCGGCGGGTGGCTGGTTTCGAGCACCCGGAGGCCGTCCGTGGAGTCGGCGAGCACCTCGCCGGCCAGCTCGACCCTGATCCGTCGCCGGCACCGCTCGACGGCCGGTGGTCGCGGGTACTCCCAGACGCACTCCATCTCCCGCCTACCTCGCGCCCTCGGAGGGGTCGGCGGGCGGCTCGGGGGTGAGCGCCGCGGCAAGGCGCTCGGCCTTCTCCGGTGCATAGCCGCCCCGCTCCCGCGCCAGGATCCGGCCGGAGGGCTCCACCACGAGCACGGCGATCGTCTCGGTGTCGGCGAGCCCCAGGTTCTCGGTGACCCTGGAGACGTCGGTGTATACGGTGACGGTCCGGGCGCGCGCCGCGGGATCGGAGATGCCGCGGGTCATGCCGCCGTCGATGAGCCACCGCATCGGCCCGTAGGTGGATGACAGCACCGGCAACTCATAGACCGCGACGTCCCCGCGGCGCTGCTCAAGCTCGGTCAGCCATGGCAGCCACCGATCGACGAGCGCCTGCTGGTTGCGGCGGAAGGCGAACACCGTGAGGTTGTAGGGCTTGATGAGATCGCCCGGCAGCTCGTAGTCGCGGCCGTCGAGCCCGCGCCCCCGCAACGCGCCCAGCTGGTCCGGACGCACCGATCCGAGTTTCCGCCGCAGACCGGCGAGGGCGCGGTCGCCGACGCGGTGGAAGGCGAGGTCCAGGAGCGGGTCGGCGAGCCCCAGCGGCCCCTTGAGCGTCAGCTCGGCGTCGTAGGTCACCCGCGAGCCCTCGCCGGCGCCGTCGACGGTGATCGTGTCGTTCGAGAGCACGGTCGCGTTCTCGCCGCGAAGGGTCACCGTCCGCGGCGGATCGTACGCGACGATCCGGTAGGTGAGGGCCGTCGTGCGTCCGAGGAACGAGGCGTGCAGCCGGAACTCGGTCCCCAGCTCGACGGACGCGCTCAGCCGCTCGGCGCTGACCACCCCGGGATCCCATTCCTGGGTACTCGAGAAGTCGCTGAGATACGCGAAGACCTCCTCGGGCGGGCGCGGGGTGTCAATCGTCGCTCGATATCGGGCCATCGCGGTCCTCCTTCGCGTCAGAGAGGGGGGCGGGCTCCGTCCAGCCGCTGAGCGCGGCGCACTGCGCCCAGAGCTGCTCTCGCTCCTGCGGGGTCTCCCGGGTCCCGGGCAGCAGATGCGTGGGCCGAGGGCGGCGGTCGTGCCAGAACAGGCCGGTGGTGCGGCCGGGCTCATCCGCGGCGCCGAGCCACACGATCGTGTCGGCTCCCTGCTCGGGCGTTCTCAGCAGCGGCCGCGTCAGGGTGCGGAAGCGGGGAAGCGAGCTCGCCACCCCCGGGGTGTCGGCCCACCCGGGGTGCATCGCGTGGACCACGACGCCGCGACCCTCCAGGCGGCGCGCCCAGAGCTCGGTGAGGATCACCTGGGCACGCTTGGCGCGCGCGTACGCCCGGACCCCGTCGAACTCCCCGTGAGCGTTCTGCAGGTCGTCGACCCGGATCCTCTGCGTGTACATGCCGCCGGAGGAGACGTTGATGATCCGCGCCGGAGCGCTCTGCTCCAGCCGCCCCAGCAGCAGGTTCGTGAGCAGGAACGGTCCCAGCACGTTGGTCGCGAACGTCAGCTCGATCCCGTCCACCGAGAGCGTGCGTGCCGGGGGGAGGACCCCGGCGTTGTTGACGAGCACGTCGAGTCGGGGGGACCCGGCGGTGAATCGCTCGGCGAACCGCCTGACCGACCGGAGGTCGCTCAGATCACAGCGTCCGACGTGCACGTCGCGATTGCCGGTGCGCTCCATGATCCCGGCGCGCACCCGCTCGCCGCGGTCGTCGTTGCGGACGGGGAGCCACACGGCGGCGCCGAGCCGCGCGAAGCCCTCCGCGGCCGCCAGCCCGAGGCCCGAGGTGGCGCCCGTCACCATCACGCTCCTGCCGTCCAGCGCTCGCAGCTCCATGGCATCCCACGTGCGGCTGCGCAGCCCGTAGCCGACGTTCGTGTAGCCGCCGATCACGGTGCGGTCCAGCGCGTTGTCGAGCAGGGAGTTGATCATTTCCGACCGCGCCGGCGGACCCGTCGCCGGAGGACCACGTGTCGCCCCGTCGCCTCTATACAAACCTTCAACGAATATAGAACGGCTGCGGGCGTCTTCCACCCGGGGCCATGTGCTCGGCCGCGACGATCCGGGCGGACTGGCGGCACCCACGGGCGGGTAGTACCGATGCGCGATGCACGAGATCCTCATCCTGCTCGTCAAGGGAGTGTGCGGCGGTGTGCTCGTCGTCGCCTTCGCCCTGCTGTCGGAGGGGCTCAGCCCGAAGCGGTTCGCGGGGCTCTTCGGCGCCGCGCCATCGGTGGCGATCGCCGGCCTCTCGATCACGCTCATCGACGAGGGCATCGGGCCCGCTCACCGCAACACGATCGGCATGATCGCCGGAGGTGCGGGCATGGTGGCCTACGCGCTCGCGGTCGTGCCGCTGCTGCGCCGCACCGGTCCGGGGCGCGCCGCCGCCACGGCGCTCACCGCCTGGGCGACCGCGGCGGCGGCCGTGGCGATCCCGCTGCTGGGGCTGGCATGAGCGCGGTCGAGGAACACGCGACCCTCGAGCGGGTCGGGGAGCAGCCCAAGTTCGAGGTCGGCAAGGCGCTCAAGGCAGACCCGCGGGGGATGCTCGTGCGGTTCGGGGCCGGGATGCTGACGTCGGTCGTCGCCGGGGCGCTGACGCTCGCCTTCGGGCCGCGAATCGGGGGAATCATGCTCGCGTTTCCCGCGATCCTCGTCGCCAGCCTGACGCTCATCTATCACGAGGAGGACGCGCATGAGGCCCGGGAGGACGCGCGCGGCGCGATCGCCGGAGGCGTCGCGCTGATCGTCTTCGCGGTCGTCTTCACCCTCCTCATCGGCCACGCGAGTGCTCCGCTGACGCTCGTCCTCGCCGCCGTGTCGTGGGTGCTGGTGGCGCTCGGGCTCTACGCCGCATTCTGGTGGCGGCGCTGAGAGCCGGCGATCGGCGGGCCGGCACGCGGTAGCATCCGTCGTGGACCGTGCTAGGCGGGGCGTTAGCGGCGCCCTGTACCCGCAATCCGCTACAGCGGGGCTGAATTCCCTCTCGAGGGTGCCGGTTCGGGGTCAGCGTCCCGTGCGAGGCGGTGATGGCCTGGTCCCGCCGCGATGGAGAGCCGTGAACCAGGTCAGGTCCGGAAGGAAGCAGCCTTAAGCGGTCGCCTTCAGGCGCGTCGGGAGCGCTGGGCCGGAGTCTTCATCCGGGAAGTGCGAGCCCTGGCACCGCATTCGACGGAGGGTGCACGGTCCACTCAGCGACCGGCCGTCGCGGGGGGTGGCGACAACTAGACTCGACCCTCTCCATGTCGACCGGACCCTCGCTCTATCGACGCCACCGGCCGCGCACGTTCGCCGACGTCGTCGGCCAGGAGCAGGTGGTGCGCACGCTCTGCAACGCCGTGACGCGCTCCCAGGT
>DATGKS010000056.1:0-3145 GCA_035294545.1 Solirubrobacteraceae bacterium | reverse complement strand
ACCGACCAGCTCGTGTGGCGGCCGCTCGTGGCGTGGTCGGCGCGCTTCCGCCTCGAGGACACCGCACCAGGCCCCGAGCCGCGATCGTGGCTCCTCGACCTGCTCGGCCGCTCGCGCCTGCTCCGGCGCCTGACGGCCCGGGCGCCGCGGTGGCGAGCGTCCGTGCCCGTCGAGCGGCGCGTGACCGGGTGGGCAATGCACGCTCTCAGGGCTGCGGGCCGCGGGCTGGTCGCGGCGCTCGGCGTAGGCGTGGCCTTCGGCCTCGTCGCGCTGGCGCGCTTGCTCGCCCAAGTGCCCCGGACCGGCTGGCTCCGCATCGCGGCGGCGCTCGGCGCCACGACGCTGCGCACGGCCGCCACGGTCGCCCTGGCCACGGCGTGGGCGGTTCCCGCGGGCATCGCCATCGGGCGTTCCCCGCGCCTTGCGCCGCGGCTCGAGCCGGCGATCCAGATGCTCGCGTCGTTTCCGGCCCCGATGCTCTATCCCCTGGTGACCGGTGCGCTGCTCGCGCTCGGGCTGCCGTTCTCGCTCATCGCGGTGGCGCTCATGCTGCTCGGGGCGCAGTGGTACGTGCTCTTCAACGTGATCGCCGGCGCGAGCGCGATCCCCGGCGACCTGCGCGAGGCCGCCGATGCGTTCCGCTTGGCGGGCTGGCGGCGCTGGCGCACCCTCGAGCTGCCGGCGGTCTTTCCCTCCCTCGTCACGGGCCTCGTCACCGCCGCCGGCGGCGCCTGGAACGCGAGCATCGTCGCCGAGCTGGTCCACTTCCGCGGCCGCACGCTCGTCACCACGGGCCTGGGCGCGCTCATCACCGAGGCGACCGCGGCCGGCGACTTCCCGCTGCTCGCGGCGGCCGTGCTCACCATGGCGCTCGCGGTCGTCGGCGTGAACCGCCTCGGCTGGCGACGGCTCTACCGCCTCGCCGAGACGCGCTACGCGCTCGCCCGATGAGCGCTCCGCCGCCCCTCGTCGAGGCCCGGCACGTGAGCAAGCGCTTCCGCGACGAGGCGGGGCACGTGCGCGAGGTGCTGCACGACGTCTCGCTCGCGGTCACGGCGGGCGAGATCGTCTGCCTGCTCGGGCCGTCGGGGTGTGGCAAGAGCACGTTGCTGCGCGTGCTCGTGGGGCTGCTCGGAGCCGACAGCGGCGAGGTGCTCGCCCACGGCGAGCCGCTGCGCGGCCTCCATCCGGGCGCGGCGATCGTCTTCCAGAGCTTCGCGCTCTACCCGTGGCTCACGGTCGCGGACAACGTGCGCATCGGGCTCGGCGGGCGCGCGCTGGCCCCCGCGCACGAGGCGGCGCGCGTGCAGGCGGTGATCGACCTGGTCGGCCTCACCGGCTTCGAGCGTGCCTACCCGCGCGAGCTCTCGGGCGGCATGAAGCAGCGAGTCGGGATCGCACGCGCGCTCGTGGGCGGTCCGGAGCTGCTCGCGATGGACGAGCCGTTCTCGGCGCTCGACGTGCTCACCGCCGAGACGCTCCGCGGCGAGGTGGCGCGCCTGTGGACCGAGGGCCGCGTCGGCCTGCGTGCGATCCTCATGATCACGCACCTCCTCGAGGAGGCGGTCGTGCTCGGCGACCGCATCGTCGTGCTCGCGGCGAATCCCGGCACGGTCCGTGCCGTCGTGGCGAATCCGCTGCCACGCCCGCGCGACCCAGGCAGCGCCGCGTTCCAGGACCTGCTCGGTCGCCTACACGACATCATCTGCGCAACGCACCTGCCCGACGTGACGCCGCCGCCGGCGCCCGCGGTGGCGGCGCTGCTTCCGCTGCCCCGGGCGCGCATCGCGCAGATCGTGGGCGTGCTCACGCTGCTCGCCGCACACGGCGGCGAGCTGGACGTCTACGCCCTCGGGCGGCTTGCGGGCCTCGAGTTCGGCCATACGATCGCCGTCGTCACTGCGGCGGAGCTGCTCGGGCTCGTCGAGACGCCGCGCGATCGGGTGGTGCTGACCGACGGGGGGCGTACGCTGCTCGCCGCTGACGTGCCCGGGCGCAAACGACTCCTCGGCGCCCGGCTGCGCGAGCTGCCGACGTTCCGCTACGTGCTCGACCTCGCCGCGCGGGCGGGCGGCGGCGTGCCGCGGGAGCTTCTGGCCGAGGAGATCGCGATGCACCTCCCGGCCGAGCCGCCGGGCGAGACGGTGCGCACGGTGCTCGACTGGGGCCGCTTCGGCGGCGTGCTCGCCTACGATCCCGAGACGGGCCTCGTCTCGTGCGCGCCCGCGGCGACGGGCTTGCAGGAGCCGGCGGCGGCGCGTTAGGGGACGCCCGTGATCATCGACGGCGACGCGCACGTGATCGAGGGGCGGGAGCTCGTCGCGGAGCTCCTCGCCCGGTTCCCCGACCGCATCCGGCTCTCCCGGCCCGACGAGGACGGGGCGTTCATCGTCGAGGGCCGACCCTACCCGTGCTCGACCGGTCCGGGCGCCGGCTGCCCCGCGCGCGAGGGGCTCAACCCGCAGGCGCGCCCGTTCACCCCCGAGGGCGTGCTCGCCGACGCCGACCGCGAGGGGATCGACGCCGTGGTGCTCTTCCCGAGCACGGGCCTCGGCGTGCCCGGGTTCGCCGACGTCGCCTTCGCCACCGAATTCGCCCGCCTCTACAACCGCTGGCTCGGGGCCTACCGCATGCACGACCCGCGGCGGCTCTTCGGCGTGGCACTCGTGCCGATCGAGGACGTCGCCGCGTCGGTGGCGCTCATGGAGGAGGCAAAGCGCCTCGGTCTCGTCGCCACCATGATCCCGGCCGTGCTGCGCACGCGCACCCTCGATCATCCCGATCTCGAGCCGTTTTGGTCCGCGGCCGAGGATCTCGAGATGCCGCTCGGCGTGCACGGCGCGCCCGGCATCCATCTCCCGCCGCTCGGCGCCGAGCGCTTCGAGAACTACCTCCAGGTCCACGCCGTGAGCTTTCCCTTCGACATGATGGTGGCCACGACGGCGCTCGTGCTGGGCGGCGTCTTCGAGCGCCATCCGCGGCTGCGCGTCGGGCTCTTCGAGTCGGGGGTGGGCTGGGTGCCGTACTTCGTCGAGCGCCTGGGCGAGCACGTCGAGAAGCGGGGCCGCCTCGCCCCCGACTGCCGCCGGCCCCCGCGCGAGTACGTCGCCCGCGGGCAGCTCTGGGTGAGCTGCGAGGCGGACGA
>DATGKS010000055.1:0-25442 GCA_035294545.1 Solirubrobacteraceae bacterium | reverse complement strand
CCAACAACGCGCTCACGCGCGACGTCGCGCACATCCACCACGCCGAGCTGCTCACGCCGTATCCGCAGGAGAGCGAGCGCTTCTTCGTCGAGCTGTTCGGGATGCAGGTCGCGGCTCGCGCCGGGCAGTCGGTGTACCTGCGCGGCTGGGGCGAGACCCAGGTGTACGGGCTGAAGCTCACCGAGGCGCGGCTGCCGGGGCTCGGGCACCTCGCGCTGCGCGCCTGGGATCCGGCGGCTCTGCAGCGTCGTGTGGCGGCGCTCGAGGAGAGCGGTCTCGGCGAGGGCTGGAGCGAGGGCGACCGCGGTCACGGGCCCGCCTACCGGTTCCGCGATCCCGACGGCCACCCGATGGAGATCCTGTTCGAGGCCGAGCGCTACGTGCCGCCCGAGGAGCTTCGCCCGCGTCTGAAGAACGTGCCGCAGCGCCACGTCGACCGGGGGGCGGCGGTGAAGCGGATCGACCACGCGAACCTGCTCGCCGCCGACGTGGCGGCCTGCCGCGAGTTTTCCGTAAAGACGCTCGGCTGCCGGCTCTACGAGCAGGTGATCCTCGACTCCGGCGAGGAGGCGGGCGCCTGGATGAGCTTCACGATCGCGGCGCACGAGCTCATCTACACCGCCGACCACGCCGGCGGCTCCGGGCGCCTGCACCACCTCGCGTGGTTCGTCGACACCCGCGAGGAGCTGCTCCGCGCCGCCGACCTGTTCCTCGACGCGGACGTCCCGATCGAGGCCGCGCCCTCCAAGCACGCCGTCGCCCAGGGCATGTTCCTCTACGTCTACGAGCCCGGCGGCAACCGCGTCGAGGTGACGACCGGCACCCACTTCATCTACGAGCCCGACCACGAGCCGATCGTCTGGACCGAGGCCGAGCGCCGCCGCGGCCAGGCGTGGGGCGTGGCGACGGTGCCGACCTTCCACACGTACGGCACGCCCGACGTGTCGGACGGTCCGCCGGGGCCTCCGATCCCCCCGACGAGCCGGATCGTCGGCCCCGACGCCTGAGCGCCGGTTCCGGGATCACGGCTCAGGTCCACGAGGGATGGCCACCACGACGGCGTCCGTTGCGCGACCGACCGCACGAACCGCGGAACCGCGGCGCGAACCTGCGGATGGGCGAGAAGCGCGGTGCCGGGGTCGGTGCCGGCGGCGCGCTGACCCGCGTCAGCGACGCTCGCGCGCGAGCAACTGATCGAGTGGCCGCGTGTTGAGCACGTCGGCCGCGGTCGCCCAGCCGCGGCGCGCGGTCGCGACCGAGTGGGCCATGTTCTCGAGGCCCGCGACCGAGTGGGCGTCCGTCGAGCACACGATCCGGGCCCCGGCGCGCAGCGCGTCGCGGACGTGCGCGCCGCTCAGATCGAGGCGCGGCGGGAGCCCGTTGACCTCGAGCGCGACCCCGCGCTCGACGGCGAGCGCGTACACCCGCTCGAGGTCGACGGCGTTCTCCGGCCGGCGGGTGAGGAGCCGCCCGGTCGGGTGGCTGAGACAGCGCACGTGCGGGTTCTCGAGCGCATGGCAGACGCGGGCGGTCATCTCCCGTGCGGGCATCCGCTGGCCGCCGTGCACGCTCACCTGCACCCAGTCGAGCTCGGCGAGCACGTCGTCGGGGAGGTCGAGACGGCCGTCGGGCAGGATGTCGCACTCGATCCCACGCAGCACGACGAACGGCGCGAGCGTCTCGTTGGTCGCCGCGATCTCCTCGGCCTGGCGACGGACCGCGTCGGCGTCGAGGCCCCGCACGGCGCCGACCGCGGGCGTGTGGTCGCAGATCGCGAGGTACTCGTACCCGCACTCGCGCGCCGCGGCCCCCATCTCCGCGATCGACGCGCGCCCGTCGGACCAGGTCGAGTGGCAGTGCAGGTCGCCACGGATCACCGGAAGGTCGACGAGCATGGGCGGCTCTCCGGCGAACGGTGCCTCGCGGAGCTCCGGCGGGCACCAGGGAATGCCGAGCGCCTCGTAGACACCGGTCTCGGCCGGTTCATCGGGGATCGGCTCGAGCGCGCGGACGTACCCGGGGGCGCCGGTCGCCCGCACGAGCTCGGAGCCGAAGCGCTCCGGCGCTGCGACGCGGAGCTCGAGTGCGACCCCCTCGACCGTCACCCCGAGCGCGCGGCGGGACTCGCGCTCGACGAGCGCGACGATCTGCGGGAGCGCCGCGAATCGGTCGAGCAGCGGCTCGGGGTCCGCGTCGCCGCAGACGACGCTCAAGACCTCGCAGAGCTCGCGCCGGCGGCGCACGTCGCCCGCGGGCTCGCCGCCGAGCGCCGCGGCGACACCGCCGACGAGCTCGATCGCGCGGTTGAGCAGAAGGCCCGGCCGTGACGGCGGCGCCGCCTCCCGGGCGAGGGCGCCGAGCAGCTGCGCCTCGGTCTTCGGGCCGATCCCGGGCACGTCACGGAGCCGCCCGGCGGCGGCCGCCGCGCGGAGCTCCTCGGGCGTGTGGACATCGAGCGCTCGCGCAAGCTCGAGCGCGCGGTTCGCGCCGACGCCCAGGTAGCGCATGAGCCCGACCAGGCCGGGGGAGAGCTCGCGCTCCAGCTCGGCGAGCTCCGCGATCTCGCCCGTCCGCACGAGCTCCCGCAGCCGCAGGTCGATCCCCGCGCCGACGCCGCGGAGCTCGCGCCCCCGCCCGGTCGCCACGAGCTCGGCGACCGGGGCGGGAGTCGCCCGGATCGCCTCGGCGGCGCGGCGGTAGGCCCGCGCCGAGTAGGGGTTCGCGTCGCTCAGCTCGAGCAGCATCGCGAACGCGTCGAGCCGGTCGGCGATCTTCCCGTTGTCCACGCGCGCAAGTGTCCCGCACGGGTGGGCGGGGAAGCAGCGCGCGGATTTCGTCAGTGCCGCGGCGGTGAGTTGCGGGATTTTCATTCGGAGCGGGGGAAGATCGATCAACTCCAGCTACGGTGTGGTGCCGGTGATCGCGGTCGTGGTCAACGGACGCAGTGTCGGCTGAGCCTGGGCACGGCGCGCGCTCGTCCGTGAACCCCCCGAACGGCGGGCACCCGATCCCCTCGACGCGCGCCCGCGAGGCGGTGCGCGGCGGCTTCGACCCGCACGTCCACGTCGCGCCCGACTTCGCGCCGCGCCGGATCACCGACCTTGAGCTGGCCGCGCGCTGCGAAGAGGTCGGCCTCGCGGGCTTCGGCCTGAAGTCGCACTACACCGCCACGCACGAGCGCGCCGCGGTCGTGAGCGCCGCCCACCCGGGAATCCGCGCGCTCGGCACGATCACGCTCAACCACGCGGTCGGCGGTCTCAACGCGACGGCGGTCGAGGTCGCCGCCCGCCAGGGGGCGCGGATCGTGTGGCTGCCGACGGTGAGCTCGCCGCAGGAGCACCGGGAGGTCGAGCGCACCGACCCCGACGGCAAGGTCCCGGTGTGGGTCCGCTTCGAGCTGGAGCTCCGGGCCGCGGGCGCGCGTCCCGGGCCGGTGCCGGTGCTCGACGAGGCCGGACGGCCGCTCGAGGCGCTGCACGAGGTGCTCGAGGTGGTCGCCCACCACGGGATCGTGCTCGCGACCGGTCACCTGTCTGCGCCGGAGATCGTCGCGGTCGTCGCCGCGGCGGTCGCCGCGAAGGTGGAGACGATCGTCGTCACCCATCCGGAGTTCCCCTCGCAGTCGATCCCGCCCGACGTGCAGCGTGAGCTCGCCGACAGAGGGGCGCTCATGGAGCGCGCGTTCACGACCCCGTACACCGGCAAGTGCAGCTGGGAGGCGGTGTTCGAAGCCACACGCGCGGTCGGCGCCGAGCGCACCGTGTGGGGCTCGGACCTCGGCCAGGTGTTCAACCCGCCGGTCGAGGACGGGCTTGCGCTCATGGCCGACCGCTTCCTCGAGGCCGGGTTCAGCGAGCGCGAGGTGCGGCTGATGGCTGTCGAGAACACCCGGCGGCTTGCCGGGGAGAGCTGAGTCCTCGCCGGTAGCATCGCCCTCGGATGACGGTCGAGATCGAGGACCCGCGTCTCGAGGCGCTGATCGATCCGGACGCGCGGCCGCGGCGGCTGTGGACCGGCGGTGAGTGGGTCGAGGGCCCGGTCTACGTCCCGGCCGAGGACTGCGTCTACTGGAGCGACATCCCGAACGACCGCGTGCTGCGCTTCAGCGAGTCCGACGGCGCCTCGGTCGCGCTTCATCCGGCCGGCTACGCGAACGGCCACACGCTCGACCGCGAGGGTCGGATCGTCCGCTGCGAGCACGGTCGCCGGCGGGTGAGCCGCGTCGAGCCCGATGGCACGCTCACGACGATCGCCGACCGTTACGCCGGCGGGCGGCTCAACTCCCCGAACGACGTCGTGGTCAAGTCTGACGGGACGATCTGGTTCAGCGACCCGCCGTACGGGATCGTGTCCGACCGCGAGGGCCACAGGGCCGATTCCGAGCAGGCCGGCTGCTTCGTGTTCCGCTGCGATCCGCGCGACGGCGCGCTGGCCGTCGTCAGCGACGCGTTCGAGGACCCCAACGGGCTCGCGTTCTCCCCGGACGAGTCGATCCTCTATGTCTCGGACACCTCGTCGGCGCGCCACCAACCCGGGCGCCATCACCTGTTCGCGTGCGACGTCCTGAACGGCGGCACGCGCCTCGCGCCGCCGCGCCCGTTCGCGGTCTGCGGCCATGGCGTGTTCGACGGCTTCCGCGTCGACCGCGACGGCAACCTCTGGACCTCGGCCGGCGAGAGCGTCGAGATCTACGCGCCCGACGGTGCGCGCCTCGGCCGCATCGCGCTGCCCGAGGTCGTCTCCAAGTGCACGTTCGGCGGACGCGACGGGACGACGCTCTTCATCACCGCGACGAGCTCG
Source organism: Solirubrobacteraceae bacterium (assembly GCA_035294545.1). Lineage (GTDB taxonomy): Bacteria > Actinomycetota > Thermoleophilia > Solirubrobacterales > Solirubrobacteraceae > Palsa-465. Next base: position 20,642 of record DATGKS010000055.1, on the reverse strand, counting down.
CTCTACGCGCTCGTCACCCGCACGCGCTCGGCGGTGCCCACGGGCGCCGGCACGGGCTCGACGGAGCCGGGCGCGGGCTCGCCCAGGTAGAACCCCTGGCCATAGCCGCAGCCGAGCGCGCGCAGCAGCTGCATCTGACGGCGGTCCTCGATCTCCTCGGCGACGACGCGCACCCCGAGGCTCGCCGCGAGCGCGATGATCATGCGCACGAACGGGCGGCTCGTCCCGTGCGGCTCGATGTCGTCAACGAACGGCCGCCCGAGCTTGAGCCAGTCGAGCGGCAGCCCGCGCAGCTGGCTGAGCGACGAGTAGCCGGTGCCGAAGTCATCGAGGGCGATCTGCACGCCGAGCCCCCGGAGCTGCTGAAGGATCGCCACGCACCGTGCGGGATCGGAGAGGAGCACGCTCTCGGTGATCTCGAGCACGAGCCGGTGCGGATCGAGGCCGCTCTGCGCCAGCGCCGAGTGGACGCCGGGCAGGAAACGCTCGTCGCGCAGCTCGATCGGCGAGACGTTGACGTGCACCGCCGGCGCCGGACCCCCCTCGCCGCTCCACGTCTGCGCCTCACGGCAGGCGCGGTGCAGGACGCGGCGGCCGATCGGGACGATCACGCCGAGCTCCTCGGCGACCGAGATGAACGCGCTCGGGCCGATCGTCCCGCGCGGCGCGTCGACCCAGCGCACGAGCGCCTCCTGGGCGGTGACCGCGCCGCTGTTCAGATCGACGATCGGCTGGTAGTGGACCGCGAAGGCGTCTCGCTGGCTGGCCTCTCGGAGACGCCGCCGCAGACCGTGCTGGTGGAGCACCGAGACCTCCATCCCGGACTCGAACAGCTGGTAGCCGGCGTGCTTGGCCTGCTTGGCGCGGTACATCGCGAGATCGGCGTTGCGGATCAGCTCCTCGGAGCTCATCTGGGCGGGGGCGGGGTCCCCGACCGCGATCCCGATCGACACCCGCACGAGATGCAGCTCGCCCGCGATCGAGAAGCGCTCCTCCATCCGCCGGTCGATCCGCTCGGCGATCTCGATCGCCTGCGCCTGGGTGGCGCCGTCCTGGAGCAGGATCGCGAACTCGTCGCCGCCGAGGCGGGCGAGCGTGTCGGTCGGGCGCACGCAGTCGCCGAGCCGCCCGGAGATGGCGACGAGCAGCTCGTCGCCCGCCGCGTGCCCGAGCGTGTCGTTGACCATCTTGAAGTCGTTGACGTCGATGAAGATGACCGCGGTGCCCTCGGCGGCGCGCGACAGGGCGTCGTCGAGCCGCCTGGCGAACAGCGAGCGGTTCGCCAGCCCGGTGAGCGGGTCGTGGGAGGCCTGGTGCTCGAGCTCGGACTGGAGCTCCTGCAGCTCCCAGACGGCGTGGCCGAGGCGGTCGTTCTCCAGCGCGACGCTCGTGTTCGCGGCGAGCGTCTCGCACAGCTTCACGTCGTCGGGGCCGAAGCGGGCCACGACGCCCGCGGGATCGCCGAGCGCGATCACCCCGACGCACGCGTGCTCGCCCTGGAGCGTGGCGAAGACGCCGTCGCCGAGTCCACGGGAGCGCAGGTAGTCGCGCAGGAACGGATCGGAGACCTCGCGGGCGAGGCAGGCGACGGGCGCGCCGCTCGTCGCGGCGCGCAGGCCGGTCGTCTCGGCGCCGAGCGGCTCCAGCAGCGTCGTCTCGCCGTCGGCCCGGACCGAGGTGCGCAGCGCCTCCTCTCCGTCGGGCGAGAACACGATGATCTCGGCGGCCTCGGAGCGGAACGCCTCAAGCGAGCGGGTGAGCATCCGGGCGAGCGCCTCGCCGGTGCCCGCCGAGCCCGACAGCGCCCGGGCGGCGTCGTAGAGGAACTCGAGACGGTCGTGGCGGGCGCGCTCGGCGGCGTAGGCGCGCATCGTGAGGAACATCCCGGCGATCGGCACGACGAGGAGCACGGCGGTGCGCCAGTCCTGCTCCACGAGGCCGGCAGCGCACAGTCCGAGCGAGGTGTTGGCGAGCGTGACGATCAGGTCGGTGCGCAGCGAGGCGACGATCCGCTCGACGCTGAGCCGACCCTCGGAGAACGACACCGCGGCGGTGATCATCAGCACCGCGCATGCGGAGGCGAGGGTGGCGGCGAGCGCGACCGCGAGCCACGTCCGCGGGTCGCTTGTGCCGGTGCCGCCGGCCGCGGCGTGGAAGGTGAGCACCGCCAGGCATCCGCCGAGCGCGAACTGCGCGGCGTTGAACGCGAGGCGGATCGGCGGCAGGCGCAGGACGAGCAGCGCGAACGCCCGCCCGACGGTGTAGGCGATCACGACCGTCCAGCCGCCGGCGTAGAGCAGCGCGAACACGAGCGGGATCTCGCCGAGCGCCATCGAGTGGGAGCTGCGGCGGAAGTGGACGTGGACGACGAGATGCTCGGCGAGCGCGAAGCCGATCGCGAGCGCCCATACCGGGAGCCGCATGCTGGAGGGCGGCGGCTGCAGCGCGCCGACCCCGCCGAACGTGAGCAGCGCTGCGGCCCCGGCGGCCATCGCCGCGCTCAGCAGCCAGATCGGCGGGGCGCCGCTGGAGAGCGCACGGATGATCGGACGGTGGCGGGTCCGCGCGACGCCGGCCCGCTCACCGCTGCCGCCGATCGCGGTCATCGTCTACCGCCAGCTGGCGGAATCCGGCGAGGCGGCCGCGCCGCCGCTCGTGTCGCCGGCGCTGGTGGTGGTGTCGGTGGCCGACGTGGCATCGGTGGCGGAGGTCGTGGAGCCCGCGGTCGTCGCGGAGGTGTCGCTGGTGTTCGCCGGGGCGGCGGCGGTCCCTGCCGCGGGTGCGGCGAGAACCGTCGGGGCGGCGACGGTCGCGCTCTGCGAGGTGCTGTCGGCGTGCGCGATGCCCGGCAGCGCGAGTGCGAGCGCGGCGGCGAGGGCGGCGACGACGGTGATCATCCGGCCGTGGATGTGCGACAGCGACAGCGAGGTCATGGCATTCCGTTCCTTCGACGAGGGCAGAGTGGCGACCTCCGGTTGGTCGCGCACCATCTACACGCCGGATCGGCGGCCCTCCGCAGAACTTGAGGGCCGCGAGGCAGAATCCGTAGTGACTACTGAACCGGGCTCGGCAGTTGTGGGGAGGTCTGGGACCTGATCGACAGCGTTTGCGTGGATCGAGCGTCCGGTCGGGCGCACGCGCCGCGCGATCGGCAGCCCGCAGAGCGTGACGCCGGCGAGCAGCAGGAACGCCGCCGCCGGGGCGCCGCTCACGAGCCCGACCGCGACCGCGACGATGAGTCCGCCGAGGTTGCCCATGAGCAGGAGGATTCCGGTGGCGACGCCGCCGGCGCCCGCCATCCGCCGCTCGGTGAGCTCGAGGATCACCGGAAGCGCCGCCAGCAGCAGGAAGCCGACCGCGGCGATCACGACGAAGTCGAGGGCGGTGACGGCGTGCGCGACCGCGAGCACGACCATCGCGAGCGTGACGAGGATCACCGCGCCCGTCAGGTAGGCCCGCTGGCCGCCACGCCGGGCGACGATCGGCGGGCTGATCGCGCATCCGGCGACGCCCGCCAGCAGCATCCCCGCGAGCATCAGCCCGGCGTCCGTCGAGGAGATCCGGTCGTGGTGCAGGATCGGCTGCAGGTAGGTGCTGATCGCGACGAACACGCCGACGCCGACGAACATGATCGCCGCGAGCGTGCGCACGAGCGTCACGTTCCACGCGGCGCGCAACTCGGCCATCCCCGCGCCGGCCGCCGGTCCGGACTCGGCGGGCGCCCGGCGCAGGTCGGCCGCGAGCGCCGCGCACGCGACGCAGCCGATCGCCGCCTCGACCGACAGCAGCAGCCTCACCCCGTGCCGGCCCTCGAGCGCCGGGCCGAGCACGAGCGCGACGATCGCGCCGAGGAACTGGGCGGCCGAACCGACCGCGATCCCGGCCGCCCGGCGGCTCGGCGGCAGGTAGCCGGTGGCGACCTTCGTGATCGCATTGAGCACGAGCGGCTGGGCGCAGGCGGCGATCAGCTGGCCCGCCATCGCCCACCCGAACGTCGGCGCGACGAGCCGCACGAGCCCGCCGAGCGCCGCCAGCCCCGCCCCCAGCATGAGCGTCGCGCGAAACCAGCGGTCGAGCGCGAGCCCGGCGGGGAGCGCGATCAGCACATAGACGAGCGGGAACACGTTCGCCAGCCAGCCGATCGCGTTCTTGGAGACGTGGAAGTCGCGGGCGACGTCCGTGTCGATCGGGGCGAATGACAGCCACAGCAGCTGGGTGACGAGCACGACGAGCGCGAACGCGATGACAACCGACCAGCGCGCGGCCTGGGCTTCGGGGTCCGGGGTGGGCGGTGCCCCCACCGCGTCCGCTGGCACGGCGTCAATCATCGCCACCTCCCAGCCGTTCGGCGACGTATGCCCGGAGCGCGTGGGCGCCCTCGGCGAGCAGCAGCGCGTCGCCGCCGCGGTCGATCCGGAACGCCTCGCGCAGCACGCCGTCGCCGAGCAGCGTCACCACGCGCGCGACCGTTGTCCGCAGCTCGGGGTCGGATTCCGGGTGGGTGACGGCGAGGATCCGCCCGACCGAGCCCGCGACGCGCTCGCGGCTGGGCCGGGTCGCGGCGCGCAGCTGCTCGGTGCGGAGCTCGCCGAACCACAGCGCGAGGAACCCCGGGCGCGCCCGGAAGCCGGCGGCGAGCGCCCGGAACGCCTCGCCGACCGGATCGCTCAGACGACCGTTCTGCGCGCGGTCGGCGATCTCGGCGACGAGCTCGGAGAGCTCCTCCCAGTGGCGCAGCGCGAGCGCGAGCGCGATCGACTCCTTGTCCGGGAACCAGTGGTAGAGCGATCCGATCGAGACGCCGGCGGCCACGGCGACCGGACGGGTGCCGAGCGCGCCGTCGCGGGCGAGCAGCGCGTCGGCCGCGTCGAGGATGCGCCGGACGCGGTCCTGGGCGCGACGCTGGGTCGGCGTGCGCCGGAGCGACCCCTCGGCGGTCCGGGCGGCGAGGGCGGCCATCCGCGCTTCCCCTACACCCGTGTCCCCGACGCGACGAGCTCCTGGGCGTCGCGCAGCGTGAACATGCCGTGGTCGGAGCCGAGTCCGCCGGCGACGAACGCCGCGGTCGCACAGCCGAGCGCGGCCGCCTCGCGCGCGTCGACCCCCAGCGAGAGCCCGCGCAGGAATCCCGCCGAGAACGCGTCGCCGCAGCCGGTCGTGTCGACGACCTCGACCGCGAACGCCGGCACGCGCCGCACGCCCGAGGCGTCGGCGACGATCGCCCCGCGCGCCCCGTCGGTCGCGGCGACGCAGCCGACCCCGCGCTGCAGCAGCGCTCGGCAGCCGTCGGCGAGATTCGAGCATCCGGAGAGCCCGAGCACCTGCTCGGCGTTCGGCAGGAGGTAGTCGAGCTCCGGGAGCGCGGGGCCGATCCAGTCGATGATGTGCGCGGCCTGCTCGCCGGGTGCGAGCAGGTCGGCGGAGGTGACGGTCCCGTGGGCGCTCGCGTGGCGCAGGATCTTCGCGGCCTCCTCGCCGCCCATGAACTCGGGCGCGCCGAGGTGCAGGTAGTCGGCCTCGGCGATCGCCTCCCATGGGGCGTCGCGCGAGTTGTATGTCGCGTTCGCGCCGATCACGTGCCAGGCGGGACGCGAGCCGTCGGGGCGGATCGGCAGCACGCTCGCCGACGTCTGCGCCTCGGCGCGGCGCACGAGCAGCCCGGTGTCGACGCCGGCGCGCTGCAGCATCGAGACGAGCACGTCGCCGAGCGCGTCGGTGCCGATCGCGCCCGCGGTGCGGACCTCGGCGCCGAGCTTTGAGAGCGTCACCGCGGTGCCGCCCGCTGTCCCCGCGGGCGTGAGCCGGATCTCCTCGACGAGCTGGCCGTCCTGTCCCTCGGGGATCGACTCGATCGGCCGCGCGAGTGTGTCGACGACGTGAACGCCGAGCGTGACGACGCGCATCCTCATCTCAGCTCCTCCTCGATGTTCCGGCGGGCGCGCCGATCGCGTCGTCCGCCGGCCGCATCGTTCCGTAGCCGCGGCGCACGACGGTCTCGACGACCGCCGCCAGCTCGGCCTCCCCCAGCACGCGCGGTGTCCCGAGGCTCGCCGCCCGCCAGTACACGGCGCACGCCCACTCCAACAGGCGCGCGTTCTCGACGGCGGCGGCGAGGTCGTGGCCGGTCGTGACCGCGCCGTGGTTGGCCATCAGCACCGCCTGGCGGCCCTCGAGTCCGGCGACGGTCGCCTCGGCGAGCTCCGGCGAGCCGAACGTGAAGTACGGGACGACCGGCACCGGCCCGCCGAGCTGGAGCATCTGGTAGTGGACGCACGGCAGCTCGTCGAGCACGCACGCGAGCGCGGTCGCGAGCGGCGCGTGCGTGTGGACGACCGCGCGGGCGTCGTGGCGGGCGTAGACGCCGAGGTGGAGCGCGGCCTCGCTCGTCGGCGCGAGCGCCCCGTCAAGCACGCTGCCGTCAAGCGCGACGACCGTCACATGAGCGGGGGTGAGCTCGGTGAGCCGCGCGCCGGTCGGCGTGATCGCGACCCGGTCCCCGACCCGCTCGGAGACGTTGCCCGCGGTGCCGAGGACGAGTCCGGCGGCCGCGAGCTCCCGTGACGCGGCGGCGACGCGCGTGCGGGCGGCGATCAGCTCGTGGTCGGCGCTCAGCGTCATCGTCCCTCCGGCTCAGGATCGGCGACAACCTCGGTGGCGACCGGCTCGGCGCCGACACCCTCGGTGGCGACGGGCTCGGTGGCGACCGGCTCGGCGGCGACGAGTCCGGCGAGCCGGGCCATCGAGCGGCGCATCATCGCGCGCAGCTCGCCCTGCTGGAGCGCGTCGATCCGCCGCCCGAGAGCGCCGAGCGCCGGCCGGTAGCGGTGGCGCCAGGTGAAGCGGGTCGCGCCGGCGGTCGGCCCGTCTTCGCCGACCGGCTCGAGCTCGAAGATCGACTCCAGAGCGGTGACGAGCGGCATCCCGGTGCCGGTGTCCCGCCGGTACCACCGCGGCCCGCCCTCCTGCAGCTCCGCGACGCGCCATGTCGTGTGGACGGGCAACGGGCCGGGGCCGTGCCCGACCTCCTTGTAGACGCCGCCGAGCGCCGCCGCGCCGTGGTGATAGGTGACCTCCTCGCAGGTCTCGACCCAGTCGGCGTAGCGGCCGGTGTCCGAGAGCACCGCCCACAGCCGCTCGGGCGGCGCGGAGACGACGAGTGTCTCGGCGACCTCGGTGGGCGGCGTGCCGGCGCGCCTCCGGTTGCCGCCGAGCGGGCTCGCAGCGCCTCCCGCACCTCGCGCGCCGCGCGGTCTCACAGCGCCTCCTGCACCTCGCGCGCCGCGCGGGCGCCGGAGCTCACCGCGCCGTCCATGTAGCCGCTCCAGTGACGCGCGGTCTCGGTCCCCGCCCAGTGGACGCGGTCGTGCGGCACCGCCCGGCTGGACCCGAAGTCGACGAGCGTGCCGGATCCGGGAATCGCGGTCGGGCCGCCGCGCGTCCACGGCTCGGCGACCCAATCGGTCTCGAAGTAGTCGCGGGGCCTGAGCGCGCGCGGCCCGAACGCCCGGGCGAAGCACTGGAGCACCGCGCGCCGCCGCGCGTCCGGCGAGACGCCCGCCCACAGCCGCCAGTCCTCGCCGCCGAGGAACCCCATGAGCACGCCCGGCGTGCCCTCCGGCGGTGTCTTGTCGAACAGCGAGCGGATCGGTGTCCCGTCGCGCAGCACCGCCATCCCGCAGAGCCCGTCCTCCCGCCAGAACGGCGTGTCGTAGACGGCGTCGCATTTCATCAGCGTGCCGAACGGCAGCCGCCGCAGGAGCGCGTCCTGGGCCGGCGGCAGCGGCGGGTCCCACGCGATCTCGGCGGCGAGCTGCGGCGGGGTGGCGACGATCGCCCGCGCGGCGCTCCACGTGCCCGCCTCGGAGTGCACGCGCACGCCACCGTCCTGCTCGATTCGCCGCACCGGCGCCGTGAGCACGACCCGCTCCCCGAGCTCCTCGGCGAGCCTGAGCGAGATCAGCTGGCTGCCCCCGACCAGTCGCGACTCCTGGGCGCCGCCCTGCATCGCGATCCCGCGCTCGATCGTCCCCGGGTGGCTCTCGTCCCCCATCATCGCGATGTACCAGAGCCCGAACAGCGCGGACAGGTCGCGCGCCTCCGCGCCCAACGCGGAGCTGAAGAAGACGTTGAACCATTCGAGCGCGCCCCGGCCGAGCCCCGCCGTCGTGCGCTGCAGCCAGGTTTCGACCGTCATCGCGTCCCAGACGCGTGCCTTCGGGTGCTCCCACGGCGCCTCGAGCGGGATCTGGCGACACAGCCGGTCGACGCGCGCCATCGCGATGCCCAGTCCGGGGAGCGCCGCGAGGTCCGGTGGCACGTCACCGTGGTAGCGCTTCACGCGCCGCCCGTGAATGAACACCTGGTCGCCGGGGACGCCGGCGGGGAACGTGTCGATACCGAGCTCCCGGGCGAGTCCGAGCACGTGCCCCTGCGTCGGCCCCACGTACGCGCCGCCGGCCTCGACGACCGCGCCGCCGCCAAGCTCGTGGTTGAGCGTTCGGCCCCCGACGCGCGGGCGCGCCTCCAGCACGACGACCGAGCGTCCGGCGCGCGTGAGCTCGCGCGCCGCGGTCAGGCCGGCGAGGCCGGCGCCGACGACAACGACGTCGACGCGGCGCGGCGGCGTCGTGTCGGCGACGGAGGCGGGCTCGGCGGGGGCGCCCATGGGGGCGCAATCACAGCACGAACCGAACCTGAGTTCAAGTACGGATTATGGCCTGGGCTTGCCGGTGGGTGTCCGCCGTCAGCCCCATGCCGGGCACCGGATCGGGCCCGGCGGGGACCCGGCGCGGGGGCGCGTTCCGCGGCGGGAGCACCGGCGGCGCGGTGTCGTCGCTCACGACGCGGTTGCGGCCGGCGCGCTTGGCCCGGTAGAGCAGCTCGTCGGAGCGGGCAAGGAGCGTTGCGCGCGTGTCGCCGGCGCCGGGGCCGCAGGTCGCGAGGCCGATGCTGATCGTCGGCGCGACCGAGGCGGGCACACCGTCCCAGCGGTGGACGGCGACCGAACGGCGCAGCTGCGTGAGCGAGGCGACCGCCTGGGTCGCACTCACGTCCGGGGCGACGATCACGAACTCCTCGCCGCCGAGCCGGACAGCGAAGCCGTCGGGGGACATGCGCCGGGCGTGGTCGGCGAGGATCGTCCCGAGCTGGCGCAGGATCGAGTCGCCGGCCTCGTGCGAGTGCTCGTCGTTGATCCGCTTGAAATGGTCGATGTCGATCATCGCGAGCGCCAGCTCGCCGACGCCGATCAGCTCCGCGAGCCGGTCCTCCAGGTAGCGGCGGTTGTACATGCCGGTGAGCGGGTCGCGGATCGCAAGCTCCTGGTAGTAGCGGCGCTGGTCGCGCTCGTTCTGGGTGGCGTAGATGCTCTGCAGCACGGCGGCGCGCCGCTCGCTCTCGGAGCGCTCGAACCGCGCCCGCTCCTCGAGCAGCCGGCGCAGCCGGCGATACGCACGACGGTGGTCGCCGCGCTCGGCGTCGATCGCCGCAAGCACGTCGAGCGCCTCGAGCGCGAACTCCGGCGTCTTGGTGGCGAGCGCCTGGGCGCGGCCGTGCTCCAGGAGGCGGGTGGCGGCGTCGAAGCGACCCTGCCGGCGGCGGATCTCGGCGAGGTGGATGCGGAGCGCGGCGACGCTGTCGGGCTCGACATGGTCGCTGTGGCTGAGGCCGAGCTCGAGCAACCGCTCGGCCTCTCGCAGCTCCCCGCGTGCGAGCCTCAGCCATCCCATCGTGTCGAGGTCGGCGGCCGACGGGACGGCGCGGCCCTCGGCGACGAGCACGATCATCTCCTCCATCAGCTCGTAGGCGCGCGGGCGGCCCTCCTCGGACTGGTGCGCCGTCCAGGCGAAGTTGTTGAGCACGAGCAGGAGCACGTCGGGATCGCCGAGCGCCCGCGCCCGGCGGAGCGCGTCCTCCATCAGCTCAAGATCGGTGCCGCCGGCCCGGTCGTAGTTCGTGAGCATCGCGAGCACCATGTGGTGCTCGACGTGCCAGTGCGGCGGGCAGCTCGGGTCGAGCAGCCGGACGCCGTCGCTCGCAGCCTCGAGGCTCTCGGTCCGCAGGCCGATGCGCTCCCAGTTGGAGGCGAGGTAGAACTGCGCGCGGCCCTCGATCGTCGCCCGTCCGCCGGCGCGGGCGCGCTCCAGCAGCGCGCGCTGGCGCTCGATCGCGGCGTCGATGTCCCCCCGCCGCCCCGTGTGCTCGGCGATCAGCAGCTCGGCCCGCGCGAGCGTGTGCGCGTCGCCCTCCGCCCGCGCCCGGTCGCGCAGCCGCTCGGCGCGCTCGAGGAACCCCTGCAGGCGGATGTTGATCGCGATCTCGAGCGCTGTCGCCTCCTCGGCGGCGCTGGACGCTTGTTCGGGGTGCGTGTCCAGTGCTGACACGGACGTGCCATCGGAGCGGCGCGCACGCCGCTTGAGCGGAGCGCGGGATGTTCAACACCTCGGCGGGGCCGGATCACCCGGGGCCGGATCACGCCGGGGCCGGATCACGCCGGGTCCGCGGACGCCTCGCTGCCGACGAGGTCCTGCACGGACGCGGCGCCGACCGCGCGCACCCGCTCGGCGAGGCCGCGGTTGATCGCCGCCGGCCACGCCGGCCCGCCGTACACGAACCCGGTGTATGCCTGGACGAGCGTCGCGCCGGCGCGGATCCGGGCGAGCGCGTCGTCTGCGGACTCGACGCCGCCGACCGACACGAGCACGAGCCGGTCGCCGGTCCGGGCGCGCACGCGGCGCAGCACCTCGAGCGAGCGGCGCTTCAGTGGCGCCCCCGACACCCCCCCGGGCACGCCCGGCGGGTCCGTGAGCCCGTCGCGCGCGGTCGTCGTGTTCGTGCACACGAGCCCGTCGAGCGAGAGCTCGAGCGCCACGTCGGCGAGCGCGTCGATCGCCCTGTCGTCGAGGTCCGGAGCGAGCTTGACGAGCAGCGGTGGACGGGCGCCGCTTCCGAGCGCATCACGGACGGACGCGACGAGGTCGCGGAGCGCGTCGACGGCCTGCAGGTCGCGCAGTCCCGGGGTGTTCGGCGAGCTCACGTTGAGCACGAGCAGGTCGGCGTGGGGAGCGAGCAGCGCCACCGAGCGCCGATAGTCGGCCGCGGCGTCAGCGGCGAGGTTCGAGCGGCCGACGTTGGCCGCGACGAGCGTCCGCCGGCGGCGCTTCAGCCGGCGCGCCGCCGCCTCGGCGCCCGCGTTGGGAAAGCCCATGCTGTTGATGAGCGCCCGATCGGCTTCGAGGCGATGGATCCGGGGCCGCGGGTTGCCCGGCTGCGGCTCGGCGGTCACCGTGCCGATCTCCACGTAGCCGAAGCCGAGCGCGCCGAGCTCCTCGAACCAGTCGAGGTTCTTGTCGAGGCCCGCCGCGGCCCCGAGCGGGCTCGGGAACTCGAGGCCGAGCGCCCGCACGCGCAGCGCCGGGTCGCGTGCCGGCGCGCCGCCGAGCGCGCGCAGCGCCGCGTGCACCGGGCCGGGGGCGAGGCGGCCGAGCCCGCCGAGCGCCCGCGCGGTGAGCACGTGCGCGGTCTCGGCGTCGACGCGCGCCAGCACGAGCCGGTAGAGGAGGGGGTAGAGCACCGCGCCGAGTTGTAGCGGTTGGAAGCTGCCAGGATGAGGCGATGCGTCCGCCCCGCCCGCTCGTCGCGCTCCTGCTGCTCGCCGCCGCGCTCGTGGTCGCCGCGTGCGGCGCGACGACCGTCCGGCACGTGACGACGACCGTCACCCGCTCGACCTCCAGCCCGGCGACGACGCCGACGGTCGAGGGGGAGACGACGCGGCGGACGAGCCCGAGCGGCGGGGCGCCGCTCGCCCACCGTCACCGTCGCCCTCGCCGCCGTCGCCGCCCCCCCGGGCCGGCGCTCGCCGCCCGTTCTCCGCGCGCGATCCTCGCCGCCGCGGCGGCCGCGCTGCGCCGGGTCGGCAACTACTCGATGCATGCGGACCTCCGTCAGGGCGGGACGCACACGATCGTCGATCTCTCGGCGGTCTCGAACCGGCGCTACGAGGCGGCGACGACCGTCGGGCGCACGAGCTTTCAGCTCATCGTGCTCTCCCGGACCGTGTACCTGCGCGCCAACGCGCCCTTCTGGCTCGGCCAGGCGCGCCACTCGGCGGCCGCGCGCTCCCGGGCGCGGCGGCTCGCCGGCCGCTGGCTGCTCCTGCCGGCGCGCGACGGGCGCTCGATCGAGCACTCGCTCGGCACGCTCGCGCCGGGGACGCTCGCCCGCTGCCTCACCGAGGACCACGGCCGGCTCACGGTCGAGCGCCGCCGACGGGTCGTCGAGCATCGCCGGGCGGTGATCGTGCGCGACGCCGGCAACGCCCCGGGCGCGACCCCGAGCACGATCGCGGTCGCCGCCGCCGGCGTCCCGTATCCGCTGCGCTACGTGGCGACCGGGCGGACGCGGCGCGGCGGGCGCATCGACGTGTGCAACGACGGTCGGGGGGCGGGGGCGACGGGCACGATCACGCTCGGGCGGTTCGGTGAGACACCGGCGCTCCAGCCGCCGGCCGGCGCCCGGAGCGGCGCCGGCGTGACCACCTGAGCAGATGCGGCGGCCCGCCCGGGGCCCCCGGCATGCCGTCGAGGATCGCCGGGGGCGCTCAAGGCGCGGGGCGGACCGGCCGATTGCCGCTCGCATGGGCACCGATCGTGAACGCCTGGCCGGGGTCGTCATCGCCGACGCGACGCAGCCGGGATTCCCGCTCGTCTACGTGTCCGAGGGCTTCGAGCAGCTCACCGGGTACCCCGCCTCCGAGCTGCTCGGCGGGTCGTGCGGCGTGCTTCAGGGTCCCGACTCCGATCCGCGCGCGGTCGACGTCATGCGCCGCGCGCTCGCCGACGGACGCGAGGCGTACGTCACGCTCGTCAACTATCGCTCGGACGGCACCGCGTTCTGGAACGAGGTCGCGCTCGCCCCCGAGCGTGACGTTCACGGCCGCGTCGTCCGCTACCTCGGGATCCAGAAGGACGTCACCGGCCGGATCGACGCGATGCGACGCATCGACCAGCTGTCGCGCCTGGACCCGCTGACGGGCCTCGCGAACCGTGCGGCGCTGCGCGACGAACTCGGTCCGGCGATCACCTCCGCACAGGTGTCCGACCGGCAGGTCGCGCTGCTGTCGATCGGCATCGACGATTTCCGGGAGGTCAACGGCGCCCACGGCTACGCCGCCGGTGATCACGTGCTGCGGGAGGTCGCCGACCGGCTGCGCGCCGCGGTGCGGCCCGAGGATCTGCTCGCGCGCGCCGGCGGCGACGAGTTCCTGCTGCTCGTGCGCGACGTCGAGGACGTGTGGTCGACGGCCGGGGCGATCGCGACCCGTGTCCTGCGCTGCCTGCACGAGCCGGTCGAGCTTCCCGTCGGGCGGCGGGGACCCGGACCGCGAGTCGCGATCCGTGCGAGCGTCGGCGTCAGCAGGTACCCGCGCGACGCGCGGACCGCCGAGGACCTGCTCGGGCATGCCGATCGGGCGCTCCAGATCGCCAAGCGCGCGGGGAAGGATCGCGTTCACGTGCACCGGGCCGGATCCGCGGCCGGCCCAGCCGACGAGGATTTCGATCCGCTCGGTGCCGTGCCGGAGCTGGAGGCGATCCTCGCCCGCGGGGCGATCCGGCCCATCTTTCAGCCGATCGTCTCCCTCGACGATGATGCCGTCGTCGCGTACGAGGCGCTCGCGCGCGGGCCGCGGGGCTCGGCGCTGGAGCGACCGGACCGCCTGTTCGCCGCCGCCAAGGTGGCCGGCCTGGTGACGGAGCTCGACTGGCTCTGCCGGGCGCGGGCCGTGGAGGCGGCGCTCGTGTCGGGCCTGGGGCGGAGCGCGTACCTGTTCCTCAACTGCGAGCCGGCCGCGATCGGCACCGCCTGCCCGGAGCGGCACGCCGCGTTGTGGGCGCGCGCTCGACGGGAGCTGGAGCTCGTCCTGGAGATCACCGAGCGCGCGGTGACGAGCCGTCCCGCCGAGCTCTCGCGAGTCGTGGCCGAGCAGCGGGCGGCCGGGCGCGGGATCGCGCTCGACGACCTCGGCGCCGACGTGCGATCGCTCGCGCTGCTGCCGTTCGTCGAGCCCGACGTGATCAAGCTCGACCTCCGCCTCGTTCAGGATCGCCCCTCGACCGAGCAGGCCGCGATCGTCTCGGCGGTCGCCGCCGAGCGCGAGCGCACCGGCGCCGCCGTGCTCGCGGAGGGCGTCGAGACACGGGAGCACGTCTCGATCGCCCGTGCCCTCGGCGCGAGCCTTGGACAGGGCTACCTGTGGGGTCGCCCCGGACCCCTGCCCTCCGTCGCCCCCCGACCCGCACCCGCCCGCGAGCGCGCCTGGCGCCGGCCGTCGGTGGCCGCCGCGCTCGCCACCGGCCGGACGCCGTTCGAGGTGGTCGCCGCGGGCTGCCCGACCGCCACGACCACGAAGAGCCTGCTCCTCCCGATGAGCCATCACCTGGAGAACCGGGCGCTGCAGATCGGGGAGGGCGCCGTCGTGCTCTCGGCCTTCCAGGACGCGCGCCACTTCACGCCGAGCACCGCGATCCGCTATCGCCTGCTGCACCACGGCGCGAGCCTCGTGGCCGCGCTCGCCGTCGGCCTCGACGTCGAGCCCGTCGCCGGCGTGCGCGGCGCGTCGATCGGCCCCGACGACCCGCTCGCCGGCGAATGGAGCGTGCTCGTCGTCGCCCCCCACTTCGCGGGTGCGCTCGTCGCTCGGGATCTCGGTGACGCGGCGGAGTCCGAGCCCGACCGTCGCTTCGCGTTCGCCACCACGTACCGGCGCGAGTTGGTGATCGCGGCCGCGCGGACGCTGCTGGAGCGCGTGGTCCCCCTGACGGAGGTGCCGGCCCTTCGGTGACGGATCGGCGGATCCCCGCCGACGCCGGTCGACGGCACCGCGACGGTTCAGTCGATCAGCCGTCTCTCCAGGCGCCAGACCGCAAGCCGCCAGGTGAGCAGCGCCCAGGCGAGGAGCACGGCGACGTGGACGAGATCGGCGCCGCCGTGGAACTCGTTCAGCGACACGTCGCGCACGAGCGCGACGCAGTGGTAGAGCGGGTTGAACAGCGCGATCGTCTTCAGCACGCCCGGCAGCGAGGTGATCGGGAAGAACGTCCCGGCGACGAGGAACATCGGCGTGAGCACCGCGCTCGTCACGTAGCTGAAGTTGTCGATCGTCTTGGCGACCGCGGCGATCAGCACTCCGAAGCCGCAGAAGCCGAAGCCGGCCACGAATCCGATCAGCGGAACGAGCAGCATGCCCGGCTCCGGCGTGAGGTGGAAGGCGAACCCGACGAGCAGTGGCGCGATCCCGTAGATCCCCGCGCGCACCGAGACCCACAGCATCTCCGCGGTGATCAGCTCCTCGACGTCGACGGGCGCGGCGAGGAGCGCGTCGTACGTGCGCTGGAACTGCCAGCGGATGAACGTGTTGAACATCCCCGGGAAGGCGGAGGAGAACAGCACCGCCGTCGCCACCACCCCGGTCGCGACGTACTCGACGTAGCGCACGTGCCCGACGTGCGAGACGAGCGAGCCGAACCCGAGCCCGAACGCGAGCAGGTAGATCGTCGGCTGCACGATCGACGAGAACGTCGTCGCCTTCCAGTAGCGCCTGAAGATGACGATGTCGCGGCTCATCACGCCGGCGAGCGCGGCGGGCTCGAGCCGGTGGATCCGGCGCGGGACGCGCGCGCGCGAAACGGAGGCGCTCACGCCGCCATCCGCGCGTCGGTGACGCCCACGCGGGAGCCGCTGGGCGAGACGCATCGTCTCATTCGATCATCTCTCCGGTGAGCGTGACGAACGCGTCCTCCAGGTTCGCCGGGCGGCGCACGCCCTCGGGCGCCTGCCCGTCGAGCGCCTCGGCGCCGAGCAGCGCAACGGCCGGGCCGCTGCGCCGGTGAGCCCAGCCGTTGTCCGCCGCCTGGCGTTCGACGCTCGCCAGGTGCGCCGGCGGGCCGTAGACCTCGATCACCTCGCGGCCGGCGTGCGCGCGCACGAGCTCACCGGGCGTTCCGCGGGCGATGATCTTCCCGTGCGACATGACCGCGACGGTGTCGGCGAGCCGCTCGGCCTCCTCGATGTAGTGGGTCGACATGAGCACCGTCGTGCCGTCGGTGCGCAGCGAGTCGACGAGCGACCACAGCTCCTGGCGGACCTGCGGGTCCAGGCCGACGGTCGGCTCATCGAGCAGCACGAGCCGGGGGCGGTGGATGAGCCCGCGGGCGACGAGCAGTCGCCGCCGCATCCCACCCGAGAGCTCCTTGACGATCGTGTCGGCTCGGTTGCCGAGGTTCGCGATGCTCAGCGCCCGGTCGATCGCGTCGGAGCGCTCGGACTTGGGGACGCGGTACAGGCGGGCGAACACGCTCAGGATCTGGCGGCACGTGAGCTCGACATCGAGGTTGTCCTGCTGGGGCACGACGCCCATCGCCATCCGCGCCCGCTTCGACTCCCGCGGCAGCGTGAATCCGAGGATGCTGATCGATCCCTCGTCGGCGATCGCCTGCGCGGTGAGCATGCGCATCGTCGTCGACTTCCCGGCCCCGTTCGGCCCGAGCAGCCCGAGGCAGATCCCCGGGGGGACCGCGAGGTCGATCCCGTCGACCGCCGTGAGCGCGCCGAAGCGCTTGACGACGCCGCGCAGCTCGATCGCGGCGGGTGACTCGGTCCCGGCCTCCTCCATGACGACCGAGCATAGAGCCGCGGGTGCGCCGCGTGCGGCGGCTGAGGCAGCGGGGGCGGGGGAGGGCTCCGGCGGCGGAGCGCTCGACGCCGCGGGTCGCCTCACGCGACCTTTCCCGCCGAGCGCCGACGTTCAGCCGCCGGGTGTGGCGCCGTTCCCGGTCTCGGGCTTCGCCGCCCCCGGCATCCGGAACATCTGCGCGAGCTTGGCCGCGACCATGATGTCCCCGCTCAGCTGAATCCGGCCGGTGAAGTACGCCTGCATCGGGTCGGAGTTGCCGCTCGCCAGCTTCAGAAACTCGACCCCGTCGAGCGTCACCGTGAGCCGCGCCTCGACCGTCTCGCCCCGCTCCGACCGCGCATGGCCGTCCTCGATGACGAGTTGATACACGTCGCTGCCGCCGTCGGCCCGGCCGGTCACCACCCAGCGGATCGCGGTCGTCGTGCCCGCCGCCACGCTCGCGTCGACCTGCCGCGGCATCTGCCAGAAGATCCCGTCGAGCACCGGTCGGCGCGCCGGCGAGCGCATCAGCTGCTCGAGCCGCTGCGGCGGCGAGTCCCGCACGAGCCGCTCGAACCCACCCTGCAGGTGCGCGGGCGCGTCGGCCGCCAGACGCCTGATCTGGTCGACCGCCCGCTGAGGGTCGAAGCCTCCGAAGCCGCTGCTCACCGGTCCGATGGTAGGGCGGGTGGCGTCGTCACCGCTCGCGCCCGTGCCCGCGCGACCGGCGCTGTGCGGACGAGATCGTCCGTGCGGCCTGCCGCGCACGCCTCCCGGCGAACCGCACCGATGGCGAGCGGACGCGAGGACGCGAACGCGCGGCCCGGAATTCGCCCCCCCCACTCTTCATGCTCCCGGGTAGGATCGACGGCCGCGGGCGGTTAGCTCAGCTGGTAGAGCGCCTCCCTTACAAGGAGGAAGTCGGCGGTTCGAGCCCGTCACCGCCCAGTCGCCGGATCGTCAATGATGGCAAGGGATTTGGCGCCGACTCTCATTATGCGCCGACCCGCTGCGGTCTCCGGGCAACCGGCACGGGCAACCATCACGCGGTCGGCCTGTGGTGGTGAGGTTGGTGATTGTGATGAGCAGGCATTCGTCCGAAGCCGTCCCAAGACGAACCCGTCCTCGAGACGTCCCAAGGCGTCCCGGCTCAGGTCGGGCCGTGAACGTGCGCGGGATCCTCACCGAGCCGGACGCGAGGTCATCGCTTCCGTATCCGCGCGACTGCCAACGTTTGTCCGCCGAGGGCCCGGGGCCGTTCCGAGCGGCGCAGCGCGCGTGGTTGTCCGCTCCGCCCGGATGGCGGGGCATCCTCATCCGCGCGCGAGGACCCGGTTGGGGCTCTCGCCCGTCCTGTCTTCAGTGCTGTCGTTCGCCTCATCCTGACGGGACGTCTTCGGGCATCTTGTGGCGGGAGCACCGAGTGCGTGGAGTGTATGTCTATGTCTGCTCTGTCGAGCTGGATGTCTGCTCTGTCGAGCTGGAACGTGGGTCAGCAGGGCTCGGCGTGGGTCGCTCGGCGGGTGTGACGTGGCGGTGGACTTGAGGCGATGGCAGTCCAGCGGGCACATCTCCGACGGTGAGCAGCACCGAGGGTTGTCGGTCGAGGAGCTGGTGCGCCGAGCGCAGCCACTGCCTTCCCACGAGGAGATGGTGATCGCGGATCTGAGACGCGAGGAAGCTGAGGCGTTCCTCGCTGCCGTCAAGTCGTGACCGCAGCGCCTCGCGGCCGGTCGTCATCGACACGGATGTGTTCAGCGCGGAGCTCATCAGCGGGTCGGCGTTGGCCGAGCGCTATGCGCCGATCATCGCGGGGCGTCCGGCCTTCATCTCCTTCCAGACCGCCGCCGAGGTTCGGTATGGAGCGTCGTATCGAGGCTGGGGAACGTCTCGTCTGCACGCCTTGGAGAGCCGCCTGGCCAAGGTCGAGATCGTTCACAGCGGCCCTGAGCTCGTGATGATCCACGCCCAACTCAGGGCCGACTCCCGGCGCGTCGGCCACCCTCTGGCGCAGCGCGCGCACAACGCGGACCGCTTGCTCGCCGCCACGGCCGTCCGTCTCGGCGTCTCGCTGGTGTCCAACGACGCGATCTTTCAGAACGTCTCGGGGCTTCGCCCCTCGAGCGCGCCGAAGACGAATAACCACAACAATCGCGCAGCAAGGCGAGCGCAGCGCCTTGGTCGAGCTCGGCAGCGCTCGGCTCGACAATCCTGTTCGCGCAAGGGGTTGTCCCGCTCGGCCTGGACCGCGATATTGGAACCACGGCGAAGCGCTCGTCGGCGTCCCCGGCGTCAGACGGCCCGGCCGTAGCGAACACGCTGCGGCGACGGCGCCAGTGCGTAGGCACCCGCTGGGCATTGCCCCCGCCTCAGACACGCTCGCAACTCGTCCAGAGCGGGAGTCAGTGCCGATCGCCGCCGATGCCCTCGACCACGAGAGCAACAGCGCAGTCCGCTTGCGGGAGGGCGCTGATCGCCTCGGTAGCAAGCACATCGCTGGCGTCCGGAATCGCGGCAACGCGCTTGCGGGGCGCGCGGGCAACGGACGAGCGCCTTGTCCCCGGAAGCAGTCGTGCGACATGCGCCGCCCCGGGGAGCAATGCGATAGTCCACGAGCAATCCTTGCCGTCGGTGGAGTGCGGGACAATGTCCCAACGATGGCGGCGGCTCTCTTGTTCAAAGATCTATTCACCTACGACCGACGCTCCATCGCGTGGCTGCGCATCTTTCGGCTCGAGACCGGCGAAGGGGTAGCCGTCGTGGTCGAACCGGATGACAACCCGGGTGCATCGTCGGTGAACGCCGCCGAGAGCCTCCTCCGGGACCTACGGCGCGCTTTCCCTGGCCTCCAACCCCTCCGCGTCTTCGTCAACTTCCCCCACGATCCCCGTGGCCCTGGCTGGACCGAGCTTTCTGACTCGGATGACGGGATCGTGTTTAAGCGACGACCTGTAGGCGCCCTGATGACACTTGTCGGTGTCAGCCCAGTCGCCGGTGGCGAGGTCGACGAGGCCACATGCGCGTTCTTCGGCGGTGAGCAGCACCCATTGCTCGGCCTGATCCCGCCGCCTGACCTACCTCGTGAGCGTTTGCGCGACCTGTGTGTCATCGCGGTGGCCGACCTGCCGTGGCCGCACAATCCCTCAGGTTGCAAATGGAGTAAACGATTTGAGCGAGTCGAGGCTCTCTATTCGTCGAGCGGTCATCCGGATCCGGCAGTGGGCGCGCAGTGGTTCTTGACGCTCACTGACGATGAGCTGGCGGCGTGCAGTTACCACCGAGCCGACTGGCTCCGGATCGCTGAGGTCAGCGTCGGTGTGTTTCGCTCCCTTGCAAACGACGCGACGCTCGAGGACGCGGTTGCGGCCGTTGAGGCCGAGCTTGGGGAGTCTGCGGAGGGCCGGTGGTGCTCGTCGCTGTTCCTCGATCCGATCGTGTGCCGTCCCAAGGGCCGGAGCGTGACCAACGGTCAGCATCGCGCGTGCGCGCTCAGAGCCAGCGGCGCTCCCGTCTGCGTGGTCGATGTCGGCGACGAGTACGTCGGCGAGCCGCGCCCAGCTGACCCATGGCGGCGTGCGGCCGGCGACATTGCCGCGTTTTGGGCCAAGTACGCCGGCTCGTAGGAGTAGCCCGGCGACGGCTCAAGCGCCGCGCTTCTCGTTCGTCGCCGAAGCGCTTGTGGGAAGAAGCCCCACCGAGGGACCAATGCACTCGTGAGGCGACCGCCGGTACACCACCAGTCCTGCGAGGCAATGCATTGCGAGCGCGTCCCGACCCGCACACGCGTCGGCCACAGCGCTACTACAGAGCGCTGTGGCCACGGTTTGACTACTAGCTACTTGCCCCGGATAAACGGCTGCACTGAAACGGCCGCGCTGGAGTGGCGCGGCCGAGTCAGGCTTGGTTGGGTGCCCTGGTGGAGTGGGCTTAGGGGAGTGTTTCACCGGGCTCGGATGGCGAGCGTGTCCAGGTC
>DATGKS010000054.1:0-12065 GCA_035294545.1 Solirubrobacteraceae bacterium | reverse complement strand
CTCGGTGAGCGTCCCGTGTGCGCGCGCGGCGTGCGGCTTTCGTCGGGAGCGAGCGCGGCAGGGCCGGCGAAGCCGACGTCAGCCGCGGCCACCGCGGTGTACGTCGGTCTGGGTCGCGTCCGTGGACCGCTCCCGACGTTTTCGATGCCGTGCCGGTGCGCCGCGCATGCGGCAAGCGTCGGTGCATGGACGGCGACGCGAGCGGGCCGCCGCGCCGCGGCTCAGCTGTCGAAGCCCGAGCCCGAGCCGGTCGAGCGTCCCCAGCCACAGCCCGCGCCGGCCCTCCCGCCGGTCGGCGGCGGCCAGGCGGTTGCGGGTGAGCTGGATGATCGCCCAACGCAGCGGCTCGGGTGGGAACCGCAGCGGGCGGGTGCGCACGAAGCGCAGGCGGGTCGCCTCGGTGTCGCGCCCGTCGAGCAGGTCGAGCGCGACCTCGGCGCCCCAGCGGGTCGCGCCGACGCCGAGGCCCGTGTAGCCGACGGCCCACACGACGCGGCCACCGAGCTCGGAGCCGAAGCACACCGAGAAGCGGCTGCAGGTGTCGATGGCGCCGCCCCAGCGGTGGGTGAAGCGCACGCCCTCCAGCTGCGGGAAGACCGTGAAGAAGTGCTGGGAGAGGCGGCCGAACGTCGCGTCGTGGTCGTCGAGCCGGTCGGCGACCGGACCGCCGCGGCGATAGACGGCGTCATAGCCGCCGAACAGGATCCGCCCGTCGCGGGAGAGCCGGTAGTAGTGGAACTGGTTGCCGCCGTCGCCGATCCCCTGGCGGTTCTGCCAGCCGACGTCCGCCAGGCGCGCCCCGAGTGGCTCGGTCATCAGCGCGTAGTCGTAGACCGGCGCCACGTACCGCGAGATCGCCCGCACGCCGGGCACCGCCGGATAGGCGCTCGTTCCCACGAGCGCCCGCGCGCAGGACACCGCCCCGCCCGCGGCCGACGAGACCCGCACGCCCGCTCCCTCCGCCGCGATTCCGAGCACGGGCGAGTGCTCGAACACGCTCACGCCCGCCGCCACGGCCGCGCGCCGCAGGCCGTCGGCGAGCTTGGCCGGATGCACGAGCCCCGCGCCGCGTCGGCTCCAGATCGCCCCCAGATACAGTGGCGAGCGGACCTCCTCCCGGATCTCCTCGGTCGACAGCACTGTCGCCTCGCCCCCGTACTCGCGGGCGAGTCCCGCCGCCTCCTGAAGGCCGGCGAGCTCATGGGGCTCCATCGCGACCTGCAGGTACCCCGGCGTCTCCAGCTCGGCGTCGATCGAGAGGCGCTCAACGTCGGCCGCCAGGCCGTCGAAGTTCTCCAGTCCGAGGCGCTCGAGCGTGTGCATCTCCTCGGGAAAGCGCGCGAGGCCGTTCGCCAGGCCGTGGGTGAGCGAGGCGTCGAGGAAGCCGCCGTTGCGTCCGCTCGCGCCCTCGCCGCAGCGGCCCGCCTCGAGCACGACGACCCGCCGCCGCGGATCTCGCCGCATCGCATGGAGAGCCGCCCACAGCCCGGTATAGCCGCCGCCGACGATGCAGAGGTCGGCCTCGACGCGGTCCTCGAGGCGCGGCTCGGGGTTGCGCGGGCGAAGCGAGTCGAGCCAGTAGGAGCGGAGGGTCGCGTCCGCATAGGCGGCGCGCTCGGCCGCGCTCGGCGGCCGCTCAGGCCAGGGCGGGGTCACCGGCGCGCTCCGCTGAGTGTCCTCCCCAGACCATCGTGGCGAGAGCGTACGCGGCGCGCCGACGGCGGCCTTGAGCACCCTGTCGCGGCAGCCGCCGTCCCGTCGGACAGTCTGCCCACGGGCGCGTCATCATGTCCCCCCCGATGGAGGCCACGCCGGACCGCTCGACCACGATCACCGTCGCGGAGGCGCTTGCGCTGCCGGCTCTGCGGCGCGGCCTGCCGGAGGTGCTCGCGGGCCATGAGGCGCTCGCGCGGCCGATCCGCTGGGTGCATGCGGGTGAGGTCCCGAACATCGCCTCGCTGCTCGCCGGAGGGGAGCTGCTGCTGACGACCGGCATGGGTCTCGCCCACCGCGCCGAGGAGCAGCGGGCGTTCATCGCCGAGCTCGCCGAGCGGGGCGTGGCGGCGCTCGTGATCGAGCTCGGCTCGAGCCTGCAGGCGATCCCGGAGGCGCTGCGCGAGGCCGCGGCGCACGCGGGCCTGCCGCTCGTCGCGCTGCGGCGGGAGGTGCCGTTCGTGCGGGTCACGGAGGCAATCCACACCGAGCTCGTCAACCGCCAGTACGGGCTGCTGCGCGAGGGCGAGAGGATCAAGGAGCGGCTGATCGCGGTGATGCTCGACGGCCACGGTCTGCCCGAGCTCCTGCGGACCCTCTCCGACGTGCTCGGCAACCCCGTGTTCCTGCAATCGGGCGGCGGTCGCATGCTGTTCCACGCCGGCGGTGGCGACGACCTCGACGCGTTCGAGAGCGCGGGCGCCCAGGCGGGGATCGCGGAGCCCGTGCCGATGGGCCCGGGCGGCCGGCCCGGCCGGCTCGTCCTGCTTCCGACGCGCCGCGCTCCGACCGAGCTTGACCAGATCGCGCTCCGCCACGCGGCCGGGATCGTCGCGCTCGCCCTGCTGCGGGCGCGCGAGGAGGACGAGCTGCTCGCGCGCGAGCGGGGCAACCTCCTCGCCGAGCTGGCCGACGGAGTGAGCAGCGGGACGCAGGCGGCGCGCCAGGCCGAGCGCATGGGGTTCCGCCCGCAGGGCTCGGACCTGCTCGCGGTCGCCGTCGTCGAGGTGCCGCCGAGCCCCGGGCAGGTGCGCGCCGCGCTGCTCGGCGACCTGCAGCGCGAGCTCGAGGGGCGTGCGACGCCCGTCCTCTGCGGCGGGCGGGCGGGCGAGGAGCCGCTGCTCGCGCTGACGGCGCTTCCGGGCCGGTCGACCGCCGGTGGACGCGGTGCCGCGGAACGGGCCGCCCGGGCCGAGCGCCTGTCCGCCGAGCGCGTCGCCGTCGCGGAGCGGATCGGGGACGTCGTCGCGCGCGTCTGGTCGCGCCGGAGACCCGGCACCCGGACGATCGTCGGCGTCGACGGACCCGTCGACTGGAGCGGCGCCGGTGCCGCGCTCCGCGTCGCGGCCCAGACCGCGGCGGCCGCGCGCCGGCTGCCCGAGCGGCCGTGGTACGACGCGCGCGAGACGGAGCTCGAGCGGCTGCTGGCGGCCGTGCACGAGGATGGCGTCCTCGCCGAGTTCGTGCAGCGCAACCTCGGCCCGGTGCTAAAGCACGACCGCGACCACAAGCTCGCGCTGCTCGGCACGCTCCAGGCGCTCTGCGCGCACGGGGGGCACAAGGCGAGCGCCGCGCGCGACCTGCACCTCCACCGCCAGGCGCTCTACCACCGCATCGCGCGCATCGAGGGGCTGCTCGGCGTCGACCTCTCCGATGCGGCGCAGCTGACGACGCTCGACGTCGCCCTGCGGGCGCTGCCGTACGTCGGCGAGCGCTCTCGGCGCTGAGTCGCGACCCGGCGCGGCCGCCGGTCGTGCGGCGGGCCCACGAACCGAGCCGTCGCGGCGTCGTGTGCCGCATCCACTATTCGGTGGCCGGCCGCACGCGCGGTCTGAGCGCCACCCGCACGCTGAGGCCGGCGACGAGCGCCCAGGTCGGCGCGGCCACCCCGGCGATCGTCATTCCGGAGGCGGCGACGACGAACGTGATCGCCGCCGCCGTCCGCTGCGTCGCGTCCGTCGTCGCGGCGCCGAGCGACGACCCGAGCGTGCTCAGCAGGCCGAGCGCGGCGACGGTGCCGACCACGTCGACGGGGGCGTCGCCGAGCAGCGTCGTGAGCGCGGTCGTGACCGCGGCCAGGCACAGATACGTGACGCCGAACGCGATCGCGGCCGGCCAGCGGCGCGCGGGATCCGGATGCGCTTCCGCCGAGGCGGGGACGGAGGCGGTGATCGCGGCGAGGTTGATCGCGTGGCCGCCGAGCACGGCGCAGAGGATCGAGCCGATACCGGTTGTCGCCATCGCGTCGCGCCACGGGATCGTGTAGCCGTGGGAGCTCATGATCGCGACTCCGGGCACGTTCTGCGCGGCCATCGTCACCACGTAGAGCGGCAGCGCAAGCCCGATGAGCGCCGAGACCGAAACCCGCGGCGCGGTGAGCACGGGGTGGGGGAGCACCGGCCCGGCGAGACCGCCGTGGCCGACGGCGAGCGTCCCGGCGACGAGCAGCGAGACCGCGAACGCGCCCGGCACCGCCCAGCGCGGCGCTGCGCGGATGAGCACGAGCCACGCGATCAGGATCGGCAGGTCCTCCGCCGGGTGCGCGGCCAGCCCGTGGAGCGGGGCCAGGCAGATCTGGAGTACGACCCCGGCGAGCATCGCCTGGGCGATCGACGCCGGGATCGCGGTGATGAGCGCGCCCAGCCGCGGCCACAGCCCGGTGAGCCCGACCAGCATCCCGACGGCCATGAACGCGCCGACGGCGGCCGGCCAGCCGGCGTGTACCGCGCCGCTGCCCGCGAGCACCGCGGCTCCCGGCGTCGACCAGGCGATCGTGATCGGGATCCGGTGGCGGTGGGTCAGCAGCAGCGTCGCGGCCCCGACCGCCGTGCACAGCACGAGCAGGCCGGACGTCGCCTGCGCGGTCGTGGCGCCGACCGCCCGCAGCCCCGCCAACACGACCGCGAACGAGCTCGCGTAGCCGACGAGCCCGATCCCGAGGCCGGCCGCGATCTGCCGGCGGTGGCGGCGAAGCCGAGCGCGGTGTCTTCGACCGACCCTCCAGAACCGCATGTCGCCACCGTGGCGTTCCATATACGGAACAGTACTGGATGTTCTGTTCGCAGAACCCGGGTCGGTATCGTCCCGGGGAGGACGATGGTGGACGAGATCGCGGGCCTGGTCGGAGAGCGCCTGCGCGCGGCCCGGCGCGCGCGCGGCCTGTCGCTCGGCGCGCTGGCGCGCGTCGCCGGCGTCGGCAAGGGGTCGCTGTCGGAGATCGAGAACGGGACGCGCAACCCGACCCTCGCCACCCTGTACGCGCTTGCCGGGGCGCTCGGGGTGCCGCTGGCCACGCTGCTCGCCGAGCGAGTGGGTGCCGAGATCGCATCGCCGGGGGTTCGTGCCGTGCTCCTCGACGTGACCGACGACGGCGCCCAGACCGTCGAGGTGTACCGGCTGCGCCTGGACGCGGGGGCCCGACGCGACGCGGGTGCCCACGGCCCCGGGGTGACCGAGCACCTGCTGCTCGTCGCGGGCGCGCTGCGGGCCGGACCTGCGGGCGAGGAGGTGGCGCTCTCGGTCGGCGACTCGGCCACCTGGGTGAGCGATGTCGCTCACTCGTACGTCGCCAGCGGCGACCGCGACGCCGACGCGGTGCTCGTGATCCGCTCCCCGCGTGCCGCGGCGGCCGGCTCCGGCGCCCCAGCGGCGTCTCTGGGAAGCTGAAGCCGCGGGGGCAGCACCCGGAGCGCCTTGCTGCGCGATACGAGCATCGATGCGCTCCAGGTGCCCGGCGACGGTGCCTGACCGTTCGCGGCGAGCGCCGGCGGGGGTGGGCGGGGCGCGGTCTCAGCGGCCGGAGATCAGGCCGGCGAGCCGGGCGAGCGGGTCGGTCGCGGCGCTGTCGGACGCGCTCTCGCGGCGGTCGGCGGCCCGGTACAGGCCGTAGACGAGCCGGGCGCCGAGCCAGCGCAGCGGCTCGGGCTCCCAGCGGCGGGCGCGGTCACGCACCCACGGGAGGCGGACCAGCTCGCTGTCCTCGCCGGTCACGAGGTCGACGAGCACGCGCGCGGCGAGGTTCGTCGTGCTGACGCCGCTGCCGACGTAGCCGCCGGCGTCGCCGAGCCCGGTCGCGGGATCGAAGCGGACGGTCGGGGTCCAGTCGCGGCGCACGCCGAGCACGCCGCACCAGGCGTGGTCGATCGCGACGTCGATCGTCGCCGGGAACATCGCGTGCAGGATCGACACGAGCTGGCGGATCGTGGCCGCCTGGGTCTCGCCGTAGTTGTCGGTGCGCGAGCCGAACCGGTACGGCACGCCCCGGCCGCCAAGCGCGATCCGCCCGTCGGCGGTTCGCTGCGCGTACATGTAGGCGTGGGCCATGTCGCCGAGGACCGCCTCACGCTCCCAGCCGATCCGCGCCCAGCGCTCCTCGCCGAGCGGGTCGGTGACGATGATGGCCGAGTTCAAGGGCAAAAGCTCACGCTCGGCGCCGGCGACCGACGGCGTGAAGCCCTCCAGGCAGCGGAGTACGACAGGGGCGCTCACGGTGCCACGATCGGTCACCGCGCGCCCGGGCTCCAGGGCCAGGACCGTCGTGTCCTCGCAGATCCGCACGCCGCGGCGCTCGACCGCGCGCGCCAGGCCGGTGACGAGCTTGGCCGGCTGCGCGCGCGCGCAGTGGGGTGAGAAGAGCGCCCCGCGCGCGCCGGAGACCCGCACGCGCTGCTCGAGCTCCGCGGCGCTCAGCGCGATCACGTCCTCGGGCCCGAGTCCCCACGCCCGCTCCTCGGCGAGCGCGGCGTGCATCCGCGCCTCCTGCGCGGCGCTCCGGGCGACCATGAGCACGCCCTCCTTGACGAGGTCGGCCTCGATCCCCTCCGCGCGGCACACGGAGATGATCTCGTCGATCGCGCCCCGCATCCCGCGCTGCAACGCGAGCACCGACTCGCGTCCGTGGGTCCTCGCCATGCGCTCGCGGTTGCCGGCGTAATGGTCGGAGACCCAGCCGCCGTTGCGGCCGGACGCCCCGAACCCCGCGAACTCGCGCTCCAGGACGACGATCTCCGCGTCCGGGCGCGCCCGCGACATGTAGTAGGCGGTCCACAGGCCGGTGAAGCCGCCGCCGGCGATCACGACGTCGGCGCGGACATCGCCCTCGAGCGGCGCACGCGCGGGCGGCGCGGTCGGCGGGACCCCGATCTCCGCGTACCAGTGCGAGATGCCGCCGTTGCGGCGCGCGACGGACGGGCGGTACAGGCCGGCGTTGTGCCATCCGCCGGCCACGTGGCGAGGACCGCCGTTGCGCCGCGTGCCGGCCGCGCGCGCCGGGAGACCGAGGAAGCCCATCGCGGGCAAGATTAGGCGCGCCGCCCCGGCCGCCGCCTCATCCATCCCGTCCACACTCGCCCCGGGAGCTTCAGACAGAGCGACCGCCCGGGGCGGCGGCCGGGCGCGCAGAATCGGTCGTCCACACGTCCCCACGCAGGAGGTTCCAGGGCAGATGCCGGTCGACCAGGGTTCAACGCTTTTGCACTTCGCGCGCAACGGCGACTTCGTCGAGGGCGGCGCGGAGCTCACCGTGATCGAGCGCGGCGAGGGCGTGCACGTGTTCGACACCGAGGGGCGCCGCTACGTCGACGGGCTCTCCAGCCTGTTCTGCGCGCAGATCGGCTACTCGCACGGCGAGGAGATGGCGGCCGCGGTCGCCGGCCAGATGACGAAGCTCGCGTTCTCGACGCTCTGGGGCAGCGCCCATCCGACGGCGCTCGAGCTCGCCGACAGGCTTGCGGACATCGCGCCCCCCGGTGTCGACCGCGTGTTCTTCACGAGCGGCGGCTCGGAGTCGGTTGAGGCCGCATGGAAGCTCGTGCGCCAGTACCACGACGCGAACGGCGAGCCGCAGCGACGCAAGGCGATCGCCCGGCGGAACGCGTACCACGGCGTGACGCTGGGGGCGCTCGCGCTCACCGGCGTGCCGCGCTTCAAGCAGACGTTCGACCCGTCGGCGATCGAGGTCCGCCACGTCGAGCACACCGGCTCGTTCCGCACCGGCCTGTCCGACGCGGAGCTGTGCGCCGCGCGCCTGGCCGAGATCGAGGAGACGATCCAGGCCGAGGGTCCGGACACGATCGCGATGATCATCGCCGAGCCCGTCCAGAACGCCGGCGGCTGCCTCGTCCCGCCGGAGGGGTACTGGCCCGGGCTGCGCGAGATCGCCGACCGCCACGGGATCCTGCTCGTCGCCGACGAGGTGATCACCGGCTTCGGGCGCCTCGGCGAATGGTTCGGCGTCACGCGGTTCGGCGCCGTCCCCGATCTGATCACGACCGCGAAGGGGCTCACCTCCGCCTACCTGCCGATGGGCGCGGTGCTCTGCTCGGAGAAGGTGGCGGCGCCGCTGTACGAGGACAAGCGCACGCTCCTGCACGGGATCACGTTCGGCGGCCACCCGGCGTGCGCGGCCGCGGCGCTGAAGAACCTCGAGATCTTCGAGCGCGAGGGCGTGCTCGAGAACGTCCGCGCGCACGAGGACGGCCTGCGCGCCCGTCTCGACCGGCTCCGCGAGCTGCCGGTGGTCGGAGACGTGCGCGGCTGCGGCTTCTTCTGGGCGGTCGAGTTCGTCAACGGTCGCGGCGACGGTCGCCTGGGAGCTGACGAGCGCGAATCGCTGCTGCGTGGGTTCCTGCCCGCTCGCCTGCGTGAGGCGGGGCTGATCGCCCGCGCCGACGACCGTGGCGAGGCGGTGCTCCAGATCGCGCCGCCGCTTGTCGCCGACGACGCGGTGCTCGACGAGATCGTCGAGGCGATGCGGACCGTGCTGATCGAGGCGGGCGAGTTCCTCGGTCTGTCGACGCGCGCCGCCGCGTGAGCGCGGGCAGTCGCGCCGGCGCCCCGCCGTTCGCGCTGGACGCGTCGGGGCTCGCGCTCGGGGCGTCGGAGCCGCTGCCTCCCGAGCAGGTGCTCGAGGGCGCGCCCGCGACCGCCGAGCGCGCGCTCTGGGCCTCTCCCGACGGGGCCGTGGAGAGCGGCATCTGGGAGATCACTCCCGGGGTCGGCACCGACGTCGAGGCGCCCGAGGTGTTCCTCGTGCTCAGCGGCCGTGCGACGGTCGAGATCGAGGACGGGTCGACGCTCGAGCTCTCACCGGGCGTCGTCGGCTCGTTCGCCGGCGGGGAGCGGACCGTGTGGCGGGTGCGGGAGACGCTCCGCAAGCTGTACACGGTCTCGCTCGGCTGAGCGGTCGCGCTGTCTCCCGGACGACACCGCGCCGACATCGGGATGCGGTTGCGCGGGTAGTGTCCGCGCGACCACCATCGAGATCGAAGGAGCACCCCGATATGCAGCTTGGAATGGTCGGACTCGGCCGGATGGGCGCGAACATCGTGCGGCGGCTGATGCGCGACGGCCACGAATGCGTCGTCTACGACGTCAACGCCGACACGGTGAAGCAGCTCGAGTCCGAGGGCGCGGTCGGGGCCGGATCGCTGCAGGAGCTCGCGGAGAGGCTCGAGCCGCCGCGTGCGGTCTGGGTGATGGTGCCGGCGGGCGAGATCACCCAGAAGTCCGTCGACGGCCTCGTCGAGGCGCTGCAGGAGGGCGACACGATCATCGACGGCGGGAACTCCTACTACCGCGACGACATCCGGCGCTCCAAGGAGGTCGCCGAGCACGGAATCTCCTACCTGGACTGCGGCACGAGCGGGGGCGTCTGGGGCCTCGAGCGCGGCTACTGCCTGATGATCGGCGGTGACCGCGAGGCGTTCGACCGCTTCAAGCCGATCTTCGCCTCGCTCGCGCCCGGAGTCGACGCGGCCGGCCGCACCCCGGGTCGCGAGGGCGAGCCGAGCGACGCCGAGAACGGCTTCATGTACTGCGGCGACTCGGGCGCCGGGCACTTCGTCAAGATGGTCCACAACGGGATCGAGTACGGGATCATGGCCGCCTACGCCGAGGGCCTGAACGTCCTGCACAAGGCGAACATCGGCACCGAGCAGCGCGACACCGACGCGGAGACCGCGCCGCTGGAGAACCCCGAGTACTACCAGTACGACATCGACGTCGCCGAGGTCTCCGAGGTGTGGCGCCGCGGCTCGGTCGTCGCCTCCTGGCTGCTCGATCTCACCGCCCAGGCGCTCCACGATTCGCCGACGCTCGAGCAGTTCTCCGGCCGCGTGTCGGACTCCGGCGAGGGCCGCTGGACCGCCCAGGCCGCGGTGGAGGAGGGCGTGCCGGCGCCGGTGCTCACCGCGGCGCTGTTCGCCCGGTTCAGCTCGCGCGGCCTCGACCAGTTCGCCAGCCAGCTCCTGTCGGCGATGCGCCACGGGTTCGGCGGGCACGCGGAGAAGCCCGCCAACTGAGCGGCCCGCGCACCGGCCGCCGCGGGCGCGGTCGGGTCTGCCGCGGCGCCGGGCGCGGCCGGGTGGCCGCGGCGCCGGGCGCGGCCGGGTGGCCGCGGCGCGGGGTGCGGCCGGGTGGGCCGCGGCGCCGGGTGCGGCCGGGTGGGCCGCGGCGCCGGGCGCGGCCCGGTGCGCAGCGGGTGAGCTGCGGCGTCGGGTGCAGCCCCGGGGGTCGCAGCGGGTGCGCTGGGCATCCAAACCACCCATAGCGTGGTTTCGATGCCCAGCGCTCGCGGATGCTGGGGAGGAGCGCTGTCTCACGGCTCGCCGAGCCAGCGGCGCCGCAGCGGCCCGGCGGCCAGGCCGTGGACGAGGATCGACACCGCGACGCACACGAGCGTCGTCCACACGACGACGGCGGTCTCATGCGGCGCGAGCGCGTGGGTCCCCGCGACCACGGCGGCGTAATAGACGGCCGCCACCCCGCGCACGCCGAACACGCCGAGGTAGAGCCGCTCGCCGAGCGACAACGGTGCGCGGGCGACGGGCGTGAGCGCGAGCACGAGCAGCGGCCGCACGATCACGATCACGACCGGCGCGAGCAGCCAGCCGCCGACACCCGGCACGGCCAGCCCGTGCGTCGTCAGCAGCGCGCCGATGAGCACGACGGCGACGAGCTCCGTCATCCGCCCGGCCGGCTCGGAGACCTCGTGCACGCACGAGTGGAGTCGCTCATCGTGCTCGGCCCGGCGGAACGCGAAGCCGGCGGCGAACACCCCGACGAGGCCGTAGGCGTGCAGCGGCTCGCACGCCGCGTACACCGCGAACGCGACGCCGAGCACCCAGGCGGCGAGCGCGAGCCGCGCGACGCGCCGGTCCGTCGACCGGCCCGCCAGCGGGCGGGCGACGTGGACCGCGAGCCGGCCGGCGAGCACGCCGATCACGACCGCCTCGGCGACGTGCAGCAGCACGCCGACCACGAGCCAGTGCCCGACCCACCCGTGGTCCCCGCGCCCCGCCAGCAGCAGCGCGCCGACGACGAACGGCGCCGCGAGCCCGTCGTTGGCGCCGGCCTCCGTGTGCAGGGAGAGTCGCGGCTCGCCGAGCTCAGGGCCGCCCGGCGGCCCCAGCCCGAGGTCCCCGGCGAGCACCGGATCGGTCGGCGCAAGCACCGCCCCCAGCAGCATGGCCGCTCCGAGCCCGAGACCCATGCCGAGCGCGGCGAACCCGGCGACGGCCGCGATCGTCACCGGGATCCCGACCGCGAGCAGCAGCCCGATCAGCCGCCACGAGGAGCGGGCGACCGCGCGCTCCACGGCGAGCCCCGACGCGAACACCGAGACGATCAGGGCGACGTCGCACACCTCGCGCAGCAGCCCGTGGTCGCGCAGCGGGCCGAGGTGGCCCGCGCCGGACAGCCCGAGCCCGAGCGAGATGCCGAGGCCGGCGAACAGGTAGGCGAGCGCGCGCATGGTCGGTCGAACTGCCGACCAGTCTTCCCGGCACACCTTGCATTCGAGGCTACCGGGCGGCGGCGTGTCGGTCGGCAGGGGGCGCAACCGGCCGGGCGATCAGCCGCCGAGCGTGACCGGTCTGGAGATCGGCCGCCGAGCGTGACCGGCCCGGCGATCGGCCGCCGAGCGTGACCGGCCCGGCGATCAGCGCCGAGCGCGATCGGTCCGGAGATCAGCCGCCGAGCGTGACCGGCCCGCGCGGGAGCGCCGCGGGGTCGAACTCGTCGAGCAGCTCAGCGGCCGACGTCACCCGCTCGCGATCCCGGGCGAGGCCGAGCGAGTGCGCGAGCAGGGCGAGCGTCGCGGACACCGGCTCGTCGCGGTCGGCGAGCGTCGCCGCCCCGTGGCGCTTGGCGAGGCGGGCGCCGTCAGGTCCGAGCACGAGCCCGACGTGCGCGTAGGCGGGCACGGGCAGTCCGAGCCAGCGCGCGAGCAGGATCTGCCGCGGCGTGGAGTCGGCGAGGTCGGCGCCGCGGACGACCTGCTCGACGCCCTGCGCGGCGTCGTCGACGACGACCGCGAGCTGATAGGCAGGCACGCCGTCGGCGCGGCGGACGAC
>DATGKS010000053.1:0-29575 GCA_035294545.1 Solirubrobacteraceae bacterium | reverse complement strand
ACAACAAGGATCGGGACCTGATCTGCGTCTACGTCGCGATCGGCCAGCGCAAGTCGACGGTCGTGCAGCTCGCCAACACGCTCGAGCAGGCGGGCGCCCTGGAGAACTCGATCATCGTGATGGCGGCCGCCGACGAGGCGGCGCCGATCAAGTTCCTTGCGCCCTACGCGGGCGCGGCGATGGGCGAGTACTTCCTGTACAACGGCAAGGCGGCGCTCACGGTCTACGACGACCTCACCAAGCACGCGTTCGCCTATCGGCAGATGTCGCTGCTGCTGCGCCGCCCGCCGGGCCGCGAGGCGTACCCGGGCGACGTCTTCTACCTGCACTCACGGCTGCTCGAGCGTGCGGTCAAGCTCTCCGACGACGAGGGCGCGGGCTCGATGACCTCGCTGCCGATCATCGAGACCCAGGCGGGCGACGTCTCCGCCTACATCCCGACGAACGTCATCTCGATCACCGACGGGCAGATCTTTCTCGAGCCCAAGCTCTTCTACTCGGGCGTGCGCCCGGCGATCAACGTCGGCATCTCGGTCTCCCGCGTCGGCGGCAACGCCCAGACGAAGCCGATGCGGCGCGTCGCCGGCCGGCTGAAGCTGGAGCTCTCGCAGTACCGCGACCTCGAGGCGTTCGCCCAGTTCGGCTCCGACCTCGACGCCGAGACCCGCAAGTCGTTGGCTCGCGGCGAGCGGCTCGTGGCGACCCTCAATCAGAACGAGCGCAGCCCGATGCCGGTCGAGGACCAGGTGATCCAGATCTTTGCGGCCACCAACGGCTACCTCGACCGGATCCTCGTCGAGAAGATCGGACGCTTCCTGGAGGGTGCTGTCAGCGCCGTCCACACCGCCAACTCCGAGCTCGTGGGCCGGCTCGCCGCGGGCGAATGGGACGACGAGCAGACGCCGAAGGACCTGAGCGCGGTGCTCGACGACTACGCGCAGGACTTCGGCTACGACCTCGACGAGGAGGGTCTTCCGCTCGAAGAGGACGAGGCGGCGTAGGCGAGGTCAGGAGCAGGCACGATGGCCATCTCGCAGCGGGACGTCCGCAACCGGATCGACTCGGTCAAGAACATCCAGAAGATCACGAGCGCCATGCAGATGGTCGCGGCCGCCCGCCTGCGCCGCGCCGAGCAGCGGATCGAGGCGCTGCGTCCCTACGCCGACGCGATCCGCCGGATGACGCGGATGGCCGCCGAGGCCGGCGGCAACATCGCCAACCTGCCGATCCTCTCCGAGCACGAGTCGGTGACGAACGTCGGGCTGCTCGTCGTCGCCGGCGACCGCGGCCTCGCCGGCGCGTTCAACTCCAATGCGGTGCGCGCCGGCGTGTCGGCCGGCCGCGAGCTGCAGGCCGAGGGCAAGGCCCCGGTGTACTTCGCCTCCGGCCGCCGCCCCGCCTCCTCGCTCGCGTTCCGCGGCCTCGACGTCGTCGACAGCTTCACGGGCTTCACCGATCGGCCCGCCTACGCCGACGCGCGCGCGATCGCCGAGCGGCTGATGGCGGCCTACATCGACGGCGAGGTCGACCGCGTCGACATCTTCTACAACGGCTACGTCTCGGCGCTCTCGCAGGTGATCCGCCGCGAGACGCTGCTGCCCCTCCAGCAGGCCTCGATCCTCGGCGAGGAGCAGGACGAGGATGACGGAGAGGACGGACGGCCGAAGGGAAACTTCGATTACGAGCCCGACCCGGAGGAGATTCTCAAGCGACTGGTTCCCGACTACGTCGAGGTGTCGATCTACCGGGCGCTGCTCGAGTCCTCCGCCTCCGAGCACGGAGCGCGGATGACCGCGATGCAGAACGCCTCGGACAACGCGAGCACCCTGATCGACGACCTCACGCTCGAGATGAACCGGGCGCGCCAGGCCGAGATCACCCAGGAGATCATGGAAGTCGTCGCGGGCGCCGAGGGCGTCTGAGCACCACACGTCCCCCGCGCCGGGGGTTGTCGGAGGGTTGGCCCGCCGACGGTAAGGAGAACTGAAAAGAGCATGTCTGCGATCACTGAAGCGAACACCACGAGCACCGGCACCGAGCAGCGCAACATCGGGCGCATCGAGGAGGTCACGGGCGTCGTCATCGAGGCCGTGTTCCCCGACAGGCTGCCGGAGATCAACCACGCGATCATCGTCAGGCGCCCCGAGGCCGCGAAGGCCGAGGAGACCGAGGACATCGCCGCCCAGCAGGACGAGTACCTCACCTGCGAGGTCCAGCAGCACCTCGGCGACGATCGCGTGCGCGCGGTCGCGATGGACACGACCGACGGCCTCGCCCGCGGCACCGAGGTGATCGACACGGGCGCGCCGATCACCGTCCCCGTCGGCCGCGAGACGCTCGGCCGGATCTTCAACCTGCTCGGCGAGACGATCGACCAGGGCGATCCCATCGCCGACGACGTCGAGCGCTGGCCGATCCACCGGCCCGCCCCGGACGTCGAGGCGCTCGCCCCGACGACCGAGATGTTCGAGACCGGAATCAAGGTCATCGACCTGCTCGCGCCCTACGCGCGCGGCGGCAAGGTCGGCCTGTTCGGCGGCGCCGGCGTCGGCAAGACCGTCATCATCCAGGAGCTGATCCACAACCTCGCCCAGGAGCACGGCGGTCTGTCGGCGTTCTGTGGGGTCGGCGAGCGCTCGCGCGAGGGCAACGACCTGTGGCTCGAGATGAAGGAGTCGGGCGTCCTCGACAAGACGATGCTCGTCTTCGGCCAGATGAACGAGCCTCCGGGAGCGCGCATGCGCGTCGCGCTCTCCGGCCTGACGATGGCGGAGTACTTCCGCGACCAGGAGGGTCAGGACGTGCTCCTGTTCATCGACAACATCTTCCGCTTCGTGCAGGCGGGCTCCGAGGTCTCGGCGCTGCTCGGGCGCATGCCCTCCCAGGTCGGCTACCAGCCGACGCTCGAGTCCGACATGGGCGCGCTCCAGGAGCGGATCACCTCGACCCGCAAGGGCTCGGTCACCTCGATCCAGGCGATCTACGTGCCCGCCGACGACTACACCGACCCCGCGCCGGCGTCGGTGTTCGCTCACCTCAACGCGACCACGAACCTGAACCGGGCGATCTCCGAGAAGGGGATCTACCCGGCGGTCGACCCGCTCGACTCGACCTCGACGATCCTCAAGCCCGAGATCGTCGGCGAGGATCACTTCACGGTCGCCAACCGCGTCAAGCAGGTGCTGCAGCGCTACCGCGAGCTGCAGGACATCATCGCGATCCTCGGGATCGACGAGCTCTCCGACGAGGACAAGGTGACGGTCAACCGCGCCCGCAAGCTCGAGCGCTTCCTGTCCCAGCCGTTCTTCGTCGCCGAGCAGTTCACCGGCATCCCCGGCAAGTACGTCAAGGTCGAGGAGTCGATCCGCGGCTTCAAGGAGATCCTCGACGGAAAGCACGACGACCTGCCCGAGCGCGCCTTCTTCATGAAGGGCTCCATCGACGAGGTCGTCGCCGACGCCCGCGGGTCGCGTGAGGGGACCGATGAGGAGCACCGCGATGAGGAGGCCCACGATGGAGAGACCCGCTCCGAGTCCGGCGACGAGACCGAGGCCACGGGCGACGGCGAGGGCGAGGGCGGCGAGTCCTGATGGCCCACACCCCGTTCCGGGTCGAGGTCCTCACCCCCGAGGGCGAGGTCTTCAACGACGAGGTCGAGATGGTGTCGACGCGCACGACCGTCGGGTCGATCGGCGTGCTCGCCAACCACGCGCCGCTGCTGGCGACGCTCGACCCGACGGAGCTCCGGTTGTACCGCTCGGAGACGGAGATCGTGCGCTTCGCGCAGTCCGAGGGCTACATGCAGGTGGCCGGCAATCACGCGCTGCTGCTCGTCGAGGAGGCGCACGACCCGGGCTCGCTCGACGTCGCCCAGCTGCGGGAGCGGCTGCGCCAGGCGGAGTCCGAGCTCGACGGCGCGGGCGAGGACTCCGAGCGTCGGCGCGTGGCCGAGCGCGACCGGCGTCGCTGGGAGGCGTTCCTGGCGATCGCCGAGGGTGGCGGCGAGCACTGAGCGGCGAGACGCGGCGCGCGGCGTTTCCTAACCGGGCCGTCATCGACGGTTCCTACTCTGCGTGACGCCGTGAGCTCCGATCTGGATCCGTCCGCGCGCAGGGCCGGTGGCGCCGGCGCGGGCCCGTCCGCCCGCACCGCCGGTGCGGGCCCGTCCGTCCGCAGGGCCGGTGAGGAGCGCGTGCTCGCCGAGCGCCTGATCGGCTACGACACGTCGCGCCCCGAGGCGATCGTCGCCGCCGCGCAGTTCGTCAAGGGCTGGCTGGAGGTGAGCGGCATCCCGGTCTGCGAGATCGAGCACCACGGGCTGCCGGTGCTCGTCGCCGAGGTCGGGGCGGGCGGCGAGGACGTTCCCTGCGTCGTCT
Organism: Solirubrobacteraceae bacterium; assembly: GCA_035294545.1. Lineage (GTDB taxonomy): Bacteria > Actinomycetota > Thermoleophilia > Solirubrobacterales > Solirubrobacteraceae > Palsa-465. The sequence goes on along the minus strand of DATGKS010000053.1, from coordinate 25,199 downwards.
TCCACGGGCACCTCGACGTCGTCCCGGGACGCGCCGAGCAGTTCACCGCGCGCGTCGAGGGCGACCGGCTCATCGGCCGCGGCGCCTACGACATGAAGGGCGGGCTGGCGGCGATGCTCTGCGCGCTGCGCGACGTCGCCGACGACCCCTCGGTCCGCGTGCGGATGGTCGTCGTGCCCGACGAGGAGTCCGAGGAGATCGACGAGCGCTCGACCGACGCGATCGTCGCCCGGTACACGGGCCCCGCCCGCCCCGACTTCGCGATCACCGGCGAGCCGACCGACCTGCACATCGGCATCCAGGCCAAGGGCGTGCTCGCGATGCGGATCGCGGTGCACGGCCGCGCCGCGCACAGCTCGACGCCGTGGCTCGGCGACAACGCGGTGCTCAAGGCGGTCGACGTGTTCCGCACGATCGAGACGCTGCCGTTCAGCCGTGAGTCCTCGGAGATGTTCGATCGCCCGTCGATCAACCTCAGCCGGATCGAGGGCGGGGACGCGATCAACAAGGTGCCGGACTCGGCGACGATCGCCGTCGACGTGCGCTACCTGCCCGGCCAGGACCCGGGCGACATCCTCGCGCAGGTCCGGGCGATCCCCGGGATCGACGTGAGCCGCACGTTCATCCACCCCGCGGTCGGCGTCTCCCGCCACGACCCGTACGTGCGCGGCCTGTGCGACGCGGCGCGGCGCTCGATCCAGGGCGAGGTGACCTCGGTTGGCCGGGACGGCGCCTCAGACGCGGCGTCGTTCATCGAGGCGGGGATCACCGCCGTCGAGTTCGGCCCGACGGGCGGCGGCCACCATGGCCCCGACGAATGGGTGTCGCTGCGCTCGATGAACGAGTACCGGCGGGCGCTCGTGGAGTTCGTGCGCGCTCTGCCGGCGGCGCTCGCCGGCGAGGATGGAGAGTTGCGCGCGATCGACGGGGGTCTGGCGTGAGCGACGGGGGCTCGCGGGAGCGACGGGGGGTGGGCGTGAGCGCGCGCACGACCGGACGGGATCTGTGCTCCGGCGTCGAACTGAGGCTCTCATGAGGTTCCTGGTCCCGAAGACCCGGGTGGGCCTCGTCGTGCGCGTGTTCTGCGCGGCGGTGCTCGTGATCGGCAGCTGCGCGGCCGCGGTCGCGACCGCGGGCCTGTTGCAGGTCCAGCAGATCGTCCAGGACATCAACATCGTGCCGGGCTCGATCGTCAAGACCAAGCAGATCACGCTGCCGAGGCCCGGCGCGCCACAGACGCTGCTCGTGATCGGCTCCGACCACCGTGCGAACTCGCCGTCGTTCCAGGACGCGAACACGGACACGATGCTCCTCGTGCGGCTCAACGCGGCGTCCTCGACGATCAACATCATGTCGATCCCCCGCGATCTGCAGGTGACCGTGCCCGGCTACGGCACCGAGAAGATCAACGCGGCCTACAGCGAGGGCGGGTACGGGCTGCTCATCAAGACGATCAAGGAGAACGTCTTCCCGCAGCTGCGGGTCAACCACATCATCGACACGAACTTCGACGGCTTCTCGGCGATCGTCAACGCGATCGGCTGCGTGTGGGCGGACGTCGACCACCGCTACTTCAACATCAGCCAGCCCTACGGGCCCGACAACTACTCCTCGATCAACATCCAGCCCGGCTACCAGAAGCTGTGCGGGAACAGCCAGGTGACCGGCGCGCTTGCGTTCGTGCGCTTCCGCCACACCGACTCCGACCTCGTGCGCGAGGCCCGCCAGCAGGACTTCCTGCGCTGGGCCAAGGAGAACTTCCCGCTCTCCAAGCTGCTCGCCGACAAGGACAAGCTGCTGAGGATCTTCGCCAAGCACACGACGCTCGACCAGGGCCTGAAGACCGAGAGCGGGATCATCGAGCTGTTCGACCTCGTCCTCAACTCCCACGGGCAGACGCTCAAGCAGATCCCGTTCCCGGCGGTGCTCAGCGGCCCCGGCTCAGGCACGAGCCCCGACTACGTGTTCAAGCGGTCAAACCAGGCGGTCGCCGCCGCGTGGGCGGAGTTCATGCATCCGACGACGAAGACGAGCTCCTCGTCCTCGTCGCATCACGCGGCGCCGAGGCACACGTCTTCGGGCCATCACGCGACGCGTCATCGAAGCGCCCAGGGGATCAACACCGCCGGACTCGTCGCCGACCCGGCCGACGGAATCGCGCAGGCGAAGCAGCTCACCCCGGACATGCCCGTCTACTACCCGCGCTACATCCTCGCCGGTTCGCAGTACTGCACCGCGACGGGGTATGAGTGCCTCGACGGGAATGAGCCGGTCGCCGCCTACGCCCACTCCTACCCGCGCCAGTATCAGGTGACGATTCCCGGTGGCCGGCGTGTGCACGCATACGTCATGACCCTCGCAATCAACCCTGCGCTCGGCGAGTACTACAACGTCCAGGGAATCCACTGGTCCGATCCGCCGATCCTGCGGCACCCGACCGCGACGAAGATCTTCCACGGTCGCGCGTTCGCGATCTATGAGGACAACGGCGGACACGTCACCGATGTCGCCTGGCACGCGGACGGGAACTCCTACTGGATCTCGAACACGCTCACGAGCACCATCGGCATCAAGCAGCTCGTCGCGATCGCCGAGTCGACCGTCCAGTACGGCGGCTGAACGCGCCACGCGGGCCGCGTACTACCCTTGCGGCGGTCGGCGGGCGACGGATCGGTGCCCTCGACCCTCGGGCGCGCATGACCTCTCCTCAGACGCACACCCCCCAGCAGATCGCCGTGATCGGCACCGGCTACGTCGGCCTGGTCACCGCCGCGGGCTTCGCCGAGCTCGGCAACGACGTGTGGTGCGTCGACATCGACGCCGAGAAGATCGCGCGGCTGAACCGCGGCGAGATTCCGATCTACGAGCCGGGGCTCGCGGAGTGCGTCGCTCGCAACTCCGAGCGTCTGCGCTTCTCGACCGAGCTTGGGCCCGCACTGGATCACGCCCGGCTGCTGTTCGTCGCGGTCGGCACGCCGCCGACCTACTCCGGCGACGCCGACCTCTCCGCCGTGCACGCGGTCGTCAACGCGATGCCCGCCACAGACCGCCACGCGCTCGTCATGAAGTCGACCGTCCCGGTCGGCACGGGCGCCTCGATCAAGCGCGAGTTCGCCCGCCAGGGCAAGGGCTTCGCCTACGTCTCCTGCCCCGAGTTCCTCAAGGAGGGCGCGGCGCTCAAGGACTTCATGGAGCCCGACCGCGTCGTCGTCGGCGACGACGGCGACTGGGCGGGCCAGGCCGTCTGCGACCTCTACGCGCCGCTCGGCGCCCCACTCGTGCGCACCGACATCGCCTCCGCGGAGATGGTCAAGCTCGCCTCCAACGCGTTCCTCGCGACGAAGATCTCGTTCATCAACGAGATCGCCAACGTCTGCGAGGAGACCGGCGCCGACGTCGCCGAGGTCGCCCGCGGCATGGGCCTCGACCGCCGCATCGGCGGCCACTTCTTGCGCCCCGGCATCGGGTACGGCGGAAGTTGTTTCCCGAAGGATGTCTCAGCGCTCAAGCAGCTTGCGGGAAACTCGGGGTACCACTTCCAGCTGCTCACCGCCGTGATCGAGGTCAACGAGCTGCAGAAGCGGCGCGTGATCGCCAAGCTGCAGAAGCACCTGGGATCGCTCGTCGGCAAGCGCGTCGCGCTGCTCGGGGTCGCGTTCAAGGCCGACACCGACGACATGCGGGAGGCGTCCTCGCTCGTGCTCGCGGCGCGGCTGCAGGCCGACGGAGCGTCGGTCGCGGCGTACGACCCGGTCGCCGCCGGGGAGGCGCGCACGCTGATGCGGGGCGTCGAGTTCGCCGACGACGCGCTGTCGGCGGTCGAGGGGGCGGACGCGGTCGTGCTCGTCACCGAGTGGGCGGAGTTCGCGACGCTCGACTGGGCGGCCGTGCGCGAGCGGATGGCGGGCGACCTGCTCGTCGACGGGCGCAACTTCGCCGACCGTGACGCGGTCCTGGCGGCCGATCTGCGCTACGAGGGGATCGGGCGCTCCTGAGCGGGGGCTCGGGAGCGCGGCGGCGATGCAGGCGCTGATCCTCGTCGGCGGGGAGGGGACCCGGCTGCGGCCGCTCACCTCGCGGGTGCCGAAGCCGGTGATCGCGCTCGCCGGACGGCCGTTCATGTCCTACATGCTCCAGTGGCTGCGCGGCCACGGCGTCGACCGCGCGATCCTCTCCTGCGGCTTCCTGCCCGACGGGGTGCGCGCCGTGCTCGGGGATGGTTCGGAGTGGGGGGTGGAGCTCACCTACGTCGAGGAGCCGCGGCCGCTCGGCACCGGCGGCGCGCTCAAGTACGCCGAGGAGCTCCTCGACGAGCGCTTCTTCATGCTCAACGGGGACGTGCTCACCGACATCGACCTCACCGCCCAGCTCGCGCAGCACGAGGCGACCGGCGCCCGGGCGACGCTCGCGCTGTATCCGGTCGACGACCCGTCCGCCTACGGGCTCGTGCGCCGCCGCGAGGACCACGCCGTTCGCGAGTTCGTCGAGAAGCCGAACCCCGAGGAGATCGACACGCACCTCATCAACGCGGGCGCGTACATCATCGAGCGCGGGGTCCTGAGCGAGATGGCGCCGGCGGGCACGCGGATCTCGATCGAGCGCGACGTGTTCCCGCGGCTCGTCGACCGCGGGCTCTACGGCTACGAGGCGTCCGGCTACTGGATGGACATCGGGACTCCGCAGCGCTACCTGCAGGCGACCTGGGACATCCTCGAGACCGAGGTCCGCACCGAGGTCGGCGCCGCGGTCGCGCAGGCCGGCGGCGTGCTCTGCCCGGACGCGCACGCCGGCGGCACCGTCCACGGTCCGGCGGTCATCGGACCCGGCTGCACGATCGCCGAGGGCGCGACCGTCACCGGCCGCAGCGTGCTCGGCGCCCGGGTGACGATCGCCTCCGGCGCGACGGTCGACGGCTCGGTCGTGCTCGACGGCGCGACGATCGGTTCGTTCACCCGGGTGACGCGGTCGATCGTCGGCACGGGCGCGTGGATCGGCGACCACTGCCGGGTCGAGCAGACCGCGATGGTCGGACAGGGCGTGCGGCTCGGATCGGGCAACACGCTCACCTCCGGGGTCCGTATCTTCCCGGACGTGGATCTTCCCGACGGGGCGATCGCCTTCTGAAGCGCGCGTATGAGACCTCCGGAGCGATGCGATGAGCACAGTCACCACCCTTGACCCCGAGACGGTCTCCGCCGGGGACCCGACCGACCAGTTCGCGGAGGCGCTCAACCTCTCGGAGCACCTGCGCGACGCCCTGTGGCGCGTCGAATCGGCCGAGGTCAAGCCCCAGGACTCGCCGGGCGGCCTCGTCATCGCCGGCATGGGCGGATCGGCGATCGGCGGCATGCTCGCGGTCGGGGTGCTCGGCGACCGCGCCTCGCGGCCGATCGTCGTCGCACGCGACTACGCGCTGCCCGCCTGGACGACGCCCGACACGACGGTCCTGTGCGCGAGCTACTCCGGCGACACCGAGGAGACGCTCGCGGCGTTCGAGGCCGCCGGCGCGGTCGGCGCGCGGCGGATCGTCTCCACGGCCGGCGGCGCGCTCGCGGCGAGCGCCCGGGCCGAGGGGGTGCCGGTCATCCCGATGCCGGGCGGCTTCCAGCCGCGCGCGGCGGTCGGCTACGGGCTCGTGATCGCGCTCGAGGCCGCCGCGCTCTGCGGCGTGGCGCCGTCGCTGCGCACCGAGGTCGACGTCGCGGCCGCCCACGCCGACGCCCTGGCGGGGGAGTGGGGGCCGGGCGCGCCCGAGGACTCGCTCGCCAAGCGCCTCGCCCGCTCGCTGCACGGCGCGATCCCGGTCATCACCGGCGCCGGGCTCACCGCTCCGATCGCCTACCGCTGGAAGACCCAGTTCAACGAGAACGCCAAGTCGCCCGCGTTCGCCGGCGAGCTCCCCGAGGTCGACCACAACGAGATCGTCGGCTGGAAGCGCACGCCCGGGCTCGGCCGTCTCGCCGCCGTGTTCCTCGACGACTGCGACCTCCATCCCCGGGTGCGGACACGCATCGCGCTCACCCGCGAGCTGATCGCCGAGGGCACCGCCGCCTCCGAACTCGTGGAGACGGTCGGCAACACCCGCATGGAGCGGCTCGTCTCGCTCGTCCTGCTCGGGGACCTCGTCTCCCTTTACCGGGCGATTCTCGACGGCGTCGACCCGGCCGAGATCGACGTGCTCGTCGAGCTCAAGGAGCAGCTCAGGGCGCGTCTGTAACCGCGCGTCGACGGCGTCCGCGTCCGCCTGCCCGAGAGGGCCCCTGGCGGTGCGGGCCGTCGGTGGACAGCACACGCCAAACATTGACACGGTTGTGGTAAGGTTGCGATCCGTGACGCAGGCGCTCACGATCAACGAGGCGGCCGCGACGACCGGGTGGTCGGCGCGGATGCTCCGCTACGTCGAACAGGCGGGACTCGTGGCGCCGCCGCGCTCGAGTGCGGGCTATCGACTGTACGGGCCCGCGGAGCTCCAGCGGCTGCGGACGCTCAAGGAGCTGCTCGCGCGCTTTCAGGTATCGCTGTCCGAGGTGGCGTTCGCGGCGCGCCTGGAGCGCGACGCCGGGCTGCGCGACGCGATCATGGCGTGGCTGGCCGCCGAGGCGGAGCGGCCCCCGGAGGTCGCCGCCGACGACTGGCTGCGCTTCGAGCAGGACAAGCATGAGCGGCTGCTCGCGGCGGCCGCCTGACCCGATGTTCGGCTCGCGACGCCGAACGTGAGAGACGACATTCCCCACCGAGGAGAACCGACCGCATGAGCACGACCGCCGCCCCGACCACCGACTACAAGGTCGCCGACCTCTCGCTCGCCGAGTTCGGCCGCAAGGAGATCCGCCTCGCCGAGCACGAGATGCCCGGCCTGATGGCGACCCGCGAGGAGTTCGCGGCCGCGCAGCCGCTCAAGGGCGCGCGGATCACGGGCTCGCTGCACATGACGGTGCAGACGGCGGTGCTGATCGAGACGCTCACCGCGCTCGGCGCCGAGGTCCGCTGGTGCAGCTGCAACATCTTCTCCACCCAGGACCATGCCGCCGCGGCGGTCGTCGTCGGACCGGAGGGCACGCCGGAGGACCCGCAGGGCGTGCCGGTGTTCGCGTGGAAGGGCGAGACGCTCGAGGAGTACTGGTGGTGCACCGACCAGGCGCTCACCTGGTCCCACCATCCCACCTCCGACCACCTCGACCATGACGGCCCGAACATGATCCTCGACGACGGCGGCGACGCGACGCTGCTCGTCCACACCGGCGTGCGCTACGAGCGCGAGGGCGCCGTTCCCGACCCCGCCACGGCGGCCGAGAACGAGGAGCATCGCGTGATCCTCGAGCTCCTCACGCGCTCGCTGAACGACGACAACCAGCGCTTCACACGGATGGCGTCCGGCATCAGGGGCGTCACCGAGGAGACGACGACCGGCGTGCACCGCCTGTACGAGTTCGCGCGCCAGGGCACGCTGCTGTTCCCGGCGATCAACGTCAACGACTCGGTCACGAAGTCGAAGTTCGACAACAAGTACGGCTGCCGGCACTCGCTGATCGACGGGATCAACCGCGCCACCGACGTGCTGATCGGCGGCAAGGTGGCGGTCGTGTGCGGCTACGGCGACGTCGGCAAGGGCTGCGCGGAGTCGCTGCGCGGCCAGGGCGCCCGCGTGATCGTCACGGAGATCGACCCGATCTGCGCGCTGCAGGCGGCGATGGACGGCTACCAGGTCGCGCGCCTCGAGGACACGCTCGACGAGGCCGACATCTTCATCACGACGACCGGCAACAAGGACGTGATCACGGCCGCTCACATGGCGCGGATGAAGCACCAGGCGATCGTCGGCAACATCGGCCACTTCGACAACGAGATCGACATGGCCGGCCTGGCCGCGACGCCGGGGATCGAGAAGGTCAACATCAAGCCCCAGGTCGATGAGTGGCGCTTCCCGAACGGCAACACGATCATCGTGCTCTCCGAGGGCCGGCTGCTCAACCTCGGCAACGCGACCGGGCACCCGAGCTTCGTCATGTCGAACTCGTTCACGAACCAGACGCTCGCCCAGATCGAGCTCTTCCAGAACAACGAGGACGGCCGCTACGGGACCGACCGCGTTTACACGCTCTCCAAGCAGCTCGACGAGAAGGTCGCGCGTCTGCACCTCGACGCGCTCGGCGCCCGGCTCACCGAGCTGACCCCGAGCCAGGCCGAGTACCTCGGCGTTCCCGTCGAGGGGCCCTACAAGCCCGAGCATTACCGCTACTAGCGGTCGGCCGCGGGAGCCCGGGCAGATGGCGCGGGCCACACGCGGGGAAGGTTCTTCGAGCTCAGGTCGAACAACCTTCCCCACGTCCGCCGGATCAGGTGCGGGGATCGCCGACCCGTCGCTCGCGCCCGCCGGCGAGGAGCGGATCGAGTGGGCGGCCGGCCAGATGCCGGTGCTCGCGCGCATCCGCGAGCGGTTCGCTGCCGAGCGCCCGCTCGCAGGGCTGCACGTCGCCGCCTGCCTGCACGTCACCGCCGAGACGGCGAGTCTCGCCCGGACGCTGCGGGAGGGCGGTGCGACCGTCGCGCTGTGCGCCGCCAACCCGCTCTCCACCCAGGACGACGTCGCGGCGGCGCTCGCCCGCGCCGGGGACGCTGAGGTCCACGCGCGCCGGGGCGAGGACACGGACGCCTATGTCGCACACGTGCGGGCGGTGCTCGACGGAGCCGCGGGCCGCGACACGGTGACGCTCGACGACGGCGCGGACCTGATCGCGACCGCCCACGCGCGAGCGCAGCGCCGGCCCGATGAGCCCTGGACAGTGATCGGTGGCCTCGAGGAGACGACCGCCGGGCTGCTGCGGCTTCGCCGGCTGCACGAGGAGGGAGCGCTTCGCTGCCCGGTGATCGCGGTCAACGAGGCGCGCACCGAGCGCGCGCTCAACGACCGCCACGGCACCGGCCAGTCGGCGCTCGACGGCATCGTCCGCGCGACGAACATGCTGCTCGCCGGCAACACCGTCGTCGTCGTCGGCTACGGCTGGGCGGGCCAGGGCGTCGCCGAGCGGGCGCGGGGCGCGGGCGCCGCCGTCGTCGTCTGCGAGGTCGACCCGCTCCGCGCGCTCGAGGCGCGGATGGCCGGATACGAGGTGATGCCGGCGCTCGCGGCGGCCGCTCGCGGGGACCTGTTCATCACGGTCACCGGCTCGCGCGCGGTGCTCGGCGAGGCGCACTTCCAGGCGATGAAGGATGGGGCGGTGCTCGCGAACGCGGGGCACTTCGACGTCGAGCTCGATCTCGCCGCGCTCGCGCGGCTTGCCGAGGGGCGGCGCCGCGCGGTGCGGCCGCTCGTCGAGGAGTACCGGCTCGCCGACGGGCGCCGCCTCAACCTGCTCGCTCGCGGCCGGGTCGTCAACCTCGCCGCCGCCGAGGGGCATCCGGCGGCCGTCATGGATGTCTCGTTCGCGCTGCAGGCGCTGTCGGTCGAGCAGCTGCTCGCGGCCCGCGCGCGGCTTGGGCCGGGCGTGCACCCGGTCGAGGAGCGCGTCGACCGTGAGGTCGCGCGGCTCAAGCTCGCGGCGCTCGGGGTGCGGATCGACGAGCCGACCGAGGCGCAGACGGACTACACCCGCGTCTGGGCCTGACGCTGAGAGGGGGCGCGTCCGGGTCTCGGGCTGAGAGGGGCGCGTCCGGGCCTGAAGTTGAGAGGGGCGCGTCTGGGCCTGACGCTGAGAGGGGCGCGTCCGGATCTGGGGCTGAGAGGGTCGGTCGGGCCTGCCGCTGGGAGAGTTCTTGACCGGGAGCGTCAGGAAAGCTCCCGCATTCGGTTGGGCGAACGTTCGCCCGGCCTCTCTCGGCCCGCCCGGCAAGGCCGTCTTCGGGAGGGGGTACGCTCCGCGGCGATGGCCAAGGACACGGGGATGCGCGGCGGGATCGACCTCGGCGGTACGAAGATCGAGGCGATCGTGGTCGACGAGGACAACCAGGTTCGTGGGAACGCTCGGGAGCCCACGCCGACCGACGGCGGGCCCGCTGGGGTCGCCGCGCAGATGGCGAAGGTCCTGCAGAAGGCCGCCGCGGATGCCAAGGTCAGGACCGATGCGCTCGTCGGGGTCGGCGTCGGCTCGCCGGGCGACGTCAACGACGAGGCGGGGACGGTCGCCAACGCCGGCAACCTGCCCGACTGGAGCGGCTCGTTCGAGCTCGCCAAGACGCTCCGCGGAGTGCTCGGTTGCCCCGTCCACCTCGGCAACGACGTCCAGGTCGCGACGCGCGCCGAGGCGGAGCTGGGCGCCGGCGGCGAGTTCGACTCGCTCATCATGGTCGCCTGGGGGACGGGGATCGGCGGCGGCATCGTCCTCGACGGCAAACCGTGGCTCGGGCGCGGCGCTGCCGGTGAGATCGGGCACACCGTCGTCAAGAAGGGCGGCGCCCATTGCCAGTGCGGCCGGCGCGGCTGCCTGGAGGCCTATGCCGGACGCGGCTCGATGGAGGCCAGGGCACGCCGCGAGGTCGGCAAGGGAGCGCAGACCGACCTGTTCAAGATCATGGAGCAGCGCGGACGCACCCGCCTCACCTCCGCGGTGTGGGCGCACGCGCTCGAGCACGGTGATCACCTCGCCCACGAGCTCATCGACCGCGCGGTCGAGGCGCTCGGCGTCGGCATCGCCTCCGCGGTCAACCTGCTTGACATCGAGGCGGTGATCGTCGGCGGCGGCCTCGGCGTGCGCTTCGGGGAGCCGATGGCCAAGCGAATCGAGGCCGCGATGCACCCGCACCTGTTCAACGACTTCCGTCCCCCCGCGGTGCGGGTCGCTGCGCTCGGCGACCTCGGGGGCGCGATGGGGGCGGCCCTGCTGGCGGCGCGCTGATCGGGAAACTCGCCCAGCGCTCATCAATTCTGGGTATCAGGTTCGGCGGCTGAGACGATCGCCTGCCGACTCTGGCAGGATGTGCGGTTCTGCGCACGCGCTGGACAACGTTGTGTATGAAGGAGAAGGGAGGGACGTGAGCCCGCTCGGCGGCGGCAGGGATGCGGGTCCGGGCCGGACGGCGGCCACGCCGTCGGCTGGTCGGACCGCGCCCACTCCGCCTGTCGGTCGGACGGGGGGCGGTCCGGCGGCGCACGTGCCGCCGCGGGTGCGGGCCACCCGGATCGGCGCGCTCGCCGCGCTCATCGCCGCCGTGGCGGCAGTCGTCGTGATCGTGTTCGGCAGCCGCTCCGCCTACGTCGTCCACGCCGACTTCCAGAACGCGAGCGGCCTCGTCACCGGCGACAACGTGCTCATCGGCCCGGCGGCGGTCGGCACGATCAGCGGGATCGCACTCACCCGCGACGGTCAGGCGGAGGTGACGATGAGCCTGCACGGGACGGGCACGCTGCACCGTGGGACGGTCGCGCGCATCGCCGAGGACTCGCTGTCGGGGATCGCCTCCAAGTACGTCGAGCTTGAGCCCGGTCCCGCCCGCGCGGCCGCGATCCCGAACGGCGGCTCGATCGGCGCCGGCCACACATACGCCGAGGTGAACATCGACGAGCTGTTCAACTCGCTGAACGCGCTCACCCGCAGGGGCCTCTCGAACCTCATCCGCGGCGAGGCGACGTCGCTGAGGGGCAAGGGCCGGCTCGCGAACCGGACCCTCGAGTACCTCGCCCCGGGCCTGCAGAGCGCGGCCGCGGTGACGCACGAGCTCGCCCGCGACGAGCCCGCGTTCGACGGCCTCGTCGTGCAGGGCGCCGACGCGATGCGGACGCTCGCGAGCCGCTCCGGCCAGCTCAGCAGCCTGATCGCCGACACCGCGACGGCGACCGGCGCGATCGCGCGCCAGAGCCGGGCCTTGGAGAGCGCGCTCTCCCTGCTGCCCGCGACGCTCAGCCGCTCGCGGCGCACGTTCGCCGGCCTCGACCTGACGCTCTCCGCGCTCCACCCGCTCGTCGCCGCCGCCAAGCCCGCCTCCCGGCACCTCGCGCGCTTCGCCACGCAGCTGCGCGCCGTCTCGACCGAGGCGACGCCGACCGTCGGACGGCTCGACCTGCTGATCTCGGACCCGCGGCGGACCGGCGACCTCACGAGCCTCGTGCAGGCCGCGCCCGGGCTCCTCACCCAGGCCGAGCGCGCGTTCCCCGCCCTCATCCGGAACTTCGCCGACTCGAGGGCCCAGCTCGACTACCTGCGCGAGTACACGCCCGACGTCGTCGCGGCGCTCGCCGACGTCGGGCAGGCGAGCTCGAACTACGACGCCAACGGCCACTACTCGCGCACCGAGCCGATGCTCTACCCGTTCACGACCGACTCCCAGGGCCGGCTCGTGCAGCAGAACCCGGCCGACCGCTACAGCGGCCTCACCCGCCACACGAACCGCTGCCCGGGCGGCGCCGTCCAGGCGAACCCCGACGGCTCAAATCCGGTGAACATCGGCGGCTGCGACCCGAGCCAGGTGCCGTGAGCGGGGCGATGCGCAGGCTCGCGGCGCTCACCGTCGCGCTCGCGGTCGTCATGGTCGCCGTGACCGCCGCCGTGCTCGCCGGCCAGGCGCGCTCGGATGGGGGCCCGTACACGATCCGGGCGATCTTCGACGACGCCTCCTACGCGGTGACCGGCGAGGACGTGCGGATCGCGGGCGCGAACGTCGGAACGATCACCGCGCTCGGCGTCACGCCGCAGAAGCGCGCCGCGGTGACGATCACGATCGACGACGGCCGCTTCACCCCGTTCTACGCGAACGCGCACTGCGAGATCCGCCCCCAGTCGCTGATCGGCGAGGAGTATGTCGACTGCACGCCGGGGACGAGCCGGGCGGCGCGGCTGCGCCGGATCTCGCGCGGCCCGGGCGCCGGCGAGTACCTGCTGCCGGTGACGCGGACGAGCTCGCCGATCGACACCGACATCGTCCAGGACATCTCGACCGAGCCGGTGCGCGAGTCGCTCGCGGTCATCATCGGCGAGCTCGGGACGGGCCTGGCGGCGCGCGGCTCGGACCTGAACGCGGTCATCCACCGCGCCAACCCGGCGCTCGGGAACACCGAGAAGGTGCTGCGGATCCTCGCCGCGCAGAACCGCACGCTCGCCCATCTGGCGACGAGCTCGGATCGGGTGCTCGCGCCGCTCGCCCGGGAGCGGCGGCACATCGCCGCGTTCGTCACCGAGGCGAACACGACCGCTCGGGCGAGCGCTCAGCGCGCCGCCGACATCTCCCGCACGTTCCACGAGTTCCCGCACTTCCTCGCGCAGCTGCGGCCGCTGATGGCCGACCTGGGGACGCTGTCGCGGCAGGGCACACCCGTCATGCGCGAGCTCGGGGCGAGCGCCGCGCCGCTCGGCCACGAGTTCGCCGCGCTCACCCCGTTCGCCCGGGCCGCCCGCAGCTCGCTCATCAACCTCGGGCGCGCCGCGCGCGAGTCACAGGCGAACCTTGTCGCCTCCGAGCCGCTCGCCCGCGAGCTGCGCGCGCTCGGCCGCCAGAGCCGGCCGAGCGCGACCTCCCTGGCCACGCTGCTCTCAAGCCTCGACTCGACCGGCGGGATCGAGGACCTGATGACACTCATGTACCACGCGGTCGGGGCCGCGAACGGCTTCGACAGCCTCGGCCATTACGTGCGCGCCGAGCCGATCACCGGCCCCTGCTCGTTCTACGTCCGACGACCGCTCGCCGCCTGCGGCGCGACGTACGGGGGCGGGCGATCGGTCGCCGCCCGCGCCGCCGCAGCGTCGGGCTCCGCCACGACCGGCGCCCGCGGCTTGACCGGCGCCCGCGGCTTGACCGGCGCCCGCGCCTCGACGGCGATCGTCTCCCGCGCCGTGCGCAGCGCCTCCCGGCAGCCCGCGACGAGCTCGCTCGGCCGCCTGCTCACCTACCTCGTCGGAGGCGGGCGATGAACCGGCCCCGCCGCCGCGACGCGTCCGTGCTCACGAGCCCCGTGCTCATCGGCGCGCTCACCGTGCTCGTGACGATCGTCGCCGTCGCGCTCGCCTACAACGCGAACACCGGCCTGCCGTTCGTGCCGACCTACGACCTGCACCTGCAGGCCCGCGACGCCGAGGAGCTGCAGCGCGGCGACGACGTCAACGAGGGCGGCGCGCTGATCGGTGTCGTCTCCTCGATCACCCCCGGTCGCACCCGCTCCGGCCGCCCGATCGCGATGATCAACCTGAAGCTCGACAAGAGCGCCGAGCCGCTGCCGAGGGACACCCGCTTCGCGATCCGGCTGAAGGGTGCGATCGGGCTGAAGTATCTCGACGTCGTGCGGGGGAGCAGCCGCCGCCCGCTGCCGAACGGCGCCACCGTCCCGCTCGCCCAGACGAGCAGCCCGGTCGACTTCGACCGGGTCCTCTCGATGTTCAACGCCCGCACCCGCAAGGGCGTGCAGGACACGACGATCGGCTTCGGCCAGGCGCTTGCGGGCCGCGGCGCCGACCTCAACCTGGCGCTCGGGGCGTTCCTCCCGCTGCTGCGCGACCTGCGCCCGGTCGCCGCCAACCTCGCCTCACCGCGGACGAACCTCGCCGGCTTCTTCCGCGGTCTCAACGCGTTCTCCGGGGCGCTTGCGCCGGTTGCGCGCGAGCAGGCCTCGCTGTTCGTCGGCCTTGACACGACGTTCCGCTCGCTCTCGTCGGTCGCCCCGTCGCTTGAGCGCACGGTCTCCGCGACCCCGCCGCTGTTCGCGAAGACGGTGCACACGAGCCCGCGCATCCGCGCGTTCCTCACCGACACCGCCGGCCTGCTGCGCGAGCTGCGCCCCGGCTTCGCGACCCTGAAGACGAGCGCTCCGGTGCTCGCGGATACGTTCCGGACCGGGGCGCGGACGCTGCCGCCGACCGCCTCGCTCGACCGCGAGACGGTGCGGCTCGCCCGCCGCCTCGCGAGCTACAGCGGCTCGCCGGCCGTCCGCGGCGGCCTCGGGCGGCTGACGCTCGCCACCAGGGATCTCAAGCAGCCGCTCGCGTTCCTCGCGCCCGTGCAGGCGACGTGCAACTACGTGACGCTGTTCCTGCGCAACACCTCGAGCGTGCTCGCCCAGCACGTTTCGAACGGCGGCTTCCTGCGCTTCGTGCAGATCGCCATCGACGACCTGCCCGGACGCGAGTCCGAGCCCTCGCACACGCTGTTCACGGGCGGCTTTTCGACGAATTCCGGGCCGGTGCACTCCGACCCGTACCCGAACACCGCCTCGCCCGGCGAGACGCGCGAGTGCTCGGCCGGCAACGAGGGCTACGTGATGCACGGACTCGTCGGCAACCCGCCCGGAAACGTCGGCACGAAGACCGAGAAGACGACGCGGAGCCTCAGGTGACGAAGCGCCGGCGACACACGCCGCTGTTGCCGAGCTGGGCGATCGGGATCATCGGCGCGCTCGTCATCCTCGCCGCCTGCTGGGTCGTGTTCGGCGGGCCGACGCCGTTCGGCGCCTCGCCCTACCGGCTGAAGGCGATGTTCACCGTCGAAACCGAGCTGCACCTCGACTCGCCGGTGCGGATCGCCGGGGTCAACGTCGGCAAGGTCATCTCCGTCGCGCGCGTCGGCGGCTCCTCGCCCGCGGCCGTGGTCACGATGAACATCGACCGCGCGGGGCTGCCGATCCACACCGACGCGAGGCTCAACATCCGCCCGCGGCTGTTCCTCGAGGGCAACTACTACGTCGACCTGAGCCCCGGCAGCCCGGGGGCGCCCGTGCTCCGCTCCGGCCAGGTGCTCGGGGCGGCGCACACGAGCGGCCCGGTGCAGCTTGACCGCGTGCTCTCGGCGCTGAACGCGAACGCCCGCACGAACCTGCAGACGCTGCTGCAGGGGTTCGGGGCGGCCCTCAACGACACGCCCACAGCCGCCGCGGACGCGACCGCCAGTGGCTCCGAGCGCGGCCTCAGCGCGGCGCAGTCGCTCAACCGCTCGCTCGAATATTCGGCGGCCGCGTTCAGGGCCTCCGCGATCGTCAACCAGGCGCTGCTCGGCGAGCGACCGCACGACCTGTCGGGGGCGGTCACCGGCCTCTCGAAGACGTTCACCGGCCTGAGCGCGTCCGGCGCGCACCTGTCCGATCTCGTCACCTCGTTCGAGAGGACGATGGGAGCGCTCGCCGCGCGCCAGGGCGACCTCTCGCGGACGATCGCGCTGCTGCCGGGCACGCTGCGCGCCGCCGATGCGGCGCTCGGGCCGCTTGAGGCCTCGTTCCGGCCGACCCGCACGTTCGCCCGCGAGCTGCTTCCCGGGGTGCGCCGGCTCGGACCGACGATCACCGCCGCGCTCCCCTGGCTTGCCCAGGCCCGCATGCTGTTCTCCGCGCGCGACCTCGGTGCGCTCCTCACCGACCTCACGCCCGCGGTCCAGGGGACGGCGTCGACGCTGCGCTCGACCCGCTCGCTGCTCGGCGGCGCGTACGCGCTCGCGTCCTGTCTGAACCACACGATCATCCCCACGGGCAACGAGAAGGTCTCCGACCCGCCGCTCACGACCGGCCTGCGCGACTATCAGGAGCTCCTGCAGTCGGCGGTCGGGATCGCCTCCGCGTCGCAGAGCATCGACGGCAACGGCCGCTACCTGCGCTCGAGCGCGGGCGGCGGCGCGGACCGCGTGCAGACCGGCGCGATGGCCGGACAGGGCCCGCTGTACGGCAACGCGGTGCTGCCGCCGCTCGGCACCCGGCCGGCGTTCGACCCCACGCAGCCGGCGCTCAGCCGCTCGGTGGCGTGCCTGAAGGAGAACCCGCCGAAGCTCAACGCCGCCGCGACGGGAGCGGGACCGTGAAACGCGCGATCCGCGCCCACCGCGTCGACTTCATCGCGATCCTCGTGCTGCTCGTCCTGGCGGTGCTCGTCACCGGCTACGTGCTGGAGCACCAGCCCGCGTTCCACGTCGGCCAGAGCTACTACGAGGTGAACGCCGACTTCTCCGAGGCCTCGGCGGTGACCGCCGGGCAGGGGCAGGCGGTGACGATCGCCGGCGTGCCGATCGGGCAGGTCGGCGGCGTGAGCCTGCGGAACGGGGTCGCGGTCGTGCGGATGGACATCGAGAAGCGCTACGCGCCGATCTACCGCAACGCGACCGTGCTCCTGCGCCCCCGCACCCCGCTCAAGGACATGTACCTCGAGCTCGACCCGGGGACGCGGAGCGCCGGGCGGCTGCCGGCCGGGGGGACGATCCCGACCTCGCAGACGACGCCCGACGTCGATGTCTCCCAGATCCTGTCCTCGCTCGACTCCGACAGCCGCAACTACCTGCTGCTGTTGCTCTCCGCGGGCGCGGGCGCGTTCCGGGACGGCGGGAGCGCCTCCGGCTCGTCGCGGCCGAGCCCCGACGCGGTGAGCTCGCTGCAGGAGACGCTCAAGCGCTTCGCGCCGCTCGACCGCAGCACCCGCACGTTCGCCTCGCTGCTCGCCCGCCGGCAGGCGAGCCTGCGCCGGGCCGTCCACAACCTCAACCTCGTCGCAAGCTCGCTCGGCGGCGTCGACCGCGAGCTCGCCTCGCTGATCGACGCCTCGGACACGAACTTCCGGGCGATCGCGGCCAACGACGCCCAGCTTCGGCGGACGCTCGGCGAGTTCCCGGGGACGCTCCAGGTGACGCGTCGCTCTCTCGTGTCGCTGCGCTCGTTCGCGTCGGCGAGCCGCAGCGCGTTGACCGGCCTGCAGCCGTTCGCGCGGCACCTGGCTCCGGCGCTCGACGCCTCCCGGCCGCTGTTCGAGTCGACGACGTCCGTGCTCGCGTCCGAGCTGCGACCGTTCACGGTCAGGCTGCAGCCGCTCGCGCGCACGCTGCGCCCGGCGGCCGCGTCGCTCAAGGTGGCGACGCCGAGACTCACCCGCTCGGTCGCGGTCTTGAACGGCCTGTTCAACGAGCTCGCCTACGCCCCCGCAGGCAAGCGCAGCTACCTGTTCTACGGCGGCTGGCTCGCCCACATCGCCGACAGCCTCGTGTCGAGCGGCGACGCGAACGGCTCGGTCGTCCAGGGCCTGTTCATGGGGACCTGCGCGCAGCTCAACTTCTATGAGAACTCGCTGCAGCAGTCCGACAAGCCGCTCGGCGTCATCCTCGCGCTCCTGAACGCGCCGCCCGTCGCCCAGCTGCCCGGCGTCAAGCCGCTGCCCGGCACCACCAGCTACAGCTGCCCGACCGGATGACCAAGCAACGCCCCTCGACGCTTGCGATGGCCACGATGCTCGCCTTCACGGCCTCGTGCGTCGGGCTGCTCATCTTCCTGTGGCTGTCGTTCGGGGGCTCGCTGCCGCTCGCCGCGAAGGGCTACCGCTTCGCCGCCGAGTTCAACCAGGCGACCGAGCTGGCGCCCGACGCCGCGGTGACGATCGCCGGCGTGAACGTCGGCAAGGTCGTCTCGGTGCGCCTCGACCGCCGCACCGGCCTCGAGCGCGCGGTGCTCCAGATCGACCCTCGCTACGAGCCGCGGCCCGCGGACACGCGCGCGATCCTGCGGGAGAAGACCCTGCTCGGCGAGACGTACGTCGAGCTGTCGGCCGGCAATCCGAACGGCCCGATGCTCCGCGACGGCGCGACGCTGCCCCGCCGCCAGGTGCAGGACACCGTCCAGCTCGACCAGATCCTCAACGCGTTCGATCCGCGCACGCGGCGCGCCTTCGAGACCTGGATGCAGCAGGGCGGAGTCGCCCTGACGGGCCGGGGAGAGGCGTTCAACCAGGCGTTCGCCTCGCTGTATCCGTTCGCGACGAACGTCGAGCGGGTGCTCGCCGTGCTCCGCCGGCAGGGGGCGGCGACGCGGACGCTCGTGAGTGACGGCGGCCAGGTGTTCTCGGCGCTCGCCCGCTCCCCGCGCGAGGTCCAGGGTTTCGTGCGGGGCTCGAACGCGCTGTTCGCCGCGACCGCCGCGCGCGACCGGGCGCTCGCCCGGACGATCCGGGAGCTCCCGGGGTTCCTGCGCCAGGCGCGCACGACGCTCGGGCGGGTCGACACGTTCGCGGGCACGACGAAGGGGCTCGTCGACGAGCTGCGTCCGGCGGCGCGGCGGCTCTCGCCGGCGCTCGTCTCCGTGCAGGCGCTCGCTCCGCGGCTGCGGACGCTCATGCACGACGTCGGGCCTCTGACGAGGGCCTCGCGCACCGGGCTGCCGGCTGTCCGGGCGTTCCTGACGCGGAGCGTGCCGTTCCTGGCGGCGCTGCGGCCGTGGCTCGGCAACGTCATCCCGGTCGTCGACTACATCGACGTCTACCGGCGGGAGCTCGCCGGCTTCTTCGCGAACAGCGCGGCGAGCACCCAGGGCTCCTCGAGCGGCCTGCACTACCTGCGTATGGCCTCGCCGATCAACCCCGAGCTGCTCATGCCGTGGGCGGCGCGCCCGCGGACGAACCGCTCGAATCCATATCTCGTTCCGGGCGGCTATGCGAAGCTCGCCGCCGGCCTGCCGGTGTTCGGGACGTACCTGTGCAGCGGCAACCCGCTGCCGCCGCTCTCCCCGTCGCTGAGCACGACCACAACTTCGGTGGCCGGCACCGTGTTAACGCTTGCCGAGCTCGTGCAGGGCTACTACATCACCGCGGATCCATCGGGGCCGGCGTGCAAGGGGCAGACGCCGCTTGGCCGGGCGACGACCGGACAGAACCGGGCGTTTCCCACGCTGAACGCCCTGCGCTGAGCGTTTCGGTCCCGACGGGTCGCGGGTAACGGCCCGAGAAGTAGTACGTTGGCGTACCAACCCCACAAGGAGGAGTCGTTTTGAAACGTCTGACCATCGGCATCGTCGCAGCGGTTGCGATGCTTCTCGCCGCGGGCACGGCGCTCGCGGCGATCGACACGTACTCCGGCGGCTACAGCTTCCGGGGCCATCCGGGTTCGAAGGCCCATCCCGCCCCGCTGAGCTTCACCCAGCACTTCAAGCTGACGGCGGCCCAGCCGAACTCGCTCACCGGCATCGTGAGCAAGGTCACCACGGAGATCAGCGGCGTCAGGGTCGACGCCACCGGGTTCCCGACCTGCAGTGCGACGCACGTGAACAACTGGAAGAAGGCGAGCTACGCGTCGGTCTGCAACAAGCGCGCGCTCGTCGCCTCCGGCTGGATCACCGCGCAGCTCGGCACCGCGACGAACTTCACGCCGCAGGGCCTCAACTGCGACCCGGTCCTCTACGTCTGGAACGCAGGCCACCGCAAGCTGACGTTCTTCTTCGAGACGACGAAGACGCACCAGTGCCTCGGTGGCCAGATCACGACCGGCCAGACGCCCGCCTTCACCGGCACCTACCGGCAGAAGGGCTCGAACCTGCTCGTCACGATCCCGGTGCCCCGCGCGGTGACCCACATCGGGCCGTACCTGGCCTCGGTCTCCAGCGAGCACCTCGTGTGGCGCTCGACGATGGCCAAGGGCCACCACGACATCCTGTCGACCGGCTGCCACGGCAAGCGCCACTACAGCTACACGTTCAGCGCCTCGGCGCCGAACCAGCCGAACGAGACGAAGACGATCCGGGGCGCCGCTCGCTGCGGCTGAGCGCCTGAGACGTCTCGCAGTTCTCCGCGCCGCCCCGGTTCGCCGGGGCGGCGCTTTTGCTGTGGGGGCGCCCCGGTTCGCCGGGGCGGCGCCTGTGCTGTGGGGGCGCCCCGGTTCGCCGGGGCGGCGCCTGTGCTGTGGGGGCGCCCCGGTTCGCCGGAGCGGCGCCTGTGCCGTGGGGGCGCCCCGGTTCGCCGGGGCGACGCTCCCGGCCAACCGCGCCGCCCGAGGGGATCAAGCCTCCATCGGAGGATCTGGACCCGAGTCGGTCCTTCTCCTCCAGGCCCGGACGCGGGTCGCGGATGCGGTTGTCCGGTGTCGGCGCGCGCCTCAGATGCCGAGGATCGTCCGGATGGTCGCCGCCTCCTGCGCGCCGCCCTCCGCCAGGCGGCGGTGGGTCGTGCGCAGCGTGCGGTACCCCGCGGCGAGCGCGGTCGCGTCCTTCGCCCGGTCGCGCTCGAAGCTCCCGCGGTCGGCGTGGTGTCGCCAGGAGTCGAGCTCGATGATCAGCCGGGCGCCGCGGTCGAGCGCGTCGACCTCCCGCCACCGGTTGCCGATCCGGATGCGAACGTTCAGCTCGGGCATCGGCAGGTCATGCCGCGCGACATACGAGCGGAACAGATCCTCGAGCGCCGAGCGGGTCAGCCCGCCGTCGCCGAGCAGCCGCGCGATCCGCGTCGAGCGCTCGCACAGCTCGGCGAACGCGGTCGCGCGCAGATGCCCGGCGACGCGCAGGTCGTTGACCATCCGGATCAGCTGCGTGTCGGGGAGCTGCGGCTGCAGGTCGAGCACCGTGCGGACCGGGGAGGTGACCGGAATCCCGTGGCGGCGGCGCACATCATGCTGTGTCAGCGTCCGGGAGCGGTGGGTGCGGATCCCGGGGCGCCGGCGACTGCCGGGCGCCAGGACCTCAGGGATGAGCGGCCAGTCGGCGGCGTCCCACAGCGCTGCGCCCGACCAGTGGCCGGCGGCCGCCGCCTCGCCGCAGGCGAGCACCGCCGCCATCGTGCGACAGTGGGCGTGCCCGGGCACGTGTCCGACCGCGTAGACGCCGGCGTGCACGGGGATGAGGAGCGCCTGGCGGATCTGGCTGTCGATCCACCCGGGGCCACCGCCGGCTGCGAGCAGCTGGACGCGGGTCACGTGCCCAAGCTGCCGACCGGCAAGTTGCTGGATTTTCGTTCGGAGCGAACGATTTTCGATCACGCCCCAAAGAGGGTTCGGGGCGCCGGCTTTCACCCCCCGGCGGCGCTCAGGTCCTCGAGGCGCTCGCGTCGGCGCTGCTCCGCGGCGGCCTCGTCGAAGAACTTGTAGACGAGGTAGACGAACGCGACCCCCATGACGAGCGACTGTTCCAAAGCCATCACGAGCCCGGCCATCGACTGGTCCTCCTGCGGGGTGAGTCCCCAGTAGTGGGGCTTGTGGGCATAGAAGGCGTAGATGACGCGCGGCAGGAACGAGAGCGCGATGCCGAGCGCCCCGATGAACAGCTTCGTGGTGACCATGTAGGCGAGCGGTCCGAGGCCGGTGAGCCGCCGCCGCGCCCGGATCGGGGACAAGACGTGCCACCAGTAGAGGGTCCCGACCGCCGAGAACGTGAGGTGCTCCAGGGCGTGGATCCAGTCGTGGCGGAGCGCGAGGTCATAGGCGCCCGGCACGTGCCAGGCGTAGACGCCCCCGACGTAGGCGATCACCGCGAACACGGGGCTGCCGAAGAACCCGGCGCGGCGCTCGATCGCCTGCACGCGGCGCGTCACCGGCCGCAGCAGCACCTTGTTGAACGACAGGATGAGCGTGATCGGCACGAGGTCGAGCAGGATCATGTGCTGGACCATGTGCATGACGAGCAGGTCGTCATCGCCGAGCGAGTCGATCGGCGACATGAGCGCGATGATCACGAGCGCCATCGAGGTCGCGAACAGCGCGAGGCGCCCGTAGCCGGGGGCGTGCACCGAGCCGCTGCGGCGCGCGCGGCGCCACGCCAGCCCGTAGAGCACGCACAGGATGAGCGTGGGCACGACGACGGTCGGTTCGAACGACCAGCTGTATCCGGGCGTGACGTCGGGACCCGAGAAGCCCGGGGAGACGAGAGAGAACGGCAGCACGCGTCAGACATTGTGACGGAGGGCGCTCTGACCCGCCTGCGGTCGCAACCGCCTCCTTGGTCGACAAACGCCGGGACGGCGAATACGCTGTCCGGTAGAGGACACAGCCACGCTCCCCGCAGGAGGTAGTCGATGCGAATCGATGTCAAGGGCCGCAACCTGTCCGTCTCCGACGACATCCGGGCCCACGTGGAGAAGCGATTTCGCACGGTGTCACGGCAGGTATCGGAGCTTGCCGAGCTGGAGGTCGAGCTCTTCGTCGAGCGCAACCCGGCCAACCCCGACTGCTACGTCGCGGAGACGACGCTGCACCTCAAGGGCGTCACGCTGCGCGCCAAGGACGCCTCGCCCGAGCTCAAGCACTCGATCAACCTCTGCTCCGAGGAGCTCGCGCGCCAGGTCAAACGCCACCGGGTCAAGCGGCGCAAGCGGCGAGAGGCGCGCTCGGTCGCGCTCGGCGGCGCGGTCGCAACGTCCGAAGCGATCGAGGCGGACGAGGCCTCAGAGGCGTCCGCAGCCTCGGTCCCGGACGCCGCCTAGAGCCGCCGCCCACCGGGCCCCGAAACCCCGCACAAGCGCCACCGCCAGGCCGGTTCGAAGCCATGCCGGCAAGGCGGTCCCGCGCTAGGCTTGACCCATGTCGTTTCTGAACCGGGCGCTGCGCCTGGGCGAGGGGAAGCAGTTCAAGTCCTACGAGCAGCGCGTCGCGCGGATCAACGCGTTCGAGGAGGAGATCTCCCTCTACGAGGACCACGAGATCCGCGAGGCGGCCGACGCGCTGCGCGAGCGGGCCCGGAACGGCGAGTCGCTCGACGACCTGCTCCCTGAGACGTTCGCGCTCGTCCGCGAGGCGGGCAAGCGGACGATGGGGATGCGCCACTTCGACGTGCAGCTGATCGGCGGCATGGTGCTCCACGACGGGGCGATCGCCGAGATGAAGACCGGCGAGGGCAAGACCCTCACCGCGACGCTCGCGCTCGTGCTCAACAGCCTGCCCGGTCAGGGCGTCCATCTGATCACCGCGAACGACTACCTCGCCAAGCGCGACGCGCTGTGGATGAAGCCG
Source organism: Solirubrobacteraceae bacterium (assembly GCA_035294545.1). GTDB lineage: Bacteria > Actinomycetota > Thermoleophilia > Solirubrobacterales > Solirubrobacteraceae > Palsa-465. Next base: position 1,619 of record DATGKS010000053.1, on the reverse strand, counting down.
ATCTACGACATGCTCGGCGTGTCGATCGGGATCCTGCAGAACATGCAGCCGGCCGAGGAGAAGCTCGCCGCGTACGCCGCCGACATCACGTTCGGCACGAACTCGGAGTTCGGCTTCGACTACCTGCGCGACAACATGGCCAAGACGCTCGCCGAGAAGGTGCAGCACGGCGGCCGGCCGCGGACCGACGGCAAGCAGAGCTACCACCGCTACGCGGTCGTCGACGAGGTCGACAACATCCTCATCGACGAGGCGCGCACGCCGCTCATCATCTCCGGCGCGCCGGAGCAGGCCGCCGACCTGTACGCGCAGTTCGCGCGCCTGGCGCCGCGGATGGAGCTCGGCAAGACCCCCGAGGGGCTCGATCCGCGCACGAAGAAGGAGTTCGTCGCCGACTTCGACTTCGAGGTCGACGAGAAGTACAAGACGGTCTCGGTCACAGAGCGGGGCGTCGCCAAGGCCGAGCGCTTCCTCGGCATCGACCACCTGTACCGCGCCGAGAACGGCCACCTCGTCAACCATCTCATCCAGGCGCTCAAGGCGCAGGCGCTCTACCAGCGCGGCGTCGACTACGAGGTGATCGACGGCGAGGTGAAGATCATCGACGAGCACACCGGGCGGATCATGGAGGGCCGGCGCTGGTCGGAGGGCCTCCACCAGGCGGTCGAGGCGAAGGAGGGCGTGCGGGTCCAGGAGGAGAACCAGACGCTCGCCACGATCACGCTGCAGAACTACGCGCGCATGTACGACAAGCTCGCCGGCATGACGGGCACGGCGCTCACCGAGGCGACCGAGTTCATGAAGATCTACAACCTCCCGGTCGTCGAGATCCCCACGAACCGGCCGATGATCCGCGCCGACCGCAACGACCAGGTCTACAAGACCAAGGAGGGCAAGTGGCGGGCGGTCGTCAAGGAGATCGAGGCCCGGCACGAGAAGGGCCAGCCGGTGCTCGTCGGCACGATCTCGGTCGAGGTCTCCGAGATGCTCTCCGAGCGGCTCCGGCGCGCGGGGATCCCGCACACGGTGCTCAACGCCAAGCCCGAGCACGCCGAGCGCGAGGGCGAGATCATCGCCGAGGCCGGCGCCCCCGGCGCGGTGACGATCGCCACGAACATGGCCGGCCGCGGTGTCGACATCAAGCTCGGGGGCAACCCCGAGCACCTCGCCTCGCTCGAGGTGCGAAAGCTCGGCCTCGAGCCCGGCATGCCCGACTACGAGGAGCACTACCGGCGGGTGCTGCCGGAGATCGAGGAGCGCGTCGAGAAGCTGCGCGAGCAGGTGCTGGAGGTCGGCGGGCTGTTCATCCTCGGCACCGAGCGGCACGAGAGCCGGCGGATCGACAACCAGCTGCGGGGCCGCTCCGGCCGCCAGGGCGACGTCGGCGAGTCGCGCTTCTTCCTCTCCGCCCAGGACGACCTCGTGCGGCTGTTCGCCGGCGAGCGGATCTACAAGATCCTCGACAAGCTCGGGTCGGTCGACGAGGAGGGCAACGAGGAGCCGATCGAGGCCGGGATGCTCTCCAAGCAGATCGAGAAGGCCCAGCGCAAGGTCGAGGAGCAGCACTACCTGCAGCGCAAGCACACGCTCGAGTACGACGACGTCCTCAACCAGCAGCG
>DATGKS010000052.1:0-6956 GCA_035294545.1 Solirubrobacteraceae bacterium | reverse complement strand
GGGCGCGCGGGCCGGACGGCCGGCGACCGTGCGCTCGCGTCCGTGAGCGTCACCACCTTGTCCATGGCGGGCCGGATCTTAGTGGTCACTTGGACCTCTGGCCCACCCGGCTTCCCGCGAGGCGACCGACGGCCCCGAGCGAGCTCGTGAAACACCGCAGCTTTCACGGCACCGATCGGTTACGGAAGCGAATGCTCTCGGTGCCCCTCCGCCGCGCGACCGCCCATGCGCTCGTCCGCGTCGCCCTCATCGCCGGGGCGACGCTCGGCGTGGCCGGCTGGTCGGCTCCCGCGGCGCTTGCCGGCGGCGGCGAGCTCGCGCACGGGCTCACGCGGGCGCTCAACGCGGGCATGCGCGTGGCGGGCGCCTCCAGCGGGGCCGAGGTGCAGGACCTCAGCACGGGCATGACGCTCTATGCCCACGCGGCGGGCGTTCCCCGGATCCCCGCGTCGGTCGAGAAGCTCTATACGACGTCGACCGCGCTCCTCACGTTCGGGCCGACCGCGCGCCTGGCCACCACGGTGCTCGGCACGGGCAGCCAGGTCGGCGCCACCTGGCGCGGCGCCCTCTACCTGCGCGGCGGCGGCGACCCGACATTCGGGTCGGCGGCCTTCGACCATCGCGCGTACGGCACCGGCGCAACCGTCCAGGGACTCGTACGCGGGCTGCGGGCCGACGGCATTCGCACGGTGACCGGGCCGATTGTCGCCGACGCGTCGCTGTTCGACCGCAACGAGGGCACTCCGGCGACGAACAACCGTCCCTCGATCTGGGTCGAGGGCACGCTCAGCGCGCTCGCCTTCAACCGCGGCTGGGCCGACTCGACCGGCGCGGTCTATTGGGCCAACCCGCCGCTGCAGGCCGGCAAGGATCTGCGCTCGGCGCTGCGGGCGGGCGGCATCGCCGTGCGCAGCCGCACGGTCCGCACCGGCGTCACGCCGGTCGGCGCGCGGACGCTCGCGACCGTGCGCTCGCCGACGATGGCGACGCTCGTCGCGCTCACGAACACGCCGTCGGACAACTTCTTCGCCGAGATGCTGCTCAAGGACATAGGCGCGCACGCGGGCACCGGCGGTACGACTTCGGCCGGCGCGGCGGTCGTGCGCTCGACGATCGCCGGGCACTTCGGCCTGCGCCCGCACCTGGTCGACGGCTCGGGCCTCGCCTACCGCGATCACACCTCGCCCGCCCAGATCATCTCGCTGCTCGCCCAGCAGAGCGACAACCTTCCATTCCGCCGGTCGCTGGCGACGGTCGGGGAGACCGGCACGCTCGTCGACGAGAACCGCGGCACGTACGCGCAGGGCCGTTGCACGGGCAAGACCGGCACCCTCTCGGACGTCTCGAACGTCGTCGGCTACTGCCGCGCCGCCGACGGGCACCTGCTCGCCTACGCGTTCCTCATGAACCGGGTCAACCCGGACGCCGCGCACCCCATCCAGGACCGGATGGAGGTCGCCGTCGCCCGCTACGACGGCTGAGCCACGACTTCGGCGCCTCGGTCTGCCCCGGCGTCGTCACGCCGACGGGTCCGGCTCCGCCCCCTTGCCCGCGAGCAGCGCGAGCAGCCCGGCCTCGTCGATCACGGGCACCCCGAGCTTCTCGGCCTTGGCGAGCTTCGACCCGGCGCTGTCGCCGGCGACGACATAGTCGGTCTTCTTCGACACCGAGCCCGTCACCCGCCCGCCGGCGGCGACGATCCGCTCGGTCGCCTCCTCCCGGGTGAGGTCGGGGAGCGTGCCGGTGAGCACGAGCGTCTTCTCGGCGAGCGGCCCCTCGCCCGGCGGCGGCCCCTCCTGTTGCAGCGTGAGGCCCTCGCCGCGCAGGTCCTCCAGCAGCGCGCGCATCTGCGGGTCGGCGAGCTGGGCGTGGATGCTCGCGGCCATCTTCGGGCCGACGCCCGGGGTCTGCTCGATCGCCTCGGGGTCGGCGGCGAGCAGCGCGTCGAGCGTTCCGAAGCGCTGCGCGAGGTTGCGTCCGGTGACGTAGCCGACCTCCTCGATCCCGACCGCGTACAGCACCCGGCCGAACGGCTGGCGCTTGGAGGCCTCGATCGCGGCGACGAGCTTGCGCGCCGAGACCTCCCCGAAGCCAGTCTGCCCGGCGATCTGCTCGGCGGTGAGCCGGTACAGGTCGCCCGCCGTCCGCACCCAGCCGAGACGCATGAACAGGTCGACCTGCTTCTCCCCGAGGCCGTCGATGTCCATCGCGCCGGCGAAGTGCTTGAGCAGCTGCCAGCGCCGGCCGGGACAGTCGCGGTTCGGGCAGCGAGTGAACACCGAGCCCTCGGGCTTGACGGTCGGCGTCTCGCACACCGGGCAGCGCTCCGGCGGGGTCGTCGGCGGCGGCCGGTCCTCATGCTCGGCGACGTGCGGTGCCGGCGAGAGCACCTGCGGGATCACGTCCCCGGCGCGGAGCACGATCACCTCCTCCCCCGCGCGAATGTCCTTGCGGACGAGGTCCTCCTCGTTGTGCAGGGTGGCGAGCTTGATCGTCACGCCGCCGACCGCGACCGGCTCGAGCATCGCGTACGGGTGCAGGTCCCCGAACTTGCCGGGGTTCCAGCCGATCTGTCGGAGCAGCGTCTTCGCGGTCGTCGGCGGAAACTTCCACGCGACCGCCCAGCGCGGGTCGCGACCGACGACGCCGAGCCGTCGCTGCAGCGCGTACTGGCTGACCTTGACGACGACCCCGTCGATCTCGAAGTCGAGTGAGCCGCGCCGCCGTTCCCATTCCTCGCAGCGCGCGACGACCTCCGCCTCGTCGGTGAAGCGCGCGATGTCCGGGTGGACGGGGAAGCGGTGGCCGCGCAGCCATTCCAGGGCCTCCCAGTGGCTGTCGAACGTGATGCCCTCGGTCGTGCCGACCTGGTAGGCCCAGAATGACAGTGGCCGCTCGGCGGCCAGGCGCGGATCGAGCTGGCGGATCGTGCCCGCGGCCGAGTTGCGCGGGTTCATGAACGTCGATAGGCCCTGCTCGGCGCGGCGCTCGTTGAGCGCGGCGAAGTCCGGCAGCGACATGTAGACCTCGCCGCGGACCTCGACGAGCGCCGGCGGATCCTCCATGTCCAGGCGCAGCGGGATCTGCCCGATCGTGCGGATGTTGTGGGTGACGTCCTCTCCGATCTCGCCGTTGCCGCGGGTGGCCCCACGCTCGAAGACGCCGTCCCGGTAGAGCAGCGACATCGCGAGGCCGTCGATCTTCGGCTCGGCGACGAACTCGAAGTCGGGATCCTCGATCCCCTCGCGGGCGAGGTGGTTGCGCATACGCTGGATCCAGGCGGTGAGCTCCTCGGCGGAGCGGACGTTGGCGAGCGAGAGCATCGCGACCGGGTGGCGGACCTTGACCAGGTCGGACACGGGCGTTCCCCCGACGCGCTGCGTCGGCGAGCCGGGCGTCACCAGCTCGGGGTGCGCGGCCTCGATCCCACGCAGCTCGTCGAGGAGCGCGTCGTAGGCGTCGTCGCCGATCTCCGGGTCGTCGAGCACGTAGTAGCGGTAGCCGTGATGCTCGAGCTGGGCGCGGAGCTCAGCGGCGCGCGCCTGGACGTCCGCGGCCGGTGCCGGACCGCCGCGCGGGCTCATCGCTCCCCCACCTCGCGGGCGGCGGGCGCGAGCAGGGCCGAGAGGTCGCTGCGGGCGAGCGCGTCCATCCCGGCGACGTCGGTGAGATCGAAGTGCAGCGGCGTCACCGCGATCTTGCCCTCGGCGACTGCCGCCAGATCGGTGTCGCTCTCGCCCTCGAGCCCGGCCGCCTCGCCGTAGATCTCGTAGCGCCGACCCTCGCCGTTTTCCTCGATCAGTCGCAGCGCATCGCTGTAGACGCGCTTGCCGAGGCGGGCGACCCGCACCCCGGTGGGCGGCGAGCTGGGGGCGTTGATGTTGAGCAGCGTGCCCGGCGCGAGGCCGACGTCCCGGAGCCGGTCGACGACGCGCGCCGCAAACCCCGCGGTCGCGCTGAAGTCGAATCCCTCGCCGGTGCGGAAGTCGCACGGCCCAGGCGGCGAGTGCTGGGAGACCGCGATCCCCGGGCGCTCAAGCACGATCGCCTCGAGCGCGGCCGCCACGGTGCCGGAATACGTGACGTCGTCGCCGAGGTTGGCGCCGTGGTTGATCCCCGAGACGACGAGCTCGATCTCGAAGCCGTCGATCAACCCGAGCTGGGCGAGACGCACGCAGTCGACGGGGGTGCCGTCGGTCGCGTAGCCGACCGTCCCGTCGTCGAACCGGACCTCACGCACGGTGAGCGGCCGCCGGGTCGTGATCGAGCGGGCCATCGCCGAGCGGTTGCCGTCGGGCGCGACGACGGCGAGCTCGATGCCGGGCAGCTCGAGCAGCGCGCTGCGCAGCGCCTGCAGCCCCCGCGCCTCGATCCCGTCGTCGTTGGTGAGGAGCACGCGCATGCGTCCCATGCTACGGACGCCGTCGGGCGGACCCGGCGTGACCGCCGCGGCGCCCCCGCCGCCTGTCGCCCCCGCGGCTGTCGCCCCCGCGGCTGTCGCCCCCGCCGTCGTCGCCGCCCGCTGCCTGTCGCCGCCCGCCGCGGTCTCCGGACCGGTCCGGGCGACGATCCCTCGTCGCCCGGGCCGCCGGAACGCCCCCAACGCCCTCCCTGGCTCTTCGTGAGAAGGAATGGTGCAGTTTGGGGAGCTTGAGCGCAATCGAACATTCGTCCAGTTCGGGTGCCTTCACCTCAGCGTGCGTCCAGAACCCGCCGCCCCTCGTAGCCGACGCCGACGAGCGCGAGCCCGTGCGGCGGCGCCGTTGGCCCGGCCTGCGAGCGCGGCCGGCCGTCGAGCAACTCGACGAACGCGGCCGGCGGCCGCCGGCCGGAGGCGACCTGGAGCATCGTGCCGACGAGCACGCGCACCATTCCCCGCATGAACGCATCCGCCTCGATCAGGAAGTCGACGTGCTCGGCGTCCGGGTCGTGCTCCCAGCGGGCCGCCAGCACGTCGCGCTCGAAGCGGACGTGATCGCTGTCGGTCGGCGTGAACGCCGTGAAGTCGTGGGTGCCGACGAGCGCCGCGGCGCAGGCGCTGAGCGCCTCGTGGTCGACGCGGTGGGGCCAATGAAGCGCGGTCCGCGCCTCGAACGGGCTGCGGGCGGCGCGCGCGAGCAGCCGGTAGCGGTAGGCGCGGCTTGTCGCGTCGTGGCGCGCGGAGAAGCCGGCGGGCGCGCGCTCGGAGCGCAGCACGGCGACGTCGGGCGCAAGCAGCGCGTTCAGCCCGCGTACCGGGGCGGGCTCGCCCGGATGGCTTGCGATCTGCCCGAGGGCGTGCACCCCGGCGTCGGTGCGCCCGGCGACGGTGAGCGGGACGGCGTCGCGGCGCAGCACGACCTGCAGGGCGCGCTCCAGCTCGCCCTGCACGGTGCGCCGGCCGGGCTGCTTGGCCCAGCCGGAGAAGTCGGTCCCGTCGTACTCGATGAGCAGCCGGGCGGTCACGATCGATCGTCAGGTGGATGGCTCGTGGTGCCTGACCAGCAGGTGCGGGGGAGCGTCCGGACGTACGTGACCGAGCGCCGACACCGTCAGGCGCCGCGAGACGCCGCCTGACGCTCGCTCAGACGAGCTCGAGCAGCACCATCTCGGTCGCGTCGGAGCGCCGCGGACCGAGCTTGAGGATGCGGGTGTAGCCGCCCGGCCGCTCGGTGTAGCGCGGCGCGATCTCCTCGAACAGCTTGTAGACGGTGAACTTGTCCTGGCCGAGCGCCGACAGTGCCTGCCGGCGGGCGTGCAGGTCGCCGCGCTTGGCGAGCGTGATGAGTTTCTCCAGCTCGGGCTTGACCGCCTTGGCCTTCGCCTCGGTCGTCTGGATCCGCTCGTGCTCGATGACCTCCTTGGAGAGGTTCATGAGCAGGGACTTGCGGTGGGCCGCGGAGCGGCTGAGCTGATAGCGCTGGCGCTGGTGACGCATGGCAGTCGTTCCTTTGCGGGCTGCGGAAGCGGGAGCTTACTCGTCGCGGAGCCCGAGGCCCCGGGCGTGCAGGGTCTCGATCACCTCGTCGATCGACTTCTTGCCGAAGTTCGGGATCGCGTTGAGCTCGCCCTCGGTCTTCGAGACGAGGTCACCGACCGTCTGGATGCCCGCCCGCTTCAGGCAGTTGTACGAGCGCACGCCGAGCTCGAGCTCCTCGATCAGGATGTCGTCCATCGCGTTGGGCGGACGCTGGGCGGAGCCGACCTGGGCGCCGCCGACCATGCCCGGATCGAGCGCCCCGGCGGTGCCCAGGTCACGCAGCTCGACGACGCGGTCGGCATCGGTGAAGATCGCCAGCTGGGAGATGAGGATCTCCGCCGCCTCGCGCAGCGCCGCGTGGGGGTCGATCGAGCCGTCGGTCTCGATGTCGAGCGTGAGCTTGTCGAAGTCGGTCTTCTGGCCGACGCGGGCCTGCTCGACGTTGTAGGCGACCCGGCGCACCGGAGAGAAGATCGAGTCGATCGGGATCACGCCGATCGGCTGGTCGGGCGACTTGTTCTCCTCGGCGGGGCGGTAGCCGCGGCCGCGGCCGATCGTGAGGTACACCTCGAGCTTCGTCTTCTTCTCGAGCGTCGCGATGTGGGTGTCCGGGTTGAGGATCTCGACGCCGCTCGGCAGGTCGATGTCCTTGGCGGTGATGTCCCCGGGGCCGGTGACGACGAGTGGCGCCTCGATCTCGGTGGCGTCGGAGTGCATCCGGCAGACGATCCCCTTGAGGTTGAGGACGATGTCGGTCACGTCCTCCTTGACGCCGGCGATCGTCGAGAACTCGTGAGCGACGCCCTCGATCCGCACGCTCGTGACCGCCGCACCGGAGAGCGAGGACAAGAGCACCCGGCGCAGCGAGTTGCCGAAGGTGTAGCCGAAGCCTCGATCGAGCGGCTCGATCGTGAACGAACCGCGCGTGTCGTCCGCCGACTCGGCGGAGATTCGGGGCACCTGGAAGTCAAGCATCACACGTCCTAACGTCGTCTCG
>DATGKS010000051.1:0-3986 GCA_035294545.1 Solirubrobacteraceae bacterium | reverse complement strand
CCTGGAGGAGGAGCGGCGGCTGTGCTACGTGGGCATCACCCGCGCCGAGCGCGACCTCTACCTCACGTGCGCGCGCTCCCGTACGGTGTTCGGCACGCCGTCGTGGGGGGCGCCGAGCCGCTTCATCGCGGAGATCCCGGCCGAGCTCACCGACCGGGAGAGCCAGCCGCTGCGCTCGCCGCGGGCGCGGATGACGAGCTGGGAGCGGACGCCCGGGAGCGGGCGGGGGAGCGGCACGCCCGGCGCGGGCGGCGAGCCGTGGGACGCGGAAAGCCCGGCTCCGACCGCGTTCCGGCTCGGCGACGACGTCGTCCACGCGGCGCTCGGGGACGGCGTCGTCACCGGTCTTGAGCCGGGCGGCATCGTCGTCATCCGCTTCGCCAAGGACCGCGCCGAGCGCAAGCTGATCGCCGACGCCGCGCCGCTCACCCGGCGATGAGCCTCGCGCGGCTGCGGCTCGGCGAGTACCTGGCCGCAGTCGGCTCGGTCGCGCTCCTCGTCGCGCTGTTCGCGTTGCACTGGTACGGAAACCCCGCGGTCGGAGGCTGGAGGGCGATTCCGACGCTCCGCTGGTTCCTGCTCGCCACCGCGCTGCTCGGGCTCGCACTGACGCTCGCCCAGGCGGCGATGCGCGGGCCCGCACTCCCGGTGACGCTCGACCTGATCGGGATGCTCGCGGCCGGCGTGACGACGATCCTGACCGCGATCCGGCTGATCACGACCGGGGCGACCCCGGCCGTCGGCGCGTACGTCGGCGTGGGGGGCGCCGCCCTGACGACGCTCGGCGCCTACCGCGCGATGCGGGTCGAGCAGGGATGGACGCCGGGGTCCGAGCGTCCGGTCGAGCTCATCGAGCTGCGGAGCGACTGAGCGGCCGTGCGTCGCAGGAGGGCAGAGCCGGCCCGCCCGCCGGCGCGGAGCCTCGGCGTCGACAGCCAGTCGAGCGCCAACGAGCGCCTGTGGCGGCGCGACCACCTCGCCCGGTACGCGCACCGCATCCTGCGGCCGGTCGAGGTCGTGCTGCTGTTGCGCTACCACGAGGCGCTCGCCGGGCGGGTGCTGGAGCTCGGCTGCGGCGCGGGCCGCGTGCTCGGCTACCTCGGCGCGCTCGGCGGCGAGGTGCATGCGATCGACGTTTCCCCGCCGATGGTCGAGTACTGCAGGCGCCGGTATCCCGAGGCGCACGTCCATCTCGGGAACCTGCTCGACATCGGGGCGGCGGTGAGCGGCCCGTTCGACGTCGTGCTCATCCCCGACAACACGCTCGACGTGGTGGAGCCCGCGCAGCGCCAGCGCGTCCTGCGAGAGATCAGAGATCTTCTGCAACCCGACGGAGTCCTCATCTTCTCCTCGCACAACCTCGGGTATGTCGACGGCGCCGGCGGCCCGGCCTCGCCGACGCGGTCGGCGGCGGCGGTCCGGCGCGCCGCCTCGAGGCTCGCGCGGACGAGCTTCGTCGACCTTGCCGGCCGTTCGGTGCGGCTCGCCCGCGGCGCCCGCAACCGCCGGAGGCTGAAGCCGCTCGAGCGCCGGGCCGTCGATCACGCGATCCTCAACGACTCCGAGGGCGACTTCGGGGCGCTGCACTACTACGTCAGGCGCGACGATCAGGAGCGGCAGCTCGCGGCGGCCGGGTACGCGCTCCTCGAGTGCCTCGATGCCGAGGGACGGACGGTGACCGCCGGGCGGGACGGAGACAGTCCGTGGCTGCACTACGTGGCGCGGCCGCGTGATGGCGGCCTGGCCGACGACGGTTAGGCGCCTGCCAGAGCAGGGTATCGGGGCGGGTCATGACCGACGGAGGCCACTAAACTCCGGCGTTCGATGCTCGAGCGCGCACAGGTCGTCCACGTCGCCCGGCTCGCCCGGCTGGAGCTTCAGGAGTCGGAGCTCGAGCGCATGGCCGGGGAGCTCTCCTCGGTGCTCGACCACATCGAGCGGATCCGCGAGCTCGACCTGACCGGCGTCGAGCCGACCGGCAGCCCGGCCGCCGCGCCCGGCTCAGACCGGGCGCCGGTGGCGATGATGCGACCCGACGAGCCGATCCCCGGCCTCACCCGCGAGCAGGCGCTCGCCGCCGCACCCGAGCCCGTCGACGGCGCGTTCGGCGTCCCCAGCCCCGGACCGGCCGAATGATCGCCTCCTCTCATCTCGCCGGGCAGCGATGAGCGAGCTCACCGAGCTCAGCGCGGCCGAGGCGGTCGGGCGGATCCGCGCGGGCGAGATCTCGGCCCGCGAGCTGTTCGACGCCTACCGCGAGCGCGCGGCGGCCGATGAGCTGAACGCCTACACCTGGGTCGCCGACGGCGCCCCGGACGAGATGCCCGACGCCGAGACGCCGCTCGCCGGGGTGCCGGTCGCGGTCAAGGACCTGTTCTGCACGGAGGGCATCCCCAGCCAGGCGGGCTCGCGCATCCTCGAGGGATACCGCCCGCCGTACACGGCGACGGTCGTCGCGCGCTTGCAGGATGCCGGCGCGACGCTGCTCGGCAAGACGAACCAGGACGAGTTCGCGATGGGATCCTCGAACGAGAACTCCGCGTTCGGCCCCGTCCTCAACCCGTGGGATCGCACGCGCGTGCCCGGCGGCTCCTCGGGCGGGAGCGCCGCCGCCGTCGCCGGGGGAAGCGCGCCGTGGGCGATCGGGACCGACACCGGCGGCTCGATCCGCCAGCCGGCCGCGCTGTGCGGCATCGTCGGCCTGAAGCCGACGTACGGGGCCTGCTCGCGCTACGGGATGATCGCGTTCGCGTCCTCGCTCGACCAGGCCGGGCCGTTCACCCGGGACGTCGCCGACGCCGCGCTCCTGTTCGCGCACATGGCCGGGCGCGACTCCCGCGACAGCACGAGCACCGGCCTGCCCGGGCCGATCGAGCCGCCGCGGGCCGAGGACCTCCGGGGCATCCGGCTCGGCGTTCCCGCCGACCTGCTCGGGGATGAGGATGGTGTCGGGATCGACGCCGGCGTGCGCGAGTCGTTCGAGGCGACGCTCCGCATCGCGGAAGGGCTCGGCGCGAGCATCGAGACGTGCGCGCTCCCGCACGCGCCGCACGCGCTCTCCGCCTACTACCTGATCGCCCCCGCCGAGGCGTCCGCCAACCTCGCCCGCTACGACGGGGTGCGCTACGGCCTGCGGGTGGCCGGCGACGAGTCGCTCGAGGCGATGTACAGCCGCACCCGCGGCGAGGGCTTCGGCGCCGAGGTGAAGCGGCGGGTCATGCTCGGCACCTACGCGCTGGCGAGCGGCTACTACGACGCCTACTACGGGACGGCGCTCAAGGTCCGCACGAAGATCGCCGAGGACTTCCGCGCCGCGTTCGCCGAGGTCGACTTCATCGTCACCCCGACGAGCCCGACGACGGCGTTCGAGCTCGGAGCGAAGACCGCCGACCCGCTCGCGATGTACCTGAACGACTACTGCACGGTCCCGATGTCGCTCGCCGGCATCCCCGCGATCTCGATCCCGAGCGGCCTCGGCGATGGGCTGCCGATCGGCTTCCAGCTCGCCGGGGCGGCGTTCAGCGAGACGAGGCTGCTCGATGCCGCGCACGCGCTGGAGCGGGCGATCGGCTTCGACGGCAGCGCGGTCCGCAACCGGACGGTGGCACAGAATGGCTGAGCCGGCCGGCGACTACGAGGCGGTGATCGGCCTCGAGATCCACGTCCAGCTGAAGACGCGGACGAAGATGTTCTGCGGCTGCGAGCTGTCGTTCGGCGACCCGCCGAACACGCACGTGTGCCCGACCTGCCTCGGACTGCCCGGGGCGCTGCCGGTGCTCAACGCGCGCGCAATCGACTACGCGATCCGGATCGGCCTTGCGCTCGGCTCCGAGATCGCGCCCCGCTCGATCTTCCACCGCAAGAACTACTTCTATCCGGACTCGCCGAAGGCCTACCAGATCTCCCAGTACGACGTGCCGCTGTGCTCGGGGGGCGCGATCGGCGGCGTGCGCATCCACCGCGTCCACGTCGAGGAGGACGCCGCC
>DATGKS010000050.1:0-57110 GCA_035294545.1 Solirubrobacteraceae bacterium | reverse complement strand
CGCTCCGGCTCGCCCTACGGGCTCACCTACGCGAGAACCCGCGCGGCGACCTCACCCGGAAGGTGGTGATCACGCTCCCCACGGCCTGAGCCGCCCGCTACCTCGCCGACGAGCGTTACACCACCTCCGCCGACTTGACTACATCCGCCGGGTGCAGGAGTGGATGGGCCACGCCGACATCCAGACCACGATGCGTTACCTGCATTTCGCACCGCGCGAGGAGGACGCGCGAGTCGTCGCTGAAGCGTTCCGCGTCGACGCCACTCCCGAAGAGGCCAGAAATTGTCGGTCTTGACGCCGCGCTGGTCCTCGCCCAGGAGGTCTGCGACTTCCGCCGCAGCTCCTTGCATGATCGACGGCGGGATGCGACTGAGCCGGCACGCCAGGAACGAGATCCGGTTGTACCGGCTGACGGCCGCCGATGTCGAGGCGGTGATCGCCGCGCCGCGGGAGCGTGAGGCAGATGAGCGGGGCAATGCTCGGCTGTCTGGCCAGGCGCAGGACGGTCGCCGTATTCTTGTGGTGGTGGCCGGGGATGACCCGGACTTCGTGATCACGGTCTTTGTTCGGAGCTGATGATGCGAGCCGACTACGACAGCGCAGCCAACGCGATCTCGGTCGTGATCAACGACGGGGTCACCGCTGACCACAGTGATGAGGTGCATCCCCGGGCGATCGTGGCCCTTGATCACGGTCGGCCGGTCGAGTTGCAAATCCTCTATCCCGACCTCGGTATCTCTGAGCCGGTCGCGGCCGCGACCGCCCGCTATCACCTGGACCGTGAAGCGATCGAGGCGGCAGCGCAGTCCGCCTTTGTGGCCCCCGACCGGGTGGTCACCGTCGACGTGCAGGCACGCGCCACCGCCTGAGCACGGGATACCACCGCCGCGGCGCCGACCTCAGCTCTTCGCCGGCGTGCTCGTTCGCGACCGGCCGACCCGACCCGGTTCGAGGACGGCGGCGCCTGTGCTCACGGATAGGTCGTGGCCGGACCCCGTTTGTCGGTCCACCACGAGTGAGAGGGTGGTGGATGCGACGGGCGGGAACGAAGCGCTCGTCCCGGACAGATGACGATGCTGATGCTCCGGTGTGCCGTCCGGCAGCCCCTTCGCGGTCCGGGTCAGGCGGCCGCCCGGCACCCCCTGCGGGGTCCGGGTCAGGCGGCCAGCGCCAGCTCGCTGGTGGCCGTGCACTCGGGGCGAACACAGCGGGGGCGCGCATCCCAGCGAGCGGTGAGCCTGCGTGTGTTGTGATCCTCACGCCAGTCGGCGAGCACCACGCGCGCCTCGGCCCGACAAGAGAACTCCTCGACATCGAGCAGCTCGTCGCGCACGCGGGGATGGAAGCTCTCGACGAACGGGCTCTGCCGCTCGACGCTGGCGGCGCGCTCCTTGACGCCCTCGGCGCCGACCGAGCTGCTGCCGGCGCACGTCCCGCCGAGGCGGGCGGCGACCGACGCGCAGCCGAGGGGCCGCTCCTCTTGTTTACGATCGACCCGTCGTGCGCCTCCTCGAGCGTGAGGACGAGCTTGGCCTGCTGATCGCGGCGACGGATGACGCCGCCCGGGGCGAGGGCGGCGTCATGCTCGTGGGCGGTGAGGCCGGCATCGGCAAGACCGCGCTCGTGCGCTCGCTGCGCGACCGTGTGCACGACCGGACCGCGTTCCTCGTCGGCGCCTGCGAGCCGCTGTCCGTGCCCGTGCCGCTGGCGCCGATCCGTGACCTGCTTGAGGCGGCGGGCGCCGGGGATCTCCCGCACACCGCAGACGACCGTCTCGCGCTGGCGCGATCCGTGCTCGGCGCGCTGAGCGGGCGCGCGCCCGCGGTCGCGGTCATCGAGGACGCGCACTGGGCCGACCCCCTGACGCTCGACATCCTGGGAATGGTGGCGCGCCGGGTGGAGGGGACCGGCGTGGTGATCGTCGTCACCTTCCGCGAGGACGAGGTGGCGGTCAACCCGCCGCTCGGACTGCTGCTCGGAGATCTCGCGACGACGCCGGTGGTGCGCCGCATCGCTCTGCGGCCCCTGTCACGAGAGGCAGTCCGGGAACTGTCGGCGGGAAGCGGGGTCGACGTGTCCCGCCTGATCGCGGCCACCGGCGGGAACCCGTTCCTCGTCACCGAGACGCTTGCCGCGGGCGGCGGGCTGCCGGCATCGGTGCGCGACGCCGCGCTCGCGCGTGCGGGCCGCTTGAGCCGCGCGGCCCGCGCGGTCGTCGACGCCGCGGCCGTGATCGGCCAGCGGCTCGAGCCCGGGCTGCTGCACTCCCTCACCGGCGAGGGCTCGGATGCGATCGAGGAGGCGCTCGCCCGCGGCGTGCTGGTCGCGGACGGCGGAGCGCTCGGGTTCCGGCACGAGCTCATCCGCGAGGCGCTCGAGGCGGGCATCTCGCCGCCCCGCCGGGGCGACCTGCACGCACGCGCGTGCGCGGCCCTCGCCGCGCAGCCGGGGGGCGTCGACGCGGCGCGGCTGGCCCACCATGCGGAGCTCGGCGGACTGCGCGCGGACGCGGCACGGTATGCGGCACTCGCCGCCGCGGACGCCGAGCGCCTCGGCGCCCTGCGCGAAACCTACCTGCAGGCGGAGCGGGCGCTCCGGCTCGGTTCCGAGCTCGACCCCGAGCAGCGCTTCGACCTGCTCGTGCAGTGCTCCCGCGCCTCGAACTTCACCAATCCACGGCTGGAAGATGCGGTCGAGGCGGCGCGGGCGGCGGTCGAACTGGCCGATGCGCTCGGTGATGCGCGCCGGCGCGGACAAGCGCTGACCGTGCTCTCGGCGGCGCTCTGGTCGCTCGAGCGGGTGGTCGAGGCCCGGGAGGCGGCGGAGGCGGCGGTCCGCGCATTCACACCGGAGGAGGATCCCGGCTCGCTCGCGTGGGCCAACGCGACCCTCATCCGGATGCTCGCGACCTCGTCCGATCCGGTCCGCGCGCTCGATCTGGCGCCCCACGCGCTGGCGCTGGCCGACACGGCGGGGCTTGAGGAGGCGCGCCTCGATGTGACGATCAGCGCCGGCCTCGCACGCGGCCACCGCGGAGAGCGGGAGGCGCTCGGGACGCTCGACGACGCGCTCGCCGCGGCGAAGCGCGGCGGGTTCACGATTCGGATGGTGCGGACGTTCGTGAACCTGACCACGGTCGCGGTCGCGCTCCGCGACCACGAGCGGGTCGACCGGGTCGTCGGCGAGGCGCTCCCGCTGCTGCAGGACCTGCGCGTGTCCGCGCTGCCGATCATGGCCATCCGCTTGTTCCGCGCTCGCAGCCTGCTCGACCGGGGTCGGTGGGACGAGGCACTCGCGATCGCCGCCGAGCGTGAACGCTGGTGGCGGGGTGAGTTCCCGGTGGCGTGCGCAGTCGAGGGTCTCATCAGGGCGCGGCGCGGCGAGCCCGGCGCGGCGGCGCTGCTCCAGCAGGCGTGGCGGGAGATCGTCGAGCTCGTGCCCGCCGAGGGGGCCCGGCACGGCATGATCCGGCTCGCGCTGGTCGAGGCGGCATGGCTCGCCGGTGACCAGGCGGGCGCGCTCGAGCAACTGCGGGCGGCCCGCGAGTCACCGGCCACCGACCGCTTTGCCCGGCCCGGCGCGGAGCTGGCGCTCTGGGCCTCGCGCTGCGGCGTCGAGCTCCCGCCTCCCTCCGGCGCGCCGGAACCGGTGAGGCTGGAGCTCGAGGGTGACTGGCGGGGCGCGATCCGAGCCTGGAGGCAGCTCGAGGCTCCGTACGAGGCGGCACTCGCAGCGCTGCCCGGCGACGATCGCGCGGCGCGCGAGGCTCTCACGACGCTCCACGCGCTCGGCGCGGGCGCCGCGGTGGCGGCGTTCACGCGGGCGCGAGCCGCGCGCGGGGCGGCGCCGCTCCGAGGCCCGAGGCGCTCGACGCGGGCGCACCCGGCCGGGCTCACGCGCCGGGAACAGGAGGTCCTGGAGGCGGTCGCGACCGGCGCATCGAACGTCGCGGTCGCGCACGCGCTCCATCTCTCGGAGCGGACCGTCGCCCACCACGTGTCCGCGATCCTCGCCAAGCTCGACGCCCCCAACCGTCACATCGCGGTCGAGCGGGCGCGCCAGGCTGGGCTCGTTCCCCAAGATGGGCCGCCGGTCCCGCCAAGATAGGCAGCGCAACCGATGCCGGTTCCGGGATGCGCTGCGACGCTGCCGCACAGTGCAATCCGAGGAGGCAGCGATGAGCAGTGGCCAGTTGAGCGCGGGCGCGATGGTGAAGAGCCTCGATCGCCCGGATGAGAGCCGCACGCCGTCTTCGCGCGGTCGGATCGAGGTGGTCGTACTCGGCGAGACGACCGTCGGACGCGCGACGTTCGAGCCGGGATGGCGCTGGTCGGTCGACGTCAAGCCGGCGGCCGGGACCGAGCTGTGCGAGGTCCGCCACACCGGCTACGTCGTCTCCGGTCGCGAGGGGGTGCGAATGTCCGACGGCACCGAGTTCGAGCTCGGGCCCGGCGACGCGTTCGTGATCGACCCGGGCCACGACGCGTGGGTGATCGGCGACGAGCCGTGCGTGACGCTCGACTTCAGCGGCGCCGCCCGGAACGTTGGAGTCCCGCCCGCGGCGGGAGCGCGGCGATGACCGGATATGCCGTTAAGGCGATCGACGGGATGGAGGCGATCTTCCACGGCTCGTTCAGGCGAGCCGGGGCGGAGCTCGGAGTCGAGTCATTTGGGATGCAGATCTTCGACATGCCGCCCGACTTCGCGGACTACCCCGAACACGACCATGCCGACGACGGCCAGGAGGAGGTGTACGTGGTCCTGCGGGGAACGGTCGAGCTGGAGGTCGACGGCCGACGATCGATGCTCGACCCCGGACGCATTGCGCATGTCGGCCCGGGCACGCGCCGGAAGCTTCACCCGGGGCCGAACGGCGCGCGCGTGCTGGCGCTCGGCGGCGTCCCCGGGCAGGTGTACTCCCGTCCCGCCGACTTCAGGCTGGGCGCGCCGGACCCAACGCTGGCGTCGCACGAGACCGCGCGCGCGTCGCACGAGACCGCGCGCGCGTCACACGAGACCGCGCGCGCGTCACACGAGTCCGGGCGCGTGTCAACCGCGACCAGCGGGCAACCGCGATGACGATCGCCGCAGGCTCCGAGGCGCAGGTCGTGACGGGCGCGGAGCCGCTGTGGTTCCTGGGGACGCTGGCGCGGATCAAGCTCGACGGCCATCACACCGGCGGCAGGTTCGCCCTGTGGGACGGCGAGCTGCCCCGCGGCGCGGCGCCCCCGCTGCACTCCCACCCGCAGGATGAGACGCTCTACGTCCTCGACGGCGAGATCATCGCCTGGCTGGTGGAGCCCGAGCTGGTGGAGCCCGAGTCGACCAAGCCCGAGCCGGCCGGTGAGGGGGCGGGCGCGGCGGAATGGGTCAGGAGCCGCGGGCGGCGCTGCCGGGCCGGCGCCGTCGTGTTCGCCCCGGGTGGCGTGCCGCACACCTTCCGCGTCGAGTCCGACACCGCGCGGCTGCTCTTCGTCTCCACTCCGGCGGGGATCGAGGAGTACGTCCGAGCGCTCGCCGAGCCCGCTCGCTGGCCGTGGCTGCAGCCGCCGCCCGATGGCCCGCGGGTGCCGGCCGAGCGGCTCGCCACGGTCGAGCGGGAGTGCGGCGTGGTGCGCCACGGTCCGCCGCCACCCGCAGCGTGAGGAGGCCGCCGCGGCCCGGCCCCGCGACGTGAACAGGCCGGTGCGGCCCGGGGCCGCGACGTGAGGGCGTCGCTGCGCCCCGGGGCTCCATAGAATCGCGGCCGCACGGCGAGCCAGCCAAAGGAGAGGGAGATGGGCGACGCGCAGGTCAAGTTCACGCTCGGCGAGCGGGACATCCCGACGCACTGGGTCAACCTGATGGCCGATCTTCCGGGCGACGCCCATCCTCCGCTGCATCCGGGCACCAAGCAGCCCGCCGGGCCCGACGACCTCTCGCCGATCTTCCCGATGGCGCTGATCCTTCAGGAGGTCTCGGGCGAGCCCGAGGTCGAGATCCCCGCGCCGGTGCGCGACGCCTACAGGCTGTGGCGGCCGACGCCGCTGCTGCGGGCGCGCCGGCTGGAGCGCGAACTCGATACGCCGGCCCACATCTACTACAAGTACGAGGGGGTCTCCCCGGCGGGATCCCACAAGCCCAACACCGCGGTGGCCCAGGCCTACGAGAACGCGGCTGCCGGGATCACGAAGCTCACCACCGAGACGGGCGCCGGTCAGTGGGGATCCTCGCTGGCGTTCGCCTGCAGCCTGTTCGGCCTGGAGTGCGAGGTGTGGATGGTCGGCTCGAGCTATGACCAGAAGCCCTACCGGCGCTCGATGATGCAGGCGTGGGGCGCGACGGTCCATCGCTCGCCCTCGGACCTGACCGCCGCAGGCCGTGCCAACGCGCAGCATGCCACCGGCTCGCTCGGGATCGCGATCTCCGAGGCGGTCGAGGTGGCGGCGCAGAACCCCGGGACGAACTACTCGCTCGGCTCCGTGCTCAACCATGTGCTGCTGCACCAGACCGTGATCGGCCAGGAGGCGCTCGCGCAGATGGAGATGGCGGGCGAGTATCCCGACACGATCGTGGGGTGCGTCGGTGGCGGGTCGAACTTCGGCGGGCTCACGTTCCCGTTCCTGCGCCGCACGATCCGCGACGGTCCCCCGACGACGTTCATCGCCGCCGAACCGGCCGCCTGCCCCACGCTCACGCGCGGCGTGTACGCCTACGACTTCGGGGACACCGCCGGACTGACCCCGCTCATGCCGATGTACACGCTCGGTCATGACTTCGTCCCCCCGCCGGTGCACGCCGGCGGGCTGCGCTACCACGGCGACTCGCCGCTCGTGTGTGCGTTGGTCAAGGCGGGGATGGTGCAGCCCCGCGCCTATCGCCAGAACGAGACGTTTGAGGCGGCGGTGCGCTTCGCCCGCAGCGAGGGCATCATTCCCGCACCCGAGCCTGCGCACGCGATCCGCGCGGTGATCGAGGAGGCCGAAGCGGCGCGCGAGGCCGGCGAGAAGCGGGTGATCCTGTTCGGCCTGTGCGGCCACGGTCACTTCGACCTGAGCGCCTACGACGCCTACCTCGCCGGCCGGCTGGAGGACCCCGAGTTCTCCGAGGCCGAGCGCGACGCGGCACTCGCGGCGCTCCCGGACGCGCCCGCGCTCACCTAGAGGCGGAGGGGCGCCCGCCCGAGGAGTGCGCTGCTGCCTGCGCTCGCGAGGGACGTCCGCGAGCGCCCGGACCCCTTCACCCGTCACTCGATGTCCCGCCGCTCGGTGGCGAACACCCCGGCCGATACCGGGAGCAGCGCGTAGCCGACGAGCAGCCGCGCCCCCACCGCGGGCCCGATCGCCGCCCACAGTCCGGCGGCGGCCGCCGCGGCCGAGCGCGCGGCGCCCGGTTGAGTCCCGCGAGGCGCTGGAGGCGATCGAGCAGCAGCCACAACGCGATCGGGGAGCTGCGCGCGGTGCTCGGCGTGCTCCGCGAACGGCCCGATGCCCGAGCGCCGCGCGCGCCCGTTCCCGGCGTCGACGCGATCCCGGACCTTGTGCGCCGCAGCGGCGACGCAGGCCTCGATGTCACGCTCCGGTCCCGGGGTGAGGCCACGACCCGGTTGTCGGACGCGATGTCGCTTGCCGCCTACCGGATCGTCCAGGAGTCGCTCACCAACGCCCGCCGCCATGGCGCCGGCGGGCGGGTGATCGTACAGCTCGGTTTCGCCGCCGAGGCCCTGTCTGTGACCGTCGACAGCGACGCGGCGGCCTCGGCCGGCCCGCGAGCGGCGCCGGGCCGCGACCCCGGCCCAGGTGACCGGCTCGCGCGTGACGGCGGTGCCGGGCCGGGCGCCGGCGCCGGTCCGGGCCGCGACGCCGGGCCGGCCGGC
This sequence comes from Solirubrobacteraceae bacterium, assembly GCA_035294545.1. GTDB lineage: Bacteria > Actinomycetota > Thermoleophilia > Solirubrobacterales > Solirubrobacteraceae > Palsa-465. Next base: position 49,255 of record DATGKS010000050.1, on the reverse strand, counting down.
ACCGGGCCGGCCGGCGGCTGATCGCCGAGTTCGCTGCCCGCCGCGACCCCCGCGAGCCACCCGATGAGCTGGCCGAGCTGACCGACCGCGAGCGGGACATCCTGCGTCTGATCGCGCGCGGCCTGAGCAACGCGGAGATCGCCGGCCGGCTCGTCATCAGCCCTCTCACCGCCAAGAGCCACGTCCGCAACATCCTGCGCAAGCTCGGCTGCCACGACCGCGCGGCGCTCGTGGCTCTCGCCTACGAGACCGGCCTGGTCACGCCCGGCGAGCCCGACTGACCTCGCGACCCGCCCGCTCACCGAGGCGGCGGCCGGCCGTCGCGGAAGCCCCGTTCGGGCCGTCCTGCTGCAGGGTCGCTCAGCCGATCGCCAGCCGCTCCGCGGCGAGGTACATGCGAGCCGCCCACGACTTCGCGGTCCGCTCTCACCGCAGCGTGAACGTCGTGTGCTGTCCGCCGAGCGAACTGTCGCCCACCCACAGGTCGAACGGCCCGGGCTCCACCGTGAACTGCCCCTGCTCGTTGTAGAAGCCGAGGTTCTGCCGGTTCAGGGTGAACGTCACCGTCTTGCTCTGCCCGGGGTTCAGCTGCACTCGCTGGAAGCCCTCGAGCTTGCGCACCGGCTGCAGGATGCTCGTGTCGCTCTCGTGGAGGTAGAGCTGCACGACGTCGGCTCCGGCGACCGACCCGGTGTTCTGGATCGTCGCGCTCACGGTGAAAGGATGGCTTGCCGACACCGTGCTCGGCGCGCTCAGGTTCGAAATCGAGAACGTCGTGTACGAGAGCCCGTAGCCGAACGGATACTGCGGCGCGTTCGGGATGTCGAGGTAGCGCGAGGTGTACTTGCTGTTCGGGTCATACGGACGTCCCGTCGGCAGCTCGTCGTAGTACACGGGGATCTGGCCGACGTCGATCGGGAACGACATCGTCAGCTTGCCGCTCGGGTCGTACTTGCCGAACAGGACGTCGGCTACGGCGTTTCCGCCCTCGGTCCCCGGGTACCACGCCTCAAGCAGCGCCGGGGCGTTGTTCGCAAGCCACGGGATCGTGAGCGGCCGCCCGTTCATGAGCACGACGACGTACGGCTTGCCCAACGCGGCGATCGCCTGGACGAGCGCGAGCTGCTGGCCCGGCAGGCCGATGTCGCTGAGTGAGGACGCCTCGCCCGCGTCCGAAGCGGGCTCCCCGACGACGATCACCGTCACGTCCGAGGAACGCGCGGCGCTCAGCGCGGCACCGAAGCCGCTCGTGTCCGTGCAGGCCGCGTCGCATCCCTGGGCGTACTGGACGCTCGCGCTCGGGTCCGCGGACTTGATGCCGTCGAGGACCGACACGATCTTGTCGGTCGTCTTCAGGTCCGCGGGGTTCGTGTCATAGCCGATCGGCACGTCGTCGCCGATCTGGTCGAGCGGGTCGTCGGCGAACGGACCGACGACCGCGATCCTCGACGTGCTCGGGTTGAGCGGAAGCGCGCCCCCCTGGTTGCGAAGCAGGACCATCGACTCGTCGGCCATCGTGCGCGCGGCCGCGAGGTGGGCCGGCGTGAGCTCCGAGTGCGCCACCCTCTGGGCGCTGCCCGGGTACGGGTCGGAGAACATGCCCGCGAGGTACTTGAGCGTGAGCACGTGGCGGACGGCGGTGTTCACCTGCGACATCGTGATCCTGCCCTCGCGCAGCAGCTGCGGCCCGTAGGTCTCGAACGTGTCATAGACCGGCTGGCCCGCGGACTGCCCGAGCGTGACCGCCATCTCGATGTCGAGCCCGGCGGTGAGTGCCTCCCGCGCGGCCTGTGCGCCGTTCGCCGCGTAGCCGAAGTTCTCGAGCTCCTGCACGGCCTGGTAGTCGCTCACCACCGCGCCGCCGAATCCCCACTCATCGCGGAGGATCGTGGTGAGCGTGTAGGGGTTGGCGGTGTTCGGCACGCCGTTCAGCGAGTTGAACGAGCTCATCACGGTCGCCGCGCCCGCCCTAACCGCCGCCCTGTACGGAGGCAGGTAGTCGTTGAAGAGCTGCTGGATCGACATGTCGACGGTGTTGTATTCACGGCCGGCGACCGGGGCGCCGTAGGCGGCGAAGTGCTTGATCGTCGCGGCCATCCGGTCCGGGGCCGCGTAATTGGACCCCTGGTAGCCCTCCACCTTTGCCGCAGCGACCGCGGACCCCAGGAACGGATCCTCGCCCGCGCCCTCGACGACGCGCCCCCAGCGCGGGTCGCGGCTGATGTCGACCATCGGGTTGAACGTCCACTTGATCCCGTCGGCCGTCGCCTCGGCGGCCGAGATCCGCTCGTCGTTCTCAATCGCCGCCATGTCCCAGCTCGAGGACTCGGCAAGCGGGACCGGGAACATCGTCCGATAGCCGTGGATCACGTCGAGCCCGAAGATGAGCGGGATGTGCAGGCGCGACTGGAGCGCCGCCTGCTGGACCTGGTTGATCTGGCTGACCCCGGTGAGGTCGAGCACGGAGCCGATCTGGCCGTTCTTCGCCTCCGAGATGAGGTCGCCGGGCGTGCCGTTCGGCCCATTGGGTCCGGCCATCGTCAGCTGCCCGAACTTCTCGGCGACAGTCATCTGCGCGAGCAGCGCGTTGACGTTCGCGTCGATCTGCGCCGGGGTGAGGTGGGATGCGCCGGCGGGACGCCCGGATGCGCCCACAGGGCGACCGGATGCGCCCGCATGGTGTCCGGATGCGGCGCGGCTGCCCCCGGCTGCGCCCGCCTGGTGCCCGGGTGCGGCGTGTCCCGCCCCCGACGCGCTCGCCTGTGATCCACGCGCGGCACGCGCCGCCGGATGGCGCGCGCCGGACGCCGCGCTCGAGGCGCCCGACATGACCCCGACGAGCACCGCGACGGCGACGATGAAGAGGACGACCCCCGCGCAGACCGCAAACCTCCGCCTCGGCTTGCTCCACACCGCGGTCGCGACGCGCTCGGTCATCGCTCTCCCTCCTCCTCGATTCGGCGTGCGCGCCCCGACGCAGCGAGCCGCCACCACCTTCTGGCCGGTACCGCGGACCGTGGTACCCGCGCGTCGCGCGCGCCTAACCCACCGACACGGCCCGCGCATCGGCGCAGACTCTGAGCGCATTCTCCCGTCCTACGCCGGATGTGACGCCCCGAGTCCGGATGAGCCCGCCGGCGCGACCGGCTTTGTCGCAATCGCCGCGCCGGACGCCGGGTTTGCGACGAATCCGGTCCGGCGCGGTGAGGGGCGCCGGGCGCGGGTCGATTTGGGGCGGCGGATCAGCCGGGACCCGGCGCGCTTCAACCCGCGGGACGCCTCGACCCGGGGGGCGCCTCGACCCGGGGCGCGCGCCCACCGGGCGCCGCCGGTCGCGTCAGTCGGCGGGCGCGTCAGTCGGCGGGCGCGTCAGCCGCCGGGCGCGTCAGCCGGCGGGCGCGAGCAGCTCCGCGAGGTGCAGCGCGCGACGCCCGCCCGAGTCGAGCTGCGCGATCTGGGTGCGGCAGCTGAAGCCGTCGGCGAGGATCGCGGTCGCCGGGTCAGCGGCCCGGATCGCGGGGAGCATCACCCGCTCGGCACAGGCGCGGCTCACCTCCAGGTGTCCGGGCTCGAAGCCGAAGTTGCCGGCCAGGCCGCAGCAGCCGCTGTCCAGGCGCTCGGCCTCGACCCCGCAGCGCGCGAGCAGCTCGGCGTCGGCATCCCAGCCGAGCACCGCGTGCTGGTGGCAGTGCACCTGGACGAGCGCCCGCGCGGCGCGTGCCGGGGAGGGCGGCAGCGTCCAACCCGGCGTGTGCTCGACGAGCAGCTCGGCGAGCGTCACTGTCTGCGAGGCCACCCGCTGGACGAGATCGTCGCCGGGCCAGAGCTCTGTGGCGTCGGAGCGCAGCACGGTCGTGCAGCTCGGCTCGAGACCGACGACCAGCCCGCCCTCGCGCACGTGCTCCCGCAGCCGCTCGACGCTCCGCCGCAGCACGCGCCGCGCGACTCGGAGCTGGCCGGTCGAGATCCACGTGAGCCCGCAGCAGAGCGGCTCCGCCGGGACCTCGACGGTCCAGCCGGCCTGCTCGAGCAGCCGCACGGCGGCGCGGCCGACGCGCGGGGTGAGCGTGTTCGTGAACGTGTCCGGCCACAGCAGCACGGTCCCCCGGGAGCCCGCGGGGCCGGCGCGCCGCTCGGCAGCCGCGTCCCGGGGGCCGGCGGAGGCGCCGCGGGCCGCGTCAGCCGTCGCGCGCCGGTCACCCCGCGCGCCGCGCCGCGCGGCCCACTGCTGCAGGCTCTCGTCGGCCAACCGGGGGAGCGGGCGCTGCTCCAGGCCCGCGGCCGTGCTCGCCAGCCGCCGCAGGCGCGGACGCGAGCTGACCGCGTTCACCACCGGGACCGCGTGCAGCCGCGCCGCAGCCTGGGCAAGCAGCGGCAGCCAGCCGAGCGCGTAGTGACTGCGCGGTCGCACGCGCCCCTGCCAGTGTTGGAAGAGGAACTCTGCCTTGTAGGTCGCCATGTCGACGCCGACCGGGCAGTCGCGCTTGCAGCCCTTGCAGGCCAGGCAGAGGTCGAGCGCGTCGCGGACCGCGTCCGAGCGCCATCCGTCGCGGATCGGCCCGTCGGAGTGCCCGTCGAGCATCTCGAACAGCAGCCGGGCTCGCCCGCGGGTCGAGTGCTCCTCCTCGAGCGTCACCTGGTAGGAGGGGCACATGACGGTGCCCTCGCTCGTGTGCTGCCGACACTTGCCGACGCCGACGCAGCGCCCGGCCGCATGCGCGAACGAGCCGCCGTCCTCCGCGAACGAGAACGCCGTCGCGCCGAGATCGCGGGGCTCGAATCCCGCCATCCGCAGGTTCGCGTCGAGCGGGAGCGGGCTGACGAGCTTGCCCGGGTTCATCCGGTGGTCGGGGTCGAAGATCGCCTTCAGGCGACCGAACGCCTCCATGATCCGGTCGCCGTACATGCGGGAGAGCAGCTCGCCGCGCTGGCCGTCGCCGTGCTCGCCGGAGATCGAGCCGCCGTAGGAGACGACGAGGTCGGTCGCCTCCTCGAGGAAGCGCCGGAAGTCCGCCCGACCGGGGGCGTCGCGCAGGTCGAACGGGATCCGGCTGTGCACGCAGCCGTGCCCGAAGTGGCCGTAGAGCGCGGGCAGGTGCTCGTCGGTGTAGCCGTGGCGACGGTAGAGCTCCTCGAGGTCGCGCAGGTAGTCGCCGAGTCGCGCGGGCGGCACCGCCGAGTCGTCCCAGCCCTCGTACGTCTGCGGCTCGCCGGGCAGGTTCGAGGTCGCGCTCAGGACGCCCTCGCGCACGCGCCACAGGGCGTCCTCGCGCGCCGGGTCGTCGAGGAACGCGACGCGGTCGGGATCGAAGCCGATCGCGTCGAGCATCCGCCGCGCTCGGCCATCGGACTCCTCGAGCGTGTCGCCGCCGAACTGGACGAGCAGCCAGGCGCGACCATCGGGCAGTTGTCGCAGCGTGTCGAGGTGCTCGTGCTTGAGCCGCTCGTCGGACACGAGCCGCTGATCGAACCCCTCGAGGGCGATCGGCTCGTGCTCCGTCACCTCGGCGACGGCGTCGCCGGCCTCGCCGATCGACGGAAAGCCGAGCACGACGAGCGTCCGGCAGCGAACGAGAGGGACGAGGCGGAGCTCGGCGTGGAGCACGGTGACGAGCGTCGACTCGCTGCCGACGAGCAGCCCGGCGACATCGAAGCCATGCTCGGGCAGCAGCGAGTCGAGGTTGTAGCCCGAGACGCGGCGCGGGATGTCCGGGAACTCGCGGCGGATGTCGTGGCCGTAGCGCCCGATGAGCGCGCGCAGCTGCCGGTAGATCTCCGCCCGCCGGCCGCCGCGGGCGACGATCTCCTCGTACGCGTCATCGCCCGTGCGCTCGCACCAGAACCGCGTCCCGTCGTAGAGGAGCACCTCCAGGCGAGGCGTGTTGTCGACGACCTTGCCGGTCCGCTGGGCCGTCGCCCCGCAGGAGTTGTTGCCGATCATGCCACCGATCGTGCACGTCGGATGGCTCGCCGGCTCCGGGCCGTAGCGCAGGCCGTATGGCGCAAGCCGGCGGTTGAGCTCGTCGAGCACGATCCCCGGCTCGACGACGCAGCGGCGCGCCTCCGGATCGACCGAGAGCAGCCGGTGGCAGTGTTTGCTCCAGTCGATCACGACCGCCGTGTTCGTGCACTGGCCCGAGAGGCTCGTGCCGCCCCCGCGCGACAGGATCGGCGCGCCGTGGCGGCGACAGGCGGCGACCGCCTCGACCCCCGCCCGCACCGTCTCCGGGACGACAACGCCGATCGGCACCTGGCGGTAGTTGGAGGCGTCGGCGGAATACGCCCCGCGGCTGCCGGCGTCGAAGCGCACCTCCGCGCCGGCGATGCGGCGCAGCTCGCGCTCGAGCGGAGTCACACGAACCTGGTCCACGCTCGGGCCGATACCCGCTCTCGGCCGCGTCCCGCACCGCTCGGCTCGCGGCGCCGATCGGTCGTCACCTGCCGAACAATCGTATGCATTCGGTGTATGTGCGCCGCGGCCGGGCAATGACATCCGAGAGTGCGACTGATCGAGACACTCCCCCTGCTGCGCCCGACGCCGCCGCCCGCGCCCTACGGCGCGCGGAGCCTCGCGCGCTGCTACAGCATCGAGGACGTCGCCGACAAGGCTCGCCGGCGGCTGCCCTCGGGCGCCCGCGCATACCTCGACGGCGGCGCCGCGGGCGAGTACACCCTGCGGCGCAACCGCGCCGCATTCGATGAGCTGGAGCTCGTCCCGGACATGCCGCGTCGGGTCGACTCGATCGACACCGGCACGACCGTGCTCGGCCGCCACACGCCGCTGCCGATCGTGCTCTCCCCGGTCGGCGGCCCGCGGATGTTCCACCCCGACGGGGAGCTGGCGGTCGCCCGCGCCGCGCGCCACGCCGGCATCCCCTACGCGATCTCGACGCTCGCGACGGCGTCGGTCGAGGCGGTGGCGACGGCGGCCCAGGGCGAGATCCCGCTCTGGTTCCAGCTGTACGTGTGGGGGGATCGACGCGAGGCGAGACAGGCCGTCCAGCGGGCCCGCGCCGCGGGATTCTCCGCGCTCCTGCTCAGCATCGACACGACGGTCCGCTCCAAGCGCGAGCGCGAGAAGCGCGCCGGCCTCGAGCTGCCGCTGCCCCATCTGAGCGCCTCCACGCTGCTCGACGGGGCGCTGCACCCGCGCTGGTCGCTGGGATTCCTGAGCTCGGAGACGATCAGCTTTCCGAACATCGGACCACCGGACCATCGCTCGCGGGGCAAGCTCGAGGACATGTTCGACGGCACCGTGTCGATCGACGACCACGACTGGATCCGGGAGCTGTGGGAAGGGCCCATCCTGCTCAAGGGCGTCCTCCGGCCCGAGGAGGCGCGCCGCGCGGCCGACGCCGGCCTCGACGGCGTGATCGTCTCCAACCACGGCGGCCGGCAGCTCGACCACGCGCCGGCCACGATCGACGTCCTCCCCGAGATCGTCGAGGCGGCCGGCGACCGGCTCGAGGTGCTTGTCGACTCCGGCTTTCGCCGCGGCAGCGACATCCTCACCGCGATCGCGCTCGGCGCGCGGGCGGTGCTCGTCGGCCGCGCGCACCTGTACGGGCTGGCGGCGGCCGGCGAGGCGGGGGTCCGGCACTGCATCGACATCCTCGAGGGCGAGCTGCGGATGGCGATGGGGCTCACGGGCATGAGGAGCCTCGACGAGGTCGGTCCCGATCTGCTGCGCCGACGCGTCCCCGCGGGCGCGCCGGCCCGCAGCACGCTGGAGAGCGCATGAGCGAGAGCGATCGGCACAGCGACGCCGAGGCCGAGCAGATCTCGCTGGCGGCGATCCGCAGCACCCCGCGCTACACGTATCTCATCGCGGCGATCGCGGCGATCGGCGGCATGCTGTTCGGCTACGACATCGGCGTCATCAGCGGTGCCGAGAACCTGCTCAAGGCGCGCTTCCACCTGAGCAGCGGCACCGAGGAGCTCGCCGTCGCCGCGGTGCTCATCGGCTCGGTCATCGGCGGCATGATCGGCGGGCGGACCATGGACACGATCAGCCGCCGCTGGGGTCTGCTCGTGATGGCGGTGATCTACGCGGCCGGAGCGATCCTCAGCGCGATCGCCTGGGACCTTCCCTCGTTCGTCGCGTTCCGCATCATCACCGGCGTCGCCGTCGGCGCCTCGTCGCTGATGGTGCCCGCCTATATCGCCGAGCTGGCACCGGTGCCGATCCGAGGCGGGCTCGTCATCCTCCAGCAGCTCGCGATCTCGGGCGGGATCCTCATCTCCTACGCGCTCGACTACCTCTACGACACGACCGGCCTCGGCTGGCGGCCGATGTTCGCCACCGCGGTGATCCCTGCGCTCGCACTCGGGATCGGGATGCTGTTCATGTCCCACTCGCCGAGGTGGCTGGCGATGCAGGGCCGCATGGACGAGGCGGAGGAGGTGCTCGCCCGAGTCGACCCGGAGAACAAGGAGGAGCAGCTCGAGTCGATCCGCCAGAACGTCGAGGAGTCACGGGGCAGCTCCTGGAAGGAGCTCCTGGCGCCGGGCATGCGTGGAGCGCTGATCGCGGGTGTCGGGCTTGCCATCTTCCAGCAGTTCGTCGGTCCGAACACGGTGCTCTTCTACACGCCGACGATCTTCGGCTTTGCCGGGATGAAGGGCAATCCGCTGCTGCCGACGATCTACGTCGGGGCCGTCCTGTTCGTGTTCGTGTTCCCCACGATCGCGCTCGTCGACGTGATCGGCCGCAAGGCGCTCTTCTATCTCGGGCTGATCGGTATGGGATCGATGCTCGTGCTGCTCGGATTCGCGTTCGAGTCGGGGGCGTCGACCTGGGGGTTCTGGGTCGTGATCATCCTGCTCGTGTACGTCGCGTGCTACTCGCTGTCGATCTCGCCGCTCTTCTGGCTCATGTCCGCCGAGGTATTCCCGAACCGCTTCCGCGGGATCGGCGCGAGCGCCTGCACGGTCTCGAACTGGGGCGCGAACCTGCTCGTCACGGTCACGTTCCTGTCGATGATCTCCGCGATCGGCAAGTCGTGGACGTTCTGGGTGTACGCGATCCTCGCCGGCCTGGCGATCCTGTTCGTGTGGCGCCGCGTGCCGGAGACGAAGGGCCGCCCGCTCGAGCTGATCGACGCCTACTGGACGCACGACCGCGACTGGGAGGCGGCGGCGTCGGCGGAGAGCGACAGGAAGGCCGCGTAGCCGTGCCGTCGCTGAGCCCGTCGACCGGGATCGGGTAGCGCGTGGCTGCCGAGCGGCCGGACGCGCTCGTGATCTTCGGCATCACCGGCGACCTCGCGCGCCAGATGACGTTCCGGGCGCTCTACCGCCTCGAGCGCCGCGGGAAGCTCCCGCCGCGGATCCTCGGCGTCGGCCGCGGCGAGCTCGGCGCCGACGGGCTGCGCGAGCGCGCACGGGAGTCGGTGGTCGAGCAGGAGGGCGACGTCGACGAGCGGACACTCTCCCGGCTCGCCGAGCGGCTCTCGTATCTGCAGGCGGACCTCGGCGACGCGGACGGTTACGCCCGGCTCGGGGAGGCGCTCGAGGACGCCCATGGCCCGATCTTCTACCTCGAGACGCCGCCGTCGCTGTTCGGGCCGGTCGTCGCGGGCCTCGCCGACGCGGGGCTGCTCGGCGGTGGGCGGCGGGTCGTCGTCGAGAAGCCGTTCGGAAGCGATCTGCGGTCGGCGCGCTCGCTCGCGGCCGAGCTTCACCGCCACGTCGAGGAGTCGCAGATCTACCGGATCGACCATTTCCTCGGCAAGCTCGGGATCTGGGAGACGCTCTACCTGCGCTTCGCCAACGCGCTGCTCGAGCCCGTGTGGAACGCCGAGCAGCTCGCGTGCGTGCAGATCACGATGGCCGAGGACATCGGCCTGGAGGAGCGCGGGAGCTTCTACGACCCCGTCGGGCAGCTCCGCGACGACGTCGTCAACCACCTCATGCAGGTGCTCTCGGTGACCGCGATGGAGCTGCCGCGAGGACGGGACGCGGGCGCCGTCCAGGACGCGCGCCACGCGCTGCTGCGCTCGATCCCCGACGCCGATCCGGAGCGCTACGTGCGCGGCCAGTACGAGGGCTACCGGGAGATCGAGGGCATCGCCGAGGACTCGCGGACCGAGACGTTCGTCGCGCTCGAGCTGCGGATCGAGAACGAGCGCTGGTCGGGCACGCCGTTCTACATCCGCACCGGCAAGCGGATGGCGGTCGAGCAGACCGAGCTCCGGCTCGTGTTCCGCAAGCCCGGGATCCCGCCGTTCCTCGAGCTCGACGGCACGAGCCGGCGCGGCACCCCGCCCGCGCAGCTTGCGGTCAGGCTCGACCCGAGCCCGGGGCTGCGGATCCTGCTCGACGCCGACCAGCCGGGCGTCGGGCGCGGCGAGGTGTGCCTCGACACCGCGTTCGCGCAGGAGGGCGGCGAGGCGCCCACCCCCTACGAGGTGCTGCTCGAGGCGGCGCTCGATGGCGATCCCACCCACTTCGCCCGCCAGGACAACCTCGAGGAGTGCTGGCGGATCGTCCAGCCGCTGCTCGACTCCCCCGGGCCGGTCCACCCCTACCCGCAGGGCTCCTGGGGGCCGCCGGAGGCGGACCGGCTCGTGTCCTCGGTCGGCGGCTGGCGGGGGCCGTGGCTCGGCGAGCCGCAGCGCTGAGTTGCGGCGTCCGGTGGCACTGCCGGCGCCGGCCCAACCGGCCGCCTGAACGCTCAGCCGCTCGCCCGAAGCGTCCAGTAGCCGTCGGCGCCCGCCGGCTCGAAGTGGCCCACCCGGGCGAGTGCCGCGCGGGCGGCCTCGAGGTCGAGCTGCATGACGAGCGCGACCTCGGCGGTGGCCAGCGGCTCGTCCGCCCAGGCGAGGACCTCCTCGGCGGACTCGGGCTTCGGGCGGCGCGGCAGCTCCGGGGCGGCGTGGGCGACCGCGACCTCGTAGGCTTCGACGGGGTTGAAGCCGGGAACCGCGATCCCGTCGATGAGATACGTCGGCGCGGTGTAGCGTCGCTCGGACGCCGGTCCGCCGAGCTTGTGCTCGAGCGCCCGCGCGGACGGCGAGGGATCGCGCGCCGCCGCGGCGTCGGCCTCGAGCGCGGCGGCGACATCTGGCGACGCGGTCCAGTCCGCGAGCGCGGTGGGGTCGATGCCCGCCTCCCGGGCGGCGCCGTCGATCAGCGCCGGGTCGTCGAGCAGGCCGCCGACCATCCTGCGCACGCGCAACCGCCGCAGCAGCGCCTCGGCACGCTCCGGCGCATGGAGGCGGGCTGCGACGACGGCGCGGCAGGCGGGCTCCGAGGAGGACTCGCGCGGGTAGGGCGCCGGATCGATCGGCATGCCGTAGCGGCGCTGCAGCCCGGGGGCCCCGGCGGCGAGCTTCGCCGCCTCCCCCGGCTCACGGGTGAGCACGATCATCCGCACAGTCCAGGCCAGGCCGTCGCCGTAGTGCCAGCACAGCCGCCGGCGGACGGGCTCGGCCGAGAACGCGAACGGGCAGGCGGGATCGGTGAACAGCTCGACCTCGACCGGGCTCACGAGGTCAGGTGGTCGTAGTCGCCGCGCACCCACGCGATGTAGCGCTCCGCGGAGCGCCTCACCGCGGCTCGTGCGTCGCCCTCGATCCCGCGGCCGAAGTTGTCGTAGAGCCGCTCGAAGTCGAGCGCCTCCGCACCGCGGGTGATGCGCTCGACGACGGCCGGCGAGAGCGGGATCCGGTTCGGATAGCTGCGCAGGAATGTCGTCGTCGCGCGGTCGGGGTTGGCGTGGATCGTGTCGGAGCTGAGCAGCACCCCCCGCCCGCCGGCGCCCGCGCTCCAGTGTGCGACCGAGCTGCCGGCGAAGTGGCCGCCGAGCTCGACGAGCGTGAGCCCGGGCGCGATCTCCCGTCGCCCGCGCCAGCTCTCGATCGCGTCGTCGGGGCGGGTGACCCACTCGAGCTGCGGCTCGCAGACGAGGATCGGCGGATCGCCGAGCGCGCGGCTCCACTGCGCCTGCGCGCCGAACATGTGCGGGTGGCTCGCGGCGATCGCCAGCACGGGCCCTGCGTCGCGGACGCGTGCGAGGCCGGTCTCGTCGAGGTAGCCGGGCGGATCCCACAGGAGGCTGCCCTCCGGCGTGCTCACGAGAAAGCCGTGATGCCCGATGCCGACCTTCGGCTGAGCGCTGAGCTCGAGCAGGCCCGGCTCCCTCTCCTGGACCCGCACGCGATGGCCGGCGGCGTCGAGCTCGGCGAGCGTCGTCCAGCGCTGGCCGTCGGCGGGCACCCACTGACGCTCGTCGGCGCAGATCGCGCACACTCCGGACGGCTCGGCGTGCTCGACGCCGCACGTGGCGCAGATCCAGACCGCGTCGCGGTTCATGCCCGAGAGCTTGCCATCTCGGCGTCGCGCAGGGCGGCGCGGGCGGCGGCGTCGCCCGGTACACCGTGGACGGCGCCCCCGGGGAAGGCGGCGGCGCTGCCCAGGTAGAGCCCCGCGACCGGGGTGTGATACGGCGAGAGCCGCGGCATCGGACGGAAGACGACCTGCGAGAGCGTGTAGCTGCCGCCGCCGACATCGCCGCCGACGAGGTTCGGGTTGCGTCGCTGGAGCTCTGCGGGGGTGAGCACCGAGCGAGCGAGGATGCGGTCGCGGAAGCCGGGCGCGAAGCGCTCGACCTGGGCCTCGATCCGCTCGACGTGGCGATCTGACTCTCGCTCCCAGTCGACGCTCTGCGGCCCGTGGGTGTAGGCCCAGGCGGTGTGCTTGCCGGCCGGGGCCCGGGTCGGGTCGGCAAGCGACTGCTGGCCGAGCAGGAGGTAGGGACACTCGGGCAACCGGCGGCGACTCTCGTCCATCGTCGCGACGATCTCCGCCTCGTCGCCGCACACGTGGACGGTGCCGGCCTGGCGAGCCGCCTCCCCCATCCAGGGGATCGGGCCGTCGAGCGCCCAGTCGACCTTGAGCGTTGCCGGTCCATACCGGTAGTGGCCGGCGAGCCGGCGGTAAAGACCCGAGATCGCATCGCCGGTGAGCGCGAGCAGCGCCTGCGGCATCACGTCGGCGACGACGATCGGGGCCGCGATCCGCTCGCCGCCCACGACCCGGACGGCGCGGACGCGACCGTCGACGACCTCGATGCGCTCGACCCGCGCCCCCGTGCGCACGCTGCCCCCAAGCTCGACAAGCCGGCCGACGAGCGCGTCGGCGAGCCGGCCGGCGCCGCCCTCGGGGCTCGGCCAGCCGACCGCATGACCGAGCAGGTTGAGGTAGGCGACCGCGATCGCGCTGCCCGCGGCGCTCGGCGGGACGTCGCTGTGCCCGGCCGAGCCGTACAGCCAGGCGCGCGCGCCCGACCCGGAGAACAGCCGATGCCCGAGCGTCCGCGCCGAGGCCGGAACGAGCAGCCCGAAGCGCGCCGCCCCGAGCGGACCGAGGCCGGTCACCAGCTTCAGCGCGCCGCCGAGCGGCGGGAAGCCGGCGAGCATCGTCGAGCGGACCGCGTCGAAATGGGTGAGCAGCGGCTCGACGAACTGGCGCCAGGCCCGGCCGTCGCCGGCGCGGGCGCCGTCGAGGCTCTCGGCGGTGCGGGCGACGTCGCGGTAGAGCGCGATCGCCGTCCCGTCGGGCAGCGGGTGGGCATAGCAGGCCTGGGGATGGACCCAGCGCAGCCCGTGGCGCTCCAGCTCCATGCGCGCGAACACGGGCGAGCCGGCGGCGGCCGGGTAGACCGAGGAAAACGTGTCGTGGTGAAAGCCGGGCAGTGTGAGCTCCTCTGTGCGTACCGCTCCTCCGGGGGCGTCGGCGCCGTCCAGCACGAGCACCGAGCGTCCCGCCTCCGCGAGGCGGATCGCGGCCGCGAGACCATTCGGCCCGGCGCCGACGACGAGCGCGTCCAAGGCCTCGCTCATCCCGCGATCCGCAGCGCGAGCTGGTGGAGCATGGACAGGCGCGCGACGTCCCCCTGGCCCCAGAACGCGTGCTGCGCGGTGCGCCCGGCGATCCGGTAGGCCTGGCTGACGTGCCACGGCATCGGATCCCAGGTGCCCGCCGCCCGAACGTACGCCTGGCCGTCGAGCGTGTAGAGGATGAGGCGGTTGAGCCCTGAGCCCATGAAGTGGCCCTGGTGGGTTGTGAGGTCGAAGCCGACGAGCGGCTCGCCCCCGTCCGGCACCGCGCGCGGCTCGCCGTCGCCGTAGCGGGCGAGACCCTCCTCCAGCTCGGCGACGTACCGAGCGAGCCCCTCCGGATCATCGGCGGTGTGAAGCCGGGTGATCGTCACGTAGCCGCGGGTGAAGATCGGACGTCCGGACTCCGTCCCGGCGGCGACCTCGATTTCGAACGTCTGGTTGGCGAGGCCGCCGGGACGCAGGGGAGTAAAGCGCCCGACCTCGCTCGCGTAGTCCGGCCACGTCTCCGGCCGCGTGAGCGCGGCGAGCACCCGCTCGGCGGACGGCATCCGCACCGGCGGGTAGGTGTGCCACACCTGGCGCTCGGGATCCGCGGACCCCGGCGTGAGCCTCCCGAGACGCGCGAGCGCCATCCGCGCCTCCGGGTCGTACGCGTCGCGCTCGGCGACCGTCGGGAACGCGATCCCCCACCCGCGCCGGGCGTCGTCGGCGTAGGCCTCGGGGAACCATTCGCCGAGCAGCGCGGCGGCACCGTCGAGCAGCTGCCGGCGCGTGAGCAGCCCGCGACCGGACTCGGTCGTGTCGAAGCGATGCGATCCGTAGGCGCGGTGGAACGCGGAGAGGTCGCCCAAATGCAGGCGGCGACTCGGATCGCGCCGGTACCAGTACGTCGTGAGGATGCTGAATGCGAGGCGCAGGTCGTCGACGTTTCGCTCCGGCACGGGATGGCGGAAGTACGCGGCGTTGAGGAAATCGGTCACCCACGCGGCGGAGTCCCGTCCCGCGATCGACGATCCGCTCATCCGTGCGAACCGGAGCGGCCCGCCCGGCTTGGCCGGAGAGGCGGGCGCGGGGGCGGCGGCTCGTTCGGCTGTGAGCGCCGGGTCCTCGGGCGCCGGATCGTCAAGATGCTCGGGGACCTCGGCGAGCTCCTTGGCGGTGAGCGGCTCGGTGGCGGTGATCTCGTCAGGCATCTCGCCAACCACCTACCCGCGGACCTCGGCGGCGAACGCGTCACGGGCCCGTGCTGCGATCGCGCGCGCCAGCCTTCTGGTGTCCTCGAGCCGCTCGACGGCCTGGTCGAGCGCCAGGCGGCCGTGGCAGTAGGACCAGCAGTCGAGCATCAGCGGCCGGCCGGCGATCGCGTCCTCGAGCCGTGCCAGCTCCTCGGGCTCGAGCATCGTGCGCCTGCGGTAGCGCGAGACGACGAGCTCGACGAGCCGGGGGTCGCGGGCGCCGGCGGCCCACAGCAGGAAGCCGAGCGACCACAGCCGCGGTCCGCGCCCGGCGCCGGTCCAGTCGACGATCACGAGCGTGTCCTTCTGCGTCGGGATCGCGTTGGCGGGCACGAAGTCCGGGTGCACGACCGCATGCGGCAGATCGGCGCAGTCGTCGGCATGCTCGACCGCCTCGCGCAGCCGGTCGAACCTCGCCAGCTGCCGCGCCGGGACCCCGCCCGCCACCCCGTCGAGCAGCTCCGCGGCCGCCGCGATCTCCTCCCGCGGGCCGCCGGTGAACGAGAGATGATGCCACGCGCCGCCGGCGCGCAGGGAGCTGCCGGCTCGGGAATGGAGTCCGCCGAGCAGGCCGCCGAGCATCGCCGCCGCACGGCCGGGCCTCATCGGTGGCCCTGACTCGACGAACTCGGTGACGAGCACGGCACGCTGTCCCCATCGCGACACCGGCTCCGGGTGGGCGCAGCGCTCCGCCGGGAAGCCGGCGCGCTCGAGCGCCCGCAGCAGCTCCGCGTGGGCCTCGACATCGGCGGCGACGCGCTCGGCCGGAAACACGCGCGCCACCCAGGCCGGCCCGTCGCTGCGATCGACCCGGTATACGTCGCGGTCGAGCTGGTCGACCGCTGTGACGTCGACGCCGTAGCGCGTCTGGAGCTGCGCCCTGATCGGCGACCCGGAGACGGCGCTGCCGGCGGCGCGTCTCTCGGGCATGGCCACAGGATACGTGCGAGGTTGGAGACCATCCTCGCGGCTTGACCTGCGGCCGTGGGGGCGCAGGAGCGCGCCGGCGCAGCTGCGGCTGAGGTCCGGGCGCGATCGAGCCGGCGGTCAGGCGCCGTGGTCAGGCCGCAGGCGATCAGGCGCCGTGGTCAGGCGGCAGGCGGTCAGGCGCCGTGGTCAGGCCGCAGGCGGTCAGGCGCCGGAGGCGGGCGCGGGCGGTCAGGCGGCGTGCGTGGCGACCGCCGTGCCCGAGAACACCGGAACCGCGTGCTCGGCGAGCAGCTCGATGCTGCGCCGCTTGCGCGCCTGGCCCCCCGGGAAGTCGGTCCAGAAGCCGACCTCGTCGATGCCGAGCGCCTCGTAGCGTCGCAGCCGCTCGATCACGGTCTCCGGGGTGCCGACGAGCGCGCTCCGCTTGATCGCCTCCAGCGAATAGCGCTCCTTGCTCTCGAGCTCCGCCTCGTCGAGCGGCGGGACCTGGCCCAGGCGCGCGGAGCCGTCGTTGCGGATCATCCGCTCGAACACGCCGTACCAGCCGCGCACCGCGCGCGCGGCGTCGTCGACCTCGTCCTCGCCGTCCACGACGCAGGCGTGGCGGAGCATCATCAGCTTCGGACGCGGCACCTCGGGATGGTCGGCGACGGCCTGCTCGAACTTGGCGACGAGATCCTCGACCTCCTCATCGCCCTTGGCCAGCGGTGTACAGCAGACGTTGCAGCCGTTGGCGACGGCGAAGTCGTGCGAGGCGGCCTCGCGCGCGGCGATCCAGATCGGCGGCCCGCCCGCGCTCGTGGGCTTGGGGATGCTCGTCGTCTCCGGGAACGACCACAGGCCGTCGTGGGCGGCGTCACCGGCCCACAGCTTGCGCAGCAGGGGCACCATCTCCCGCAGCGCCGCGCCGCCCTCGCTCGCCTGAAGCTCCGGCACGATCCGGTCGAACTCGAACTGGTAGGCGCCGCGCGCGACGCCGAGCTCCAGCCGGCCGCCGCTCAGCACGTCGGCGAGCGCGGCCTCGCTGGCGAGCCTCACCGGATGCCAGAACGGGGCGATGATGTTGCCGGTCACCAGCCGGATGCGGCTCGTGCGCGCCGCCAGGTGGGAGAGGAGCACGAGCGGGTTGGGCGCGGCGGTGAAATCCATGCCGTAGTGCTCGCCGACCCAGAAGGAGTGAAAGCCTCCGTCCTCGGCGAGCCGGACGAGGTCGACGAGGTCGGCATACAGCCGCTCGTAGGACTCGTCCGAGTAGCGTTCGGCGTGGGCGAACAGGGACAGCTTCATGACGGCGCCTCCTATCGATGTGTGAGCTCGGTGACGGGCGCCGGGTGAAAGGCGCCCCCGATGTAGAGCAGTGGCGGGTGCGTGGAGTGCGCGCAGCTGACGACGCGGCCGATGATCACCACGTGCGTGCTGGCGAGCGCGAGGTTCTCGGGGGCGACCTCGAACTGCGCGCTCGCTCCGTCGAGCAGCGGCGCGCCGCACGGGCCGCACGCCCAGTCGACCTCGGCGAACTTGTCCTCGGCCTTGCCGGCGAACGTCCTCGCAACCGCCTCCTGGTCCTGCGAGAGCAGGTTGATGCCGATCACCTCCGATCGGAGCAGCGCGCGGTAGCTGCGCGAGGTCCGAGAGACGCACACGAGCACGGTCGGTGGATCGAGCGACACGCTCGCAAACGCGTTGACCGAGAGGCCCTTCGGCGTTCCCTCGAGCATCGCGGTGACGACGGTGACCCCGGTCGGGAAGCGGCGGTGCGCCTCGCGCACCGTCTCTGGATCGACGGCCATGGTCAGGCCTCCTCGCGGTGCAGCGAGACGACGCCGAGCGCGAACAGCATCTGGCGGGGATCCCAGGTCACCCACTCCTCGACGATCCGCCAGGCGTGGATCCGCGACAGCGAGATCCCCGACACCTCGACCACGCGCCCCGTCGGCGCCACGCCGAGGTAGTCGCCCTGATGCGTCCCGACCGACGACCAGCGGATCGCGAGGCGGTTCTCCTCGCCGAAGATGTCCTCGACGACGCAACGCAGATCGGGGAACGCCTCGCGCAGCGCGAGGATCCGCTCCTTGTGGACCTCCAGGCCGACCGGCTCGCTGCCCCCGTCGTGGCGCACGTACTCCGGCGCCATGATCTGGTCGAGCGCGGCGACGTCGCCCGCGTTCCAGGCGTTCGCCCACGCTTCGATGATCCGTTCGTAGCGCTCGTGCCTCATCGCATCACGAACGGGTCGGGGGTGGGCTCGTCCGAGGTGTTGATCCAGACGCTCTTCTCACGCGTGTAGGCGTCCATCACCGAGAACCCGTTCTCCTTGCCGATCCCGCTCTCCTTGAACCCGCCGAGCGGCGACATCGGCGACATGCTGCGGTACGTGTTGACCCACACGGTGCCGGCGTCGAGCCGACCGGCGACGCGGTGGGCCCGCGCGAGGTCGCGCGTCCAGACGCCGGCTGCGAGGCCGTAGCTTGAGTCGTTCGCCTGGGCGATGACCTCGTCCTCGTCGGTGAACGGGATCACCGCGGCCAGCGGGCCGAACACCTCCTCGCGCGCCACGCGCATGTCGTTGGTCACGTCCGTGAGCACGGTCGGCTCGTAGAACCAGCCGGGCTCGCCGGCGCGGTGACCGCCGAGCGCGATCTTCGCGCCGTCCTGGACTCCAGCCTCGACGTAGCGCTCGACCTTCGCCAGCTGCTCGGCGAGGGCGAGCGGCCCGAGCTCGGTGTCGGCCTGAAGCGGGTTCCCGATCCGGATCCGCTGCGCGCGATCGATCACGCGCGCGAGCACGTCGTCGTAGATGTCGCGATGCAGGAAGATCCGGGAGCCGGCGACGCACGTCTGCCCGCCGGCGGCGAAGATCCCGGCGACGATCCCGAGCGCCGCGCTCGCCGTGTCGGCGTCGGGGAAGACGATGTTCGGCGACTTGCCGCCGAGCTCAAGCGTCACCGGAATGAGGCGCCGGCCCGCGGCCTCGGCGATCCGCCGGCCGGTCTCGGTGCCGCCGGTGAACGCGATCTTCGCCACCAGCGGATGCTCGACGAGCGCGGAGCCGACCTCGGCCCCGAACCCGGTGACGACGTTCACCACCCCGGCGGGGAAGCCGGCCCGCTCGACGAGCCCCATCAGCTCGAGGATCGATGCCGAGGTGTGCTCGGAGGGCTTGATCACGATCGTGTTGCCGGCCGCGAGCGCCGGCGCGAGCTTCATCACCGTGAGCAGCAGCGGCGAGTTCCAGGGCGAGATCGCGCCGACTACGCCCAGCGGCTCGCGCAGCGTGTAGTTGAGGATCTCCCTGCGCAGCGCCGGGATCACGTCGCCGAGCGTCTTGTCCGCCATCCCGGCGAAGTAGTAGAGGTACTCCGGGAGCACTGCGAGCTGACCGCGCATCTCGCGCAGGAGCTTGCCGTTGTCGTGCGTCTCGGTGCGCGCGAGCGTCTCGCCGCTCTCGGCGATCAGGTCGCCCAGCCGGCGCAGCAGCGCTCCGCGCGCGGTGTTGGTGAGTCCGGCCCACGCGGGATCCTCGAACGCCGCCCGCGCCGCGCGCACCGCCCGATCGACGTCCTCCGGCCCGCCGCGCGCGACCTCGTACCACGGCTCGGCGGTGGCCGGGTCGAGGCTCTGGAACGTCTCCCCGGAGGCGCTCGGGCGCCACTCCCCGTCGATGTAGAGGTCGTAGGACTTCGTCACTTCAGTCGTTGCCATCGTGTCTCCTCACGTGTGCCAGGACCAGGTCCGAGACGGCGTCGGGCCGCTCGAGCGGGAGCAGGTGCCGCGCGCCGGCGACGATCTCCACGCGCGCGTCGGGGATCGCGGCGGCCAGCTCGGCGCTCATGCGGGGCGTCGACCCGGGATCATCCTCGCCGGTGAGCACGAGCGTCGGGGCTTCGATCCGCGGCAGGCGCGGCCAGAGCTCCTCGTCGGCGCCGGCGAACACGGCGTAGGCGGCGAGATAGGACGGCGGGTCGATCGCCGCGAGCGTGCGCTCGGCGTACGCGACGGCGTCGGCGGTCAGGCGGCCGGGATCTCCCCCGGTCCAGCGACGGATCGCCGCCGCGCGGTTGGCGTCCGGCGCCTGGCGGGCCTCGCGCAGCCGGTCCCGCACGGCGGCACGCTCCTGCGGATTGCGGCGCGCGACCGAGCTGATCAGCGTGAGCGAGCGGACGCGCTCTGGAGCGTCGAGCGCAAGCCGCTGCGCGACGAGCGCGCCGAGCGAGAACCCGATCACATGGGCCGGTTTCTCGATCGTGGCGGCCACGGCCCGCCCCAGGTCCGTCAGCGCGATCGGCCCCTCGACCGGCGGCGCGTCGCCGTGCCCGAGCAGGTCGGGCGCGCGCACCTCGGCCGCCTCGGCCAGCCGCGCGCGGCAGGGATCCCACATGCGATGGTCGAGACCGACGCCGTGGATGAGCACGATCGGCGAGCGCAGGCGGTTCATGACGGCCGTCCACATCACACCGGGTCGGTGCCGAACTCCGCCAGCCGCGCGTGCGGCCGCCCCCCGGTCGCGCCGGCGATCCCGATGAGGATCTCGTCCGGATGCGGGGCGTCCGGAATCCGGACCTCGAGCGACTGATGGTGGGAGCGGATCGTCATGTCGGTGATGTGCTTGAGCGGCACGTCGAATGTCGCGCCGGCGGGCGCGCGCTTCTCGACCGAGGGCAGCAGGGTGGTTCCCGAGACCGCGTCGCGGAACGGGTTCCCGAACTGCAGCGTGTGCAGCAGGCCGGAGGCGTGCTCGATGTCGCCGTCGATGCCGACGACGCCGCCCTTGCCGTACGCCTGGACGGGGCCCGGCAGCGCGTCGAGGAGCCGCGGCACGAGCAGCGCCGCCAGCTCGGGCGCGACCGTCTCGATCTCCGGCCCGAGGTCCGAGACGAAGCCGCGACCCGCCCACGGGTTGGCGATGACGGCGGCGGCGAAGCCGACGCTCACCGGCGCCTGCAGCGGACGCCCACTCTCGGCGTGCACCTCCTCGGCGATCGTGACGAGCCTGCGGACGTTCATGGGCGGTCCTTTCGGGTGCGGGCGGACGGGTCGGTGCGGCGATCGCCGATGCGCGCGAATGGCCGCGGACCGGAGGACGCCGCGATCGCGATGACGATCTCGTCCGCGCGGGGGGCGTCGGAGATCCGGATCTCGGCGGACTGGTAGTGCGAGCGAGTGGCGGCCTCGCGCGTGTGCCACATCGGGATCGAGAGCGCCGCGCCGGGCTCGGCGCGCACCTCCCCGAACGCGATGATCGAGGTGCCGCCGACGGCGCCCCGGAAACGATCGCCGAGGTGCGGTGTGTGGATGAGAGCGGCGCCGTGCTCCACCTCGCCGCCCACGCCGACGAGCGCGCCCTTGCCGAACGCCCGCACCTCGGCGGCGCCGCCGATGTGGCGAAGCAGCCGGTCGATCAACGCCGGCGCCAGCGGCTCGAGGATCTCCTCCACCTCGCGCGAGAGGTCGTCGACGCGGCGGCCGACCCACGGATTGGCGACGACGCCGGCGACCACGACCCGTCGCGGGGCGTGCGGCACGTCGCGCCCCGCCTCGCGCTCAAGATCGTCGACCTGGATGACGAGCTTGCGCACGAGCGTGCCGAGCGCGGCCCCCTCGGCTGCCGGTTCGGGCTCCTGCTCCGCAACCGCAACGATTGTTTCTTGCATGGCACAGACCATAGCCAGCCCGACCGTTCGGCGCAAGTTCCTTGACAGCAGGTATCACGTCGGGTTACTCTGCCATGCATCATGGCAACGAGAGAGAGGGAAGCAACCACGATGACCACCCGCTCCGAGGCTGCTGCGGCGCAGCCGCGCGACCTGCTCTACCGGGACAGGGTCGGGACGATCGAGCCGTATGGCATCGACCACATCCCGGACGCCGAACGGCACGGCCGGCTTCGCAACCAGTTCACGACGTGGTTCGCCGGCAGCCTCGGCCTGTCGCTGCTCACGCTTGGCTTCTACCCGGTGTTCTACGGCCTCGGACTCGTCCCGGCGCTCATCAGCGTGCTGATCGGTGCCGGGCTCGGCGCGATCGTGATGGGAATCATGTCGGCGATGGGGACGCGTGTCGGCGTGCCCCAGCAGATCCAGGCCCGCGGCCCGCTCGGCTTCCTCGGGAATTTCCCGCCGGTCGCGTTCGTGAACGTGTTCGCGTCGATCGGCTGGGCGGCGGTGAACACCGTGCTCGGCGTGATGCTGATCGACCAGCTCGTCCACATCCCGTTCTGGATCGGGGCTGCCGGGATCTCGGTCGTGCAGTGCGTGGTCGGGGTCTACGGCTACAACATGATCCACCGGGTCAACCTGATCGCGACGATCGTCATCGGCGGCGTGTTCGTGGTGATCACGATCCTCGCGATGACGCACGCCAACTGGCACTTCGGCACCGATCGCCACGCGTCGTACTTCGTCGGCACCACGGGTGGGTTCATCGACTCGGTCGGGTTGTTCTTCTCGTTCCTGCTCGCGTGGGCGCCGTTCGCCTCCGACTACTCGCGCTACCTCCCGGCGGACACGTCGATGAGAAAGGTCGCGATCTCGACCGGTCTGGGCAACTTCCTCGTGGTCGCGTGGCTCGGCTGCCTCGGCGTGCTCGTGGGCCACTTCGCCGGCGCGTTCGGCCCGGCCGCGGTCGTGACCAAGCTCACGGGCGGGTTCGGGACCGTGGCGGTGCTGGCCCTGCTGCTCGCGACCTTCCCGCAGAACGGCCTGAACCTGTACGGCGGCGCGATCTCGCTGCTCACACTGGGCGCGAAGATTCCGCGCGCGGTCGCGGTCGTCGTCACGAGCCTGATCGCGTTCGGCTTCGCACTCTGGGCGCAGACGGACGTGTACGGCAAGTACTACGACTTCGTCGTGCTCACCGCGTACTTCATCATGCCCTACGCCTGCATCATCATCCTCGACTACTTCCTCTGCAGGCGGTGGCTGCCGGAGAAGATCGCGGAGCTCTACGACTCCTCGCGCCGGGTCGAGTGGGGCTTCCTCGCCTGGCTCGTCGGCTGCGCGGCATCGGTGCCGTTCTGGACGTGGGCGAAGTGGTCAGGCCCGTTCGCCAGGGCCAATCCGGACGTCGGCGATCTCTCCTACTACATCGGCGGCATCGTGGGCTCGCTCGCGTTCCTCGCGGTCTACCGCCTGGCGCCGCTGTCCGGTCGGCTGCGCCGTTCCGCCCCGCACACCGCCAACGCCGGCCCCTCGGTGACCCCTCCGACCGCTCTCTGAGGGTCGGAGGGCAGCCCGTATATTCACCGGCATGGAGGGGCACGCTCGACGGCGCCCGGCGGTTCAGGTGGCCGCGCGCCCGATGGATTCCCAGAGCCTGCAGGCTCGCGCCGCCGACCAGCTGCGCGAGATGATCGCCGACGGCACGCTCGTGCCGGGCGCGAATCTCTCCGAGGTCGCGCTCGCCGCCTCCTTCTCGATCAGCCGTACCCCGATCCGCGAGGCGCTCAAGCAGCTCTCCACCGAGGGGCTGGTGGAGATCGTGCCCCGCGTGGGGACGTTCGTGGCCAAGCCCAGCCTGCGGGAGATCGTCGAGCTCTTCCAGGTCAAGGAGGTGCTGGAGGGGCTGTCCGCGCGGTTGCTCGCTCAGCGCGGCGAGGTGCCGGAGCTTCGGGCGCTGCGCCGCAACGTGGCCGAATCCGAGCAGGCGGTGCGCACCGGCCACGCGGAGCGCTACGCGGCGCTCGTCGACGAATTCCACGACCTGATCGCCGTCGGCGCCGACAACACGAAGCTGCTCGCCGCCTATCGCCTGCTGCTCAACCAGCTCGCCTACCGGCGGCTCGTCCGCACCTCGCTCGGCCGCCCCGGGCGGCTGCCGCGCTCGGTCGATGAGCACGCGCGGCTGCTCGAGCTGATCGAGTCCAAGGAGCCCGATGGCGCCGAGTCGGCGATGCGCTCCCACGTCCGCGCGAGCGCACAGGAGGTGCTCGCCGCGCTGCGCACCGCAGGCGAGTCCGCCCGCGAGGACGGGGCCGAGCCGCGGCGGGCGACCACCGGCTGAGCCGCGGCGGGCAACCACCGGCCGAGCCGCGGCGGGCGACCACCGGCCGAGCCGCGGCGGGCGACCACCGGCCGAGCCCCGGCCGGCGAGCACCGGCGGATCCGCCGGTCGCCCCGGTAGTGGTGCAGATCCGGTGGCGCGCCGGACCGTCGGCGTCTCTCAGCCCGGTCGGGGCGCCTCGGCCGCGGGCCCCTCGCCCGCCGCCTCGAGGATCGTGGCCACCGCCTGCGGGACGGTGAGCCGGCCCGCCTGTACCTGCTGCCAGGCGCCGGCGAGCGCGTCGTTGAAGCCGGGGCGCTCGCGTAGACGGCGCACCACGGTCTCGTCGAGCAGCCGCTCCAGCCAGCGTCGCTGTTGATCGGTGCGCCGCTCCTGCAGCTGACCGCTGTGCTCAAGCAGTGCACGATGCTCACGCACCGCCTGCCACAGCTCCTCCACGCCCGTGCCCTCCCGGGCGCTGGCGGTGAGCACCGGCGTCGTCCAACCGCGCGTGGCCGACGGCAGGAGGCGGAGCGCATGGCGATAGTCCCGCGCGGCCCGGCGGGCGGCGGGCAGGAGGTCACCGTCGGCCTTGTTGACGACGACGACGTCGGCCAGCTCGACGACGCCGCGCTTGATCCCCTGCAGCTCGTCGCCGCCGGCGGGCACGAGCAGCAGGCAGAGGGTGTCGACGATCTCGGCGAGCTCTGACTCGGACTGACCGATCCCGACGGACTCGACGATCACGACGTCGAAGCCCGCCGCCTCGCAGAGCAGCATCGCCTCCCGCGTGCGCCAGGCGACGCCGCCGAGCACGCCGGCCGACGGCGAGGGGCGGATGTAGGCGTCCTCGGCGACCGCGAGGCGCGGCATGCGGGTCTTGTCGCCGAGGATCGAGCCGCCGCTGCGCGCGCTCGAGGGATCGATGACGAGCACCGCCACCCGGTGACCGCGCTCGATCAGCCACATCCCGAGCGCGTCGATCGTCGTGCTCTTGCCGGCGCCGGGCACGCCCGTCATCCCGAGCCGGATCGCGCCGCCGGTCCGCTCGGACAGGCGCACGAGCAGCCGTTGGGCGAGATCCTGATCGCTCGTCAGGCGGCTTTCGGCAAGCGTGATCGCGCGGGAGAGCATGCCGCGGTCTCCTCCGCCCACCCCGTCGACGAGCTGCTCCAGGGCCGGTCGCAGTGGGGCGCGGGTCCGCGCGCCCGCGGCGGCGGTCGGGCCGGTGCCCTCGGTGCTCACGGCCGAGACGTCGGGGCGGCCTGCGCGTGCCCGTGCCGCTCGAGCAGCAGCTCGACCAGCTCCGCCGCGGCCTCGCCGATGACCGTGCCCGGCGGGTAGATCGCATCCGCGCCGCCGGCGCGCAGCTCCTCGTAGTCGGCGGGAGGAATCACGCCCCCGACGACGACCGCGATGTCGGGGCGGCCGGCCGCGTCAAGCGCCCGGCGCAGCTGCGGCACGAGCGTGAGATGGCCGGCGGCGAGCGAGCTGGCGCCGACGATGTGCACATCGGCCTCGACGGCCTGGCGCGCGACCTCCTCGGGGGTCTGGAAGAGCGGGCCGATGTCGACGTCGAAGCCGAGGTCGGCGAACGCGGTGGCGATCACCTTCTGGCCGCGGTCATGTCCGTCCTGGCCCATCTTCGCCACGAGGATGCGGGGCCGGCGGCCCTCCAGCCGCGCGAAGCGCTCGACCAGCTCCCGGGTGTGTGTGAACGGCACCGAATGCTCTCCCACCTCGCGCTGATAGACGCCGGCGACGGAGCGGGTCTCGGCGGAGTGACGGCCGTAGACCCGTTCCAGGGCGTCGGAGATCTCGCCGACGGTAGCGTGGGCACGGGCGGCGGCGACGGCGAGCTCGAGCAGGTTGCCCTTCCCCGAGGCGGCCGCGTCGGTCAGCGCGCGCAGCGCGGCCTGCACCGCGGCGCCGTCGCGCTCGGCGCGCAGCCGCTCGAGCTTGGCGATCTGCGCGGCGCGGACCGCGGAGTTGTCGATCTTCAGCACGCTCACCTCGGTGTCGCGCTCAGGCCGATAGCGGTTGACGCCGACGACCACCTGCCGGCCGGAGTCGATCCGCGCCTGGGTGCGCGCCGCGGACTCCTCGATCCGCAGCTTCGGGATGCCGGCCTCGATCGCCTTCGTCATCCCGCCGAGCGACTCGACCTCGTCGATGTGCGCAAGCGCACGGCGGGCGAGCTCGGCGGTGAGCCGCTCGACGTGGTAGCTGCCGCCCCATGGGTCGATGACGCGGGTCGTCCCGGATTCCTGCTGGAGGAACAGCTGCGTGTTGCGGGCGATCCGGGCGCTGAAGTCGGTCGGCAGGCCGAGCGCCTCGTCGAGCGCGTTCGTGTGCAGCGACTGCGTGTGGCCCTGGGTGGCGGCCATCGCCTCCACGCACGTCCGCACGACGTTGTTGTAGACGTCGCGCGCGGCGAGCGACCAGCCCGATGTCTGGCAGTGCGTGCGCAGCGACAGCGAGCGGTCGTCCTTGGGTTCGAACCGGCGCATGAGTTTCGCCCACAGCAGGCGCGCCGCGCGGAGCTTTGCGACCTCCATGAAGAAGTTCATCCCGATCGCCCAGAAGAACGACAGCCGCGGCGCGAAGCGGTCGACCTCGAGGCCCGCGGCCACGCCGGCGCGCACGTACTCGACGCCGTCGGCGAGCGTGTAGCCGAGCTCCAGATCGGCGCTCGCCCCCGCCTCCTGCATGTGGTACCCGGAGATCGAGATCGAGTTGAACCGCGGCATCTCCCGCGACGTGTAGCCGAAGATGTCGGAGACGATCCGCATCGAGGGCTCCGGCGGGTAGATGTACGTGTTGCGGACCATGAACTCCTTGAGGATGTCGTTCTGGATCGTCCCCGCGAGCCGCGCGTGGTCCACGCCCTGCTCCTCGCCGGCGACGATGTAGAGCGCGAGCACCGGGAGCACGGCGCCGTTCATCGTCATCGAGACCGTCATTCGGTCGAGCGGGATCCCGTCGAACAGCTGGCGCATGTCGAGGATCGAGTCGATCGCCACCCCCGCCATTCCGACGTCGCCCGCGACCCGCGGGTTGTCGGAGTCGTAGCCGCGGTGCGTCGCGAGGTCGAACGCGATCGACAGGCCCCGCTGTCCCGCCGCGAGGTTGCGGCGGTAGAACGCGTTCGACTCCTCGGCGGTCGAGAAGCCGGCGTACTGGCGGATCGTCCACGGCTTCTGCACGTACATCGTCGGATACGGCCCGCGCAGGTACGGCGGGAACCCCGGCATCCCGTCGATGAAGTCCAGACCGTCACGGTCCGCGGCGACGGACAGCGGCGAGACCTCGATTCCCTCCGGGGTCTCCCAGCGCTGCTCGGCGGCGGCCGCGGGCGCGGTGGCCCGCTCCGCGGGGACCGGGTCGAGCTCGACGCTCGTGAGGTCGGGAATGCGCGCGCTCACAGCTCCCCCGCCTCGAAGCCGTCGAGCAGCTCGCCGAGCACCGCGACCATGTCGACGCCGTCCCGCACGCCGGCGTCGGCGCCGGCCGCCTCCGCGTCCGCCTCGCGCGCCTGGGCGATGTAGATCATGCGTGCGCCGGCTCCGCGAAGGCCGTTGGCAAGCTCCCGTTGCTCCTCGAGTGAGGCGTCGGCACCCGGGCAGAGCACGGCGACGGTGAGGCCGCGCTCGGCAAGGAGCGCCGCGTGCGCGGCCACGTCCGGCTGCACGCCGCTCGGAAGCGTCGTCACGCCGCCCGCCTCGAAGAAGCTCTTCGCCCACAGCGCGACGTTGACATGCGCGGACAGCGGCCCCATGCAGGCGAGCAGGATCGTCGGCTCGGCGTCGCGCTCGGCGGCGATCCGCAGCGCGCGGGCGCGGAGCGCCTCGAACTGCGCGGCATCGCGGACTGGCGGCAGCAGCTCACCGGACGACGGCGGCTCATAGGGCGACGGGAGCTCATCGGGCGGCCGCAGCCTGTCGTGCGGCAGCGTCTCGGGGACGGCGTCGAGCGCCTCCGCTTCGCCGTCGATCCCGACCCGCTCGAGGCCGTCGTCGCCGAGCAGCGGAAACATGTTCACGCCGGTGAGCAGCCGCCGGCGGCGCGCGATCTCCTCATGGCGGCGAGCGGTCGCCTCGGCGACGCGGCGGGTGACCTCGCCGGAGCGCAGCGCGGCTGCGATCCCGCCGGCGCGCTCGATCGCCTGCAGCTCGCGCCAGGCGGCGCGGGCGAGCGCGTCGGTGAGCGACTCGACGTACCAGGAGCCCCCGGCCGGGTCGGCGACGCGATGCAGCGAGACCTCCTCCAGCAGCACGAGCTGCGTGTTGCGCGCCATCCGACGGCCGAGCGGGGCGGGCGCCTGGCCGGGCGAGAGCACGGGCTCGTCGAACGGCAGCACGGTGATCCCGTCCGCACCCGCCACGGCGGCGGCGAACGCGGCGCTCGTCGCGCGCAGCAGGTTGACCCAGGGATCGAGCGCCGAGCTCATCCGCCGGCTCGTGCGGACGTACACCGCGGACCGTCGCCGCTCGGGCTCGACGCCGCAGTGAGCGAGCACGTTCGCCCACACCCGCCGGGCGGCGCGGAGCTTGGCGATCTCCAGGAACTGGTCGGGACCGGCGGCGAGCGTGAACTCGAGCGCCGCGGCAAGCTCGTCGGGCGGGACGTCAGCGGCGTCGGCCGCCCGCAGATAGGCGATCCCGGTGGCGAGCGCGATCGCCAGCTCGTACGTGGCGCCGGCGCCGGCCTCGACGTAGGACGTCGTGTCGACGGCCATCGCGTGCACGCGCGGGAACTCACCGCGCGCCTCGCCGAGCAGCCGGATCGCGGCGTCGGTCTCCCGACGGACGTGCTTCTCGGCGAGATCGCCGGCGCGCGCGAGCGTCCCGATCGGGTCGAGGCGGAGCGAGCCGCGCACCTCGGCGGCCGGGTGCCCGCGGCGGTGCCACACCTCGAGCAGCGCCCGGGCGGCCGGAATCGCGCCCGCGCCCGCGGCGAGCGCCACCGGCGCGAGGTCGAGATGGACCCCCTCGAGCACCTGCTCAAGCTCGGCCGCGTCTGCCGTCGGGATGCCGGGCGCGGTCTCGGAGGCGAGCACCAGTAACAGCTCGGTGGCGCCACCCTCGAGATCCTCGAGCAGCTCGCGATTGGCCTCGGCGCGGTCGCGCGTGGCGTTCTGCTGGCGGATCGCCCACGGCGTGCCGAGCCGCGTGCCGCGGACGAACGGGCTCTCACCGGTGACCCCGCCGGGATCGGGCGCGAGCTCGTCCTCGCGCGTGTACAGCCACCGGGCCTCGATCCCGTCCTCCAACGCCGTCGTGAGTGGAGCGTCGGCTCCGCCCGCGCGGACTCGCGCCTCCCACTCCTCGCGTCGCGCCGGGGGGAATTCGGCCGCGAGCGGCTCGGTCGGCCTCGGGCTCGGGGTCATGGGCCTTCATGTTCGCAGGGACCGATGCGCTGGGCACCTCCGCCACACAGGAGGTGGTTTTGATGCCCAGGCTCGAGGCGTTCATCGTCGCCGCGGGCGCGACCGCCCGACGATGCTGAAGCTGCTCGGGCCCAAGGACGACTACGTCCCAGAGGGCGAGGTGCTGACGCAGATGCTCGCCCGGTCGGCGACCGGCGCCGACCTGCAGACGCCCGCGGCGCTCGAGATGCAGCGGGTGTACACCCAGCTCGAGGCCCCGGTCGGGGAGTTCGGGATGCTCACGCTAGGCGACGAGTGCCTCGAGCGTCCGCCGCGCGCCGCGCTCGTGCAGGGAGGTGAGCGCCTCCCGGTAGGCCTCGGCGAAACGGGGGTCGTCGGCGAGATCGCCGAACAGGTCGCGGTTGGCGATGAACGCGAGCGGCTCCTCGCGGGCGCGGGCAGCGAGCGCCATCACCTCGTCGCGGCGGCGGTCGACGATCTCGATCGGCGCGCCGTGCTCATCGGCGCCCTCGGCGTAGCGCACCCAGCTTGCGACGATCGCCGCCGACATCCG
This sequence comes from Solirubrobacteraceae bacterium, assembly GCA_035294545.1. Classification (GTDB taxonomy): domain Bacteria; phylum Actinomycetota; class Thermoleophilia; order Solirubrobacterales; family Solirubrobacteraceae; genus Palsa-465. Next base: position 19,327 of record DATGKS010000050.1, on the reverse strand, counting down.
CACGGGCCCGCCGCGCGCCAGCTGGGCCCGGATGACCGGCACGAGCCACTTCGGGATGCGATCGGAGGCCTCCGCGCACAACCGCGCCAGCGTGTCGCGGATCTCCGGATTGGAGAAGCGCTCGATCAGCTCCGCCTTGTACGCGTCGAGGTCGACGCCCGGGACCGGGTCGAGCGTCGGCGTCGCCTCCTCGTCCATGTAGCGGCGCAGAAAGCGCCGGAACAACTCGTCCTGGGCGGCCTCGTGCACGTACGTGTAGTCGCAGAGCCGCCCGAGGTAACCGAGCCCCTGGTGGCTTGAGTTGAGCAGCCGGAGCTTCATCAGCTCGTAGGGGGCGACGTCGTCGACGACCTGGACGCCGACCCGCTCGAGCGGCGGTCGCTCGCCGGTGAGCGCGTCCTCGAGCACCCACTGGGTGAACGGCTCGCACACGACCGGCCAGCGATCCTCGATGTCGAAGCGCTCGCGCAGCGCGTGGCGGTCCTCGTCGGTCGTGGCCGGCGTGATCCGGTCGACCATCGAGTTCGGGAAGCGGACCTCCGCATCGATCCACTCGGCGAGCGAGGGATCGAGCAGCCGCGCGAACGAGACGAACGCCTCCCGGGCGAGCGTCCCGTTGCCCGGCAGGTTGTCGCAGGAGACGATCGTGAACGGGCGGGCCCCCGCCTCTCGCCGCTGCGCAAGCCCGGAGGCGACGAGCCCGAACACACTGCGCGGCGTCGCGCCGGGGCGCAGGTCGGCCGCGACCTCCGGCGACCCGGGATCGAAGCGGCCGGTGACGTCGCTGATCGCATAGCCGCCCTCGGTGATCGTCAGCGAGACGATCTCCGTCGCCGGGTCGGCGAGCCGCGCGATCACCGCGTCGGCGTCGTCCGGCGCGTAGAGGTAGTCGACGATCGAGCCGATCACGCGCGCCTCGTACGTACCGTCGCCGTGCTTCTGCACGAGCGTGTAGAGGTGGTCCTGGGCCGCGAGCGCGTCGCGCATCGCGCGATCGGACTCCAGCACGCCGACCCCGCAGATCCCCCAGCGAAGGTCCCCGCCGGCGAGCACGCGGTCGAGATACATCGCCTGGTGGGCGCGGTGAAAGCCGCCGACCCCGAAGTGCACGATCGAGGCGGTGACCGCGGAGCGGTCGTACTCCGGGACCTCGACGCCCGCCGCGGACGCCCCGGCCACGAGATCCGCGACCGACTGGCTCACCGATGCTCCGACGGCGCGCCTGAGCCGGACCGCGAGCGCTCGCCGGCGCCGAGTCGCTCCTCGGTGTCGGCGTCGAAGCCGTAGATGCGGCTCGGATCGATGCGCAGGCGGACGTTCGTCCCGGGCTCCCGCGAGTCGTAGCCCTCGGTGCGCGCGACGAAGCTCGTGTCGCTGCCGGCGAGCGAGGCGTGGACGTAGGAGTCGGCGCCGAGCGACTCGACGAGCAGCACCTCGCCCGCGATCCCCTCGCCGCCTGCGCTGTCGGCGACGGTGACGTGCTCAGGGCGGATCCCGACGATGATCTCCTTGGCGCCGCGGTCGGCGGCGTCGCTTGCGATCTCCCGCGGGACCTCGAGCCGCTCCTCGCCGAGGCGCACGTGGCCGTCCTCCAGCCCGAGCCGGATCAGGTTCATCTGCGGCAGCCCGATGAACCCGGCGACGAACGCGTTGACCGGGTCGTCGTAGAGCTCGCGGGGCGGCGCGCACTGCTGGAGCGTGCCGTCCTTGAGGACCGCGACGCGGGAGCCGAGCGTCATCGCCTCCCCCTGGTCGTGGGTGACGTACACGGTCGTCGTCCCCAGCCGGCGCTGGAGCTCGGCGATCTGCACGCGGGTCTGGACGCGGAGCTTCGCGTCGAGGTTCGAGAGCGGCTCGTCCATGAGGAACGCCTTCGGGCGCCGGACGATCGCGCGGCCCATCGCCACCCGCTGGCGCTGGCCGCCCGAGAGCTGGCGCGGCTTGCGGTTGAGGAGCTCCTCCAGCCCGAGCATCGAGGCCGCCTCGCGCACCCGCTGCTCGCGCTCGGCGCGGTCGACGCCCTGCATCTTGAGCGCGAAGCCGATGTTCTCCGCGACCGTCTTGTTCGGGTAGAGCGCGTAGTTCTGGAACACCATCGCGATGTCCCGGTCGCGCGCGTCGACGCCTGAGACGTCGCGGCCGTCGATCTCGATCCGGCCGTCGGTGAGCTCCTCCAGGCCGGCGAGCAGCCGCAGCGCGGTCGTCTTGCCCGACCCGGAGGGTCCGACGAGCACCATGAACTCGCCGTCCGGGACGTCGAGGCTGAGGCCCGCGACCGACGGGGTGTCGCTCCCCGGGTAGCAGCAGGTCACGTCCTCGTAGGTCACCTCGGCCATCGTCGGCTCCTCCCCGTCGGGGGGCCGGCGGCGCGGCGGCCGAGCCAGAACCCCGTTGTCACTTGATCGCTCCCATCGACAGGCCGCGCACGAGCTGGCGCTGGGCGACCCAGCCCGCGATCAGCACCGGCACCGAGGCGATCGTCGCCGCGGCCGCCAGCTTGGCCCAGAAGAGTCCCTCGCTCGACACGAACCCGACGAGGAACACCGGCATCGTCGCCGCCCGGATCGACGTGAGGTTGACCGCGAAGAAGAACTCGTTCCAGGCGAAGATCGCGCAGATGAGCGCGGTCGCCGCAAGCCCCGGCGCGACGACCGGGAGCACGACCTCGGTGAGCTCGTGGCGCAGGTCGGCGCCGTCCATGCGCGCCGCCTCGAGGATCTCGCCCGGCACCTCGAGGAAGAACGAGCGCATCATCCACACCGCGATCGGCAGGTTCATCGCGGTGTAGAGGATGATGAGGGTCGGGATCGAGTCGAGCATGTCGACCTCCCGCACCGCGAGGTAGATCGGCACGATCGCGGCCACGACCGGCAGCATCTTGGTCGAGATGAAGAAGAAGAGCGCGTCGCGCCACTTGCCGACGGGCCGCAGCGATAGCGCGTAGGCGGCCGGCGTCGCGAGCGCGAGCACGAGCAGCACCGAGAGCACGGTCGCGATCGCCGAGTTGGCGAGGAACGGCCCCATGCCCGCGGAGAACACCTGCTTGTACTCGCTGAGCGTCGGCGAGAAGTCGAACTTCGGGTTGCTCGTGTAGGCGGCGGCCTCGGGCTTGAACGAGGTGATCACCATCCACAGCACCGGGAAGAAGAAGACGATCCCCGCGAACCACGCGAGCGTCGCCCACGCGACTGAGCTCAGCCGGGCGCGGAGTCCCGGTCCGCGGCGGCGGCGCGGGCGACGGCGGGTGGCGGTGGCGGCGACGGTGGCCATCACGCGTGGGAGGGGGTCGGACGGGGGCGGCGGCGCATCAGGCGGAGCGGGGGCGTTGGCGGTTCATCAGGCCTTGGCGGTGTTGTCCTCGATGAAGATGGAGAACATGACGCGCAGCGCCACGCTCGCGACGATCAGCGTGCCGACGACGGTGACGACGCCGAGCGCGGCCGACTGCCCGACCTCGAAGCCGAGGAACGCCCGCTGGTAGATGTAGTAGGGCAGGTTCGTCGTCTCGGTCCCGGGACCGCCCTGGGTGACCATGTAGATCGCGTCGAACGTGTTGACGACGTAGATCGCGCCGAGCAGGATCCCGAGCTCGAGGTAGGAGCGCAGGTGCGGGAGCGTCAGCTCGCGGAAGCTCGCGAGCGCGCTCGCGCCGTCGACGCGCGCGGCTTCGAGCACGTCGCGCGGCATGCTCTGCAGGCCGGCGAGCAGGATGAGCATCTCGAACGGCGTCCACTGCCAGACGACTGTCGCGATCACCGACGCCATCGGCTGGGCGGTGACGAACGCCACGGGCGTGCCGCCGAAGATCCGGATGATCCAGTTGACGATCCCGTACGTCGGGTCGAGCAGCGTCGTCTTCCAGATGAGGCCCGCGGCCGTCGGGAGGATGAGGAACGGCGAGATGAGCAGCGTGCGCACGATCGCGCGGCCGACGAATGCGCGGTCGAGCAGGACCGCAAGCCCGAGCCCGAGCAGCGTCGCGATCCCGACCGAGATGAACGTGATCTCGACCGTGTGCAGGACGGCCGCGAAGAACACCGGGTCGGTGAACACGGCGCCGTAGTTGGAGAGGCCGACCCAGTGCGGCGAGCCCGGCTTGGCGAGGTCCCATGAGAACAGCGAGTAGAAGACGGTGAGGACGAACGGGATCTGGGTGACGATGATCAGGAAGATGAGCGCCGGCAGCAGCGGTCCCCGGCGCGCCCAGCGCTCACGGCGCGCCTTCGCCTCCTCGGCTCCGCGGGGTCGACGGGTTGCGACGCGCTGCGCGGGTGCGGCCGTCGCGCTCATGAGCGGTGCTCCTTGCCGACGTCCTGGGCGTACTGCTGCGAGGCCTGGAGCGCGCTCTTCACCGACTCGCCGCCCGCGATCGCGGCTGTGATCTGCTGGCTCACGCGCGTGCCGAGATCCTGGAACTCGGGGATGTCGAGGAACTGCACGCCCGTGTAGGGCACCGGCTTGACCGTCGGGTGCTGCGGATCGGCGGACTCGATCGCCGTGAGCGTCGGCTTGGCGAACGCCTTCGCCGCCTTCAGGTACTGCGGGATCCTGTAGGTCGACAGGCGGCTGCCCGGCGGCAGGTTCGACCAGCCGAGCTTGCGCCCGACGAGCTTGATGTACGCCTTCGAGGTCGCCCACGAGATGAACTGCCAGGCCGCCCGCTTCGCCGGCGAGGTCTTCGGGATCGCGAGCGACCACGTGTACAGCCAGCCCGAGTGCTTGGTCTTGAGCACGGGCGCGGGGGCGTAGCCGTTCTTGCCGGCGACGGGGCTGCCCTTCGCCTCGAGCGTGCCGGCGGCCGAGGTCGCGTCGTACCACATCGCGGCGTTGCCCTGCTCGTAGTTCGTGGCGCACTCCGAGAAGCCGGCCTCGCCCGGCCCCGGCTCCCCGTAGTTGCGCACGAGGTGGACGTAGAACCTCACCGCCCGCTCGACCGACGGCGAGGTGAGCTGCGGCTGCCAGCGCATGTTGAACCAGCGCCCACCGAACGTATTGATGACTGTGTCGAGCGGCGCGAGGTTCTCACCCCAGCCCGAGTCGCCGCGCAGGCAGATGCCGGCGACGCCCTTCTTCTTGTCGTCGAGCTTCTTGGCGAACGCGGCGACCTGCGGCCACGTCGGGTGCGCCGGCATGTGCAGACCCGCCTTCGCGAACAGATCCTTGCGGTAGGCGAGGAACGACGACTCGCCGTAGAACGGGACCGAGTACATCGCGCCGCGGTACGAAAGCGACTTGCGAATCGACGGGATGAAGTCGTTCTCGTCGTAGCCCTTCGTCCTCGCGATGTACGGCTGCAGGTTCGTGATCCAGCCGTACCGGGCCCACATGGGCGTCTCGTAGTTGGAGATCATCACGACGTCGAACTCGTTCGAGTGTGTCGACACCGCGTCGGTCACCGTGGCGCGCGACTGATTCTCGGGCAGCGTCACGAAGTTCACCTTGATGTTCGGGTGCTCGCGCTCGAAGTACTTGATGAGCATCTCGACGTCCTGCATCTGTGGGTTGGAGACGATCGCCACCCGGAGTGCGACCCCGTGCGGACCGGAGCCCGCGCCGCCGCCGGCCCCTGCCACCGAGCAGCCCGTGAGCGCGAGCGCGGCTGCGCCGAGCGCGCACGCCACGCCGGACCGGAGGACGGATCTCCTCACCACCCCGCCCGACCGGAAGACGGATCTCCTCACCATCGCGTCCTCACCGCGGAACCATCCACCTCTCGCTCAAATGAGCGCCCCTGCGCTCATTGGTGCGCCCAGCCTAGCCGCCGGCGCGGGCCCTGTCAACTCGCAGATGCGATCGAGTTGCGCGGGGACACGTGCCACAGGTGGCCCGTCGGGCGTCCCGGAGCCGGCTCGCTGCGAGCGCCGTCCTCGGTTATGCTGCTCAAATGAGCGGTCAACATGCGTCCTGGAGCGCACGGTGAGCGCGACTCGCTCACCGCTCATCGGCGGCCCCGCCGCGACCGTGCTCGCCGCGAGCATCGCCCGCCGCTACTACCTCGAGGGCGCGACCAAGTCCGCGATCGCGGACGAGTTCGGACTCTCGCGCTTCAAGGTCGCGCGCCTGCTGGAGCAGGCGCGCGCGAGCGGCCTCGTGCGGATCGAGCTGCACTACGACGGCGACATCGATCTCGACCTCTCGACGCGCCTGCGGGACCGCTACGGGTTGCGCCGTTGCCTGGTGAGCGACTCGACAGCCACCGACGACGTGGCGCTCCGCGCGGGTCTCGGCCGTACCGCGGCGGATCTGCTGTCGGAGATCGTGACCGCCACCGACGTTGTGGGGCTCGCCTGGTCACGGACGCTCCTTTCGATGCGCTCGGCACTCCGGTCGCTCGCGCCCTGCACCGTCGTGCAACTCACCGGAGCGCTGTCCCGGCCCGGCGTCGACGAGAGCTCGATCGAGCTCGTGCGCGACGTCGCCCGGATCGCGGGCGGCGCCGGCTACTGGTTCTATGCGCCGATGATCCTGTCCGAGCCGAGCAGCGTCCGCTCGCTGCTCGCCCAGTCCGAGGTCGCCCGCGCGTTCGAGCGGTTCGGTGCGCTGACGGTGGCAATGCTCAGCATCGGCGCGTGGGATCCGACGCAGTCGACCGTCGCCGCCGCGATCGGCGAAGCCGAGTACGCCGAGCTCGCGCGGCTGGGCGTATGCGCCGAGATGGGGGGAATCCAGCTCGACGTGGACGGCCGTCCGGTGCGCACCCCGCTGTCGGAGCGGAACGTCGGGATCGATGCCGAGCGGCTCCGCGCCGTGCCGGAGATCATCGTGACCGCCTATGGTCGCGCGAAGGCACGCGCGGTCCGGGCCGCGATCCGCGGCGGGCTCGTCACGAGCCTCGTCACCCACGCCTCGCTCGCCGAGGAGCTCCTGCGGATCGCGTGAGGCCAATGGGTGCCCGCGCGAACACCGGCGTCCAGGTCGAGGAGCCGCTGTACGGCGGCCTCACGAACACGGGACTCACGACCCGGGTCGGCGAGACAGTGAGGCGGCCGCTGCGGGCGACGAGCCCCGCCACCCGGGCGCTCCTCGACCATCTCGAGCGTGTCGGCTTTTCGGGGGCGCCCCGCTACCTCGGCGTCGACGAGCAGGGCCGCGAGGTCGTCTCCTACATCCACGGCTCCGCCGTCCTCCCTCCCTACCCGGACTGGGCGCTCACCGACGAGGCGCTCGTGAGCGTCGCCGAGCTGATGCGCGGCTACCACGACGCCGTCCGCACGTTCGACGCGCGCGGCCACCGCTGGCCGGTCGCGGTCCCCGACCGCTTCGCCGACGGCCTCGTCAGCCACAACGACCCGAACCTCGACAACATCGTCTTCCGCGACGGCCGCGCGGTCGCGCTCATCGACTTCGACCTCGCAAGCCCCGGCTCGGCGGCCTGGGATCTCGCCTGCTGCGGCCGGCTCTGGGTCCCGCTGCGTGACCCGCGCGACTGCCCGGAGCCGCTCCGCGGCGACACGCTGCGGCGCCTCGCGCTGTTCGTCGAGGCCTACGGCGCCTCGTCCGCGGAGCGCACCGGGCTGGCCGACGCGGTCGCCGACACGCACGAGTGGTGCTACCGCATCGTCCGCGGCGCGGTCGGCGCCGGCCACGAGGCGTTCCGCCGCTACTGGCTCGCCGAGGGCGCCGCGCGCGCCGACCGGACGCGCCGCTGGCTCGCCGCGCACGACCGAGAGATCCGCGTCGCGCTCTCCGTGCGCTGAGCCGCAGACTGCTATCACTTGCGCGTCGACGATAGCATCCTTGACATGAGGCAACTCCTGCTTCGGGTCCCGGAGGACCTTCATCGCCGACTGGCGGCCCGCGCCGCGCGTGAGGGACGCAGCGTCAACGCAGTCGCGACCCAGATCCTTGACGCTGCCGCCGACTCGGACCGGGGCGATCGACGCGCTCAGGTGCGCGCCGCGGCCGCTGCCGCGGGCACCCTGCGGCCGACGAGTTCTCCGCCCGTCGGCGCTGCGCGCCGCCGGCGGATCCTCGAGTCGACCCGTGGACTCGGCCCACAGGTCGATCGCCTGCTCGCGGACGAGCGCGAGCGGTCGTGATCGCGTACCTCGATTCCTCGATCCTCACCCGCGCGTACCTGGTCGACGAAGACGGGCACGAGGACGCCGTGCGCCTCCTCCATGATCCAGAGATCGCGACGGTCACGGGTTCGTGGGCCAGGATCGAGGTGGCGGGGGCTGTGGTCCGCGCGGCCCGCGCCGGTCGCGGCGACGAGCACGGTCTGCTTGAACTGCTCGACGCGGACCTGGCCGGCCCGGTGGTCGTTCTCGCCGCGCCGCAGGAGCAGGTCGAGCACGATGCGCTCAAGCTCGTGCGAGATCACGCCCTGCGCGCGATGGACGCCTGGCATCTCGCGACCGCCGCGATCACGATTCCCCCGCTCCTCGAACCCCACGAGCCGCGGGCGTTCGCCTCGCGCGACGAGGCGCAGCGCGCCGTCGCCGAGCAGCTCGGCTTCGCGACCCTGTGACCAAGGGATCTCGTCGCCTGGAGCACCGCACGGTAGACGTCGCGGGGATCAGGCGCGCGTACGCGGCCGCGTCGGCCGTGGCCGCGGGGGCGGTGTGCCCCTCCTGCCAGAGGACCCCGCTGGTGGGCAGGAACGGCCGGGGCCGAAGCTCCCGGCGCACGACGCTCGCCCACTGGTTGAGGCGAAGCGGCAGGTCGCGGTAGCTCTCGAGCGCGGAAGCCGGCGCGTTGGGAGGTGAGGACGGCCACGGCGGCGATTATCGACAATCGGTCGATGGAGACGTCCGCCGCGTCGTTCGCCGCCCGCGCCCTGGAGGGCCACGCGTCGCTGTGCGCGCGCTTCGAGCTCGGCGGCGGGGCGCTCCGGCGCGACGGCCGCGTGCACCCGCCGGGCGGCGTCGCCCACCTGTGGCCGTTCGCGCGTGCCTTCGTGGCGACGCTCGACGTCGCGGGAATCCCAGCGGAGCTCCGGGCCGGCGCCCCCGGATCGGCGTTCGACGGCGACGCGGTGATCGCGCGGCGGCTGCGCGCGCTCGAGCGCTACTGGGACGAGCGCGGGCCCGCGTACGCGTCCGACCCGCCGGCGCGGCTCACGCGACTGCTCGGCGGCGGCGACATCTACTACGACGACAACGCGTGGGCGGGGCTCGCGCTCGTCCAGCTCGCCCGCCAGCGCCCCGGCGACAGCCGCGTCGACCGCGCGCTCGCGCTCGCCGACTTCGCGCGCGCCGGCTGGGACCGGGACTCGAGCGCGCCCTCGCCCGGAGGGGTCTTCTGGGTTCAGCAGGGCCGCGGGCTCGGCGCGCGCAACCACGACCGCAACGCGATCTCGACCGCGCCGAACGCGGAGCTGATCCTCCACCTCGAGGCGCTCGGCAAGCCGATTGCCGGCGAACCCGGTCCGGCGGAGATGGCTCGCTGGGTCACCGACACGCTCGGCACCGGCAACGACCTGTTCCGCGACAAGATCCGCGGCGACGGCACGATCGACAACGCGCTCTGGAGCTACAACCAGGGCTCGATGCTCGGCCTGCACGCGCTTCTCTCTGAGCGAGACGGCCCCGACGGACCCGAGCATCTGCGGCGCGCCGAAGCGATCGCCCGGGCGGCGCTCGGCCACTACGAGGCCCGGCGCTATGCAGGGGAGCCGCCGGAGTTCGTCGCGATCCTCATGCGCAACCTGCTCGTGCTGTCGGCGCGGACGGACGACGACGGGCTCAGGCGATGGATCGCGCGGGCGCTCCGCGAGCGCGCCGACGCCGCCTGGCCGATCGCCCCCGGCGCGACGCTCCTTCAGCACAGCGCGGCGGTGACCCTGCAGGCGCTCGCCGCCTGGGACCCCGCCGACCACCGGCTGCTCGCGTGAGCGATCGTGGTGCGCGGCCGGTCCGCGCACCACGGCCGGTCGTCAGCCGGAGCGCGCCCACCCGCCCCGCCGTCGCCATGCGTTCAGCCGCCACACGACGAGCGCGACGATCAACGCCGCGACGATCGGGGGATGGTGGTACCGGTCGTACGGGTCGGGTCCGAACCCGTGGGCGAGCGCGCCGAGCAGCGACAGGAGCGCGAACGCGCCGAGCACGAGCAGCGCGAGCGGCGGCCGGCGCCTGCGCAGCCCCGCCCACCCGGCGCGGCGCGGTGAGGACCGCCGGCCGCCACCCGGCAGGTCGCCGAACAGGCGGCGCAGCTCGCCGGTCGTTCGCGCCCGGTAGGCGGCGGCGAGCCGCTGCTCGAGTTCCTCGTCGGCGAGCCGGCCCTCGCCGTGGTGGCGGCGCAACTCATCGACAGCCGTCTCGCGCTCGGCGTCGCTCGCGCGCACCGACACGTGCGTGGGGTCGAACGGGTCCAGTTCGTCATCGAAGGTCATCGGGTCATCTCCACAGGTTGAGGTTCATGCGGCCGCGGGGCGGGCCGCGGGACGCGCAGCGCCCGTGCCAAGCCGGACGGCATCCACCAGTTCACGCGCCCGAACAGTGCGACCGCCGAGGGCACGAGCAGCGACCGCACGACGGTCGCGTCGAGCAGGATCCCGGCGCCCAGCCCGGTCGCGATCATCTTCACCGACGTCGACGGCGCCGTCGCCATCGACACGAAGCCGAGGAACAGAATGAGCGCCGCGCTCGTCACCAGCCGACCGGTGCGCGCGAGGCCCGAGACGACGGCGCGGTCGGTCGAGCCCGTCGCGTCGTACTCCTCGCGGATGCGCGCGAGGATGAACACCTCGTAGTCCATCGACAGCCCGAACAGGAACGCGAACACGATCACGGGCAGCCACGAGGGGATCGAGCCCGAGGCGGGGATCCCCCACAGCAGCCGCGAGCCGTGCCCGTCCTGCCACACGAGCGTGAGCACGCCCCAGGCCGCGGCGACGCTCAGCACGTTGAGCGCCACCGCCTTGAGCGGCAGCACCACCGACCGGAACGCGCGGGCGAGCAGCACGAACGTGAGCAGCGCGATCAGCCCGATCATGAGCGGGAAGCTCCCGTACGTCGCCGAGATGAAGCCCTCGTTCTGGGCGACGATCCCGCCGACCCGAACGTCGGAGCCGACCGCGTGCACGCGGCTCCGGACCCGGTCGACCGCGGCGGTGGCCTGAGTGTGCGCCACCACGTCGACGATCGCGCGGCCCCCGCGCTCCCAGCCGGCCGCGGCCGGAGCAAGTGCGCCCTGCACGCCGGCGAGCCCCCGGGCGACGGAGGCCACTCCGCGGGCCTCGTCCGCGGGCGCGAGGATCTCGATCGGCGCCAGCGCGCCGTCGCCGATCCCGGAACGCTCCAGCTGGACGAGGCCGACGCGTGCCTCGCCGCGCTGGCTGATCGCGTTCGGCGAACCGTCCGCAGACCCGAGTTGCAGCGACGTCGCGGCGATCGCGAGCGCGGCGAGGATCGCCACCGCGACCCCCGCGGCGACGCCGCGTCGGCGGACGACGAGCGAAGCCCAGGCGATCCAGCCGCGGCTCGCGCGCTGCTCGGAGCGGATGTGCGGCCAGTCGAGCCGCGATCCGAGCACCGAGAGCATCACCGGCAGCAGCGTGCTCGCGACGACCACCGAGACGAGCGGAATCAGCAGCCCGCCGTAGCCGACGCTGCGCAGAAACGGCACCGGGAGCACGATCAGCGCCAGCAGCCCGATCGCGACCGTCGAGCCGCTGAACGCGACCGCGCGGCCGGCGGTGCTCATCGCCCGCACGATCGCCTCGTCGCCTTCGTGCCCGCGGGCGCGCTCCTCGCGCCAGCGCATGACGATGAGCAGCGAGTAGTCGATCGCCACCCCGAGCCCGACGAGCGCGATCAGGAACTCGACGATCGATGAGATCGGGGTGATCGCGGTCAGCCCCCACACCATCAGGAAGCTCGTCATGATCGAGATCACCGCCATCACGAGCGGCACGAGCGCGAGCAGCGAGGCGAACACGAACGCCAGCACGAGCAGCGCCGAGCCGCCGCCGAGCACCGACTCGAGCAACAGCCCGAGCCCGGAGCCCCGGTTGCCCGACGCGTTCAGCGCGTCGATCCCGGTGATCCGCACGGGGGAGCCGGCGATCCTCAGCCCCCGCACCGCCGACTGCGCGCGCCGGGCGGCGGTCGCGTTGCCGCCGTACGCATCGGCGCCGCGGGGCGTCGGGTAGACGAGCGCAAACGTCGTGCGCCCGTCGGCCGACACGAAGCCCCGATCGTGTGTCGAGGCGTAGGAGGCGATGCGCGCGCCCGGCAGGGCGCGCTCGATCCGAGCGGTCATCCGCTCGAGGCCTCGCAGGGCGGCCGGCGAGCGGACGCTCGCGCCGGCCGGCAGCGTGACCACCGGGACCAGCGGCGGGGTGTCGCCGCCGGTGTGGAACGTGCGCGCGATCGCGGCGTTCGTCTCAAAGCCCTCGCGGCCGGGGACCGAGTACTGCGTGCTCAGTGCCTTCGTCGCCTGGCCGACGGTGAGGATCCCGACGACCGCCAGCAGCGCCCATGCGCCGACGACGATTCGCCGGTGGGCGAGCGACCAGCGTGTGATGGAAGCGATCATGGCCTGGGATGCTCCCCGCTTGGGGCCGCCGTGTCGTCGGCCGGCACGCCCGATCTGCGCTACCGCGCCCGGCGCAGCGACGTCGCGACCGATACGCCCACGGGAGTACCCGCGGGGTGCGCCCATGGGCGGACGACGCGGCGCGGGCGCGGGGATATCGTCCTGGTGTGAACGCGCCCGCACAGCTGCGCCCGCGGATCGCGCGGTTCGATGTGATGCTCGCGGCGGTGGTCGCCGCGATCCAGCTCGGCGGCAGCTCGGCGGAGTGGGCGCATCGCGCGAACGCTGGTCGCGCCTGCCTGTGGGGGACGTGCGTCACCCACCCTCTCAACGCCTGGGGATACGTGCTGCTCTGCCTCGGCCCGGTGGCGCTGCTCGTGCGGCGGCGGCACCCGCGCGCGGTGTTCGCCTTCGTGCTCGCGGCGACGCTCACCTACGCGGTGGCGAGCTTTCCGGTCGGGCCGAGCTTCCTGTCGCTGATCGTCGCGTTCGTCACGGTCGTGATCGCCGGTCGCCGGTGGTTCGCGTGGGCCGCGATCGCGCTCGGCTGGGCGCTCTTCCTGTGGCTGCCGTCGGCGTTCGCACCGGGTCGGAGCCCGACCCTCGGCGAGGCCGTCGGAATCGGGGCGTGGCTGCTCGTGCTCACGTTCGCCGCCGAGGTGATCCGCGGCCGTCGTGAGCGGATCCACGCCCAGCGACGCACGCGCGAGGCGGAGATCGAGCGGCGCGCCGAGGAGGAGCGCCTGCGCATCGCTCGCGAGCTGCACGACGTGCTCGCGCACAACATCTCGCTGATCAACGTGCAGTCGGGAGTCGCTCTGCACCTGCTCGACGAACGACCCGAGCAGGCCCGCACCGCACTCGCGGTCATCAATGAGGCGAGCGCCGACGCGCTGCGGGAGATGCGCTCCGTGCTCGGCGTGCTGCGCGGCGTCGACGAGCAGGCGCCCCGCCGCCCGACCGCCGGCCTGGACCGGCTCGAGGACCTCGTCTCGAGCACGGCCGCCGCGGGCGTCGACGTGCGGATCCGGAGCGAGGGGCCCGTCCGGCCGCTCTCCGTGCCGGTCGACTCCGCGGCCTTTCGAATCGTCCAGGAGTCGCTCACGAACGTCGCCCGTCACGCGGGCGGGGGGCGGGCGGCGGTGACGCTGCGCTACGGCCCGGACGCGCTCGCGGTCGAGGTCGACGACGCGGGGCCGGCGGGCGGCGTGCCGACCGGTGCGCCCCCGGTCAACGGGACGGGCACCGGCAACGGGATCGCGGGCATGCGGGAGCGCGCGCTCGCGCTCGGCGGAGAGCTCGAGGCCGGGCCGCGGCGCGACGGCCCGGGCTTCCGCGTCCGGGCTCGCCTGCCGTACGGAGGCGGATCGTGATCCGCGTGCTGCTCGCCGACGACCAGGCGCTCGTGCGCGCCGGCTTCCGCGCGCTGCTCGACGCCCAGCCGGACATCGCGGTGCTCGGCGAGGCCGAGGACGGCGAGCGGGCGGTCGCGCTCGCGGCCGAGCTCGTGCCCGACGTGATCCTGATGGACATCCGCATGCCGCGCTGCGACGGCCTGGAGGCGACCCGCCGGATCTCCGCGGATCCCGCGCTGTCGGAGGCCCGGATCGTGATCCTCACGACGTTCGAGCTCGACGAGTACGTGTTCGAGGCGATCCGCGCCGGCGCGTCGGGATTCCTGGTCAAGGACACCAAGCCGGTCGACCTGCTGCAGGCGATCCGCGTCGTCGCCGCCGGCGATGCGCTGCTCTCCCCGGGGGTGACGCGGCGGCTGATCTCCGAGTTCGCGACGCGGGCCAAGGTTCCGCCGGCGGCGGAGGCGCTTGACGAGCTCACCGATCGCGAGCGCGAGGTGATGGCGCTCGCCGCGGCCGGCCTCTCCAACCGCGAGATCGCCGATCGGCTGGTGGTGAGCCCGGCGACCGCCAAGACGCACGTGAGCCGCGCGATGCTGAAGCTCGGCGCGCGCGATCGCGCGCAGCTCGTCGTCGCCGCGTACGAGAGCGGGCTCGTCCGACCGGGGTGGGCGTCCTGATCCGGCGGGTGCTGCCGGCCGGACCCCACGCGCTCCTCGTCGAGCTCGCCGATCAGGCGGACGTGCTCGGCCTGCACGCCGAGATCCTGCGCCGACTCGACAGCGACGACGGGTGGCCATGGCCGCGGCCGACCGACGTCGTGCCCGCCGCCCGCACCGTGCTGCTCGATGGGCTCGAGGACCCGGCGCCGCTCGCGGCCGCGCTCCCGGGCTTCGACGTCGCCCCCGCCCGCGCGCCCGACGGGAGGACCGTGCGCTGCCCGGTCGTCTATGACGGGCCCGATCTCGACGCGGTCGCCGCCCACTGGGGACTGTCGCGGCGCGAGGCGATCGAGCTGCACACCGGCACCGAGTTCGTCGTCGCCTTCTGCGGGTTCGCACCGGGCTTCGCCTACCTCACCGGTTTGCCGCCCGAGCGCGAGGTGCCGCGGCTGGAGACGCCGCGCACCGCGGTGCCGGCCGGGTCGGTGGCGCTCGCCGGCGAGTACAGCGCGGTCTACCCGACGCGCTCGCCGGGCGGCTGGCGGCTCATCGGCCGCACCGACCTCGTGCTCTGGGACCCCGGCCGGGAGCCGGCGGCGCTGCTCACGCCCGGGGTCCGGGTGCGCTTTGAGGAGGCGGACGCCGGATGAGCGGGGCCGTGTCGCAGCATCGATCGCCCGCTGAGCCGGGGCGCGTCGCACTGGGGGCCGTGCGGTGAGCCCGGTGCAGGTCGAGGTCGTTCGCGCGGGCGCGCTGACGACCGTGCAGGACCGCGGGCGGCCGGGCTTCGCGCACCTCGGCGTGCCGCCGTCCGGCGCGCTCGACCAGCGCGCGCTTGCGCTCGGGAACCGGCTCCTCGGCAATCCGCCGGACGCGGCGGGCCTTGAGACGACGCTCGACGGCGTCGCGATCCGGCCCGACGGCGCCTGTCGCATCGTCGTCACCGGTGCCCCGGCCGAGGTGAGCGTCGATGGGCGTCCGGCCGCCTGGGGCGCGCCGGTCGAGGTGCCCGGTGGCGGGCTGCTGCAGATCGGCCCCGCGATCTCGGGGCTGCGCTCCTACGTGTCGCTTGCCGGGGGCGTCGTCGTCGGGGCGGTCCTCGGCAGCCGCTCCCACGATCTCCTGTCGGGGCTCGGTCCGGCGCCGCTGCGCACCGGCGATCGGATCCCGCTCGGCGACCGGCCGCCCGCGCCGCCGTCCGCGGTCGACGTCGCGCCCCAGCCGGCACCGCCGGATGAGCTTGAGCTCACGCTCTGGGACGGGCCGCGGCGCGACCGTCTGGCCGACGCGGGCGCGTCGCTGCTGCGGAGCGCCACGTGGACGGTGGCGTCGGCGAGCAACCGCGTCGGCCTGCGGCTCGAGGGCCCCGCGCTGCCGCTGCGCGGCGCGGGAGAGCTCCGCAGCGAGGCGCTCGTCACCGGCGCCGTCCAGGTCCCGCCGGACGGACGACCGGTGATCTTCCTGCGCGATCACCCGACGACCGGCGGCTACCCGGTCATCGGCGTGATCGACCCCGCCGAGCTGTCGGCGTGTGCCCAGGCGCGCCCCGGGACGCCCGTGCGCTTCCGTCCGCGCCGCGTCGGCTGGACGCACTGAGCCGGGTGATGCGGGGAAGGTTTGTCGCTCTCAGGAGGACAAACCTTCCCCGCTTCAGCGGTCAGTCCCAGCGACTCACCTCGCCGCCCGGGTAGGCGTTGAAGGCGCCGCCCTCGGCCCCGGACTTGAGGCTCATGAGATACGAGCCCCAGTTCGTCGAGCACCCGTGCATGAACTCGTTCTCCCCACGCCAGCCCTCGTGGCTGAAGAGGAGCGTCGTTCCGCCGTCCTCGCGGGGCCTGAGGACGTACGTGACCCGGGTCTCGAGCCAGTCCTCGGGCCCCTCGACGCAGCGCCACGCGATCCGCTCGGCGTCGCGCTCCAGGAGCTCGAACACGGCCGCGGGCCGTGCGAGGTCGCGGAAGTAGACCGCGAAGCGCCCGCCGACGGCGTCGCCCCCGGCGACGGGGCGACCGGTCCACCACTGCTCGATTCCCTCGCGGGTGGCGGCGAGCCGGTGGACGCGCTCGGGCGGCGCGTCGATCGTCAGGCGGTGCAGGATGCTCGGCATGGTGCCTCCTTCGTTGGGTGGATCCGCCCGCCGGACGAATCCCGGCGGCGGCCGCTTTGCCCTCGATGACGGACGGGTGGCCCCGCGACGGACAGGCCGGCGACAATCGGCGCCGTGTCCGTCTCCGGGACCGCCGTTCGTCACGGAGGCGAACATCCACCCGCGAGAGGAGATGCACCTTGCGATACGCACTGCTGGCCTACGGCAACGTCGATGACCGCGAACGGAGATCAGATGAGGAGCAGCGGCGGATCAACGCCGCCGTCGCCGAGGTGCTCGAGCGCCCGAACGTGACCGGGTGGCTCCGGCTTCATGGCACCGGTTCGGCGACGACGGTTCGCCACGATCAGGGACGAACGCTCCTCACCGACGGGCCGTTCCTCGACAGCAAGGACTTCCTCGGCGGCTTCATCCTCGTCGAGGCGGACGATCTTGACGGCGCGCTGGAGGTGGCCGGCGAGCTCCAGGAGCTGCAGAGCACGGTCGCGATCGAGGTCCGGCCCGTCAGGGAGGAGCCGCTCACCGGTGCGTGAGCCGGATTCCCCGCCGCCGCGTGAGCCGAGCGCGCCGCCGCCGCGTGAGCCGAGCGCGCCACCGCCACGTGAGCCAAGCGCACCGCCGCCACGTGAGCCGAGCGCACCGCCGCCACGTGAGCCGAGCCCTCAGCCGACGCTCGAACGGGTCTTCCGCGACGACTGGGGGCGGGTCGTGGCGTCGCTCGTCGGGTTCCTCGGCGACATCGAGCGCGCCGAGGACGCGGCGCAGGAGGCGTTCGCCGCCGCCGCGGAGCGCTGGCCGAGCGACGGCCGTCCGGCGAACCCGACGGGTTGGCTGATCGCCACCGCGCGCCACCGGGCGATCGACCGCATCCGGCGCGAGCGGACGCTCGCGGCGAAGACCGAGCTGCTCCGGCGGGAGCTTCGAGACGAACCCGAGGAGGAGGCGATGGACGAGGCGGCGCGGTTCCCCGACGAGCGGCTGGAGCTCATCTTCACCTGCTGTCACCCGGCGCTCGCGCTCGACGCGCAGGTGGGGCTCACGCTGCGCACGCTCGGCGGGCTCTCGACGGACGAGATCGCACGCGCGTTTCTCGTCCCGTTCGAGACGATGAGCAAGCGTCTCACCCGCGCCAAGCACAAGATCCGGGACGCGGGCATCCCGTTCGCGGTCCCGCCCGACCGCATGCTGCCCGACCGGCTCGACGCCGTGCTCGCCGTCGTCTACCTCATCTTCAACGAGGGCTGGGGCGACGGCCGCATCGACCTGTCGGGCGAGGCGATCCGGCTCGGGCGCTCGCTCGTCGAGCTCATGCCCGACGAAGCCGAGGCCCACGGCCTGCTCGCGCTCATGCTGCTCGGCCACGCACGCACGGCGGCCCGCTTCCGGGGCCGCGAGCTCGTCCTGCTCGACGACCAGGACCGCTCGCTCTGGGACGAGCGCCTGATCGAGGCGGGTCGGGCTTCGCTCACGCGCGCCCTCGCGCTGCAGGGGAGCGCCCCCGGCGGACCGTACCTCGTCCAGGCGGCGATCGCCGATCTGCACCTGCGCACGCCCCGCGACTGGGCGCAGATCTCGCTTCTCTACGAGCGCCTCGAGCGGATCACGGACTCGCCGGTGGTGACGATGAACCGGGCGATTGCGGTCGCCGAGCGGGAGGGGCCCGCAGCCGGGTTGGCGCTGCTCGACGGCCTGGCGCTGCAGGGCTACCGCTACTACCACGCGACCCGGGCCGACCTCCTGCGCCGGCTCGGCCGCATCCGCGACGCCCGCGCCGCCTATGCGCGCGCGCTTGAGCTCACTCCCGCGGGTCCAGAGCAGCGGTTCCTGCAACGGCGCCTCGAGCGGCTGGCGGACGCGGTCGGGGAGAAGCGCGCCGGGTGACGGCGACGCGTGCGTCGACTCGCCTCCGCGGCCGCGCTCAGCCGGATCACACGTTGTCGACCGGAGTGTCCGTCCGCTCCTGCACCGTTCGTCATGGAGGACAAAGCCGGCAGCGGACCGGCTCGCACCGGAGGCTGACCAGCATGGCGAGGATCCACCAGGAGGCCCTCATCGACGGGACGCGGCTCGAGGTCCACGAGTACCTGACCGACGGCGGGACGTTCGCCGCCGCCACCGGCATGGCGGCGCGGACCGAGCCGCGCCCGGGCTCTGCGTTCGCCCTGTTCGACGGCCGCATCGAGGGCCGGCAGGTCGAGCTCGTGCCCGGCGAACGGGTCGTGCAGGCCTGGCGCTTCGCGGACGCCCACCCGGACACCTGGGACTTCGGCCGGCTTGACTTCGCCGATATAGTTGTGTGCACAACCATCCTCTGACGTAAGGAGCGGCGATGCAGCTCGACGGCATGCACCACATCACGATGATCACCGGGGCCGCGCCCGCGAACGTCGCGTTCTACGCGGAGCTGCTCGGGCTGCGGATGGTGAAGAAGACGGTCAACTTCGACGCGCCCGAGGCCTACCACCTCTACTTCGGCGACGAGCAGGGGACGCCGGGCTCGATCCTCACCTGGTTCGAGTTCGCGGGCGCCCGCCGCGGCAGGCCGGGGCAGGGAATGATCCACACGCTGCAGCTCGGGGTCGACTCGCCGGCTTCACTCGAGTTCTGGGCCGAGCGCCTCACCGCCTCCGGGCACTCCGTCGAGCGCGCCGACGCCGCCGTCGCCTTCGCCGATCACGACGGGCTCCGGTTCGAGCTGATCGTCGCCGGCGATGGCAACC
>DATGKS010000049.1:0-59731 GCA_035294545.1 Solirubrobacteraceae bacterium | reverse complement strand
GCAGAGCGTCGCGCCGACCGGGACGAAGCCGCCCGAGAGCGCCTTCGAGAGGGTCACCATGTCCGGCCGCACGTCCGGCCACTGCTCGAGGCACAGGAACGAGCCGGTGCGCCCGAGGCCGGTCTGCACCTCGTCGACGATCAAGAGCGTTCCGGCGGCGCGGCAGAGCTCGCCGGCGGCCGCGAGGTAGCCGTCCGGCGCGACGTACACGCCCTTGCCCTGGATCGGCTCGACGATGAACGCGGCGACGTCGCCGCCCGCCAGCGCGGCCGAAAGCGCGTCGAGATCGCCGAACGGCACCGCCGCGAAGCCCGGCAGGAGCTCCCCGAAGCGATCGCGGAACTCGGCGTTGCCGTTGACCGACAGCGATCCGAGCGTGAGCCCGTGGAACGCCCGTTCGCAGTAGACGACCCGCGAGCGGCCGGTCGCCGCGCGCGCCAGCTTGAGCGCCGCCTCGACCGCCTCGGTCCCGCTCGAGCAGAGCACGCACGCGTCGATCGGGTCCGAAGAGCGGCGCACGAGCTCCTCGGCGAGCACTCCCGCGAGCGTCGTCACACCGATCTGCGGGAGGTTCGCGGGCTCGGCCGCCATCACGCTCATGAGCTGCTCCCGAACGACGGGATGGTTGCGCCCGAGCGAGAACACGCCGTAGCCGGCGTACAGGTCGAGGTACTCCTCGCCGGCCGCGTCGATGAGGAACTCACCCCGGCCGTGAACCCACTCGCGATCGAAGCCGAGCGTCTGGACCACCCGACCGAGCTGGCGGTTGAGGTAGCGCTGGTTGAGCTCCATCGCCTCGCCCGCACGGGCGGCGATGAGCTCACCGAGGTCGGGCCGAGGTGCTCCGGTCATCCGTACATCCTGACGCGTCGGCCAGCGAACCGGCCACCGGACCGCCGCGATGTCTCACAACCTACCGGCGACCGGAGGTTGACTGCGCGACGTGTTTGAATGGAGTTAAGGACGAGATGAGCGAGACGCGAGAGGACATCGAGCCGGCTCAGGCGGAGGCGACCGGCTCGCGCCGGGGGACGGCCCGTCCCTCGGCGGCCGATGGGCTGTCGCTCGCGCGGGATCACCTGCTCTCGCTGCAGAGTCCGGCGGGCTGGTGGAAGGGCGAGCTCGAGACGAACGTGACGATGGACGCCGAGGACATGCTCCTGCGGGAGTTCCTCTCGATCCGCTCCGACGAGGTCTCGGCGCGGCAGGCGGCCTGGATCCGCTCCCAGCAGCGGGCCGACGGGACGTGGGCGAATTTCGCCGGGGGACCGGCCGACCTGTCGACGACGATCGAGGCCTACGTCGCGCTCAAGCTCGCGGGCGACGATCCGGGCGCCGAGCACATGCGGCTCGCGGCGGCGTTCGTGCGCGGCGCCGGCGGGCTGCAGCAGGCGCGCGTGTTCACGCGGATCTGGATGGCGCTGTTCGGCGCCTGGAGCTGGAACGACGTCCCGGCGCTGTTGCCCGAGCAGATCCTGCTGCCGCCGTGGTTCCCGCTCAACGTCTACGACTTCGCGTGCTGGGCGCGCCAGACGGTCGTCGCGCTCTCGGTCGTGCTTGCGCTGCGGCCCGTCCGCCCGCTGCCGTTCTCGATCTCCGAGCTCGACGGGGCCGAGCCGTTCTCCGCCCCGCGCGGCGAGACTCCGCTCGCCAAGGCGATCATCGCGCTCGACGCGGTCCTGCAGCGCTATCAGCGCTTCCCCATCGCGCCCCTGCGGCGGCTGTCGCTGCGGCGCGCCGAGCGCTGGATCGTCGACCGCCAGGAGGACGACGGCGGCTGGGGCGGGATCCAGCCGCCGTGGGTCTACTCGCTGATCGCGCTCAACCTGCTCGGCTACGAGCTCGACCATCCGGTCATGCGCCGCGGGATCGCGGGACTCGAGACGTTCACCATCGAACAGGATGGGATTCGCCGGCTGGAGGCGTGTCAGTCACCGGTATGGGACACATGCCTGTCGATGATCGCGCTCACCGACGCCGGCCTGCCCGGGGACGACCCGGCGATCGTGCGCGCCGCCGACTGGCTGCTCGACGAGCAGATCCTCGCCCGCGGCGACTGGGCGGTCCGTCGCCCGGAGCTCGCTCCCGGCGGCTGGGCGTTCGAGTTCGCGAACGCGAACTATCCGGACGTCGACGACACGGCGGAGGTGATCATCGCGTTGAATGCGGTGCGCCATCCGGAGCCCGCGCGCGTGCGCACCGCGATCGAGCGCGGCGTCGTCTGGCTGCAGGGCATGCAGAGCTCCGACGGTGGCTGGGCCGCGTTCGACGTCGACAACACGCGGGCGCTCGTGCGCGACCTGCCGTTCTGCGACTTCGGCGAGGTGATCGACCCGCCGAGCGCGGACGTGACCGCCCACGTGGTCGAGATGTTCGCGCTGCTCGGGCGCGCCGAGGAGCCGGCGCCGCAACGCGGCGTGCGCTGGCTGCTCGCCCATCAGGAGCCGGGCGGCTCGTGGTTCGGACGCTGGGGCGCCAACCACGTGTACGGGACCGGCGCGGTCGTGCCCGCGCTGATCGCCGCCGGCGTCCCGCGCGAGGATCCGGCGATCCGTCGCGCGGTCGCGTTCCTCGAGCGCGTGCAGAACGAGGACGGCGGTTGGGGCGAGGACATGCGCTCCTACGACGACGATGCATGGATCGGCCGCGGCGCCTCGACCGCCTCGCAGACCGCCTGGGCGCTGCTCGCGCTCCATGCCGCGGGCGAACGCTCGCCGGCGGTTCGCGGCGGGATGCGATGGCTGGCCGAGACGCAGCGGGAGGACGGCGGCTGGGACGAGCCGTTCCACACCGGCACGGGCTTCCCCGGCGACTTCTACATCAACTATCACCTGTACCGGCAGATCTTCCCGGTGATGGCGCTCGGCCGGTGCGTCTCCGCGGGCGTGGGCGACGGCGCCCGGTTCGAGCCGCGGCGGAGGCGGGCGGCATGAGCACCCTGCCCCGGACGCTCACCGCGGAGGACCTCCCCGGCGGCGAAGCGCTGCTCGCCCAGGCCGCCTCGGAGAACTTCACCGTCGCCAA
This sequence comes from Solirubrobacteraceae bacterium, assembly GCA_035294545.1. GTDB lineage: Bacteria > Actinomycetota > Thermoleophilia > Solirubrobacterales > Solirubrobacteraceae > Palsa-465. The sequence goes on along the minus strand of DATGKS010000049.1, from coordinate 56,707 downwards.
CCGGCTGCTCGGCGCCGACACGTGCCGCCATCTGATGGCGATCTACGGCTACGCGCGGCTCGTCGACGACGTCGGAGACGAGGCCGAGGGCGACCGCGGGGCGCTGCTCGACGTCGTCGAGGATGAGCTGGCGGCGGTGTTTGCCGGCGGCGAGCCGCGCCATCCGGTGATGCGCTCGCTGGGGAGCACCGTGCGGGCGTGCGGGCTGCCCGAGGAGCCGTTCCGGCGGCTGCTCGCGGCCAACCGCATGGACCAGGAGGTCTCCGACTACGACACCTGGGATCGGCTGATGGAGTACTGCGCGCTGTCCGCGAACCCGGTCGGCGAGCTCGTGCTGCACGTGTTCGGGGCGGCGACCCCCGACCGGATCGCGCTCTCGGACCGCATCTGCTCAGGGCTGCAGATCGTCGAGCACCTGCAGGACATCGCCGAGGACCATGCCCGCGGCCGGATCTACCTGCCCGCCGAGGACCGGTGCCGGTTCGGGGTCGACGAGCGCTCGCTGGCGGGCGCCGACGGTCCGGGCGGGCCCGATGGGCCGCTCCGCGCGCTGATCGGGTTCGAGGCGGCGCGCGCCCGGCGGCTCCTGTCCGCCGGGGCTCCGCTCGCGCGCACGCTGCCGCCGCGGGAGCGGATCGCGGTCGCGGGGTTCGTCGCCGGCGGCCGGGCGGCGCTTGACGGGCTGCCCGCGCCCCGGAGCCCCGCGGGCGCGACGGACGACGTGGACGCGGCAGGCGCCTTTCGCGCAACGAGCATCCGACCGCGCGCGCACCGGTGGGCGTTCGTCACGGCCTTTCCACGGGCGGTGCTCGGACGATGAGCGCGCCGGCGATCGAGATCGAGCGCTGCTGCCGCCGCTGCGAGGAGATCACGCGCGAGCAGGCGGCGAACTTCCACTACGGGATTCGCCTGCTGCCGCGCGACAAGCGCCAGGCGATGTGCGCGGTCTACGCGTTCGCCCGGCGCGTCGACGACATCGGCGACGACGGCTCGCTCGACGCCGAGGCGCAGCTGGCGGCACTCGCACGCGAGCGCGTGCTCGTGCGGAGCATCGACGACCCGCGGAGCGGGCAGACGCCGGTCGAGGATCCGGTGCGGATCGCGCTTGAGTGGGCCGTCCGGCGCTACTCGCTGCCGGTCGATGCGCTCGAGTTCCTCGTCGAGGGCGTCGAGTACGACGTGCGCGGCGAGCGCTACGAGACGTTCGGGGACCTCGTCGCCTACTGCCGGCGGGTCGCGGGCGCGGTCGGCCGGCTGTGCGTGGCGATCTTCACCGACGGGAACGTCACCGATGAGGTCGACGCGCTCGCCGACGACCTCGGGATCGCGATGCAGCTGACGAACATCATCCGGGACGTGCGGGAGGATCGGGAGATGGGGCGCATCTACCTTCCCACCGAGGATCTCGAGCGGTTCGGCTGCGCGCTCGACGCCGGCTTGCCGCCCGGCGGGGACGCGGCCTGCGCGAAGCTCATCCGCTTCGAGGCCGCACGCGCCGCCGAGTGGTTCGATCGCGGTCTCGTCCTCACCGAGCATCTCGACGCGCGCAGCGCCGCGTGCGTGCGCGCGATGACCGGCATCTACCGCGAGGTCCTCGACCGGATCGTCGCCGATCCCGACCGCGTCATGCGCACGCGCGTGTCGCTTGCGCCGTGGGAGAAGGCGTGGGTCGCGGCCCGGAGCCTCGCCGCCTCGACGGGGGTGCGCGCCGCGTGAGCGCGGAACGGAACCCGTGCCTCGCCGAGGCGGCACCCCGGGACGCGGCCATCAGCGGCGCTCCGCGCCGGCACGTGATCGTCGTCGGCGGCGGCCTTGCGGGCATCACCGCGGCGTTCGACTGCGCCGACGCGGGCCTGACGGTGACGCTGCTCGAGTCGCGCGGGCGGCTCGGCGGGCAGGCGTACTCGTTCGAGCGCGAGGGCCTCGCCGCCGACAACGGCCAGCACGTGTTCCTGCGCTGCTGCACGGAGTACCGGGCGCTCGTCGAGCGCATCGGCGCGGGCGGCATGGTCACGCTCCAGGACCGGCTCGATATCACGGTGCTCGCCCCCGCCGGGCGCCGCGGGCGCCTGCGCCGCAGCGGCCTCCCGGCGCCGCTGCACCTCGCGGGGGGGCTCCTGCGCTACCCGTTCCTCACTCCGCGCGAGCGGCTCGCGGCCGCCGTCGCGATGCGGGCGCTCGCCCGAGTGAATGTCGATGATCCCGCCAACGACGTCCGCACGTTCGGCGACTGGTTGCGCGAGCACGGCCAGACTCCGACCGCCGTGCGCGTGCTCTGGGACCTGATCACGCGACCGACCGTCAATCTCCCCGCCGAGCGCGCGTCGCTCGCTCAGGCGGCGTATGTCTTTCAGGAGGGCCTCTTGTCCGACGCGGCCGCCGGCGACATCGGCCACGCGCGCGTGCCGCTGTCGGAGATCCACGACGAGGCAGCCCGCGTCGCGCTCCGGGAGGCCGGCGTCGATGTCCGCCTGCGCGCGGGGGTCACGGCGATCGAACCGGATCCGGAGTCCGGCTCGGACGTCGGGCCCGGCGCGGAGGCGGAGTCCGGGGCGGACCCCGGGAGGCGGGGTTTCGCGGTCCGGCTCAGCGGCCCGCACGGCGGGGAGCTCTTCGCCGACGCGGTCGTGCTCGCCGTCGGCCCGGAGCGCATGGCGCGGCTCATCCCCTCCCGGGCGGGCGTCGCGCCCGACTCGCTGCGCGCGCTCGGCGCATCGCCGATCGTCAACGTCCACGTCGTGTACGACCGTCCGGTGCTCGACATCCCGTTCGCCGCAGGGGTGGACACGCCCGTGCAGTGGGTCTTCGACCGCACGCGGAGCGCGGGCCTGGACAGTGGGCAGTACCTCGTCGTCACGCTGTCCGCCGCCGAGGAGGAGCTCGCGATGCCGGGCGAGGCGGTGCTCGAGCGCCACGTCCGCGCGCTCGCCGAGCTGTTGCCGGTCGCCGAGCGCGGCGCGCGCGTCGAGCGGGCGTTCGTCACCCGCGACCACGCCGCGACGTTCCGCGCCGCTCCCGGACAGCGGGCGCTGCGCCCGGCGGCCGCGACGGCGCTGCCGGGGCTTGCGCTCGCCGGCGCGCATACCGACACGGGCTGGCCCGCGACGATGGAGGGCGCGGTCCGCAGCGGGCACGCCGCGGCGCGCGTCGTCGTGGCTGCGGCATCGGCCGCGACCGCGCTCGTCTCCCCCGCCGACGCCGCCCGCCCGTCCGTGCGCGAGGCGGAGGTCGTCACATGAGCGTGCTCGCGCGATCGACCGAGGCGGGCGCTCACGACGGCGAGTCGGTGCTGATGCTCGCGCCGATGTCACTCGAGGCGCGGGCGGTCCGCGCGGGCGCGCCGTGGGCACACGTCGAGCGAATCGGGATCGGTCCGCGCCGGGCCGTCCGCGCGGCCGCCGCCGCCGGCCCCGGTCGGGCGGTCGTCGTCGCGGGCTTCTGCGGCGCGCTCGACCCGGCGCTCGAGCCCGGCGACATCGTGCTCGCCTCCGAGCTGCGGGATCCCGGCGGCGAATCGGTGCCGACCGCCGACCCGACGATCCTCGCCGGCGTGCTGCGCCGCGGGGGCCTGCGCGTGCACGTCGGGCCGATCGCCTCCAGCGAGCGGATCGTGCGCGGCGAGCGGCGCCGCGAGCTCTCGCGCACGGGCGCGCTCGCCGTCGACATGGAATCCGCGTGGCTCGCCTCCGCGGTCCGCGACCGCCCGTTCCTCACGCTTCGAGTCGTGCTCGACACGACCAGCCGCGAGCTGCACCGGCCGTTGCAGACGCTCGCCGGCTTCACGACCGCCTACCGCTCCCTGCGCCGCGCCTGCGAGCTCGCCGAGGAGTGGAGCGGCGCGCTCGGCGACCGCGACGTGATGCTCGCCTCGCCGCGCGCGTCGTGCGCGGGCGTGGATCGGGCGGTGCAGATCGTCGAGGCGGCGCTCCGCGAGCGTGGCGCGCCGGTGTACGTGCGCAAGCAGATCGTCCACAACGCCCATGTCGTGCGACGGCTCGAGCAGCGCGGCGCCGTGTTCGTCGATGAGCTCGACGCCGTGCCGGACGGCGCGACCGTCGTGTTCTCCGCGCACGGCGTCTCCCCCGCGGTGCGCGCCGAGGCGGCCCGGCGCGGGCTTGACGTGATCGATGCGACGTGCCCGCTCGTCAGCAAGGTCCACGCGGAGGCGCGGCGGTTCGCGCAGGCCGGGTTCGACATCGTGCTCGTCGGCCACGAGGGCCACGAGGAGATCGAGGGGACGTTCGGCGAGGCGCCGGAGCGCACGCGCGTGATCGCGAGCGAGGCGGAGGTGTCAGAGCTCGAGGTGGCGGATCCCGAGCGGGTCGCGTACCTCACCCAGACGACGCTCGCCGTCGACGAGACCGCCGGCGTCGTGCGCGCGCTCCGCGACCGGTTCCCCGCCGCCCTCGGCCCCCCGTCCTCGGACATCTGCTACGCGACCCAGAACCGCCAGGACGCGGTGCGGGCGCTCGCGGCCGAGTGCGACCTCGTGCTGGTCGTCGGCTCGGAGAACTCCTCCAACTCGCGCCGGCTCGTCGAGGTCGCCGAGCGCGCCGGCTGCGACGCGCTGCTCGTGGAGGGTGCCGAGCAGATACCGCCGGCGGCGCTTGCGGGCGCGCACCGCGTCGGGGTGACGGCGGGGGCGTCCGCGCCCGAATCGCTCGTGCAGCGGGTTGTCGGCGCCCTCGGCGGATTGGGCGCTGTTAACGTCAGTGAACGGCGTGTGGCCACCGAGAACATGCACTTCAAGCTGCCGCCCGAGGTCAAGGGTTCCCCTGGCCGATGAGCGGGCAAAGGAGTCAGTGATATGCCGGTCCCAATGAGACAGGCCGCCCGCATGGGCGCCTATCTGCTGGAGCAGAAGCTCCGCGGCAACGACAAGTTCCCGCTGATCGTCGAGCTCGAGCCACTGTTCCAGTGCAACCTCGCCTGCGAGGGCTGCGGGAAGATCCAGCACCCTGAGCTCGAGTTGCGCCGCCGGATGCCGGTCGAGCAGGCGGTCGGCGCGATCGAGGAGTGCGGCGCGCCGATGGTGTCGATCGCCGGTGGCGAGCCGCTCATCCATCCCGAGATCGACGAGATCGTCCGCCAGCTGGTCGCGCGCAAGAAGTTCGTCTACCTGTGCACGAACGCGCTCCTGCTCGAGAAGAAGCTGCACCTGTTCACACCCTCGCCGTACTTCGCGTGGGCGATCCACATGGACGGCCTGCGCGAGCGCCACGACGAGTCGGTGTCCCGCGCGGGCGTGTTCGACAAGGCGGTCTCGGCGATCCGCGCCGCCAAGCAGGCCGGCTTCCGGGTGACGACGAACACGACGTTCTTCACCCACGACACGCCGGAGACCGTTCGCTCGGTGCTCGACTTCCTCAACGACGACCTCGAGGTCGACCAGATGATGATCTCGCCGGCCTACGCCTACGAGAAGGCGCCGGACCAGGAGCACTTCCTCGGCGTGCGCCAGACCCGCGAGCTGTTCCGCGAGGCGTTCTCCGGCGGGCGGCGCAAGCGCTGGCGCCTCAACCATTCGCCCGTGTTCCTTGACTTCCTCGAGGGCAAGATCGACCTGCAATGCACCGCCTGGGGAATCCCGAGCTACTCGCTGTTCGGCTGGCAGAAGCCCTGCTACCTGATGAGCGACGGCTACGTCTCGACGTACAAGGAGCTGATCGAGACGACCGACTGGGACGCATACGGCCGCGGCAAGGACCCGCGCTGCGACAACTGCATGGCCCACTGCGGCTACGAGCCGACGGCGGTCCTCAAGTCGACGACGTCGCTCAAGGAGTCGCTGCGGGCGGCGTTCAACTGAGCGGCGCGCCGAGCGCGGGCGCGTTCGGCGGCGGACCGCGGCGGGTCGCGGCGAGCGCACGCCGGGTAGGAGCGAGACGAGGATGCGCGCCCTCGGCGAGCGGACGATCTTCGCGAGCATGCTGGCCACGGCGATCGCCGCGCTGGCCGTGCTCCTCATCGCCCGCGTCACCGGCGCGGACGCCGTCGGGCGGGCGTTCGACCACGTCGCCGTCCCGTGGGTCGCGCTCGTCGCGGGCGCCGAGCTCGCCACCTATCCCGCCTACATCGTCGCCTACCGATCGATCGCGCGGCTCGAGGGTCACCCGCGGATCGCGCTGCCGATGGTCGCGCGGATCGTCGTCGCCGGGTTCGGCCCGTTCGCGCTGAGCGGCGGGTTCGGGATCGACAAGCAGGCGCTGCATGCGCTCCACGAGGACGAGGACTCCGCGCACCGTCGCGTCGTCGCGCTCGGAACGATCGAGTGGGTGATCCTCGCGCCCGTCGGCTGCGTCGTATCGATCATCCTCCTCGCGCGCGGCGCCCACGTGCTGCCGTCGCTGCTCTGGCCGTGGGCGCTGGCCGTGCCCGCCGGCCTCGGCGCGGCGTTCTGGGTGACGGCCGGCCATCGCCTGGAGTGGCTGTCGGAGGTCTGGGGCGGACGCCTGCGGCGGATCGTCCGTTCGCTGGAGGGCGTCGGCATGATGCGCGTGCTCATCGCCCGCGCCCCGCGCTTCCCCGGAGCCTGGCTCGGGATCGGGCTCTACTGGATCGCCGACATCCTCGCCTTCTACGGCGCCCTTCGCATGTTCGGCCTGAACCCGGGCGCGCTCCGGGTCGTCATCGCCTACGGCACGGGCTACGCGGCCACCCGCCGCTCGCTGCCGCTCGGCGGCGCCGGCGTCACCGAGTTCCTCATGACCTACGCGCTCTACTGGCTGCGGATGCCGCTCGCCCCCGCGCTCGCCGCCGTGCTCGTCTACCGCCTGTTCAACTTCCTGCTCATCGCCGCGCCCGCGGTGGTCGCCCGCCGCCAGCTCGCGCCGCTGCTCGACCGCGGCGGCGAGGCGAGCGAGCGGGAGTGACCGCCGGTCTCAGAGCGGGCTCCGAGGGCGACCCAGCCCGGGCAGTGCGTCAGTGCAGCGGACGCCCGTGCGCGTCGGGGATCCCCGAGCGGCGGTGGAAGTAGGCGTTGATCACGTCGCGCCACTCCTCGGCGCTCTTGAGCTGAGCCCGCAGACGCCGCGCCACCGCCGCGTGGCGGACCGGGTCGACGCGGTCGCGGAGCTCCTGCCAGCGCGCGATGAATCCGCGGACCGCCTCCACGCCCGCGTGGTGGCTGTCGTAGACGTGCTGGGCGAGCGTCACCCCCGTGGGCAGCGACTCGGCGTAGGCGACGCGGTGGAAGAAGAGCAGCAGCTCGGGGGGACAGCGTTCGCGGTCCTCGTAGATCGATCGCCACGGCTCGTGGTACTGGGCGGTGAAGCCGGTGCCGCGTGCGACCGAGCGGTCGACGCCGATCGCGTCGCGGTCGGCGCGCAGGTACGTGCCCCAGCGCGAGTACTCATACCCCTCGGGATCCGGCCCGTCGTGCGTGTGCGGCGTGACCATCCAGCCGAGCCCGAGCGGCGAGGTGTAGGACTCGTACACCGCGCGCGACGCGAGCAGGATGCCCGTGAGGACGTCCCGCACGGTCTCGTCGGAGCCGAACGTGAGCGCCGCCCACTCGCGGGCGATCGCCTCCGCGGACAGCGAGGGCTGCCAGGCGAGTCGCCCGAAGCCGTACAGGTTCGCCTGGGCGAGCGGATGGCCGGTCCAGCCCGGCTCGTCGCCGACGTTTGCGACGCCGACCATGCCCGCCGGTCCCGGCTCGCCGCCGCCGGGGATCCCCGCCGGCCCGGACTCACCCCCGCCGGCGACGACGAGCTCGGCCACCGTCGACCCAGGCCCGCGCGCGTGGGTGTCGAAGTCGAGCACCTCCTTCCACATCGGCGGCAGGAAGCAGACGTGGATCTGCTGGCCGGTGTACTCCTGGGTGATCTGGACCTCGAGCAGCTTGCGCGTGCGCGGCGCCGCTCCCAGGAGCGGCGAGGGCGGCTCCCGCACCTGGAAGTCCATCGGGCCGTTCTTGATCTGGAGCGCGACGTTCGGCGCGAACGCGCCGTCGAGCGGCACGAACTCCTCGTAGGCGGCCTTCGCCCGGTCGGTGACGGTGTCGCGCCAGTCCTGCTCGCAGTCGTAGACGAACGCCCGCCAGAGCACGACCCCGCCGAACGGCGCGAGCGCGCCCGCGATCACGTTCGCGCCCTCCGCCTGGCTCGCACCGTAGCTGTGCGGTCCAGGTTGACCCTCGGAGCTCGCCTTCACGACGAAGCCGAGCAGGTCCGGCACCGCCGCGTAGACCCGTTCGGCGGCGGTCCGCCACCAGTCGCCGACCATCGGCTCGCGCGGGTCGGCGGTCGGCAGGCCACCGAGCAGGATCGGTCCGGCGAAGTTCACGCTGAGCGCAAGCCGGACGCCGAACGGGCGAAGCGCCGCCGCCAGGCGCGCGATCCCACCGAGACCTCGCGCGGTGACGAGCTCGGCGCCGGCCCGCCCGACGTTCACGTTGTTCGGCGCGAGCGCGTTGATCCCGACCGAGGCGAGCAGCCGTCCGTACGCGCGCACGCGCGCGAGATCATGCGTCACCTCTCCGCCGGAGAAGCAGATCGAGCGCCCGGCATAGCCGCGCTCGACGCTCCCGTCCGGGTTGTCCCAGTGGTCGAGCATCCGCAGCGGCGCGACCGGCGCCTCGCGGTGCGGCGTCGCGGGCAGGCCCTCGCCGGTGGCGATCCGCCGCAGCAGCGCGAACGCTCCGTACAGGCAGCCGCGCTCGTCGCCGCCGATGATCGCCACGCCGCCGGGCGCGCCCTCGCGCTCGCCGGCGGTCGGCACGATGACGAAGCCCTCGGGGCCTGGCGATGCCCAGTCCGCCGCGGTCCCGGCGAGCCCGGCTTCGGCGACCGCGGCGGTCCCGAGCCACACCCCTCCGTCTGGGCCGCCGCCACCTGACGCGCCGTCGGTCGCGCCCGCGACGGGCCGGCCGAGCAGCCGCTCGAGGCCGACGGCAAGCTCGGAGCCGGCAACCCGAAGCATCTCCGAACCTCCGCACACCGACACCCGTCCGCAGGCGCGGCGGAAACCGTCCCGCGCGGCCCCGGGCGCAAGCGATGGATACCCGAGCCAGGCGTCCTGCGGGTCGACGACGGGCGCGCGCATGCCGACCGGCACGGAGCGGCGCGCTCAGGCCGTCGCCGACAGCGTCCGCGGGTCGAACGGCTCCCCGACGGCGGGGCCGTTGAGCCGCTCGCCGGACTCCTCGGAGAACAGGTGGATGCGCTTCTCGTCGATCGCCAGGCGGATCGCGGCCCCGACCTCGGGCACGTCCCCGCCCCCGAGGCGCGCGATCATCGGGCTGCTCTCGCCCTCGGCGTCGAGGTGGCCGTAGACATACGTGTCGGCGCCGAGCTCCTCCACCATCTCGACGATCATCCGCACTCCCGGCGCCGTGTCCGCGGCGCGGCGCAGATGCTCGGGGCGAATCCCCAGCACGATCCGTTTCCCGCCCGCCGCGCGCGTCTCCCGGTCGAGCGGAACCGACGTGTTGCCGATCGCGATCCCGACCTCGGAGACCTCGACCGTCAGCAGGTTCATCGCCGGTGAGCCGATGAAGCCCGCGACGAACACGTTGGCCGGCGCGGCGTAGAGGTCGCGCGGGGTGCCGATCTGCTGCAGGTGGCCGTGGTCGAGCACGGCGATCCGGTCGCCCATCGTGAGCGCCTCGATCTGGTCGTGGGTGACATACACGGTCGTGACGCCGAGCCGTCGGGTGAGCCCGCTGATCTGCGCGCGGGTCTGCACGCGGAGCTTCGCGTCGAGGTTCGACAGCGGCTCGTCCATGAGGAACACCTCGGGATCGCGCACGATCGCGCGGCCCATGGCGACCCGCTGACGCTGGCCGCCCGAAAGCGCCTTCGGCTTGCGCCCGAGCAGCGGCTCGAGGTCGAGCATGCGCGCGGACTCGAGCACGCGGCGCTCGCGCTGCTCCCTGGGCACGCCGCGGATCTTCAGCGCGTAGCTCATGTTCTGGGCGACCGTCATGTGCGGGTAGAGCGCGTAGTTCTGGAAGACCATCGCGACGTCGCGCTCGGCGGGGGGCACGTCGGTCACGTCGCGCTCGCCGATGAACACGCGGCCGTCGTCGATCTCCTCGAGGCCGGCGAGCATCCGCAGCGACGTCGACTTCCCGCATCCCGACGGGCCGACGAGCACGAGGAACTCCCCGTCGCCGATCTCCAGGTCGAGCCCGTCGACGGCCGGCTCGGTCATCCCCTCGTAGATCCTCGTCGCGTGGTCGAAGACGACCCTCGTCATCGTGTCCCTCCCGTGCTGAGGTCGACATCGCAGTGCAGCGCCCGCGTGTGATCGACGATCCGCGGCTCGCCGGTGAGCGCGACGGGCGCGCGCAGCCGGATGTCGCGGCTCGACGCGCCGAGCCGCAGCTCCAGGAGGCCGGGCTCGACCCGGCGGCGTCCGTCAACGCCGGTGAACGAGCTGACGTCGGCCGGCACCCGGAAGCTCACGCGAGCTCGCTCGCCCGGATCGAGGCGGAGCTTGGCGAACGCGATCAGCCGGTTGACAGGTCGCACGACGGTGGCGACCGGATCGTGCAGGTAGAGCTGGACGACCTCCGCGCCGGCCCGAACGCCGCGGTTGGCGACCATGAGCGACAGCGCGAACGCTCCGTCCGTCGGCACGCTCGCCATCGCGCCGTCGACGCTCGCCATCGCTCCGTCGACGCTCGCCGTCGCCGCCTCGGCGCTTCCGCATCCGCTCACGGCGAGCTCGCCCCACTCAAACGTCGTGTACGAGAGGCCATGCCCGAACGCGAATGCGGGGGTCGGGTCGATCCGCGATCCGCCGTTGCGCTCGCCAAGCACGGGCGTGAGGTATGTCCAGGGCTGTCCGCCGGCACTCGCGGGCACGCTCACCGGCAGCCGGCCGGCGGGCTCGACGCGGCCGCTCAGCACGCCGGCGATCGCCGCCGCCCCTTCCTCGCCGGGCAGGAACGAGATGACGACCGCCGCCGCCCGGTGCGGTGCGGAGCCGAGCGCGTACGGGCGGCCCTCGACGGCGACGACGACGACCGGCGTGCCGCTGTCGAGCAGCGCCTCCATGAGCTCCGCCTGGCGCCCGGGCAGGCGCATGTCCGACGCGTCGCAGCCCTCGCCCGAGGTGCCGCGCCCGAACAGCCCGGCGCGGTCACCGAGGCAGACGATCACATGGTCGGCCCGGCGCGCGGCCTCGACAGCGGGCGCGATGCCCGCGCCGTCCGCACCGTCGACGCTCACGCCGGGCAGGTGCTCGATCCGCGTCCGGGGGTACTCGGCGCGGAGCGCGTCGAGGATCGTCGGGATCGCGATGCCGTCGGTGACCTCGGGGTGCTCGACCCCCACGTGGGAGGGGAACGAGTAGCAGCCGAGCTGGGTGAGCGGATCGTCGGCGGTCGGCCCGACGACGAGCACGCGCGCGCCCTCGAGCGCCTCGGGCGCGAGCGGCAGCGTCCCCGCGTTGGCGGCGACGACGATCGACTCCTCGGCGATCGCCCGCGCGAGCGCGCGATCCTCGGGCGGGTCGAGGTCGATGCGGCCGCGGAGCGCGTCCGGGTCCTCGAGGTCCTCCTCGCGCAGGCCGGGCGGGAGCGGGCTGTAGTCGGGGTCGAGCATGCCGAGCGCGAGCTTCTGCAGCAGCACGCGTCGGAGCGCGCGGTCGACGAGCTCCTCGCTCACCCGGCCGGCCCGCACCTCGGCGACGAGATCCTCGCCGAAGCACTTCACGCTCGGGAGCTCGACGTCGAGCCCGGCGCTCAGCGCGAGCGCGGCGGCGCCGCCGAACGTGGCGGTGAGCCCGTGCTGGAGACGCAGGAACGAGACCGCGAAGTAGTCGGCGACGACGGTCCCGTCGAACCCCCAGCGCTCGCGCAGCAGCTCGGTGAGGAGCGTCGGGTCCGCGGAGGCGGGGATCCCGTCGCGGTCGATGTACGCCGGCATCACGCTGCCCGCGCCCGCCTCGCAGACCGCCATCTCGAACGGGGCGAGCAGCACGTCGGCGAACTCGCGCGGGCCGAGCGAGACCGGCGCCATGTTCCGGGCCCCACGCGAGGCGCCGTAGCCGGCGAGGTGCTTGAGCGTCGCGATCACGCCGCTCTCCTGCAGGCCGCGGACGTACGCGCTGCCGACCGAGCCGACGAGGTAGGGGTCCTCCCCGATCGTCTCCTCCACCCGGCCCCAGCGCGGATCGCGGACGACGTCGAGCACCGGCGCCAGCCCCTGGTGGGCGCCGACCGCGCGCAGCGAGGCCCCGATCCGCCGCCCCATCTCCTGCACGAGCGCGGGCTCGAACGTCGCCCCCCACGAGAGCGGAATCGGATACGCCGTCGCGCCATGCGCGGTGAAGCCCGCGAGGCACTCCTCGTGAGCGATCGCCGGCAGCCCGAAGCGCCCGGCGCGCATCAGCCGTCGCTGCGTGCGCGCCAGGAGCGCGGCGCCGACACCGGCGTCGACGGGCGCGGTGCCGAACGGCCGCGTGAGCTGACCGAGCCCGTGCGCGAGCTCGGCGTCGAGGTCGAGGTCGTCGACAAGCTCGTGCTGGGACGGGGCGACGTCGTGCTCGCCGGCCGAGGCGCCGACCCACAGGCCGTAGAGCTGGGCGACCTTCTCGCGCAGGGTCATCTGCTCGATGAGCGCGCGCACGCGCTCCTCCGGCGGCCGGTTGACGTCGTTCCAGGCCGCGACTTTCGCGGCCGATCGGGTCTCCACGGGCGCCTACCTTCCTCCGACGCCCATCAGTCCCTGGACGAGCGAGCGCCGCGCGAACAGGTAGACGAGCAGGATCGGGATGATCGAGAGGATCACCGCCGCGGAGATCTCCGGGACGTTGATGCCATAGGTGGTCTCGAAGTTGAACAGTCCGAGGGTGTACACCCGCACGCTCGAGGACTGGGTGAGAACGAGTGGGAACAGGAATCCGTTCCAGGCGGTGAGCGCCGAGAACACGACGATCGTCGCGATGCCGCCGCGCGAGAGCGGGAGCACGAGCTGCCGGAACGTGCGCCAGCTGGAGGCGCCGTCGAGCGCCATCGCCTCGTACAGGTCGGTCGTGATGTCGCGCATGTTGCCGCTCATGATGAGCGTCGCCACGGGGAACACGAACGCGGCGGTCGGCAGGATGATCGCCGCGAACGTGTCATACAGCGTGAGCTTCGTCATCAGGTAGAACATGGGCACGATCACCGCCTGCGCGGGCACCGCCAGACCGAGCAGGAACACGCGGAAGGCGCCGCGGGAGAGCACGCTCCGCCCGCGCACGATCGAGTACGACAGCGGCGGCACGAGCAAGACGACGATCGCCACCACCGCCACGGTGACGATCAGCGTGTTGAGGAAGTAGTGCAAAAAGCCCGCGTGGATGACCGCCGAGAAGTTGGCACCGGTGACCGCCTTCGGCAGTGACAGCGGCCCCTGGCTGTTGTAGTTCGGCTGCGTCTGGATCGCGGCGAGCACGAGCACGTACACGGGCGCGAGCACGATCACGAGCCAGGCGAGCGCGAACACCATCGCGATCCAGTTGGGCCGGCGACGTCTCACCGGCGGCTCCCCGGACCCGCCCCCATCAGACACCCTCCAGCGTGCTCGCCATCTTGTCGTACCCGGACCACTTCGTGATCGCGATCCCGATCGCGGTGGCGATGACCACGAGCACGACCGCGATCGCCGACGCCTTGCCGAAGTCGAAGCTCTGGAACGCCTCGGAGTACATGTAGTACGCCGTCGTCGTGGTCGAGAACCCCGGGTGACCCTGGGTGAGGATGAGGATCGTCTCGAACGTCGTCATCCCGCCGATGACCATCAGGATCATCGAGGTGATCATCGTGTTGCGCAGCTGCGGCAGCGTGATCGTGAAGAACTGGCGCACCGGCCCGGCACCGTCGATCGCCGCGGCCTCGTAGAGGCTCACCGGGATCGCGCGCGTCGCACCCTGGTAGATGAGCGTGTACAGCGGCGTCCACTGCCAGAGGCCGACGAACGTGAGCACCCCGATCGCGTCGGCCGCGTTGCCGAACAGGTCGCCGTTTCCGAACAGCCACGGCAGCTGATGGGGCAGCCCGAAGTTCGGATCGAGCAGCGCCCGTCAGACGATGGCGACGGCTGCCGAGGACATGAGCAGCGGGATGAAGTAGAGCGCGGTGAGCACCGAACGGCTGCGCCCTCGGCCCGCCGCCCACACCCCGAGCAGGACGCTCACCGGCGTCTGGGTGACGACCCCGAGTCCGGTGAGCAGGAGCATCAGCCAGATGCTCTGGACCATCACCGGGTCCGAGAACAGGTGCGACCAGTTGCCGAACCCGATCGAGTGCGGCGCGCCGACGCCCGACCAGCTCGTGAACGAGAGCCACACGACGACCCCGAGCGGCAGCAGCGCGAACAGGGCGAAGAAGACGGTGGCGGGAACCGCCCAGGCGATGCTCGGGCGACCGGCCCGGCGCACCCGGGAGCGCGCGCGCCGGCGGTGTGCCACCTCCCGGCGCAGTCCGCGCGGTCCCGGGCGATCGCCGTGGGCGACGACTGCCATCGGCCGACTCCTCCTTCGGCTCAGCCGGCCGGCAGAGCCGACATCGCCGAGATCCACTGCGACGCGCTCTGGTTGTCGAAGAAGCTGCCGACGGCGTTATGAATCGGGGTCGTCTGCGCGGGCGGCCACGCCTGATCCCAGGACTCCTGGAAGTGGGCGGCCTGCTTGACCCGGGCGAACTGCCAGGAGAGGAATCCGGGCGATGGCGAGGCCTTGATGTAGCTCGTCGCGTTCGTCGTCGTCGGCAGCCAGCCCTTGGAGACGAGCGCCTTGACGAACTTCGGCTTGTACATCTGCGCGAGGAAGTCCGCGATCGCCTGCTGGTGAGGAGCCCGCTTGAGGACCGAGTAGTAGTTCTGAGTGTTGCCGGCGAGATCCGTCGGGTTCCCGGCGCCGCCGGGGATCGTCGGAAACGTCGTGTAGCCGAGGTCGTGCTTGGCGAACGACGCACTGATGCCCTGCGCGGTCGAGTATTCCCAGGAGCCCATCAGCTCGAACGCTGAGCGGCCGGTGACGAGCAGCTTCGTGGAGGCGCCGGTCGTGAACTTCACCGAGTCGTAGCTGTGGCCGAACGCTCCGCTCTTGATGAGCTGGCTGAGATCGCTGAGCGCCTTGCGGCTCGCCGCCGACCTCCACACGCTGTGGTCTCCGGCGAGCGCCTTGGTGATGAGCCCGGGCCCCGCGACCCGGTCGTACAGATACTCGAACCACATCAGCTCGGGCCACTGGTCGCCGCCGCCGAGCGCGATCGGGATGAGCCCCTTCGACTTGAGCGTCTGCACCTCGGAGAGTAGCTGCGACCACGTGCGCGGGGGCGAGAGGTGGTACTTGGCGAGCACCGTGCGGTTGTAGAACAGGAACACCGGCTGGGTGCCGCGCATCGGGATCCCGTAGTAGTTTCCGCCGATCTTCGCGGCGTTCATGACGACCGGCAGGAAGCTCGACTTCAGCTTCGGGTTCGCCTGCATGTCGGCGTTCAGGGGCTGCAGCAGGCCGTCCTTCACGTAGGTCTGGATCGAACCCGCGCCCCAGTTGAAGAACACCGCCGGCGCCTCGGGGGTGCCGATGATCGTCTGCAGCTTCTGCTGGTAGTTGGCGCCCGGGAACGTCTGCAGCACGGCCTTGACCTTGTGGCCCTCGGGGGTCGCGTTGTACATCTTGACCGCGGTCTGCTCGAGGGTGTCGTTCGCGTCCCCGTAGTCGGCGATCTCGAACGACCCCTTGCCCCCGGCGGCCGAGCCGCCCGAACCGGCCGAACCCGGTCCGGAACTGCCGCACGCGCTCACCACGAGCGCGGCGATGAGGATCGCGACGGCCGTCGCGACGTGACGCGGCCACTTCTGCACGGATGTCATCTGGGTCTCTCCTCCCGAACGGGCCCGAACAGTTCGCCCCGACTTGCCATCTGCGAAACTTTCGGGCAAGATTCGAAAACTCTCGATAGCGAGGCTAACGCAGCCGCTGGGGCGAGTCAAGCTCGAGGCGCGCTTAGCATGGATGCCCGGGGCGACAATCCTGGGAGGAGGTTTCGGCACAGATGAGCGAGGCGGAGAGCGACGGCGCGGGCCGGGCACGCGCCAGGGCCCGGCTGGCCGACGTCGCGCGGGACGCGGGCGTGTCGGTCGCGACCGTTTCGAAGGTGCTCAACGGGCGCCCGGACGTCGCCACCCACACCCGGGCGCGCGTCGAGCGCCACCTCCAGGCCCACGGCTACCTGCGCCGCGGCGGCGAGTCCCGCGCCGAGCGGATGCTCGAGCTCGTGTTCCACGAGATCACCGGCGAGTGGGCGGCCGAGATCATCCCGGCCGTCGAGCGCGCCGCGCGCCAGGCGGGCTTCAGCCTGATCGTCACCGAGGCCGGCGATCGCCACAGCCCGGGGAGCGCCTGGATCGAGGAGGTGCTGCGCCGGCGCCCGATCGGCGTCATCCTCATCTTCTCCGACCTCGACGCGCTCGAGCAGCACAAGCTGCGCAGCCGCGGGATCAACGTCGTCGTCATGGACCCCGCCGGCGAGCCCGGGCCGGAGATCGCGTCGATCGGCTCGACGAACTGGGCGGGCGGCCTCGCCGCCGCCGAGCACCTCATCGGCCTCGGTCACCGGCGGATCGGGATGATCAGCGGCCCCGAGGACATGCTCTGCTCGGTCGCGCGCGTCGACGGCTACCGCTCCGCGCTGGAGCGCGCGGGCATCGGCTACGACCCCGACCTCGTGCGCGTCGGCGACTTCCATGTCGAGAGCGGCCGTGTGCGCGCCGCGGAGCTCATGGCGCTCGAGCGGCCGCCGACCGCGATCTTCGCCGGCAGCGACCTGCAGGCGGTCGGCGTCTACGAGTACGCCCGCGTCCATGGCGTGCGGATTCCCGAGGACCTCTCGGTGATGGGCTACGACGACCTGCAGCTCTCCCGATGGGTCGGCCCCCCGCTCACCACGATCCGCCAGCCGCTCTCCGAGATGGCGGCCACCGCCGCCCGCCAGCTGATCGCGATGGACACGGACCCGCAGGCGCCCCTGCACCGGCGGATCGAGCTCGCGACGAGCCTCGTCGTGCGCGAGTCGACCGCGCCGCCGCGCGGTTCCTGAGCCGCACGGGGAGATCCCGGCGCGGCGTGCGCCTCACGGGATGCCTCCCGACGGGGCGATCCACCGGCTGCGGAATCCGAGAACCGTCGCGGGACGGTCGACGCGATGGTCGCCGCGAAGCCACGATCGGCGACCACGGGATGCGATGCCCGCGCCGAGGCGGACGTCTCCGCGACGCCCGACCTCAGCGTTCTGCGGCGTGCGCGCGGTAGAGCGCATTGGCGGGAACCCCGCTGAGCTCGGCCACGACGCTCGCCGCCACCCGCGGCTTGGCGCCCGCGTCGATCAGCCGCTTGACCGCGGCAAGCGGCTCGCGCATGTCGACCTGCTCGATCGTCGCGGGACCGAGCACGAGCACGATCTCCCCCCGCGGCACCTCGGCGGCGTAGCGCTCGGCCAGCTCGGCGGCGGTGCCGCGCACGACCTCCTCGTGGAGCTTCGTGAGCTCGCGACAGACGGCCACCTCGCGGCCCGGATCACGTTCGGCGAGCGCGGCGAGCGTCACCTGAAGGCGCCGCGGCGACTCGAACGCGACGAGCGTCTCGGGCGTCGACAGCGTCTCGGCGAGCCGCGCCGCCTGGCGCGGCAGGAAGCCGACGAACCGCCAGCGCTCGCTCGCCAGGCCGCTCGCGACGAGCGCGCTCATCGCCGCCGACGGTCCGGGGAGGACCTCGACGCCGAGCCCGGCGGCGATGCAGGCCCGCACGAGCACGAGCCCCGGATCGGAGACGAGCGGCATGCCCGCGTCGGAGACGAGCGCGACCGTCGCCCCCGCGCGCATGCGGGCGACCAGCTCAGCGGTCCGGGCACGCTCGTTGTGCTCGTGGTAGCTCACGAGCTGCCCGCGCACGCCGTGGCGCTCGAGCAGACGGCCCGTCCGACGGGTGTCCTCGCAGGCGATGAGGTCGGCCTCGCGGAGCGCCGCGAGCACCCGCAGGGTGATGTCCTCGAGGTTGCCGATCGGGGTCGGGCACACGACGAGCCGTCCCGCGCCCGGGCGCCCGGCAGCCTGCCCGCCGGTCGCGCTCACCATGTCCGGGGCGTGTAGCCGGGCTCGACCGAGCGCCGGTAGCCGGTGTCGTCGCGGTCGCGGATCCCGCAGCGAAGGTACTGCTCGTGGAGCGCGCCGAGCCGGTCGGGGTCGAGCCGCACGCCGAGGCCGGGCGCGGTCGGCACCGCAAGCGCCCCCTCCCGGAAGCGGAACGGCTCGCCGGCGACGACGTCGTCGGTCTTCCACGGCCAGTGGGTGTCGCACGCATACGTGAGGTTGGGGGTCGCTGCGGCGAGATGGACCATCGCGGCGAGGCTGATGCCAAGGTGCGAGTTGGAGTGCATCGACAGGCCCCAGCCGAGCGTCTCGCAGATGCCGGCGAGCAGCCGCGAGCGCTGCAGGCCGCCCCAGTAGTGGTGGTCGGAGAGCACGATCGAAACGGCATCGAGCTTCGCCGCCGAGGCGACCTCCTCGAAGGCGACGACGCACATGTTCGTGGCAAGCGGCATCGGCGCCCGCGCGGCGACCTCCGCCATCGCCTCCTGGCCACGCGTCGGGTCCTCGAGGTACTCGAGCACGCCATCGAGCTCGTCCGCGACGCGGAGCGAGGTCTCGACGCTCCAGGCGGCGTTCGGATCCAGGCGGATCGGCAGCTCCGGGAAGCGCTCCCGCAGCGCCCGCACCGTCGCGATCTCCGCCGCGGGGTCCAGCACACCGCCCTTGAGCTTGAGCGCCCCGAAGCCGTACTCGCCGACCATTCGCTCGGCCTGGGCGACGATCGCGTCGGGGCCGAGCGCCTCGCCCCAGTCATCGGGTTCCGCCCCCGGGTGGCCGGGCCATTTGTAGAAGAGGTAGGCGCTGAACGGCACGCGGTCGCGGACCGCGCCGCCGAGCAGGTCGCACACCGGCCGGCCGATCGACTGTCCCTGGATGTCGAGCGCGGCCACCTCGAACGGCGAGAGCACCCGGTCGACGGTCGAGGAGGTCGTGATCATGCCGGTGAGGCCGTGGCCGTCGCTGCCGCGCTCCCCCGCGAGCGCGTCGCGCACGGCCGCGTACATGCCGTTCAGGTCGAACACGTCGCGGCCGACGAGCGCGCGGGCCGCGCCGTCGAGGCGGCGCAGGTGGGCCGCATCGCCGTACGTCTCGCCGAGGCCGACGAGCCCCGCGTCCGTCTCCACCTCGACCACCCCTCGCAGCGCGTACGGCTGGTGGACGCCGACGGCGTTGAGCAGCGGCGGGTCGGCGAACGCGACGGGGGTGATGCGGACGCGCTCGATGATCGGCATGGGGCTCGGGGAGGGTCGCTTCAGCTCACGCGAGCGCGCGACGCTCGATCTCGTCGTAGGCGAGCGCCGCCGCCCCCACCATTCCCGCCTCCATCCCGAACCGGGCGGCCACGAGCGGCACCGACTCGCGCAGGAACGGCAGCACCCGCTCGGCGACGACCGCCCGCGCCGGCGCCAGCAGCAGCTCGCCGGCGGCGATCACGCCGCCGCCGATGACGACGACCTGCGGGTTGAAGATGTTGAGCACGTTCGCGACGACGACGCCGAGCCGCTCGCCGATGAGCGCGATCGCCTCACGCGCCGCCGCGTCGCCGTCGTGCGCGAGCTCGGTGACGAGCGGGCCGGCGAGCGCACCGCTCTGCACGAGCCGCTCGAGGCCCGATCCGGGGCGCATCGCGCCGAGCCGCCGCGCCTCCTCGACGAGCGCCGTGCCGCTGCAGTAGACCTCGGCGCAGCCGTGATTCGGGCAGTTGCCGTGGCAGCGGGGGCCGTCGAGCTCGATCACCATGTGCCCGAGCTCGCCCGCGGCCCCGAAGGCGCCTCGGTAGAGCTCCCCGCGCAGGATGAGCCCGCCGGCGATGCCGGTGCCGAGCGTGATCACGACCGCGTCGGAGGCGCCGCGGGCTGCGCCCGCACGATGCTCGGCGAGCGCCGATGTGTTGCCGTCGTTGTCGATGAACACCGGCAGCCCGAGCCGCTCCGCCATGACGTCGGCGAACGCGAGCCCCTGGACGGGCGTGTTCACCCCAACGACCGCCGTCGGCGAGGCGCCGCGGCGGTCGACGAGCACCGGCACCCCAAATCCGACCGCCTCGATCGCGATCCCCCCGGTCGCCGCGCGCAGCTCCGCGACCCCGTCGATCGCCACCTCGATGAGGCGCCGCTGGTCGAAGCCGATCACCGTTCGCTGTGTGCGATGGTGCACGCCGAGCTCGGGGTCGACCACCCCGGCCAGTAGCTTGGTTCCCCCGAGGTCGACGCCGATGACGCGTCGCGCCGCCATTGATCGTCACTATATGCAGAGCCGTATGCCCAACGAATCCGGCAAGCCGCCCCGCCCGCCGGACGATCGCGCCGACCCGCCCTACCGGATCTACCGCTCCGCCGGGAAGTCCCGGCCCGGCGGCGGGCGCAGCGCGACGTCCGAGCGTGAGGACCGCCCGTACACGACCTACCGGTCGACGCCCCGCGGGCTGCGCGATCGCCTGCGCGACCCCCAGGACGCGGTCGAGGAGGATGCGCGGCGCGGGCTGGGGCGCCCCTCGCGCGCGGCCCGGCGCCGCGATCCGGAGTCGGACCGCCCGGGCGGACGCGGTCCGGGCGGACCGGGACGGCGCCGGTGGCCGGGGCGGGCCCGAGGCCGGCGCGGCATCACCCCATGGCGCGTCGTGCGCTGGGTGCTCGGACTCGCCGTCGCCTGGGTGCTGCTGTCGGTCGTCCTCTTCTTCATCTCCGCGCAGAGCCGCACGGGCTCGCTGCCCGCCGGCGCGAAGTCGCAGCTGGCGGGCGGATCGACGATGCTCGTCTCGCCGGAGACCGTGCTCATCGTCGGGCTCGACAACCGCCCGACGACCGGGGCAGGCTCCAAGGAGGGCGGGCTGACGAGCGCGCAGCGCATGGAGAAGTACGCCCACACCGATTCGATCATGCTCTGGCGCGTCGGGGGCGGCGTCTCCCGGCGCCTGTCGATCCCGCGCGACACGCTCGTGAACATCCCGGGCTGCGGCGAGCAGAAGATCAACGCCGCCTGGTCGTGCGGTGGCCCGGGGCTGACGCTCCGGGTCATCAAGCGGTTCACGGGCATCCACACGATCAACCACATGGTCGTCGTCGATCTGGCGAACTTCCCGAAGTTCATCGACGACATCGGCGGGGTGAACGTGAGGACCGGCCGCATCTGCTCGAACATCTCCGGGGGGGTGAAGAACGGCGGGTTCACGCTCAACCTCAAGCCCGGCGTCCACCATCTCTCGGGGATCCAGGCGCTCACGCTCGCCCGCACCCGCGACAACAGCTGCGACCCCGCCTACAACGACCTCAACCGGGAGGCGGCGCAGCAGCGGATCCTCAACTCGATCAAGTCCCAGCTCCTCACCGCGCACACGTTCTTCCACCTGCCGTGGGTCGCCTGGGACGCGCCGGGCGTGATCCAGACCGACATGGGGGGGCTCTCGCTCATGCAGCTGTTCCTGTCCGCGGAGATCGGGGGCACGGCGACGCCGCGGCTGCTCTCGGAGACGCCGTCGGTGGTGAACGGCGCGGACGTGCTCGTCCCCCATCCGGCGAACGTCCGCGCCGAGGTGCGCCGGCTGATGACCGGCCGCTGAGGCACCGAAACGACCATCCGCCGGACGACACGAATCTGCAGCCGATGGCGATCCCCGACCTCTACCGCCTCGACGACCGCGTCGCGATCGTCACCGGCGCCTCGAGCGGCCTCGGCGTCGCGTTCGCCCGTGGTTTCGCGGAGGCGGGCGCGGACGTCGTGCTCGGCGCCCGCCGCGCCGACCGCCTTTCACAGACGGCCGCGCTCGTCGAGGAGGCGGGCCGGGCGGCGCTCGCCGTGCCGACCGACGTCGCGCGGCCCGAGGACTGCGACCGGCTCGTCGCGGCGGCGCTCGAGCGCTTCGGGCGCGTCGACGTGCTCGTCAACAACGCCGGCGTGGGCACGGCGGTACCGGCGACGCGCGAGACGCCGGAGCAGTTCCGGGCGGTGATCGACGTCAACCTGAACGGCGCCTACTGGATGGCCCAGGCGTGCGGGCGCGTGATGGCGCCCGGGTCGAGCATCGTCAACATCTCCTCGGTGCTCGGCATCACGACCGCGGGGCTCCCCCAGGCCGCCTACACCGCGTCGAAGGCGGGGCTGATCGGCCTCACCCGCGATCTCGCCCAGCAGTGGACCGGCCGCAAGGGGATTCGGGTCAACGCGATCGCCCCCGGCTTCTTCGCCAGCGAGATGACCGACGCCTACCCGCCCGGGTACATCGACGCCGTCCTCGCCCGCGTTCCCGCCGGCCGGCCCGGCGACGCCGAGGAGCTCGCCGCGACCGCCGTGTTCCTCGCCTCGCCCGCCGCCGGCTACATCACCGGCCAGACGCTCGCCGTCGACGGCGGCGTGACGATCACGTGACCGTCAGTCCGCGGCCTTCGCGGCGCTCTTCGAGGAGGAGTCCTTCGACGGGGAGGCGCCGTTCGAGCTCGCCTCGCCCGACGGGGTCTTCGAGTCGCCGCCCGAGCTCTCGCTCTTGCCCCCGCCCTCGCTCTCCTTCAGCTCGCGCGAGCGCTTGCGCGTGCCGTAGTCGGTGTTGTAGAAGCCCGAGCCCTTGAAATGGACCGCAGGAGCGTGCAGCACGCGCTGGGCGGGCGCGCCGCACACCTCGCACGTGTCGAGCGCCTCGTCGGAGAAGCGCTGCATCACGTCGAACGTGTGGCCCTTCTTGCAGCGGTACTCGTAGATCGGCATGCTGGCGAAAGTATAGCCTTGGGTGCTGGCACTCACGGCCTGAGAGTGCCAATCCCGGCCCGCACCCGCGAAGAGGAGTCTCTACTTCGTCGCCAGCGGGGCCGCGCGCTTCACGATCGACGACTCCGACCACGAGGCGCCCGCCGGGACGTACGGGTTCGTGCCCGATCCACGGTCGTGCCGGCCTCGAGCGCGACCGCTCGCCGGCACAACGCGGCCTGCCTGGAGCACTCGACCGGGACGCCGAGGCTGCGCTCGATCACCTCGCCCGCGTCATCGCGACGCGCCCCGAGTCTGCGGAGTGGGCGCGCGCGGACGACGACCTCGCCTCGCTGCGCGAGCACCCGCGCTTCGCCGGGCTCACCGCCGCCGGCCGAGAGTCGCCTACCATCCGCGCCCATGGCCACGACCGACCTCGTCACGATGGACAAGATCGTCTCGCTCTGCAAGCGGCGCGGCTTCGTCTTCCAGAGCTCGGAGATCTACGGGGGGATCGGCTCCTCCTACGACTACGGCCATTACGGCGTGCTGCTGAAGAACAACGTCAAGGCACAGTGGTGGAAGGCGATGCTCCAGGAGCGCGACGACATCGTGGCGCTCGACTCGGCGATCATCCAGCACCCCCGCACCTGGGAGGCCTCGGGCCACCTCGCGGGCTTCACCGACCCGCTCGTCGACTGCCGCACGTGCAAGCTGCGCTTCCGCGAGGACCATCTCGCCGACTCCGCCTGCGGACGGCGCCCCTCCAAGCACCCCGGCGACGACGAGCAGTGCGACCTCACCGCCGCGCGCGACTTCAACCTCATGTTCGAGACGACGGTCGGCCCCGTCAAGGAGGAGGGCGCGACCGTCTACCTCCGCCCCGAAACCGCGCAGGGCATCTTTCTCAACTTCAAGAACTACCTGCAGTTCAGCCGCAGGAAGCCGCCGTTCGGAATCGCGCAGATCGGCAAGTCGTTCCGCAACGAGATCACGCCCGGCAACTTCATCTTCCGCACCCGCGAGTTCGAGCAGATGGAGATGGAGTTCTTCGTCCCGCCCGTCGAGGCGACGCAGTGGTACGAGCACTGGCTCGCGGAGCGGCTCGACTGGTACCGCAAGCTCGGGATCCGCGCCGACCACCTGAAGCTCCGCGCCCACGACGCCGACGAGCTCAGCCACTACTCGAGCGCCACGAGCGACGTCGAGTACCTCTATCCGATCGGCTGGTCCGAGCTTGAGGGGATCGCCAACCGGGGCGACTTCGATCTCAGTCGGCACGCCGAGTACTCGGGGCAGAAGCTCGAGTACCACGACGGCAACACCGGCGAGCGCTACGTCCCACACGTGATCGAGCCCGCCGCCGGCGTCGACCGGGCGATGCTCGCGTTCCTCTGCGACGCCTACGACGAGGACGAGATCGAGGGCGAGACGCGGACCGTCCTGCGCCTGCACCCCCAGCTCGCGCCCGTCAAGGCCGCCGTGCTGCCGCTCGTGCGCAAGGACGGGCAGCCCGAGCTCGCGCTCGAGATCCAGCGGGCGCTGCGCGAGCGCATGCAGGTCGAGTACGACGCGGGCGGCGCGATCGGCCGCCGCTACCGCCGCCAGGACGAGATCGGCACCCCGTGGGCGATCACCGTCGACCACCAGTCGCTGCAGGACCGCACGGTCACCGTGCGCGATCGCGACTCGCTCGCGCAGGACCGCGTCGCGATCGACGACCTCGCCGATGAGCTCGAGCGGCGCCTGCGCGCCCCCTGGACGACGCCGAAGGCCTGAGCGGCCGCTTCCGCGGGCCGAGGCTCACCGCCAGGGCGGCCGGGCGAGCCGCAACGCGTCCGCGCCGGCCGTCGCCTCGGCGAGCGACTCGATCTCGAGCACCTCGGAGACGGCCGCGGGCGCATCGGTCCGCAGCGCGTAGACCCGCAGGCCCGCCCGTGCGGGCAGCGAGCTCTGGAACGTGCCGTCGGCGGCGGTCGTGAGCGTGGTGACCGTCTCGGTGGCGGCACCGCGGTGGACGATCCGCTGCAGCGCGACGGGGACGCCGGCGAGCGGCGCGCCGCGCTCGGTGAGCCGGCCGTTCATGAACAGCACCGGGCCGTAGGGGAAGAGCGTGATCTCGCCCTGGAGCGTGAGCCGCGTCTCCGGACCGAGCATCGCCTGGACCCGCCGGCGAAGCGCCGGAAGCTCGCCGAACAGCGCATCGCCGGGGCAGTCGGTCGAATCGACCTGGCGGTGTCCGGCGATGCGGGGAAAGCGGACGTGCTGGCCGGCGCGGAACTGCGTGTAGGAGATGTCGGCCGCGCTCGCCACCGCACTGATCTCGCCGACCGCGGGCAGTCCGCTCAGCGCAAGCTTCCAGGCGAGCAACCGCTCGAGCGCCGACATCGCCGCCGCCGAGGGCCGCACCGCGGTGTACGTGCCGAGCAGCGAGACGCCGAACGAGATCTGGTTCCAGTCGCCGGCCTGGGCGCCGATCACCGGCAGCGCGATCCCGCCCTGGCGCGCCTCCCAGATCCGCCCGAAGCGGTCGATCACGAAGTTGTAGCCGATGTCGAACCAGCCGCGGCCGTGGACGTGGAACTCGTAGATCGCGCGGAGCATCGCCGGCACGTCGCCCGGCGAGTAGGCGTTCGGGTTCTCGGTGTGGTGGACGATCCCCAGCTCGATCTGGCCGTAGTAAGGGCCGCCGACGGGCCGATGGTCGGCCCCGGCCCACACCGCGCGGGCGATGATCGGCGGCTGCCCTGGACCGGCGGGGAGTGCCGGGCCGGCGAGCGGCAGCGCGTCCGCGCCGGCGCCCGAGGTGCCGTCCGCGCCGGTGCCCGGTGCGGCATCCGCGCCGGCGCCTGAAGCGCCGTCCGCGCCCTGCGCGCGGGCGCCGGCCGCCGCGTTGGCACGCGCGGCGGGGTCGGGCTCTGCGGAGACGAGCAGGAGCGCCGCGTCGCGAACCCGCCCGCGGGAGCGGACCTGGAGCACGTCGGCTCGACCGAGCCACACCCCCTCGCCGACGCGCTCGCGAGCGCGCACCCCATCGCCGTCGTGCCCGGCCGCCGACGCGTTCGCCCACGGCCCCCAGCGCCCGTCCGGGCGCCGAGCGCGGAGCGCGAGCCCGGCGTCCGCCTGGCCCGACCAGCGCACGGCGGCGAGGCACACCGGCCGCGACAGCGCGACGGTGCGCGCCTCGCCCGCGCCGAGGGCTCCGACTCCGCGGGCGAACACCCGGCCCCCGAGCCGTGCGAGGTCGCCGTGCGAGGGCGCGTGCTCGTGCGGGGTCGTCGGACGGGCGGGCGCTCCGGCGCCGCGGCCGTCGGCGGCGCGCGCGGCGGCCGGTCCGAACAGCGCTCCGGCGCCCGCAGCCGCCCCGGAGAGCACATCTCGACGCGTCAGCCGACGACCCTCTGCCACGCCCCCATTGTGGGCGGCCGCGGCTGGGCGCGCGCCGCACTTCAGGAAACTTTTACACGGCGGGGTCGACGGTGGCCGCACGACTCGGAGCGCATGTGTGTCGGCCTTGAGCATCGATCCGCCCCAGATCCCGCGCGCCGGCCGTCAGACGGGGCACTTGGAGGCGCATCGCTGCCGGTATCGAGCACCAACCCGCTCCAACAGCCCGAGGTGCTCAAAGGATCGTGAGGTCGTCGTAGAGCGCGGGCGTGTCGAGCACGACCACGCCGGCCGGAGTCGGGCGGCACGGCGACCCGGGCGGCCGGGGCGACCCGGGGGGGCGCGGGACCAAACCGGGGCGGCGCCGGTCAGCGCAGACGCGTCGTCAGCGCAGACGCGCAGTCACCCGGGCGCGAAACCCGCCGCGGACGGGCGTGGCGCTCACGCCGGTCACCTGCAAAGCCCGCGCTGAGAAGACGGTCACGGTGACCAGGCCGCCGAACGGCGCATCGGGTGAGACGACGAGCGCGCCGCCCGCAGCCCGGACGGTCGCGTCGACCGACACGCCGAGCGGCCCGAGCACCGAACCGGTGCCGCGCAGCACGAGCCGCTCCCCGGCGCTCGTCACGGGGACGACCGAGCGCAGGAACGGCACGACGTCGCGCACGTCGGACTCGCGTACGGTCCCCTCCCCCACGACCCTGCCGCCCGCGGCCACGAGCGATGCCCGGTGGGCCACGAGCGCGCCGACCCGGACCACCCCGGCCGTCGCATGCAACTCGCCCACGGCGCCCAGCTGCGCAAGGCGCGCGTGGAGACCGCGCGGCGACGAGGACCAGGAGCGCATCGCGACACGCACCGAGTCGGCCCGCCCCCAGAGCAGCTCGACCGCCGGCCACGCGGAGACCGAGACCGAGCGCACCGATCCGGAGCGCGACAGCATCGCCCGCAGCCGACCGGCGGCGATCCCGGGCAGCACGAGCTGGCAGGCGGCAAGCAGTGCCAGCACGGCCGCGAGCGCGACGAGTGCGCCCGCCCCCGCCGCACGCGCCCGGCGGTGGCCTCGCCCGACGCTGGACCGGCGGCGTCGCCCCACGCTGCCTCGCTCCACAACGACGCGAGGGCGCCCGTCACGGACGCCCTCGCTCACGACGAACGACCGCCGGCGTCGCTCAGGCGGCGCTCACCGGGCTCGCGTTCGACGTGTCCGTCGGGGGCGGCGTATCGGTGGACGGCGTGTCGGAGGCCGGCGTCGGCGGCGTGTACTCGAACTCCTCCTCGGCGCCGAACAGCAGGTCGAGCAGCTTGGAGCGCAGCGACTCGGAGGCGGCGAGCGCGCCGCCGGCGCCGAGCAGCAGCAGGAAGAGCTTGCGGCCGAGATGGCGCTTCTTCTTGGGCTTGGCGTGCTTGGGAGCGTCGCCGAGCGCCATGACGGCGTCGCGCGCGGCTCCGGCGGCCGTCGACACGTCCTTGTGGAGCTTCTTGTCGTCGAGCACCGCCTTGTGCGGAGCCTTGGCCGACAGGAGCCGGTTGTAGGCGCTGCGGCCCGCGTCGATCGCGGTCGTCAGGTTGTCGCGCAGCTCGGCATCCTCGATCAGCCGCTGCACGTAGGGATTCGCCTTCTGGAGGTTCTGCAGGTCCGAGGCGCTGAACGGCACCGCCTTCGCCACCTTCTTACGTCGAGATGCCATGAGACTCCCTCGTGTTGGCGCGTTGTTTCGCTCTGGGGGTTGATAGGTCAGGATAGGCGATACCCCGGGGCGCGTCGGCTCGCGAGCGCGGCCTCCAGCACCTCGCCGACGGCCGAGACGAACACGAACCGGAGCGTCTCCCGGAGATGCGCGGGGATGTCCTCGATGTCTGCCTCGTTTTGGCGGGGCGCAATCACCGTGCGGATGCCGCCGCGCTGGGCGGCGAGCGCCTTCTCCTTCAATCCGCCGATCGGAAGCACGAGTCCGCTGAGCGTGATCTCGCCCGTCATCGCGACGTCGGAGCGGACCGGCCGGCCGGAGAGCAGCGAGACGAGCGCGGTGACCATCGCGACGCCGGCGCTCGGACCGTCCTTGGGGATCGCTCCCGCCGGGATGTGGAGATGGATGTCGTGGGAGCCGAACCACCCGTCGGGCAGCCCGCCGACGACCTCCTCGACGTTCGCGCGCACGTACGTGAGCGCCGCCTGCGCGGACTCGCGCATCACGTCCCCAAGCTGGCCGGTGATCTGCAGCTTGCCCGATCCCTCCATCGCCGAGGCCTCGATGAACAGGATCTCGCCGCCGACCGGCGTCCAGGCAAGGCCGGTCGCCACGCCCGGGCGTGACGTGCGCCGACGGGACTCGGAATGGAAGCGCGGCGTGCCGAGCAGGTCGCGCACGCGGGGCTCGGAGACGCTCACCCTGCGCGTCACCTCCCCCTCGGCGACCCGGAGCGCGACCTTGCGCACGACCGCTCCGATCTCCCGCTCGAGCTGGCGCACGCCGGCCTCCCGGGTGTAGCCGGAGATGATCGCCTCAAGGCCCCTGTCGGTGAACGCGATCCGCCGGGCGGACAGGCCGCCGCGCTCGATCTGGCGCGGCACGAGGTAGCGCCGCGCGATCTGGAGCTTCTCGGACTCGGTGTAGCCGGCGAGCTGGATCACCTCCATGCGGTCGCGCAGCGGACCCGGGATCGTGTCGAGCGTGTTCGCGGTGCAGACGAACATGACGTTCGAGAGGTCGAACGGCAGGTCGAGGTAGTGGTCGCGAAACGTCGTGTTCTGCTCGGGGTCGAGCACCTCGAGCATCGCACTCGCCGGGTCGCCGCGGAAGTCCGAGCCCATCTTGTCGATCTCGTCGATCATGAACAGCGGATTGTTCGCGCCGGCGTCGCGCAGCGCCCGGATGATCACGCCCGGCATCGCGCCGATGTACGTGCGGCGGTGACCGCGGATCTCCGACTCGTCGCGCACTCCGCCGACGCTGATCCGCTCGAACTTGCGGCCGAGCGCCCGCGCGATCGAGCGCCCGAGCGAGGTCTTGCCGACGCCCGGGGGCCCGACGAACGTGAGAATCGAGCCGCCGGCGACCGCGGCCCCGCCCCCGCTTGCGCTCCGCAGTGCCGTGACCGCGAGGAACTCGAGGATCCGCTCCTTGACCTGTTCGATGTCGTAGTGATCCTCGTCGAGCACCTCGCGCGCGTGCGAGAGCCGCAGGTCGTCCTCGGTCGACTGCGACCACGGCAGGGAGGCGATCCACTCAAGGTACGTGCGCACGACTCCGTACTCGGCCATCGCCGGCTGCAGCCGCGACAGACGGCCGAGCTCCCGGTCGACCTGGCGGCGGACGCCCTCGGGCAGCTCAAGGCGCTCGATCTGCTCACGCAGCTCGCGGGCCTCGGCCTCCGCCTCGTCCTCCTCGCCGAGCTCCTCCTGGATCGCCTTGAGCTGGCGGCGCAGAAAGTACTCGCGCTGGCCCTGCTCGAGCTCGGATTGAACCTCGGACTGGATCTTGGTGCCGAGTGCGACGAGCTCCCGCTCGCGCGCGAGGTCGCGCGCGAGCCGGCGCAGCCGCTTGGTGACGTCGAGCTCCTCGAGCAGCGACTGCTTCTCCTCGGTGGAGAGGTGCATCACACCGGCGACCAGGTGCGAGAGCATCACCGGGTCCTCCATCGAGGCGACCATCACCGACAGCTCCTCGGGCAGATAGGGGACCTCGCCGACGATCGCGCCGAAGTCGCGCTGGACGTTGCGCATGAGCGCGGTGAGCTGCGGACCCTCCTGCACGATGTCCGGCGCCTCCTCGATCTCCGCGACGAGGTAGGGCTCGGTCTGCGCCCAGCCGGTCACCCGGATCCGCTGCGAGGCCTGGACGAGCACGCGGAGCGTGTCGTCGGGGAGCCGCACCATCCGCGCCACCGTCCCGAGCACCCCGACGTTGTGGATCTGCTCCGGGGCCGGCGTCTCGATGCTCGGGTCGCGGGCCGCGATCAGGGCGATCGTGCGGTCGCCGCGCAGCACGTCGTTGATGAGCGCGATCGAGCGCTCCTGTCCGATGTTGAGCGGGACGACGAGATCCGGGAACGCGACCGCGTCGCGCAGCGGCAGCACGCCGGCGCGGCCGGGCAGCGCCCGCCCGCCGGCCGGGCCGTCGAGCAGCACCTCGGCGCCGCCCTCGGGCGTGCCCTCGCCTCCGCCGACGTCGATCATCCGCGCTCGATCCGGCCCTGGCTCTCGAGCCGGCGGTCGGAGCCCCGCCCGCCGTCGCCCTCGCGCGGGCCGCGGTCGACCTCCTCGGCGCCGTCGCCCTCCCGGGGGCCCTCGATCGGCACCGCGCGTGAGCGCGGCCCGCGCGTGAGCAGCGGCAGCTCGACGCGGAGCATCCCGTCCTCGTAGCGGGCGCGGACCTGGTCGGAGTCGACATCTGCGCCGAGCTCCAGCACGCGCCGGAACGCGCCGCGCTCGATCTCGATCTGCTGGTAGACCTCGCCCTCGGGCGACGGCGAGGCGCGCCGGCCGGCGAGGATCAGCCGCCGTCCCTCGACGTGAAGCTCGATGTCCGCCGTGCGCACGCCGGCGAGCTCGGCGGTGACGATCGCGCGGGGCGGGTTCGACGCGTACGTGACATCGACCGCCGGCCAGCGGCCGACGCGGCGGCGCGGGATCCCGGAGCGCTCCAGCGCGTCGCCGAACAGCTCGTCCATCTCCCGGCGCATCCGGTCGAAGTTGGCGAACGGGTCACGCGAGGACACGCTCGCCAGCCTACCCGGCGCGGGGCGGGGCGATCATCGAGCGGGAGGGGGGCCGCAACCGTGGCTCGAACCAGCCCGCCGACCACTCGGACGCGCCCGCGCTCAGAGCTCGAAGACGGCGCCCTCGGCGGCGAGCTCGACATCGGCGCCGAAGCCCGCGCTCCCCTCGGCCCGCACCCGGCCGGGGTCGAGCTCATCGGAGAAGTGGGTGAGCACGAGCCTGCGGGCGCCGGCGGCGCGGCCGTGCTCGCCCGCCTCGCGCGCAGACAAATGGCCGGCCGACGGGGGGGAATCGGGCTCGCGGAGCGTTGACTCGACGAGCATCAGGTCGGCGTCGGCGGCAAGCTCGACGAGCGCGTCGTTGGGACCGCAGTCGGCGCTGAACACGAGCCGCGCCCCGTCCCGAGCGGTCAGCGAGACGGCGTGGGTCGGCACGAAGTGCGGCACCTCTCGCGCGCGCAGCGAGAACGGCCCGACCGCCAGCGGTCGCTCCGCTTCGTATTCGCGGATCTCGAACGCGTCCGGGATGAGCCGCTCGTCCCCGACCCAGGCGCCCAGCTCGCGCAGCCGCGCGCCGGCGCCCGGGGGCACGTGCAGGCCCGGGTGGCGGGAGCCCGCACGCGGGCCCACGGTGAGCGCGAAGCTGAACGGCAGGAGGTCGAAGCAGTGATCGGCGTGCAGGTGGGTGATGAGCACCGCGTCGACCGAGAGGTAGTCGGCGAGCCCACGCAGCTTGCCGAACACGCCGTTGCCGCAGTCGAGCAGCACCGTGAACCCGTCATGGTGGATGAGGTATCCGCTGCATGCGCCGGCGGCGTCCTGCCATGCCGGCGACTTGCCGAGCACCGTGACCTGCAACCTGGGGTTCCCTCGCTTGCTCGTGGGCGGGACGAAGGAGCGGGACTCTAACCCGCGGGGCACGCGCGCCGCGTGCGGTTCGTCACGCGTGGAGCGCGACCTGCTCGTTCGCCGCGGGGCACGCGCGGCGCGTGCGGTCCCTCACGCGTGGAGCGCGACCTGCTCGTTCGCCGAGGGGAACGCCCAGGCGACCTGCTGGCGGCGCTCCTGGCGGAAGACGAAGCGCATCTGGCTCGGAGGCCGCAGGCCGTCCGGTCCGGCGGGCCGGAACGTCGCGCACGGTCCCGTCTGCACCGCGCACAACAGATTGGCCTTGAAGAAGCACTGCTCACAGCTCGCCGCGCCCGCGGCCCGTCCGTTCCGACCCTGTGCCATACCCGTCCGACTCTCTCTTCTCTCAACTTCGCTCGACGACAGGGGCGGCATCAAAGCGCATCCGGACACCGTCCATGAGCCCGTTTTCCGGAAAACGCAGGAAACTCTCGACTCCGCAAAACCTGCGAAATTGCGGGGTGTTCGTGGAGCGCACGCGCCGCGTGCGCAATTTCCGGATGTCCGCGCGGCGCATCTCCGGTGGCCCCGCGCGACCGTTGATGGCCACCGCTGCGGTCGGCGGAGCGGAGTGACGAGCGGCGTCGCGTTTCGTTGGTTCGCCGGCACCAAGAGGTGCCACCGGTGGATGCCCGGCCAGGACCCAGGATCCGGGCCGTGGCAGCGCCACCCGAGGATCCGAGGACGCCGCCGGGCGCCGCCCGGGGTGCCTCGACTGCAACGAACCGGTCAAACGGGACACTAGCTTTGTGCACCATGCCCGGCCTCGAGCTCGACCTGCAGAGCCTCGCCGACGTCCGCGCGGCCGCCGAGCCGGTCCTCTCCGAGCGCGCTCGCGCGTACATCAACGGTGGCGCCGCCGACGAGACGACGCTCGCCGACAACGAGGCCGCCTGGTCGCGGCTGGCGCTCGCCCCCCGAATGCTCACGGGAGTGACGGACCCCGACCCGGCGGTGACGCTGCTCGGGCGCCGCCGACCCCACCCGCTCCTGATCGCGCCGACGGGCTTCGCCGGCCTCGTCCGGCCCGACGCCGACGTGGCGATCGCCCGGGCGGCTGCGGCGACCGGCACGATCATCTGCCTGTCGACGTTCGCGACGACGCCGCCGGCCGAGCTCGCCGTTCAGGTGCCCGAGGCGCCGCGCTGGTTCCAGCTCTACGTGTTCCGCGACCGCGGCGCCACGCGCGCGCTCATCGCCGCCGCCGAGGCCCACGGCTACGGGGCGCTCGTGCTCACCGTCGACCGGCCGGTGCTCGGCGTGCGGGAGCGCGAGCGGCGGATCGGCGTCCGCGCCGACCCGGAGCTGGGCACGATCGGCAGTCCGGTCCCGGTCGACACCTCGACGCGCGTCGACGGCTCGCTCACGTGGGCTGACCTCGAGCGGTTCGCCGCCGACACCGAGCTGCCGGTGCTTGTCAAGGGCGTGCTCACCGCCCACGACGCGCGGCTCGCGGCCGAGCGCGGCGCCGCCGGGGTGATCGTCTCAAATCACGGGGGCCGCCAGCTCGACACGACGCTCTCGGGCGCCGACGCGCTGCCGGAGGTCGTCGACGCGGTCGGATCCGAGCTTGACGTGCTCGTCGACGGGGGGATCCGGCGCGGCACGGACGTCGTCAAGGCGCTCGCGCTCGGCGCGCGGGCGGTGCTCGTCGGACGCCCGCTGCTCTGGGGGATCGCGGTCGGCGGCCAGGACGGGGCGCGGCTCGTGCTCGATCTGCTGCTGGACGAGCTGCGGATCGCGCTCGCGCTCACCGGCGCCGCCTCGGTCGACGAGCTCGACGCTTCGGTCGTGCGTCCGGCGCCCTGGGCGGGCCGATGATCCCCGCCGCGTCCGCGTCGCGATGAGGCTGCTCGTCACCGGCGTAAGCGGCTACGTCGGCTCGTTGCTCGCCACGCGACTGCTGGCCGATGGGCACGAGGTGCGCGGGTTTGCCCGTTCGCCGGCGCGGGTGCGTGTGCCCGGCCTCGAGGTGCGGGCGGGCGACGCGGTCACCGGCGCCGGCCTCACCGAGGCGATGGACGGGATCGAGGTCGCCTACTTCCTCATCCACGCGATGGAGGCGGTCGCGGCGGGCGCCGACCCGTTCCCGGCGCGCGAGGCCGAGGCGGCGCGCCGCTTCGCCGACGCCGCCGCGCGCGCCGGGGTGCGCCGGATCGTGTACCTCGGCGGGCCGGTTCCGCCAGGGACCCCGTCTCCACACCTGGAGAGCCGGCTCGCGGTCGAGCGCGCGCTCCTCGCCGCGGTCCCGGGCTCGGTCGCGTTGCGCGCCTCGATCGTGATCGGCGCCCGGTCCCGCTCGTTCGCGCTGCTCGTGAGGTTGATCGAACGGCTGCCCGTGCTCGCGCTGCCCGCGTGGCGGGACAACCGCACGGCACCGATCGACGAGCGGGACGTGCTCAGGATGCTCGTCGCCGCCGCCGACGCCCGCCTCCCATCGCCCGCCGCCCGCACGCGGATCGCGTCGGTCCCCGGCGCACGCACCCCGCCGTCGGCCGCCGGCGCCGGTCATACGCTCGACGCGGCCGGTCCCGAGATCGTCACCTACGGGGAGCTGCTGCACAGGATCGCGGAGCTGATGCTCGTCGATCGCGCCGCGGTCCCGCTCGGGCCGCTGTCGCTCACCCCTGTGGCGAGCGTCCTCGCCGCCGCGCTCGCGGACGAGGACCCGGCGCTCGTGCGCCCGCTGATGGAGAGCCTGGAGACCGACCTGTTGCCGAACGGAGACTCAGCAGCCGAGGCACTGTCGGTGAGGCTTCACCCGCTCGACGCCGCCATCGAGCACGCGCTCGGTGACTGGGAACGCTCCCAACCGCTCGCCGCACGTTAGGGTCCGCTCGAGCGATGAGCACCGTCCAGGACGAGATCGTCATCGACGCACCGATCGACCAGGTGTGGGAGACGGTCATGGACCCGCGCCGACTCAGCGACTGGGTCACGATCCACAAGTCGGTGGAGAACTTCCCGCGCCCGCCGCTGCGCCGCGGCGCGACGATGGACCAGGCGATGTCGGTTCGGGGCATCACATTCCATGTGCACTGGCGCCTGGTCGCGGTCGACCCGCCGCGCTTGGCCCGCTGGGAGGGAGCCGGGCCCGCGCACTCCGACGCCCTCATCCGCTACGAACTGTCCACCGACGCGCTCGGCCGCACGACCTTCCGCTACACGAACGAGTTCCACCCGCCGGGCGGGAAGCTCGGAAGCGTCGCCGGACGGTTCATCGTCGGCGCGACCTCCGAGCGGGAGGCACGTGCCTCACTGTCTCGTTTGAAGGCGCTTCTGGAGCGCGGCTGAGCCACGCGTCCGCAGTGCAGCTCACCTGTGGGTCCGGAATGTGGCGGCGTCGCGCGTGGCCAGGCGAGCGTGTTTCCACTGCAAGCCTTCGGTCACTCACACATCCGCGTTGTATGGTGCGGGGTCATCAATCCGACCATTCCACCCGGAGGTACACACGTTGGCTGACTTCGTCGACAAAGCGGTGAAGGACATCGACGGGCGTCTCGAGGAGCTTCAGCTCGAGGTCCGCAGGCTCGAAGCCGCGCGCGAGGCGCTGGTCGGCGGACGCCGCGGCCCCCGGCGCACGCGCGGAGGCGCCGCCACCTCGGGCGCCACGGCGCAGCGCGGCAGCGCCGGCCGGCGGCCGGGTCGCTCGCGCGGCCGCCGCGGTGGCAACACGCGCGCCAACCAGGCGCTTCAACTCGTGAGGGACAAGCCCGGCATCACGATCCCCGAGATCGCCTCCGCGCTCAAGATCGAGCCGAACTACCTGTACCGGGTCATGCCGAAGCTCGTCGAGGACGGCTCGGTGCGTCGTGAGGGTCAGGGCTGGCATCCGACCCAGAACGGCGCCGCCTGACGGTTTCACCGAACACGTTCGGCAGACGAACGGCCGCCGCGTCCCACGGTGACGCGGCGGCCGCTGTCGTTGTGAACCCGGACCCGGGCCGCCCAGGCTGACACCGGCGCCCGGCGACGGTTTCTAGACCAGCCCGAGCTGGCGCACCGCGTCGCGCTCGTCGCCGAGCTCCTTGACGGTCGCGTCGATCTTGGCGCGGGAGAAGTCATCGATGTCGAGGCCCTCGACGATCGTGTACTCACCGCCGCTGCAGGTCACCGGGTAGCCGCTGACGACCCCCTCCGCGATCCCGTAGCTCCCGTCCGAGGGCACCGCCATCGACACCCAGTCGCCCTCAGGGGTCCCAAGCACCCAGTCGTGAACGTGATCGATCGCCGCGTTGGCGGCCGACGCCGCGCTCGAGGCACCCCGCGCCTCGATGATCGCCGCGCCGCGCTTCTGCACGGTCGGGATGAAGTCGTTCTCGATCCACTGCTGGTCGTTCACCGTCTCGGCCGCATTGTTGCCGCGCACCTTCGCGTGGAACACGTCGGGGTACTGGGTGGCGGAGTGGTTGCCCCAGATCGTCATGTGCGTGATGTCGCTCACCGGGACGCCCGCCTTGGCGGCGAGCTGGGCGATCGCCCGGTTGTGGTCGAGGCGCACCATCGCGGTGAAGCGCTCCTTGGGAATATCCGGCGCGTTGCTCTGGGCGATGAGCGCGTTCGTGTTCGCCGGATTGCCGACGACGAGCACCTTCACGTCCGAGGCGGCGTGCGCGTTCAGCGCCTGCCCCTGCGGCTTGAAGATGCCGCCGTTGGCCTCGAGCAGGTCGCCGCGCTCCATGCCCTTCGTCCGCGGGCGAGCGCCGACGAGCAGCGCGACCTGAACACCGTCGAACGCGGTGTTCGGGTCGTCGGTGATGTCGACCGAGGAGAGCAGCGGGAACGCGCAGTCGTCGAGCTCCATCGCGGTTCCCTCGGCGGCCTTGACCGCCTGCGGGATCTCCAGCAGCGACAGCGCGACCGGGGTGTCGGGACCGAGCATCTGACCCGACGCGATCCGGAACAGCAGCGCGTAGCCGATCGCACCGGCCGCGCCGGTGACCGCCACCTTGACTGGGGTTGTACTCATCGATCACTCACTTTCGGTGAACTGGGGTTGAACGGTGGACTCCTCTCCTCGACAGAGGCGGGCTGTCAGAGCGACAGTCCGTAGACATCGCCGAGCTTGTCCTTCAGATACCGCACGAACGGCGCGACCGAGATCGGTGCCTGAAGCTCACGCTGCAGAAGCTCGGCGGTCGGGAACTTCGCGCCGTGGCGGTGCACGTGCTCACGAAGCCACTCGCGCAGTCCGCCGAGCTCTCCGGCGGCAAGCGCATCTTCCAGGTCGGGCAGGTCCCGGTGGGCGCGCTCCCACAGCTGCCCGGCGATCAGGTTGCCGAGCGCATAGGTCGAGAAGTAGCCCATCAGCCCGGCCGACCAGTGCACGTCCTGCAGGATCCCGTCGGCGTCGTCGGTCACGTCCAGGCCAACGTACTGCCGAAAGCGCGCACGCCAGGCCTCGGCGGCGTCGGCGACCCTCAGCGTGCCCTCGATCAGCTCCTGCTCGAGCTCGAAGCGCAGGATGATGTGAAGCGCGTACGTCGCCTCGTCGGCCTCGACGCGGATGAACGACGGCCGGACGCGATTGACCGCACGAAACAGCGCCTCGGGCTCGAGCCCCTCGAGCGGACCGCCGCAGTGCGCCGCCGCCCGCGGCGCAAGCACGTTCGCAAACGACCGGCCGCGGCCGACCATGTTCTCCCACAGACGGCTCTGGGACTCGTGCATCGCCAGCGAGTCGACCGCCCCGAGCGGGCTGCGCGGATGCGCGAGCGCCGCGCCCTCCTCGTAGAGGCCGTGCCCGCACTCGTGCATCGAGCCGAACAGGGACATCGGCCAATAGCGCTCGTCGTAGCGGGTGGTGATGCGCACGTCGCCGTCGCCGACTCCGGTGGCGAACGGGTGCACCGTGTCATCGAGCCGCCAGCCCCTCGCGTCGAAGCCCATCAGCTCGACGACCTCACGTGACAGGGCGCGTTGACCCTCGACCGGAAAGCGCGCCTCGACCGGCGTCGCGTCGACGCCGGCCGAGTTCGTCACGGCGTCGATGAGCGGCAGCAGCTCGCGCTTGAGCTCATCGAACAGCGCGGCGACCTGCGCGGTGCGCATCAGCGGCTCATAGTCGTCGAGGAGCACGTCATAGGCGCACTGGAAGCCGTCGTGGCCGAGGTGACACTCGACGTACCGGCGCGCGAGGTCGACGTTGTGCTGGAGCACGGGCTGGAACATCGCGAAGTCCGACTGCGCCCGCGCGTCGATCCACACCTCCTGCCCGCGGGAGCCGGCGCGCGCGATCTCGGCGGTCAGGTCGCCGGGGACGCGCCGGGCCTTCTCCCAGTGCCGGCGCACGGACTCGACAAGCCGGACCTCGTCGGAGTCGGGATCGGCGCCCCGCAGTTCGCCGGCGGCGGCGTCGAGCAGCCGGCCTGTCTCGGAGTCGGTGAACTCACGGTGACGAAGCTCGGCGAGCGTGGCGAGCACGTCGGCGCGGCACGCGGCGCCCCGCGGCGGCATCTTCGTCTGCTGGTCCCAGTTGGCGAGCGAGCTCGCGTACTTGAGATCCGACAGGCGGGCCATCCTTCGCTTCAGCTCATCGAGCCGTCCACTCATCGCGTCTCCTTTGCTGGCCGCCCCCACGGCGGCCCGTCGTGGCGGCCGCCCCCACGGCGACCGTCGCTCTGCGTCCGACAGGCACGACTCTATGTCGTGTCCGCCCGTCGGCTGTGGAGCGGACGGCCCGGCTCGGAGGCTGTGCGACCATTCCAGCATGCTCGGGCGCTCCCGTTCGGTGCGGCTGTTTTCTGTGTCCGGGATCCGCGTCGGCGTCGACGTCAGCTGGTTCATCGTCCTGTTCCTGATGATCTACCTGCTGTCGGGGCCGTTCCGCGCGTCCCTGCACAGCTCTGACACGGTCGCGTATCTCACCACCGTGGTCAGCGTGCTCGCGCTGTTCGGCTCGATCATCGTCCACGAGCTGGGACACGCGGTCGCCGCCCGCCGCCGCGGCGTCGGCGTCGAGCGGATCGACCTGTACCTGTTCGGCGGGCTCACGCTCATGGACCGCGAGCCGCAGACGCCGGGCGAGGACTTCACGATTGCGATCGCCGGACCGCTCGCCACCGCGGTCGTCATCCTCGTGTGCGTCGCGGCCGACCTCTCGCTCGTCGGCCCGCAGCGGCTGCTCGACGCGATCGAGCTTCAGTCGAACATCCAGATCACCCCGGCGCTGCTCGCGCTCAGCTGGCTGATCCCCGTCAACGTGCTCCTGCTCGTGTTCAATCTGCTGCCGGCGTTTCCGCTCGACGGCGGGCGGATCGTGCGCGCCGCCGTGTGGCGGGCGACCGGCGAGCGCCGGCGGGGCGCCGCCGCGGCGGCACGGCTCGGACAGGCGCTCGCGCTGGCGCTCGGCGGGTTCGGGCTCTACCTGCTGCTCGCCGCCGGCTCCTTCAGCGGCCTGTACCTCGCCGGCCTCGCGTGGATCCTCTACTCCGAGGCGCGCGCCTCGCTCGCGCGCGCCGCGTTCACCGAGCGCGTCGACGGCGTGCGGGTGCAGGACATCATGGACTCCGAGCCGGTGACGATCTCCTCCGAGCTGCCCGCCTCCCGGGCGCTCGAGGAGTACT
This sequence comes from Solirubrobacteraceae bacterium, assembly GCA_035294545.1. GTDB lineage: Bacteria > Actinomycetota > Thermoleophilia > Solirubrobacterales > Solirubrobacteraceae > Palsa-465. The sequence goes on along the minus strand of DATGKS010000049.1, from coordinate 17,361 downwards.
TCTGGCGCTATCGCTGGCCGTGGTTCGCGGTCGTCGAGCCCGATGGCCGGTTCGCGGGCATCGTCGCCGAGGCCGACGTGCAGCGCGCCGTCGACGCCGGCGAGGGCTGGGTGCTCGTCGCCTCGCTCGCCGGCGACGAGCGCAGCGGCCGGATCCGGGTGGAGAGCCCGATCACCGCGCTGATCGGCTCCGAGCCGCTGCGGCGCCGCGGGGCGGTGATGGCCGTCGACGCCGAGGGCAAGCTGCGCGGCGTCGTCACGGTGGAGCAGCTGCGCCGGGCGCTGACGGGCGCGATCGGCGCCTGACGGGCGCTCGCTCGGGCGCCATCGGCGCCTGACGGGCGCTCGCTCGGGCGCCATCGGCGCCTGATGGGCGCTCGCTCGGGCCACGGCGGGCCCGCGGGAAAGCCGTCCGCCCGGTGACGTTTCCCCCGCGCGGGACGCCTGGGACGGGTCCTCGTTCCATATATTGCAGGAGTGCCCTCACATGACGTCTTGATCATCGGGGCCGGCCTCGCCGGCCAGCGGGCCGCTCTCGCAGCCGCCCAGACGGGTGCCTCCGTCGCCATCGTCTCCAAGGTCCATCCGGTGCGGTCCCATTCGGTGGCGGCCGCCGGCGGCATCAACGCCGCACTCAACCCGGAGGACACCTGGGAGTCCCACGCGTTCGACACGGTCAAGGGCTCGGACTACCTCGGTGACCAGGACGCGATCGAGATCATGTGCCGCGAGGCGCCCGACGAGATCCTGTGGCTGGAGCACGCCGGCGTCACCTTCCACCGCAACGAGACCGGCCATCTCGGCACACGCGCGTTCGGAGGGGCGTCGGCGGCGCGCACGTACTACGTCGCCGACATCACCGGCCACGCGATCCTGCACGTGCTCTACGAGCAGCTGATGAAGCACGCCGCGCAGGTCGACCGCTACGAGGAGTGGTTCACCACCGATCTCTTGCAGGACGACACCGGCCGCTGCGTCGGGGCGATCTGCCGGGACCTGCGCGACGGCACGACGCAGGTGTTCGACGCGAAGTCGACGATCCTCGCCTGCGGCGGCGCCGGTCAGGCGTACAAGCCGACGACGAACGGGCTGATCGTCACCGGTGACGGGATCGCGCAGGCGTTCCGGATCGGCGCCAAGCTGATGGACATGGAGATGATCCAGTACCACCCGACGACACTCGTCGGGAACGGCCTGCTCATCACGGAGGGCGCCCGCGGCGAGGGCGCGCAGCTCTTCAATGCGGAGGGCGAGCGGTTCATGGAGAAATACGCGCCGAACAAGCTCGAGCTCGCCTCCCGCGACGTCGTCTCTCGCGCCGAGCAGACCGAGATCAACGAGGGCCGCGGCTTCCCCGACGGCGGCATCGCGCTCGACGTCACGAAGGTGCCGCGCCGGCGCACGCTCGAGGCGCTGCGCGAGATCGTCAACATCGGCCGCGACTTCGCCGGGGTCGACATCACGCGCGAGCCGATCCACATCCGGCCCGGCCAGCACTACATCATGGGTGGTGTCAAGACCGACGTCGACGGCCAGACCACGATCCCCGGCCTCTACGCCGCCGGCGAGGTCGCCTGCGTCTCGGTCCACGGAGGCAACCGGCTCGGTGCCAACTCGCTGCTCGACACGCTCATCTTCGGCCGGCGCGCCGGGGAGCACGCCGGACGGCTCGCGAAGGACCTGTCGATGCCCTCGACGCCCGCGGCCCGCGTCGCCGACACCGAGCGGCGGATCCGCGACATCATGAACCGCCAGGGCGGCCGCCGCGTGTCGGCGATCAAGGACGAGCTCGGCGAGACCATGAACAAGTACGCCGCCGTGTTCCGCGACGAGGCCGGACTTCAGACCTGCCACCAGATCGTGCGCCGGCTCAAGGATGAGGCGGAGAACGCGACGATCGACGACCGCGGCACCGTCTTCAACCAGGACGTGATCGGCGCGCTCGAGCTCGGCTACATGCTCGACTGCGCCGAGGCGATCGTCGTCGCCGCGCTTGAGCGCAAGGAGTCGCGCGGTGCCCAGTCGCGGACCGACTACCCCGGCCGCAACGACGAGGAGTGGCTCAAGCACATCGACATCTCCGTCAACGGCGGGGACGTGCCGAAGGTGAGCTACTCGCCGGTGACGATCACGAAGTGGCAGCCCGAGGAAAGGACGTATTAGGTCATGCCCGAGTATCTCTTGAAGATTCGGCGCTTCGACCCGCAGTCCGGCCAGGCCGCCTATTGGGACGAGCATCGCGTCGAGCTGGAGGAGTCGCAGTCGGTGCTCGACGCCGTCCTCAAGGTCCGCAACGAGATCGACGGCTCGGTCGGCATCCGCTGCTCCTGCCAGCAGGCGATCTGCGGCTCGTGCGGCGTGCGCATGAATGGCCGTCCGGGCCTCGCCTGCAACACCCACCTCGGCATCGCCGCGGCCCGCAAGTGGCGCACCGAGGCGGTCGGCGGCACCCGTGACGACGGCGAGGAGCGCGTGATCGAGATCGAGCCGATGGGCAACATGCCCGTGATCCGCGACCTGATCGTCGACATGGACGCGGTCCACTGGAAGAAGATCCAGCGGGTCACCCCGTACCTCGTCAACAAGGAGCCGATCCCCGAGCGCGAGTACGTCGCCTCCCACGACGAGATGGTCGACATCACGCAGCCGATGGCGTGCATCCAGTGCGGCGCGTGCGTGTCGGACTGCCTCTCGATGGAGATCGACCCCGGGTTCATCGGCCCGGCGGCGCTCGCCAAGGCCTACCGCTTCGTCGGCGACCCCCGCGACGCCGACCACGAGTCGCGGCTCAAGGACCTCGCCGAGGACGAGCACGGCCTGTACGACTGCACGCACTGCTTCAACTGCATCGACGCCTGCCCCAAGGAGGTGGCGCCGATGAGCCAGATCATGCGGCTGCGCCGCCGCGCCGGCAGCGACTACCACATCGACGACCGCAACAACGGCAACCGTCACGAGGAGTCGTTCGCGACGCTCGTGCGCGACTACGGTCTGCTGCACGAGGCCGAGTTGTTGCCGCGCTCGTTCGGTGGCAACTCGTGGTTCGGCAAGTTCGCGCCGGCGGCGGGCGCGGTGCTCGCCAAGTCGCTGCCCGCGATCATCCCGGCCGTGCTGCGCGGCAAGGTGAGCGTCAAGGGCGCGATGTTCGGCCACAAGATCGGCTCGAAGGACCTCTCGGCGATCAAGCGGCTCTACGACAAGGTGGAGTCCCGCAAGGAGCGCGTCGAGCTCAACCTGTACGTCGTCGGCGAGGAGGAGCAGCCGGAGCCTGCGCCCGTCGGCGGCGCCGCGTCGAGTGAAAGCGAGGCGTCATGAGGGTCGCCTACTGGCCGGGGTGCGTGAGCCGCGGCTTCACCCCGGAGCTGCACGGTTCGATGGCGAAGGTCGCGCCGCTGCTCGACCTCGAGCTCGTTGAGCTCGATCGCGCCTGCTGCACCGGCGCGGGCGTGATCGCCGAGCACAATCAGGAGCTCGCCGACTCGCTCAACGCGCGGACGTTCGCGCTCGCTCAGCAGACCGGGGCGGAGCTGATGATGAACATCTGCTCCACCTGCCAGGGCGCGCAGTCCGAGTGCCAGCAGCGCCTCGACGCGAACTCCGAGTACCGGGCGCACATCAACGAGAACCTGTCCGACGAGGGCCTGTCCTACGAGAAGGGCCTCACGAACAAGAACCTCCTGTGGCTGCTCGTCGAGGAGATCGGCCTGGACACGCTGAAGTCGAAGGTTCGCAGGCCGCTCTCGGGCCTGAAGGTCGGTCCGTTCTACGGCTGCTACATCGTGCGCCCGCAGGATCGGATCGGCGTCACCCCCGAGCGCCCGCGCGATCGCTACATGCAGATGGTGATCGAGGCGCTCGGCGGCACCGTGATCGACTACGCCGGGGTCTACAAGTGCTGCGGCTTCCCGATCATCACGATGAACATGGACGCGTCGCTGGCGATGGCCGGCCGCCACCTCGGCGACGCGATCGACGCCCACGCCGACTGCCTCGTCGTGCCGTGCCCGCTCTGCCACCTCAACCTCGATCTGCAGCAGCCGCTCGCCGCGCGCCGGGTCGGGCGGGAGCTCGGGCTCCCCGTGCTCCACCTCCCCCAGCTGCTCGGGCTCGCGCTCGGGCTGGAGCCGAAGGATCTCGGCATGAGCAAGCACGTCGTGCGGCCCACGTCGGTGATCGACTGGAGCGCCTCGGTCGTCGCCGGCGCTCCGGCCTGACCATCCGCCACACCTCTCTGTCGCACCGAGCGCGAGGGCCCGCCCTGGGGCCTCGCGCTCGGTCGTGGTTCGGCTGAACGCGACGTCCGCGCAGGCGCGAGATTGCGCCGGCCCGCGTGAGCAGGGGCCGCTTTCACACGAGGCTCACCACCGCTTCACGATCATGAGAAGGGCTCTTAGCCCGTGGTCACACGGCGGTCATCGGACGCGTCACCGCTGACGCGAGACTGGCGGACACGCCGTCCGGTCTGGGGGTGCCGGGCTGCGCCGAGAACCCGAAACCGGAGGTATCGCCGATGTTCTGCCGTCCACAGCAGTGGCTTCCGCGTGCCCTGCTCGCACTCGGGGTCGCCGTCCTCCTCGCCGCGTGCGGCTCGAGCGGGCGCAGCGCCACCGGGACGAGGGCCGCCGCGACCGGTGGCGGCAGCTCGGGGCACGCAGGCGCGAGCACGACGCCCGCCGCGAGCTCGGGCGGCAGGCAGACGCTGCTCGTCTACTCCGCCCAGGGCTATGACCACAACACGGTCGCCGCCTTCCAGAAGGCGACCGGCATTCCGACCAAGCTCGTCGACGACAGCACCGGACCGCTGCTCGCCCGGATCCAGGCCGAGAAGGCGAACCCCCAGTGGGGCCTGCTGTGGGTCGACGGCGCGACCGCCTTCGCGAGCCTCGACCGGCAGAACCTGCTGCAGCGTCATCTGAGGATCCCCGCGATGAACGCCGCGGGCCGGTCCGTCGTCCCGAGCGACCGAAGCTTCGTCCCGACCGGGCTGACGATGGCGTGCACGATCATCTACAACACGCGGGCGATCAGCCACCCGCCGACGAGCTGGCAGCAGCTGCTCTCGGGGCGGTACGCGGGCAAGATCGGGATGAACGACCCGGCCGTCTCGGGCCCCACCTATCCGTGCGTCGCGGGGATGATGAACCTGATGGGCGGGGTGAGCGGCGGCGAGTCCTACCTGAAGCAGCTCCACGCAGCCGGCCTGAAGATCTCCCAGACGAACGGCGACACGCTTCACCTGCTGCAGACGGGCCAGATCGACATCGGGCTCATCCAGAGCTCGGCGGCGATCGGCGCCGCACTCGCCACCCACGAGCTGAAGGTCGCCTACCTGCCGAAGGAAACGGTGCTCCCGAGCGCGATCGGCGTCGACGCGAAGGCGCCCGCCGCCGAGCGCGCCGAGGCGCAGAGGTTCATCGACTTCGTGTTCTCGAGGGCCGGCCAGCATCAGATGCAGACCGGCGACCCGACCGGGGACTCGCTGTTCTGGCCGACCGCGGCGAACACGCGGCCCCTGCCCGCGCTGCCGTCGTTCACGAGCATCTCGCACCAGACGATCAACCCCTATACCTGGGGCACGCGGGAGCCGTCGATCGACACCTGGTTCACGAACAACATCGTGCGCTGAGCCCAGCATGCGGCAGGCGATGACCGGTCCCGCCCGTCGATGACGGCACTGCGCTCCTCCGCCGGCCCGCTCCCGCGTCCACGGGGACGGCTCCCGCGTCCCCTGGGACGAGTGCGACTCGCCCATCTGCGGCCGGGACTTGCGGGGGTCATGTCGATCGTGCTCGGACTGCTGCTCGTGGTCCCGATCGGGGCGTTCCTGCTCGTCGCGGTCAGCCCGCGGCTGTTCGACCAGGGCACCTCGGCGTTCACGCTGCACCCGTTCGCGCTCGCGCTCAGCGGCGCCTCCCTGCAGGCGCTCCGCAACACCGCGCTCGTCGGCGCGGGGTCGGCCGCGGTGGCGGTCGCCTGCGCGCTGCCGCTCGCGCTGCTCGTGCACCGCACGAACGTCGTCGGCCGCCGCCTCCACACCTTCGGGATCTGGGCCCTGCTGCTCGCGCCGAGCTATCTCGTCGCGCTCGGCTGGGAGCGCCTGTTCGAGCCGGCGGGCGTCCTCTCCCTCGCCGGGATCAACGCCGGGATCCTGCGGACACTGCTCTACGGACCGATCGGCGTCATCGGCGTCGACGGCATCAAGGGCGTGCCGTTCGCCTACCTCGCGATCTCCGCGGCGCTCCCCGGGCTGGGCTCGAGCTTCGAGCAGGCGGCGCGGACGCTCGGCGCCGGGCGCATCCGCGCGCTGCGCACGGTGATGCCGATCATCGCGCCGGCGATCTGGAGCTCGCTGGCGATCGTGTTCGCCGAGTCGATCAGCGACTTCGGCGTCGCCTCGACGCTCGCCTTCGACTCCCACTACCCGGTGGCGACGTTCGCGCTCTACAACGCGGTCGACAACGAGCCGATCAGCTTCCCGCTCGCGGCGGCGCTCGGCTGCACGCTCGTCGCGCTGTCGCTGCTCGCGCTCCTCGCCCAGCGCCGCGCCCTGCGCGGGCGCTCCTACCAGGTGCTCTCCGGGCGCACGCGCCCCCACGTGCGCCACCGGCTCTCACGCGGCGGCCAGCTGGCGGCGGGCGGCGCCGCGGCCCTGTTCTTCACGGTCGCCCTCGGCGTGCCGGTGTTCGGAGCGATCAGCGCCTCGCTCATCGAGAACCTCGGCAACCAGTTCGCCGGCTTCCACCTCACGTTCGGCAACTACACGCGGGTGCTGAGCTCAGGCGAGATGACCTCGCCGATGCTCTACTCGCTGCGTCTCGCCGCGCTCGTCGCGACGATCGTCATGCTGCTCGCGGTCCCGGTCGCGCGGCTGCTCACCCGCCGCGCCGCCGGGCCGATCGCCGCGACGCTCGACTTCCTGCTGCTCGGAGCGGTCGCGCTGCCCTCGATCGTGATGGCGGCCGGTTACATCCTCATCTACAACCTCCCGGTCATGCACTCGCTCGGCATCGCCCTGTACGGGACGACGGCGCTGCTGTCGATCGCCTACGTCGCGGGCGCGCTGCCGAACAACTCGCGCATCCTCATCGGGCCGCTCGCCCAGCTGCACGAGACGCTGCTCACCTCCGGACGCACCCACGGCGCGACCGGCCCGCAGGCGTGGTGGCGAATCGGCCTGCCCGTGCTCTTGCGGCCCATCGTCTGGGTGTGGCTCTACTGCTTTGCAGGGACCCTGCTCGAGCTGCCGATCTCGGAGCTCCTCTACCCCCCGGGCCAGTTTCCGCTGTCGGTGGCGATCGAGCGGCGCCTGTCGACCTACGACTTCGCGGGCGGAACCGCGATGGAGGTGATCTCCGTGCTCGGAGCCCTGGTCATCACCGGAGCGGTCCTGCTCCTTCACCGGACGCTCACCCCGCGCGGCTGGCGCAACGTCGGAGCCGCCACGTGAGCCCCGCTTCCGCCACCACCGCCAGGGCGCGATCCGAGGCTGCCGAGGTTGTCCTCTCCGGCCTCGGCAAGCGCTATGACGCGATCGTCGCGCTGCAGGAGGTCTCACTTGAGCTTCCCCGCTCCCGGTTCCTCGTGCTGCTCGGACCGTCGGGCTCAGGCAAGTCGACCCTGATCCGCTGCCTCGCGGGAATCGAGCGGCCAACCGAGGGCGAGATCCGGATCGGCGGGGAGGTCGTCTCCGGCGCCGGGCGCCATGTCCCTCCGGAGCGGCGCGACCTCGCGATGGTCTTCCAGGACTTCGCTCTGTGGCCGCATCTCACGGTCGGCGAGAACGTCGCCTTCCCGCTGCGCCGGCGCCGCGTCGCCCGCCGGGAGGCCGAGCGGCGCAGCAGCGAGATGCTCGCCCGCGTCGGCCTGCACAGCTATCGTGAGCGCTATCCCCACGAGCTCTCCGGCGGCGAGCAGCAGCGGGTCGCCCTCGCCCGGGCCCTCGTCGGACGGCCGAGGCTGCTGCTGTTCGACGAGCCGCTCAGCTCGCTCGACGCGGGCCTCCGGGAGCGCCTGCGCCTCGAGATTGGCACACTGGTGCGTGAGCATGACGCGACCGCGGTTTACATCACCCACGATCAGGGCGAGGCATTCGCGCTCGGCGATGAGATCGGGCTCCTGCAGGCCGGCCGGCTCGTGCAGCTCGACTCGCCCGAATCGATCTACCGGCGCCCCGCCACCCCGTTCGTGGCGCGCTTCACGGGCCTGTCGGGCGTCCTCGAGGGACGGCTGCTCGATCGCGGCGGACCGGGCGGCCCGCCGGTGCGGGTGCTCGTTCCGGCGGGCTCCGGAGCCCGCGCGGTCGAGATGGCGGGCTGCGCCATGGAGGAGCTCGACCCGGGAGATGCCGTGCAGGTGATGCTCCGCCCCACCGCGGTGTCGCTGTGCGCGCCTGACGACCCGGAGGCCGTCTGGCGAGGCTCCGTGCGCGACGCCGCGTTCCACGGCCGCGGCTATGACCATGCCGTCGCCGTCGGCGAGGAGCTGACCCTCACGGGCATCTTCGACCGCCACCGTTTCGGCGTCGAGAGCAGCGCGGGCCTGCGGATCGACCCGCGCGAGGCGCTCGTGTTCGCGCGCGAACCGTCCTCGTCCGCCGCCGCGCCCCGCGTGCCTCGGCGCGACATCGAGCGGGCGGCGGCACCGCGCGGCGAGCCCCTCGAGGCGATCGTCCCGTCGGCGGGAGGGTCATGAGCGGCGCCGAACTCGGACTCGCGCTCTCGGTCTTCCTCGCCTGCGCGGTCGAGGCCGTGGAGGCGCTGACGATCGTCCTCGCCGTCGGAGTCACCCGTGACTGGCGCTCGTCCTTCTACGGAGTCGGGGCCGCGCTCGTGGCCCTCGCCATCATCTCGGCCGTCCTGGGACCGGCGCTCACCGCCCTGCCGCTCGATGTCCTGCGCATCGCCGTCGGCGGCCTGCTGCTCGTGTTCGGGCTGCAGTGGCTGCGCAAGGCGGTCCTGCGTGCCGCCGGCCTGAAGGCGCTGCACGACGAGACGGCCGCGTTCGCCAAGGAGCGGGCCGCCGCGCAGGCGGCCGGATCCACGGACTCCCGTGCGATCGACGGGTACGCCTTCACGATCGCCTTCAAGGGTGTGCTGCTGGAGGGCCTCGAGGTCGTCTTCATCGTCCTCACCTTCGGCGCCAACCAGCACGACGTCGGGCTCGCCGCGATCGCCGCGGGCGTCGCGGTGGTGACGGTGGCCGCGGCGGGGGTGGCGGTCCGCGCTCCGCTCGCCCGGGTCCCGGAGAACGCGATGAAGTTCGCGGTCGGCGTCATGCTCACCTCGTTCGGGATGTTCTGGGGCGGCGAGGGCGCGGGTGCGCATTGGCCGGGCGCCGATGCGGCGCTGCTCGCGCTCATTCCGGGAACGCTGCTCGTCGCGCTCGCCAGCGTCCTCGGCCTGCGCCGCCGCGCCCGGGTGGGAGCCCCCGCATGATCGACCGTCTGCGTTCGATCTGGCTCGCGATCTGGGACTTCGTCGTCGGGGACGACTGGCAGCTGGCCGCCGGTGTCGTGATCGCGCTCGGCCTCACCGCGATCGTCGCCGGGACGGGTGCGGTCGCCTGGTGGATCACCCCAGCCGTGATCGCCGTCCTGCTGCTCACCTCCGTGTGGCGAGCGGCGGGTCCGCGCTGAGAGGCGACCGGCTCCGCGGGCGGGCGATGACCGGCTGACCGCATCGGCCGCCGGCCCCCGGGCTTGGCGGCGGAGCGACCGCGGTGGCGCCGGGGCGCGCGGTGGCGCCGGGCGCGCGGCGCGGTGGCCCCGGGCGCGCGGTGGCGCCGGGCGCGCGGTGGCTTATGCGCGCGGTGGCCCGTGCGCCGCTCGGCGCCGGATGGCGGCGCCGTGCCTCAGACGGGCACGCGGTCGCCGCTGATGAGCTCGACGATTTGCACGGCGTTCGTCGCCGCACCCTTGCGCAGGTTGTCGGAGACGACCCACATCTGCAGCGCGCTCGGGTGCGACTCGTCGCGGCGCAGGCGCCCGACGAACACCTCGTCCCGGCCGGCGGCCTGCAACGGCGATGGCGTCCAGCGCGCGGGCGGCACGTCCGGGGGCCCGAGCGCGACGCCGGGCGCGTCCCGCAGCAGCTCGACGGCCCGCTCCACCGACAGCGGCTCGCGCGTCTGCACGTTCACGGACTCCGAATGGCTGACGCGCACGGGCACGCGCACGCACGTGACGGCGACGCCGATCTCCGGGTCCTCGAGGATCTTCCGCGTCTCGAACATCATCTTGCGCTCCTCGTCGGTGTGGTCGTCACCGTCGGGGAACGAGCCGGCCGCCCCGATCACGTTGAACGCGATCTGGTCGGGGTAGACCGACGGCTCGGGCGCCTCGCGGCCGTCGATCGCCGCCCGGGTCTGGGCGTCGAGCTCGTCGAGCGCCGCCTTGCCGGTGCCCGACACCGACTGGTAGGTCGAGACGACGAGCCGCTCGATGCCGACCGCGCGGTGGATCGGCGCGAGCGCGACCATCAGCTGCATCGTCGAGCAGTTCGGGTTGGCGATGATGCCGCCGTGCCCGCGCAGCGCGTGCGGGTTCACCTCCGCGACGACGAGCGGGATCTCGGGGTCGCGGCGAAATGCGCTGGAGTTGTCGACGACGACCGCGCCCGCATCGGCGAAGCGCCGCGCCCAGGCCCGCGAGGTGGAGGCGCCGGCGCTGAACAGCGCGATGTCGATCCCGGTCAGATCGGCCCCGTCGTCGAGGACGTGCACCGGCCGGCCGTCGATCTCCCGGCCGGCCGAGCGCGGGGAGGCGAAGAGGACGAGGTCATCGTCGAGCCGGCGCTCGCGCAGCACCTCGAGCATGACGCGGCCGACGTTCCCGGTCGCGCCGACGACGGCAATCCGGGTCATCGGAGCAGGCTCCGCCCCCGCGAGCGGTCCCCGCATGCCTGGCCCTGCCTCATGGCTGGCCGTACCTCAACGCGGCCCCTCCTCGACCTCGATCCCGCCCTCCCCCAGCTCGAACGCGGCGTGCAGCGCCCGCACCGCCTGGGGCACGAGCTCCTGGCGGATCACGCACGAGATCTTGATCGGCGACGTCGAGATCATCTCGATGTTGATCTGCTCGTCGGCGAGCGTCTGAAAGACCTTGGCCGCGACCCCGGGGTGGCTGCGCATGCCCGCGCCGACGATCGACACCTTGCCGATCTCATCGTCGGTGTCGATCGAGCGCAGCTTCAGCTTGTCGCGCAGCGGCGCGAGCGCCTGCTCGGCCGCCCGCAGGTCCTCGGTGCCGATCGTGAACGACACCTCGGCCGCCGAGCCCTCGGTCCGCGGCTCGTTCTGGATGATCGTGTCGACGTTGCAGTTCGCCTCGGCGAGCGCGACGAAGATCGCGGCCGCGGCCCCGGGCTGGTTGGGCACGCCGACCGCGGTGATCCGCGCTTCGTTCGTCGAGTGGGTGACGGCGGTGATGAGCGGGTGTTCCATCGTCTCGTCTTCTCCGAGGACAAAGGTACCGGGGCCCGGGTCGAAGCTCGATCGGCAGTGGATGCGCACGCCGTGGGTCCGCGCGTACTCGACCGAGCGCAGCTGCAGGACGCCCGCCCCCGAGGCCGACATCTCGAGCATCTCCTCGAACGAGACGTGCGTGAGCTTGCGCGCGTCGGGGACGATCCGCGGGTCGGCGCTGAACACGCCGGCGACATCGGTGTAGATCTCGCACACCTCGGCGCCGAGCGCCGCGGCGACAGCGACCGCGGTCGTGTCCGAGCCGCCGCGGCCGAGCGTCGTCACGTCGCGGCTCGTCGAGACCCCCTGGAAGCCCGCGACGAGCACGATCCGGTCTTCCTCGAGGCCCTCGCGGATCCGGTCGGCCCGCACGTCGAGGATCCGCGCCTTCGTGTGCGAGGTGTCGGTGACAATCCCCGCCTGCGAGCCCGTGAGCGAGATCGCGTTGTGGCCGAGGTCGTGAATCGCCATCGCGCACAGCGCGCACGAGATCCGCTCCCCGGTCGAGAGCAGCATGTCCATCTCCCGGGGGTCGGGAATCGGCGAGACCTCCTCGGCCATGGCGATCAGCTCGTCGGTCGTCTTGCCGCGGGCAGACAGCACCGCGACCACTCGCTTCCCCGACTCGCGCTGGGCGACGATCCGCCGCGCCGCGGCCTTGATCCGCTCCGCGTCGGCGACCGACGTCCCGCCGAACTTCATGACGACCGTTTCGACCACGCTCTGAATGTAGGCGCTCGCGGGAGGCGGGCGCTCAGACGGCGCGGCGACCCAAGAACGCGCGCCCGAGCGTGAGCTCGTCGGCGTACTCGAGGTCGGCCCCCACCGGCAGCCCGCTCGCCAGGCGCGTGACCGTGAGCTCGGGGTGGCGGGCGCGGAGCTCGCCGGCGATGTGGAGCGCTGTGGCCTCTCCGGTCGTCGTCGGGTTGGTCGCGATCACGACCTCCCGTACCGGGACCCCACCCACCGGCCCGACCGGGCCACCGATCTCCGCCCGGCTGTTCGCTGCCGCACCGTCGACGCGGGCGTACAGCTCGGCGATCTTCAGATCCTCGGGGTCGACGCCGTCGATCGGCGAGAGCGCCCCGCCGAGCACGTGGTAGCGGCCCCGGAACTCGTGCGTGCGCTCGATCGAGATCACGTCGGAGGGCTCTTCGACGACGCAGATCACCTCGGGGTCGCGCCGCTCGTCCTCGCAGATACGGCAGCGCGGGCCGTCGGCGAGGTTGAAGCACACCTCGCACAGGCCGATCCGTGACTTCACCTCGAGGATCGCCTCGGCGAGCGCGGCCGCCTCCTCGTCGGAGGCGCGCAGCACGTGGAACGCAAGCCGCTGCGCGGTGCGGCCCCCGATCCCCGGCAGCTTCGAGAGCTCGGTGATGAGCCGCTGGACGGGCGGGGCGAAGGCGGACACGACGGGCGCTGCGGGTGGTGGTGGGTCGGTGGCGATGCGGGTCGGTGGCTGAGTGCGGCGTGCGGAGCCGGTGCTTGCGCCCTACTGCTAGAAGCCCGGCAGGCCGAGGCCGCCGAGTCCGCCGGCGATCCCGCCCATCTTGCTCGCGGCGAGCTCCTGGGCGGAGCGCAGGCCCTCGTTGACCGCCGCCAGCACCATGTCCTGGAGCAGCTCGACGTCCTCGGGATCGACGGCCTGGGGATCGACCGTGACCGACCTGAGGACGAGATCGCCGCTCACGACGACCTTGACCATGCCGCCGCCGGCCGAGGCCTCGACGGTCTCGTCCTTGAGCGACTCCTGCGCCGCGAGCATGTCCTCCTGCATCTTCTGGGCCTGCTTGAGCAGCTGCTGCATGTTGGGCTGAGGGGGCATCAGGTCTCCTGGTCTGGATCGTCGAGGACTTCCTGGGCGTCGAACTCCTCCACCAATCGTCGCACGAGCTCTTCCTGGGAGAGCCCGGCCTCCGCCGCCGACTGACCCTCCGGCGCGTCCTCCGGGCCGACGTCGCGCAGCTCGTAGCGCAGGTTGAGCGGGGCGCCGACAACCGACCGCAGCGCCTCGGCGGTCGCCCGCCGGTAGTCGTCCTGCTGGGCCTTGCGCTGGGCGAACGCCTTGCTCTTGGGGAACGCGAGCGTCACGTCGCTGCCCTCCAGCGACACCGGACGAGCGTCGACCAGCAACGCTCCGAGCAGCTGGTTGTCCTGGCGGACGACATCGATCACGGCGGGCCAGTAGGCGGCGACGGTAGCGAGCTCCGGCGGGCCGTCGGAGGCCGGGCGCGTCTCGGGCGCACGCTCCGGGTCGGGCGCGGGCTGCGGCTCGGGCGCGGGCTGCGGCTCGGGCGCGCGCTGCGGCTCGGGCGCGGGCTGCGGCTCGGGCGCGGGCTGCGGCTCGGGCGCGGGCTGCGGCTCGGGCGCGGGCTGCGGCGCGGGTGCGGAATCGGGAGTTGCAGCATTTTCGCCCGGAGCGGGTGAATTTCGTTCGACCTCATGGATCGCCGGAGCCGCAATCGGCGTGGGAGGCGTTCGCGTCCCCGCGAGCGCCCCCTCGAGCCGCTCGATCCGGGCGAGCAGCGCCGCGGCCGACGGGTCGACCTCGGGTGCGGCCGCCTTGACGAGCACGAGCTCCAGCTGGATCCGGGCCTGCGCGCCGTTGGCGGTCGCCTCCAGGGCGGCGGACACGAGGTCGAGCAGCCGCACCGCGTCGGTGCCGGCAAGCGACTCGGCCTGGCGGAGCAGCCGCAGGTCGCGCTCGGGCGTCACGCGGATCTCCTCCGGGACCTCGCCGAGCATCTGGACCGCGAGCAGCTCCCGGCCATGCAACTCCAGGTCGCGCAGGATCTGCCCGGGGTCGCGCCCGGAGGCGGTCAGCCGCGCGGCCGCCCGGAGCGCCGCGGCGCCGTCCCCGGCGACGACCGCGTCAAGCGCCTCGAACAGCTGCTCGGCGTCGGCCACGCCGAGCACCGAGAGCACGTCGTCGGCGACGATCCGCTCCTCGCCGGCGTACGTGAGCAGCTGCTCGAGCGTGCCGAGCGCGTCGCGGAACGACCCGGTGGCGTGGCGGGCGATCAGCGCGACCGCGGAGGGCTCGATCTCGATCCGCTCACCGGCGGCGACCCGGCTGACGACCTCGGTGAGCTGGCCGACGGTCGGGCGGCCGAAGTCGAACCGGTGGCAGCGGTCGACGACGGTCGGCAGCACCTTCTGCGCCTCGGTCGTGGCGAGCACGAAGATCGTCCGCGGCGGCGGCTCCTCGAGCGTCTTCAGGAACGCGTTCCACGCCTGCGGGGAGAGCATGTGCGCCTCGTCGAGGATGTAGACCTTGTGGCGGCCCGAGACCGGCGCGTACGCGACCGACTCCCGCAGTTCGCGGATGTCGTCGACGGAGTTGTTCGAGGCCGCGTCCATCTCGATCACGTCGAGCGAGGTCGCGTTCTGGATCGCCACGCACGACTCGCAGACCCCGCACGGCGAGACCGTGGGGCCCTCGACGCAGTTCAGGCACGCCGCGAGGATCTTCGCCATCGAGGTCTTGCCCGTGCCGCGCGAGCCGACGAACAGATACGCGTGGTGCACCTGCCCGCGCGAGACGGCGTTGGAGAGGGTGCGCACCACCTGCGCCTGGCCGACGACGTCCGCAAACGTGCGCGGACGATGGCGTCGATAGAGCGAGGGACCGGTCGACATTGAGAGGGTCGAGTCTAGTTGTCGGCCCCCGCCGCGGCGCGGCGCGCAGGCGGGCGCGGGACACCGCCGCGGCGCGGCGGCGAAGAGCGGACCGTGCACCCTCTGTCGAATGGGGCGCGGGGCTCGCACTTCCCGGTCGAGGCTCCGGCCCGGCGCCCCCGACGCGCCTGAAGGGCACCGCTTAAGGCTGCTTCCTTCCGGACCTGACCTGGTTCACGGCTCTCCATCGCGGCGGGACCAGGCCATCACCGCCTCACGCGGGACGCTGACCCCGAACCGGCACCCTCGAGAGGGAATTCAGCCCCGCTGTAGCGGATTGCGGGTACAGGGCGCCGCTACCGCCCCGCCTAGCACGGTCCGGGACCGATCCTACTGCGCGACCGCCGTGGGCTGCCACGGCGGCCGGCCGCGAACGTCCGCACGTTCCGGCAAGGATGAAAGAAGCTGGGGGTCCGCTGCCCGGCGCGCCCGTTCCGCCCGAGGGTTTGGTAGGTTTGACGGTCGTTGGGGGCTCGGCCGCTTGCTGGGGCATGACTTGAGCGAGCCGGACCAAAATTTCATCTCATAGGAGAGAGCAGTGCACACACGCATGACCGTTGCGGTCGGGGTGGTGGGCGCATCGCTGGCGTTCACGGGGACCGCGCTCGCGGCTCCGGCGCCGTTCGTTCCCCACGCGCGCCACGACTCGGCGAGCCACCACCAACTCGACCGCGCCGCGGTGACCCCGGCGACGGGCTCCGCCACGCTGTACGTCAACGGCACGACCGGTGATGACGAGAGCGGCGCGAACACCTGCCGCCTGTCCACCCACCCGTGCAAGACGATCGGGCAGGCGATCTCGATCGCGCCCTCGGTCGCCACCATCAAGGTCGCGGCCGGCAACTATCCCGAGCAGCTCACGATCTCGGGCAAGAAGTTGTCGATCGTGGGCGCGGGCGCGTCCACGACGACGATCGACCCGAGCACGCTCACCACCGTCGACAACGACCCCGACAGCCCCGGCAACCCCGAGGCGATCATCGTCGACTTCGAGAACACCTCCGGCGGCGGACTGAGCAACGTGACCGTCGACGGCAGCAACGCGACCGAGCCGAGCGACAACTCCTGCGATCTCGACTACGTCGGCGTGCAGCTGGTCGACTCGACCGCCAAGCTCAGCGGCGATACGGTCACCGGGATCGTCAACTCACCGGCGTTCTTCGGCTGTCAGGGCGGTCTCGGGGTGTACGTCGCCAACAGCAACGGTGACCCGCAGACGGTGACGATGAGCAAGCTCAACGTCTCGGACTACGACAAGAACGGGATCACCTGCGACGACGCCGGGAGCACGTGCTTGATCTCCGCCTCGAAGGTCACCGGCATCGGCGCCACCGACCAGATCGCGCAGAACGGCATCCAGTTCTACGGCGGCTCCGGGACCGTGAAGAACTCGACGGTCACCGCCAACTCCTACACCTCGCCGAACTTCACCCTCGCCAACAACGACTACTACACGGCGTCCGGGATCCTCCTGTACGACGCGGGCGCGGTGACGCTCTCGGGCAACCACGTCAACCACAACGACGACAACATCTACGGCTACGAAGACGGCACCGGAGTCGCGCAGGGCGCCTGGACGATCAGCAAGAACACCGTGACCGCCGGGACGAACAACACCGGCCAGGGAAGCACCGTCCGGGTTCCGCTCGGATACGGCGTCGGCGACGGCATCGACCTCGCGGGCACCACGGCGACGACGGCCGTCTACGGCAACACCGTGAACGGCAACGCCGACTGGGGCATCGCGCTGTTCGGCGCCAACGGCGCCACGATCGGCGGCACCGCCACCGGCCAGCGCAACACCGTCTCAAAGAACGCCGACGACGGCATCTGGCTCGGTGAGTTCGCCGCGGGCGTCCCGAGCACGAACAACACGGTGACGAACAACCTCGTCAAGGGCAACCAGGACGACGGCATCCTCGCCGCCGGCCCGGATTCCCAGAACGATCAGCAGGCCACCGGCAACACGTTCGACGTCAACGTGCTGGAGGGCAACCTCCGCTACGACGCGGAGGATCTGTCGACCGGCGGCACCGGACCGGGTGGTGTGGCGAACACCTGGACGGGCAACGCCTGCACGCCCACCAACGACAGCAGCCCGCTCGGCCTCTGCGGCTGAGCTCCGCCGCAGGGCCCGGTCCCGCCGCACGCGCTGTGGCGGGACCGGACGCTGCCGAGCACGGACGACCGATCGGCCTGGTGCGTCAGCCGGTATGGAAGT
>DATGKS010000048.1:0-33632 GCA_035294545.1 Solirubrobacteraceae bacterium | reverse complement strand
GCTCAAGCGCCGAACGGACGGCTGCCCTCACCGGCTGGCTCGACTGGTACAACACGCGACGACCACACGGCTCACTCAGCCACAAGCCACCCATCGCTCGCCTCAACCAGCTGAACAACCTCCTCGGGTCCTACACCTAGGCCGCGCCCTCCTCGCCCTTCTCGTCGCCGTCGTCCTCGACGTACAGGGACTCGGAGGCGAGCTCCCGGCCCCGGGCGTCCCACAGCTTGATCTCGAGGTAGTCGGAGCGGTAATCGTCGGGGGCGAGCAGCGTGAAGCGCTCGTCGACGATCGCGCACTGGTCGACGACGAGTCCGGCCAGCTCGGCGGTGACGATCGCCCCCCCGGCGACCATCGGAACGCCCCAGACGAGCGTCATCTGCGCGACGTTTCCGCCCTCCCCACGCCAGGTGCCGACGACGTCGTCGTTGAGGTCGAGCTTCCAGTCGGGGTTCTGCTCGGCGGTCTCCGAGGTGAAGTCCGCCCGCGCCCGGAAATCGCTCGGGGCGCCGCCGGTTGACTCGGCGAACGAGACGTAGCCGAACAGCTCGTAGCCGGTCGTCGTGCGTGCGACCGCGGGCACGAAGGTGCGCCCGCCCCAGCTGCGGTCCGGGAACCACGCGACCACGCCGGCCTCGCCGAGGTCGGCGCCCTCCGGATCGAGATTCGCGCACGCGTCCGCGAAGTGGTGGCCGAGCGTGTCGGCCCAGCGTCCGTAGGGAAGCGGCTCCTGGGGCGGCTCGGCCGCGAACGAGATGACGAACCGCTCGACCGGGGGCATGGACGCCATCATCTTACGGGCGCTCGCGGCGCGGCGTCGCTGCCGCCGGCCGGCCCGACGGCAGCGTGGCTCAGTACGCGCCGCGCCGTGAGAGCACGGCGGGGACCGTCTTGAGCAGGATCGAGAGGTCGAGCAGCACGGACCAGCGCTCGAGGTAGAGGAAGTCGAGCCGCACGAGGTCGTCGAAGTCGAGCTCGGAGCGTCCGGAGACCTGCCAGAGCCCGGTGACTCCGGGAAGCACGAGGTAGCGCTTCTTGTGCCAGTCGTCGAGCAGCTCGAAGTCGCGCATCGGCAGCGGTCGCGGGCCGACGAGCGACATCTCGCCGCGCATCACGTTGATGAGCTGCGGCAGCTCGTCGAGGGAGAAGCGGCGCAGGAAGCGCCCGACCGACGTGAGCCGCGGGTCGTCGCGGATCTTGAAGAGCGCGCCCGATGACTCGTTGAGCGCCTCCAGCTGGTCGGTCGTCAGGTGGATGTCGACCCGCATCGTGCGGAACTTCAGGCAGGCGAACGGCTTGCCGCCGATTCCGGGTCGCAACGAGCGGTAGATGATCGGTCCGCGGCTCGTGAGCCTGACCGCGACCGCGCAGGCGAGGAGCACGGGGGAGATGAGCACGAGGCCGATGCCCGCCACGAGCAGGTCGAAGCTCCGCTTGACCGCGAACTGGACGCCGTCGAACACCGGTGGGCGCAGCGTGAACAGCGGCACCGACTCGCCGGGCACGAACTCGGCGCGGTCGACGAGGATCTCCATCGTCGAGGGCGCGACGTGGACGGTGACGCCGCGGGCGTGGCAGGTCTCGACGAGGTCGAGCGCCGGGCCCTGGGGGAAGTCCGGGTCGGCGATGATCACCTCGTCGACCTGCTCGGAGGCGATCACGGCGTCGAGGTCCTCCAGCTCGCCGAGCGGGCGCAGCCCGCTGCGCGGCGGCATTCCGAGCGACAGGTAGCCGACGATGTCGACGCTCGCGCGGGCGTCGCCCTCGAGCGCGTCGGCGACCGCGCCGATCCGGCTGCCGGAGCCGACGAGCACCGCTCGGCGGCGGTAGCCGACCTGCTCGAGCAGCCGTCCGGTGAGCTGCGTATAGGTCTCGCGCAGCGCCGAGTCGTAGAGCAGCGCGAACGCGAACGAGCCGTAGAAGATCCAGTAGCTGTCGAAGTGGTCGCCATTTGCAAGCGAGAAGATCAGCCCGAGCAGCGTCGCCTGGAAGAGGCCGGTGGCGATCTTCGAGAACCCGGGCCGTCGCGGCCGGTCGGAGTAGAGGTCGAGGCGCGCGAACGCGAGCGCGGTGAGCAGGTAGGCGAACGCGAGGAAGTGCCGGGTCGTCGACCATGCGGCCGCGGCGCTGAGCCCATGCTCGAACACGAGCTTGATCGCGGTCGCGGTGAAGAGCCCGCCGCACACCGCGGCGAGGTCGATGACGAGCAGCACGACCATCCGCGCGGTGGCGCGCGCGGTCGACCGGCGCAGCAGGAACGAGAGCAGCGGCGGGCGCTTGCGCCGGACGTCGCGTGCGGGCAGCACGACCGGGGCCGACCGCCCCTTGCGAGACTCCGCGTCCTGCTCGATCGCGTGTTTTTGGTTGATCGTCACTGAGGGATCTGATCCCATCCGCGGGTGGCGGTCAAGCTACCCGCCACGCCGCCGTCCATGGTGAAACGCTTCGCATGGGCGCGAAGTTGCGTCTGAAGCCGTCGGCGCAACCGCACGTCCCTGCACGCGGCGCCCACGGGCGAAAGCTCACGTCCCGATGAGCTTATCCGGGCCGGATCGGGCGAGCGTGAGCTCGAGCCCCTCGCGCAGCTCGACTGTCGGCTCCCAGCCGAGCAGCTCCTTCGCTCTCGCGATGTCCGGGCGGCGCACCTGGGGATCGTCGGTGGGAAGCGCCTCGTGCACGATCTCCGAGCTCGAGCCCGTGACCGCGATCACCTCCCGCGCCAGCTCCAGCAGCGTGAACTCCTTCGGGTTACCGATGTTGACGGGCTCGTGGTACCCGGACTCGGCGAGCGCGATGATCCCGCGCACGAGGTCGTCGACGTAGCAGAACGAGCGGGTCTGCGAGCCGTCCCCGAACACCGTGAGCGGCCGGTTCTGCAGCGCCTGACGCAGGAACGTCGGGATCGCCCGGCCGTCGTGGGGCCTCATCCGCGGGCCGTACGTGTTTCGCGCCACCACGCCGGTGCCGGCCCAGAAGTTCTCGCGGCCGGGGACCGAGAAGTCGTAGACGAGCGGCGTCGCGTCAATCTCCTCGATCGAGCGGATCTTCGCCCAGACGATGTCGCCGCTGGTGCGCGCGTTCAGGTGTTGGACGACGCCTGCGTCCCACTTGAGCGGGCTCCAGGGGCTCACGTCGCACAGCGTGAGCGACCAGAACGGAAACGTTCGCTCCCCGTCGGGTGTCATAGCGTGCGACGCGTAGCGACCGACCGATGGGACGAGGCCGAACCGGGCGAGCGCGACGATCAGGTCGTCCTTGAGACCCGCGTGGATCGTGTTGAAGTAGTGCCGCCGCTGCTCCTCGTAACGGGCGCCGGAGTGCACGCCGTCGCCCTCGCGGTAGCCCTCGATGAACCACTTCAGGCGATCGAGCGGCAGTCCGAGGATCCAGCCGGGGATCCGCTTCGCGTTGCCCGCGAACCCGAGGAAGTCCATCAGCCGCAGCAGCAGCTTCGAGTGGATGAAGATCGACGCGGCCCGCGCATCGCTCCTGGGCGCCCGCACGACGTGCAGGCCGAGCTGTCGCTCGAACACCTCCGCCGCCCGCTCGAGCAGCGCCTCGTCCCCGCTCAGCGTGAGGAACGCGTTCCTGCCCCTCTCGTGCCAGGCCCCCTCCGCGACCCACAGGCCGAGCAGCCAGAGCAGCTCGTCCGTGATCTCCACGATGAGCGGGAACGACGTGCTCCGGCCCCGGTGCAGGACGCGCACCCGGCCGTCCTCGGGCAGCGCCGTCAGCGCGCGCCACGCGCACGGCAGCGGCAGCCGATCGGTGCGCCGCATGCGGATGAGCCGGCTCCAGGCCCCGTTTCGCCAGTTTGATCCGTTGCCGCGCCGCTCCGACGTGATGAGACCGAACAGGTCGAAGCGCGCCTCCCAGGCGCGCTCGCCGAGCCCGGGCGCCTCGACCGTCAGCTCCCAGGGGTCGCGCTCGAGCCACTGCCAGACCTCGACCATCGTGATCCACCGCCGGTCACGTCCCGGCATGTCGATCCGCCGCGCGATCCCGATGCGATCGCCGACCTTGAGCTCCTCCGCGGGCTTGGCGACCGGCTCGCCACCCTCGCCCTCGACGAACACCGAGTGGTGGCCGGTCACGCGTACCGAGCGGCCGTAGCGGGTCGTGATCTCGTAGCAGCGATCCTCGGTCGGGTGCGCGATCAGCGCCTGCGCGTGCGCGGCGGAGATCCGGGCGTCCGCGCCGAACGCCGGGACCGTCACGCCGTCGAGCGGGTACTCCATCGCCGGAGAGAAGCCGGCGTCGAGCAGGGCCGGCTGACCGGCGCGGGGCGCGCGCTGGGGCACGTACCCGGCCGCGACCGCGTAACGGGCGAGCCGGGCGGCGAGCTCGGTCACCGGCTCACGCCGCAGCTCGCGGCCGTCGTCGTAGACGACCTGCTCGTCGGCGAGGATCGAGTTGAAGATGCGGACGATGGCCGTGTCGACGCCCTGCTGGCGGTGGTAGGCCATCGTCAGCGCCTCGGCGTAGCGCTTGGCCTCGTCGTAGACGCCGCGCGGCCCGATCGGGTTGACATGGCCCCAGTAGGACTCGGACTGGGGGTGGACCTGAGGGTCGCCGTACACCTCGCTCGTCGAGGCGGTGAGGAACCGGGCGCGGTGCAGCTTGGCCAGGCCGAGCGTGTGGTGGGTGCCGTAGGAGCCGACCTTGAGCGTGTGCAGCGGCAGGCGCAGGTAGTCGATCGGCGAGGCGGGGGAGGCGAAGTGGTACACGAAATCGACCGGCACCTCGACGAAGTAGGGCTCGATGATGTCGATCTGGCGGAAGTCGAACTCGGGGGAGCGCAGGTGCTCGATGTTCTCCAGCGAGCCGGTCTCGAAGTTGTCGACGCAGACGACGCGGTGGCCGCGCCGGAGCAGCTCCTCGCAGAGGTGCGATCCAAGAAACCCGGCGCCGCCGGTCACGAGCGAGGTGGGCATCGCGCGGAGCCTATTGATCGGCGCGGGGGGACGTCCTGCCGGCGCGGGGCGGCACGGTGGGCGCCGTCCCGGACACCCACTCGCCCTCCTCGCGCTTCCAGATCGGCGCCCGGCGCTTGAGCTCATCGATGATCTCGCGGCCGCCGGCGAACGCCTCCGCCCGGTGCGGCGCGGAGACCGCGATGAGCACCGAGGGCTCGGAGAGCGTGACCGTCCCCGTGCGATGCTCGGCGGCCGCCGCGCACAGGCCGTGGCGCGTGAGCGCCCGCTCGAGGATCGCGCGCATCTGCGGCACCGCCATCTCCGCGTAGGCCTCGTACTCGAGCGCGGGCACCTCGCGCGTGACGCCGGCGAACGTGATGACCGCGCCCGCGCGCGCGTCGCGCACGAACGCGAGCAGCGGGTCGAGCGCGAGCGGCTCGGCGCTCACGCGCGCGTGGATCGCATCACGGCGCCCCGCGCTCCCGGACGGTGCGGCGTCCCGCAGCCCGGAGGGCTCGGCGCCCCCAGACGGCCCCTGCGACTCGGCGCCCCCGGACGGCCCCTGCGACTCGGCGTTCCCGGGTGGTTGGTTCGGCCCGGCGCCCCCGGACACCGGCGGGATCAGCGCGAGCTCGTCGCCGGGCGCGAGCCTCTGCCGCTCGTCGGCGTACTCCCGGTTGACCGCCATCACAACCCGCGTCCCGGCCGTGATCTCCGCGACCGCCTGCAGCGCGTCGGACACCCGCGCGCCGTCCGGCAGATCGAGCGTGACCTCGCCCGCGCCGGCGCGCTCCCGCAGCCCCGCGAACAGACGAACCGTGACGCGCATCTCCCGCCAAGGCTACGCCGGATACCGTATGCCCACCGTGACGCTCGCCGCCTCCCATCACCTGTCCCGGCTCTGGGAGGTGATCCTCGCCCTGCACATCTTCTCGGCCGTGATCGGGTTCGGCATCGTGTTCGCCTACCCGCTGTTCATGACGGTCGGCGCGCGGCTGGATGCGACCGCGATGCCGTGGTTTCACCAGATGCAGCAGGCGGTGAGCCGTCGGCTCGTGTCGCCGGCGCTCGTGCTCGTCGTCGTCTTCGGCGTCGCGCTCGCCTCGAAGCTGAGCGTGTGGGGCGCCTTCTATGTGCAGTGGGGGATCGGCGCGGCGATCGTCATCGGCGCGCTCGAGGGGATGGTGATGATCCCGCGCACCGGGCGCCTTGCGGAGCTCGCCCGGCGCGACGTCGGCGATCGCGTCCACTCGCGCGGCACGCTCGGTCCCGAGTACCACGCCGTCCAGCGCCAGGTGCTCGCGGTCGCCGGGCTGATCAGCGGGCTCGTGCTGGCGACGGTGGTGCTGATGGCGCTCCACGTCGGCGGGTAGCGCGTGCAGGAGGGCGGGCCGGCGGCGCGCCCTCCCGCGCCGCCGGCCGCTCCGTGCCCGCGATCAGCCCTGCTCGCGCGCCCGCATCGGCAGCCGGAACACGAGCGCGAATGCCGCCGCGATCGGGACGAGACAGGCCCAGGCGAGGATCTGCAGCGCATCCGTCGCCGGGTGGGCGGGGAAGCGACTGAAGAAGATCGTGCCGAGCACCGCGACGCCGAGCGCGCTGGCGAGCTGCTGGGTGGCCTCGAGCACGCCCGACGCCGAGCCGACGTGGTCCATCTGCACGCCGGCGAGGATGAAGTCGAACAGCTGGCCGAAGCTCGTGCCGGCGCCGACGCCGATTACGAACAGGCTCGGCGCGAGGTCCCAGGTCGAGGCGCTCGCGGCGCCCGTCACCGTGAGCGCAAGCCCCGCGGCGCCGGCCGCGACGAGCGCGATCCCGCCGTGGATGAGGTGCCGGCCGAGCTTCGCGACGAGCGCGAACGACACGCCCATGCCGATGACCATCCCGACCACCATCGGGGTGAGGGTGAGGCCGGCGTGGATCGCCGAGAACCGCTCGCCGAGCTGGGTGAACAGCGACACGCACAGGTACAGCCCGCCGAACGCGCCGAAGAACGCGAGCATCACCGCCAGCCCGCTCGCGTAGCTGCGGTTGGCGAGCAGCCCCGGCTCGATCAGCGGATCGCGGGTGCGCCGCCGCTCGTAGAGGACGAACGCGACGATCAGGCAGAGCCCGGCGGCGAGCAGCGCGAACGTCCATGCCGGCCAGCCGGCGGCGCGGCCCTGGATCAGCGGGTAGATGATCGCGAAGAGCCCGAGCCCGACGAGCGCCATCCCGCCGAGGTCGAGGCGCCGGCCGGCGTGCGAGACGACGCGCGGCAGCGCCCGCAGCGCGGCGGCGAACGAGAACACGCCGATCGGCAGGTTGATGAGGAACACGAGCCGCCAGCCGGTGCCCCACAGGTCGGCGCCGATGAGCGCGCCCGCCAGCACGGGAGCGATGAGCATCGGCAGCCCCATCGCCGGCCCGAAGATCGCGAACACCGTCGGCATCTCCTCCTCGGAGAAGCTCTCCTTGAGCAAGCCGAAGCCCTGCGGGATGAGCAGTGCGCCGAACGCTCCCTGGAGCGCGCGCGTGGCGATCAGCACGCCCGGCGAGGGCGCGAGCGCGCACAGCGTCGAGCAGACGGTGAAGCCGGCGGATCCGACGAGGAACAGGCGCCGGCGACCGAACAGGTCGCCGAGCCGGGCGCCGGTGACGAGCAGCACCGCGAACGCGAGCGTGTAGGCCGCGCTCAGCCACTGCAGCGTCGTCGTACCGCCGCCGAGGTCATGCCGGATCGTCGGGCCGGCGACGCCTGAGATCGTCGCGTCAAGCAGATCCATGATGTTCGCGCCGAGCACGACCGCGAGCACGAGCCAGCGCAGCCGGTACGGCGCCTTGCCCTCCGCGGGCGGCGCCCCGCCCTCCGCGGGCGGCGCTTCGGGTGGGGATGTGGTGGGAGCGGACACGGGTTCTCCTGTGGTCGGGGTCGCGAGGCAAGCGACGAACAGCGTTCGTGACGAACAGCGTACGTAACGAACGCTGTTCGTGTCAAGTAGACTGCGCCACGTGGCCACGACCCGCTCGCGCAGCACCCGGGACCGCCCCGCGAAGTCGCCGCTCAGCGCCGAGGCGATCGTCGACGCGGCGCTCGCGATCTGCCGCGAGGAGACGCTCGATGCGGTGACGATGCGTCGCGTGGCGGCCGAGCTCGACACCGGGCCGGCGTCGCTCTACGTCTACGTACAGAACCGGGAGGAGCTGCTTCGGCAGATGCTCGACCGGGTGTCCGGCGCGATCGAGTTGCCGCGGGTCGAACCGGCGCGCTGGCGTGAGCAGGTGCACGAGCTCGTCCGGGGGTGGCTGCGGGCGATGGAGGCCCATCCCGGCCTCGCGTCGGTCGCGGTCGGCAACCCGCCGGCGAGCGAGCGCACGATGCGCGTCGCCGACCACCTCCTGGAGCTCCTGCTCGCCGGGGGGGTGACGCCGCACGACGCGGCCTGGGCGTGCGACATCCTGCCGCTGATCACGACTGCGACCGCGGTCGAGTCCGACGTCCACCGGATGCATGGGCACGTCGAGGCGGAGACTGTGGCGCGGATCGAGGATGCGATCACCGCGCTTGCACCCGAGCGCTTCCCGCACCTCACGCGCTACGCCGCCGAGCTCGTCTCCGGGGACGGCGACGAGCGCTTCCACTTCGCGATCGACGTGTTCCTCGACGGGCTCGTCGCCCGCGGGCGGGGTTGAGGCGGATCGCGATCGTGCGCGATTCCAACCTCACCTGCGCCGAATCGCTCGCCGCGCCGCGGCGCGAGGGCCCCGCGGCGGAGCCGGGCGCGTCCGGCTTGCATAGACTCGCCCGGCGATGACCGACATCGACACCCTGCCGGAGACCGCCGAGGAGAAGCTCGCGCTCCTTGCCGACCTGCGCGAGCACGCGATCCACAACGCGGGCCAGGCGGCGGTCGACAAGCAGCACGCGAAGGGCAAGTTCACCGCGCGGGAGCGGATCGCGAAGCTGCTCGACCCCGGGTCCTTCCAGGAGATGGACGTGTTCGTCCGTCACCGCACGCACGACTTCGACATGCAGGAGCGCCGGCCCTACGGCGACGCGGTCGTCACCGGACACGGCACGATCGACGGTCGCCGGGTGTGCGTGTTCAGCCAGGACTTCACGGTGTTCGGCGGCTCGCTCGGCGAGGTGATGGCCGAGAAGATCTGCAAGATCATGGATCTGGCGGCGAAGATCGGCTGTCCGGTGATCGGCATCAACGACTCCGGCGGGGCGCGGATCCAGGAGGGCGTCGTCTCGCTCGGCGGCTACGGCGAGGTGTTCCTGCGCAACGTGCGCTGCAGCGGCGTGATCCCGCAGATCTCGCTCGTCATGGGACCGTGCGCGGGCGGCGCCGTCTACTCGCCGGCGATCACCGACTTCGTCTTCATGGTGAAGGAGACCTCGCACATGTTCATCACCGGCCCCGACGTGATCAGGACGGTCACCGGGGAGGAGGTCGGCTTCGAGGAGCTCGGCGGCGCGATGGCGCACAGCACGAAGTCGGGCGTGGCGCACTTCGCCTCCGATGATGAGGAGCAGTGCCTGGAGGACGCGCGCTACCTGCTCTCGTTCCTGCCGCAGAACAACCTCGAGACGCCGCCGCGGGTGCAGCCCGCCGATGATCCGCTCCGCGCCGACCCCGAGCTCGACACGATCATCCCCGACTCGCCGAACCGCCCGTACGACATGCGCGAGGTGATCCGCCGGATCGTCGACGACGGCGAGTACCTCGAGGTCTCCGAGCACTTCGCGCGCAACATCGTGTGCGGGTTCGCGCGCATGGACGGCCATGCGGTCGGCGTCGTCGGCAACCAGCCGGCGCAGCTGGCGGGCGTGCTCGACATCGAGTCCTCGGAGAAGGCGTCGCGCTTCATCCGCACCTGCGACGCGTTCAACATCCCGATCCTCACGTTCTGCGACGTGCCCGGCTTCCTGCCCGGGACCGAGCAGGAGTGGAACGGGATCATCCGCCACGGCGCCAAGCTGCTCTACGCATACGCTGAGGCGACCGTGCCGAAGATCACCGTCATCACCCGCAAGGCCTACGGCGGCGCCTACGACGTGATGGGTTCGAAGCACCTCGCCGCCGACTACAACCTCGCCTGGCCGAGCGCCGAGGTCGCGGTCATGGGGCCGGAGGGCGCTGTCAACATCATCTATCGCCGCGAGCTCTCCGCCGCCGAGGATCCCGACGCCCGCCGCGCGGAGCTGATCGACGCCTACAAGGCGCACTTCGCCAACCCGTACGTGGCCGCCGAGCGCGGCTACATCGACGACGTGATCTTCCCGCACGAGACGCGGCCGAAGCTGATCACCGCCCTGGACACGCTCCACACCAAGCGCGAGCCCGGGCCCCGCCGCAAGCACGGCAACATCCCGCTGTAGCGCAGGGTTCGGCGCGCTCGCACCCGCGTCCAGGAGCAATTGACCGCGCGCCTGGACGGATAGTCGAGGGGCTCTCGTCGATCCGTCCACGCCCGCTGGACGCGGGCGTCCAGAACCTGTCGAGTGCCCGATGCCGGGAGGGTGCCCGCCACCCGTCCACATCGCCCGTCCGCCCGCCTCGCGCTTCCGTCCGCCGGTCTCGCGCTGCTCGCACTGCTCGTGAGCGCGGCCACGCTGCTCTCGCTCGCCGGCGGCGCCCGGGCGGGAGGGTTCGCCTCGGTCCTCGCCCGCGGTGGCGCCGCGCTCCCCGCCGGCGCCCGCGACCTCGGGCGGGTCGCGCCGGGCGCCCAGCTGCGCGTCACGGTCGCGCTCCGCCCGCGCCACGCTGCGGCGCTCGCCGCCTACGCCGCCGCCGTCACCCGGACCGGCTCGCCCGAGTACCGCCACTACCTCTCCGTCGCCGAGTTCGCGCGCCGCTTCGGGCCGACCGCCGCAGAGCTGCGGCTCGTCCGCGCCGGACTGCGCGCCCGCGGCCTCGTCGTCGGCGCGACGAGCCCCAACCGGCTCTCGATCAGCGTGCGCGCGACCGCGCGGGTGACCGCCGACGCGTTCGGCACCCCGATCGACCGCTACGTCCTGCGCGGCGGCGCCGCCCAGGACGCGCCCGCCGCCCGCCCCGCGCTCCGCGGGCCCGCCGGCGCGCTCGTGCAGGGCATCGTCGGGCTCGACTCGATCGCCCCGCGCGCCGGCCTCGAGCTCGGCCGCCGCCACCGGACGCGCCTGCGCGCCGGAGCCGCGCGTGCTCGGATCCACGCCCGCGCCCGCACCCACGCCTCCGGCCACCGCGTCTCGGCCGGCCCGCAGGCCTGCACCGCCGCACGCACCGCGGCCGCCGAGGGATGGGGCTACACGCCGTCGCAGATCGCCGACCACTACGGCCTGTCGGGCTTCTATGCCGCCGGCGACGAGGGCGCGGGCGTGACGATCGCCCTGTTCGAGCTCGAGCCGTTCAGCGCGTCCGACCTCGCCGCCTACCAGGCGTGCATGGGCACCGCCGCGACCGTCGACGTCGCGACCGTCGACGGCGGCCCCGGCGCGGGCTACGGCAGCGGCGAGGCGGCCGCCGACGTCGAGGACGTGATCGGCCTCGCCCCGAAGGCGCACATCCTCGTCTACGAGGGACCGCCGACCGGCCAGGGTGCCTACGATACGTACAGCGCGATCGTCACCCAGGACGCCGCGCAGGTCGTCTCGACGTCGTGGGGGCTGTGCGAGGCCGAGATGGGCCCGCAGGCGCTCGCCGCCGAGAACACGCTCTTCGAGGAGGCCGCCGTCCAGGGACAGACGGTGATCGCCGCCGCGGGCGACGCCGGCACGAACGACTGCGGCAACGGCCAGCTCTCCGTCGACGACCCGAGCTCCCAGCCCTGGGTGACCTCGGTCGGCGGCACCCACCTGCTCTCGGGCGGCGACAGCGTGTGGGACGACGCGGCCGGCGCCTCCGGCGGCGGTGTCTCGCAATTCTGGGGCCGCCCGGCGTGGCAGACCGCCGCCGTCCCGCAGTCCTCGGTCACCTGCGGGGCGTCCGGGACGAGCTGCCGCGAGCTGCCGGACATCTCCGCCGATGCCGATCCCGACAGCGGCTACACCGCGTATTTCCGCGGCGGCTGGCGGACCGTCGGCGGAACGAGCATCGCCGCCCCGACCGTCGCCTCGCTCGTCACGCTCGCCGCCGCCTCTCCGGCATGCGCCCCCGGACGGCTCGGGTTCCTCAACCCGGCGCTGTACGCGGCGGCCGCCGACATCCACGACGTGACCTCGGGCACGAACGCGTTCGGCGGCCTCGCCGGCTACTCCGCGGCGGCCGGCTACGACATGGCCTCCGGCCTCGGCACTCCGACCGCGGCGCTCGGCCCGGCGCTCTGCGGGGACGCGCTCGCGTTCTCGGCGCCGCCCGCCCAGCGCTGGGCGGCCGGCCGCCGGGTGGCGCTCGCGCTGAACGCGCACAGCACCCGCGCGGCGGGCATCGCCTGGTCGGCGACGGGGCTGCCGGCGGGCGTCTCGCTCGGCGGGCGCACCGGCCGTCTGAGCGGCGCGCCCACCGTGGCCGGCAGCTTCACGGTGACGGTCACCGCCGTCGACGCCGACGGCGCGACCGCGACCGGCTCGTTCACGGCGAGCGTCGCGCCGCAGGCGGTCGCTCGTCACGACGCCAAGCGGAGCCATCGCCGCGCCGCCTCTCGCCGCCGCGGTCGCCACCGCCATTCGCGCACCGCTCGCCGCGCGCGGCGACCGGCGAGCGGCGCCGCCCGCCGCTCGCGCCATCGACGCTCAAGTTCCTCGCGGAGCCGCCGATAGCCTCCCCAGGGCAATGAACCGCCGTCCGGAGCTCTCGATCGTCGCGCCCGGCGCCTCCGTGGAGGAGGCCGCCGCCGTCGTCGCCGCGCTCGCGCGCTTCATGCGGGATACGGCCCGCCCGCCCGTCGCGGCGCCGCCGCGGCGCTCACCCTGGCTCGAGGCGTCATTGCGCGAGGGGGTGGCCCGGCAGCCCGGGCTGCTCCCCGACTGGATCTAGTGCTTCGGCGCTGGACGATCCCGCTGCTCGCGGCGACCGGCACGCTCGCCGGCGCGCTCACCGGCGGCCCCGCGGCCCGCGCGGCCGTCGTCGGCGCGGGCGCGGGCGCGGGTAAGCGGGCGCTCGTCCAGCGGGCGGCGGCCGTTCCCGCCGGCGCCACGATCCGGGGCGCGCTTGCCCCGAGCGCGCCTGTCCAGCTGACGGTCGCGCTCGCCCCGTCGGACCCCGCGGCGCTCGCCGGCTACGCCCAGCAGGTGTCCGACCCGAGCTCCCCGCTCTACCGCCATTATCTAAGCGTCGCGCAGTTCGCGGCGCGCTTCGGCGCCGGCGCCGCCGAGGTCGCGAGCGTGCGCAGCGCGCTCACCCAGGCCGGCGTGTCCGTCGGAGCGGTCGCCAGCAACGGGCTCTCGCTGAGCGCGTCGGGCACCGCCGCCGAGATCGATGACGCGTTCGGCACCGCCCTGGAGCGGGTGACGCTGCCCGACGGTACGAGCGCCTACGCCGATGTGACGAACCCGACCCTGCCGGCCGCGGCCGCCGCCGCCGTGCAGGCGGTCGCCGGACTCGACACGCTGCCCGCGGCCGCTCCCCAGGGCCTGCGTCGCGCCCCCGCCGCGAGCGCGCGCGCCGCGGCGAGGCCTCGGTCCACGACGAGCGCTGCCGGCCCGAGCTCGTGCAGCTCGGAGAACGCCGCGGGCGGCTACACGGCCGCCGAGATCGGCTCCGCCTACGGCATGGACGGGCAGTGGAACGCCGGGAATCTCGGGGCGGGCTCGACGGTTGCGCTCGTTGAGCTTGCGCCCTACCACGCGAGCGACGTCTCGAGCTACCAGACCTGCGACGGCACGAGCGCGCAGGTGTCGAACATCGCCGTCGACGGCGGCGCCGCCAACTGCTGGCGCTCCGGGCCGAACTACGACCCCGAGTGCGGGCTGGAGGACGTGCTCGACATCGAGGACGTCGCGGGGCTCGCGCCCGGCGCGACGATCGACGTCTACGAGGGGCCGAACACGATCGCGGGCCTGCTTGACGTCTACCGCGCGATCGTGCAGGCCGATGCGCCGATCGTCTCGACCTCGTGGGGCGCGTGCGAGGCGGCCGCGGGCACCAGCCTGCTCAGCGCCGAGAACACGCTCTTCGAGGAGGCGGCGGTCCAGGGCGAGGCCGTGTTCGCCGCCGCCGGTGACAACGGCGCGGACGACTGCGGCAACGGAACGCGTTCTGTCGACGACCCCGCCTCGCAGCCGTATGTGACCGGCGTCGGCGGCACGACGATGACGAGCAGCAGCCCGGGGATCCCCGAGACCGTGTGGAACGACTCGAGCTACGGCGGCGGCGCCGGCGGCGGCGGCGTCTCGCGGCAGTGGGCGTCGCCGAGCTACCAGAGCGCGGTGGCGATCCCCCAAAACACGATCAGCTGCTCGGGCACGCCCGGCGGCGGGACGACCTCGACGAGCTGCCGGGAGGTCCCGGACGTCTCCGCCGACGCGGACCCGAACACCGGCTACAACATCCTCTGGAACGGGCAATGGCTCCTCGCCGGCGGGACCAGCGCCGCCGCCCCGACGTGGGCCGCGCTCGTCGCGCTCGCCGACAGCTCGAGCGCCTGCACCACGAACCAGGTGCGCGTCGGCTTCGCGAACGCGGTGCTCTATGGCCTCCCGTCCACGGACTTCCTCGACGTCACCTCCGGCAACAACACCGATGGCGTGAGCGGCTATGCCGCGCGCGGCGGGTATGACATGGCCTCCGGCCTGGGTGCCCCCGCCGGCGCCGCGCTCATCCCGGCGCTCTGCGCCACGACGAGAACCGTCACCGCGTCGCCGACCACGACGACGACGCAGACGACGACGCCCGCCACGACGACGCCGCCCACGAACCCGACGACCCCCGCGCCGGCGCCGACGACCCCCGCGCCGGCGCCGACGACCCCCGTCCCGACCCGGCGCTCGGGCTCCGGCGACAGAGCCCCCGTCGTGCGCTTCGCGGCACGCCGTCGGCGGCGCGTCGTGCGGCTCGGCCGGCGCGTGCGGATCGTCTTCCGGGCGCGTGACCGGGCGGGCCTGCGGCTGCGCTACTTCGCCCGCCGGCTCCCGGCGGGCCTGTGGATCAACCGGCGGACCGGCGTCATCGGCGGCCGCCCGAGACGGCCGGGGCGGCGCGTGAGCAGGATCACCGCGCGCGACCGGCGCGGCCACGCGGAGACGATCGTCGTCCGCTGGACGGTCGTCCGCGGCTGACCCGCGGCGCGCGTCATCTCGGCGCCCGCCTCGCCGGGCACACGCCCCGCGACCGCCGGCGAACCGACCCTCGGCCGCGCGGGCTGGCGACCGGCCGCGGGCGCATGAGTTGTGGAGCGCTCGCCGACGAAAATAGCTATATTCGGATCTGCTTTTGGTAATTTACTGCTTCGGCCGCCGCCCGGCCCCGCCCGCCGTCGACCAAAGGACCCGCCCGATGGAGCCCTCCGCCACGCAGACCGCCCGCACCGGGACGTTGGAGAACCCCGAGATCGTCAAGAACGTTCCGGGCCACGTCATTCCGATCCTCCAGCGGGAGTTCGACGACTTCGACACCGAGTCCACGCGCTTCCTGCGGGGCGAGCTCGACGAGGAGGAGTTCGTCAAATTTCGCCTCAAGCAGGGGGTCTACGGGCAGCGCCAGCCGAACGTGCAGATGGTCCGGGTGAAGCTGCCGATGGGCGGTGTCACGCCCGACCAGCTCGACGCGTTCGCGGCCGGAATCGAGCGCTACGTGCCGCTCCGCAAGGGGCACATCACCACCCGGCAGAACATTCAGATGCACCACGTGCCGCTCCCCGACGCCGCGAAGCTCATCCGCGAGCTGTCCGACGCCGGGCTCTCCTCCCGCGAGGGCTGCGGCAACACGGTGCGCAACGTCACCGGCGACCCGCGCGCGGGGACGCTGCCCGGCGAGCTGTTCGACATCACCCCGTACGCGGGCGCGTACGTGCGCTACTTCGTGCGGCACCCGACGACCCAGGCGATGCCACGCAAGTTCAAGACGGCGTTCACCGCCACCGACGAGGACAACGCGATCACCCAGATCCACGACATCGCGTTCACCCCGCGGGAGCGTGACGGCGTCCGTGGCGTCGAGGTCCGTGTCGGCGGCGGCACCGCGATCATGCCCCGGCTCGCCCCCGTCCTCTACGAGTTCGTGCAGCTCGACAACGGCGACTACCTCAAGGTCACCGAGGCGGTCGTGCGGATCTTCGATCGCCAGGACTTCCTGCGCGTCAACCGCGCCCGCGCGCGCATCAAGGTGCTCGTCGACAAGATCGGCATCGACGCCTTCCGGGAGCTCGTCGACGAGGAGCTCCGCGGCGACTGGGTGCAGGAGCGGGACTTCTCGCTCGACGAGATCCTCTACGAGATCGACGAGCAGGCCGCGCTGCCGCCGCGCAGCCCGCATGGGTACGCGTCGGCGAACGGCGACCGCCGGGTGTTCGAGCGCTTCGCCCGCTCGAACGTCACCGCCCAGCGCCAGCCGGGATTCTCGACCGTCGAGGTCAAGGTCGAGCGCGGGGATCTCACACCCGACCAGATGCGCGGCCTGGGCGAGATCATGCGCCGCTACTGCGGCGGGTTCGCGCGCACGACCGTCCACCAGAACATCGTGCTCCGCTGGGTCCGGGACGAATCCGTCTACGAGGTCTGGCGGGCGCTCTCGGAGCTCGGCCTCGGCGAGGCCGGCGCCGACGAGGTGACCGACGTCGTGAGCTGCCCGGGCACCGACTCGTGCAAGCTCGGGATCACGAGCTCGATGGGCCTCAACCGCGCGATCTCCGAGCGGTTGCGCTCGATGGAGATCGAGGATCCGCTCACCCGTCGCGTGCATATCAAGATGAGCGGCTGCCCGAACGGCTGCGGCCAGCATCACATCGCGGAGATCGGCTTCTACGGCGCCTCGATCAAGGTCGGAGAGCACACGATCCCGGCCTACATCCCGCACGTCGGCGGGCACTACGAGGACGGCGAGGTCGCGTTCGGCCAGCGCCTGAAGGCCCGCCTCCCCGCCCGCCGGGTGCCCGAAGCGGTCGAGCGCTGGCTACGCTTCTATGAATCCGATCGAATGGAAGGGGAAACCTTTCACGGATTCGCCAACCGGGTGGGGGCGGGCGAGTTCGAGGCCCGCGTGAAGGATCTGACGATGCCGATCGAATTCAGCCTTGAGAACATGAACCACTTCATCGACCACGACCGCGACCGGCCGTTCCAGGTCGTCCGCGGCGAGGGCGAATGCGCGATCTGAGCGCCGGCCGGACGACGTCCGCCGCGCCCTCCGTGCCCGGCCGTGCGAGCCAGCCGGATGACTCGGGCCCTGACCTTTCAGGCGAGGCCGGACGCCGAGCGGTCAGCTGGCCCGAGGGCGAGCCGGGCGCGGTCAGCGGACGCCCGGAGCTTGAGTCCGCGAGCGCCGAGGAGGTGCTCGCCTACGGGGTCGAGCGCTTCGGCGCGCGGCTCACGCTCGCCTGCTCCTTCCAGAAGGAGGAGTCGGTCCTCTTCCACATGCTCTCGCAGCTCGACCCGGAGTTCCACGCGTTCGTCATCGACACCGGCGTGCTCTTCCCCGAGACGCTCGCCACCTGGAAGCGGTTCGAGGAGCGCTTCCCCGAGGCGCGGATCGAGGTCATCGACGCGAGCAGCCCGGGCGAGCCGTGGACGCAGAGCAACTGCTGCAGCGCGGCGAAGGTCGCCGGCCTGGAGCGCGCGCTCGCGGACGTCGACGCCTGGGTGACCGGCCTGCGGCGCGAGCAGGCGCCGACGCGCGCCGCGACGCCCAAGCTGGAGCACGACGAGCGGCGCGGCATCTGGAAGCTGTCCCCGCTCGCCGACTGGAGCGAGAAGCAGATCTGGACGTACGTGTTCGCGCACGATTTGCCGTACAACCCGCTGCACGACGAGGGGTACGACTCGATCGGCTGCGCCCCGTGCACCGTCCCCGGCAACGGGCGGGAGGGGCGCTGGGCCGGCGAGGACAAGACGGAGTGCGGCATCCACGTCGTGTAGTGCTCGCGAACGCGCCGTCTACCCTTGGGAGGCCGATGACCCCCCTTCAGTACGAGCTCTCCCACCTGCAGTCGCTCGAGGCCGAGTCGATCCACATCTTCCGCGAGGTCGCCGCCGAGTTCGAGCGGCCGGTGCTGCTGTTCAGCGGCGGCAAGGACTCGATCGTGCTCCTGCGCCTCGCCGAGAAGGCGTTCCGTCCCGGCCGCTTCCCGTTCCCGATCATGCACGTCGACACCGGGCACAACTTCCCGGAGGTCATCGAGTTCCGCGACCGGATCGTCGAGCGCCTCGGCGAGCGGCTGATCGTCGCGAGCGTCCAGGAGTCGATCGACAGCGGCCGGGTGACGGAGGACACGGGACCGCGCGCGTCGCGCAATCGGCTGCAGATCACGACTCTGCTCGACGCGATCGAGGAGCACCAGTTCGACGCCGCATTCGGCGGCGCGCGCCGCGACGAGGAGCGTGCGCGCGCCAAGGAGCGGGTGTTCTCGTTCCGCGACGACTTCGGCCAGTGGGACCCGAAGAACCAGCGGCCGGAGCTGTGGACGCTCTACAACGCGCGGATCCGCAAGGGCGAGCACGTCCGCGTGTTCCCGATCTCGAACTGGACCGAGCTCGACGTCTGGCAGTACATCGCCACCGAGCACCTCGAGATCCCGTCGATCTACTTCGCCCACGAGCGGCCGGTGTTCGAGCGCGACGGCATGCTCTACGCCGACACGCCGGTCATCCCGCGTCTCGAGGGCGAGGAGACGTTCACCGAGTCGGTGCGCTACCGGACGGTCGGCGACATGACGTGCACGGGCGCCGTGCGCTCCAAGGCGACGACGCTCGAGCAGGTGGTGGCGGAGATCGCCGCCACGCGCATCACCGAGCGCGGCGAGACGCGCGCGGACGATCGCACGACCGAGGCCGCGATGGAGGACCGCAAGCGTGAGGGATACTTCTAGTGGCGGTTGACGTGAACGGGGATGGCACCGCGCAGGCGCCGGTCTCCCCGTACTTCATCCCGCCGCGCACCTCGGAGCTTTTGCGGATCGCGACCGCCGGCTCGGTCGACGATGGCAAGTCGACGCTGATCGGCCGGCTGCTGCACGACACGAAGTCGATCTTCGAGGATCAGCTGGAGCACGTCGTGCAGACCTCCGAGCGGCGCGGCGACGGCTACCTCAACCTCGCGCTCCTCACCGACGGCCTGCGCGCCGAGCGCGAGCAGGGAATCACGATCGACGTCGCCTACCGCTACTTCGCCACCCCGCGGCGCAAGTTCATCGTCGCCGACACGCCCGGCCACGAGCAGTACACCCGCAACATGGTCACCGGCGCCTCGACCGCCGACCTCTCGATCGTGCTCATCGACGCGCGCAAGGGCGTCTCCGAGCAGACCCGGCGCCACGCCTACATCGCCTCGCTGCTGCGGATCCCGCACCTCGTCGTGTGCGTGAACAAGATGGACCTCGTCGAGTTCGACCAGGCCGTCTTCTACCGGATCGTCGAGCAGATGACCGACCTCGTCTCGCGGCTGCAGATTCCCGACATCACGTTCATCCCGATCTCGGCTCTCGGCGGCGACAACGTCGTCGAGCGCTCGGACCGAATGCAGTGGTACGGCGCCGCGCCGCTCCTCTACCACCTCGAGAACGTCGTGATCGCCTCGGATCGCAACCTCACCGACGTGCGCTTCCCCGTGCAATGGGTGATCCGTCCGATGTCCGATGAGCACCACGACTATCGCGGCTACGCCGGCCAGCTCGCGGGCGGCCTGTTGCATCCCGGTTCCGAGATCGTCGTCCTGCCGAGCGGCCGCAGCTCGCGGATCAAGGCGATCGACACGTTCGAGGGCGAGGTGCAGGCGGCGTTCCCGCCGATGTCGGTCGCGCTGCGCCTCGAGGACGAGATCGACATCTCGCGCGGCGACATGATCGTCGAGGCGGAGGACCGGCCGGCGGTCACCAAGGAGCTCGACGCGATGGTCTGCTGGATGAGCGAGCAGCCGCTCGCCGAGCGCGGCAAGTACACGATCAAGCACACGACCCGCTCGGCGCGCGCGATCGTCGAGTCGATCGAGCACCGCGTCGATGTCAACACGCTCGAGCACCACTCGGCCTCGCAGCTCTCGCTCAACGAGATCGGCCGCCTCCACCTGCGCTGCTCCTCGCCGCTGATGATCGACCCCTACGCCCGCAACCGCACGACCGGCAGCTTCATCCTGATCGACGAGTCCACCAACGACACCGTCGCCGCCGGGATGATCCTCGGCGCGGTCGCGTAGCGCCCCGGCCGCTGACGGGCTGCCCGCGCCTCGCCGGCCGACGATGCGCCGCTGAGCCGCCCGGTCGCTGTCGGGTCGACCCGGCCCCCGGGAAGAATCGACACGGCAGCGTCCTGCTGCTGGGTGATGTGTCGGACGTTCCCGTGACCGTCACGGCGGCCGAGCGGGTCGCGGCGATCGCGCTTGACCTGGCGGCGGCTGACCGACGAGGCAGACGCGGTGATCGCGGAACTCGCCATCGCCCTCGCCGCCACGATCCGGTGAGTGGCGGCGACACGCGGCGACGGTGAGCCCCGGCGCCCGCAGCAACGGTGCGCGGCCTGTTCGCCGCGAAAGTTCAGGAGGGGGTCCCGACGCGGCGACGGCGGGGGTTCTCGATCATCGGCGCGTGATCGCCAGCGACGACGTCGTCGACATCACCGTGACACTGCAGGTCGGATCCGACCCCGTGCGCGGCACGGCCCGGCTGCCCGGGGGCGAGCGGCGAGGCTTCTGGGGGTGGATGGAGCTCGTGACGATCGTCCAGGAGGTCATCGAGCTCGGTCAGGGTGCGCCCGGGGCGAGCGCATCCTGACCGGCTCGCGGCCCGAGCCTCAAAGTTCAGGAGGGGGTCCCGATGCGGTCTCGGCCGCGGTCCGGCAACCTTCCGACATCGGGGGCCCTTCCACCCCGTCGCTCGCCGAGATCACCTAGGGACCGGGTCGGCGAGCGACGGGGGGCCGCCCGCGGCCACCGGACCGCCTGTCATGCTCGGCCCGTCAGCGTCACGCTCAGCCCGTCAGCGTCACCGAGCCGCCCGGCTGTGGCGCCAGCCCGCGCCGCCGCCGCCCGCAGGCTGAAGGGCACCCGCGAGCTGCTCACGCGCCGCCGACCCCTGCAGCCCGAGCTTCGCGTAGATGTGCCCGAGGTGGGTCCCGACCGTCTTCGTGGTGATGAACAGCGCCTGGGCGATCTCCCGGTTCGTGCGCCCGGCGGCGGCCAGCTCGGCGACGCGAATCTCCGACGGTGTGAGCGCCTCGGGTCCGGCGAAGCGCTCGCGCCGCGGTCGCGCGCCGCTCGCCGTCAGCTCGTCCCGGGCGAGCTCCATGAGCGGAACGGCCCCGCACTGCCGCGCCAGCTCCAGCGCCTCGTACAGCGGACCCCGCGCCGCCGCCCGCCGGCCGGCGCGCCGCTCCGCCGCACCAAGCTCGCAGAGCGCGTGCGCCAGCTCCATTCGCGCGCTCGAGTCACGCAGCACCGCGACCGCCTCGCGCAGCACCGGCACGGGATCCGGCACGCCGCCGGCGCCGGCGACCGCGCGGAGCGCTCCCGCGACGCCGCGCGGCTGGCCGAGCTGCCGGGCGCGCGCCAGTTCCGCCTGCGCGAGGGCCGCCGCCTCCTCGCCCCGTCCGAGCGCCTGCGCCCACATCGATCGCCAAGGCACGTAGCTCGGATTGTCGATGATCGTCCGCTCTCCGACGGAGCGCGCATCGGCGATCGCATCAGCGATTCGGCCCTGGGCGAGCCGCAGGCGGGAGCGGACGAGCGTCGCGTGCAGCCAGGGCGAGCTGCCCTCCGCCGCATCCAGCGGCGCCGCCGCCAGCACCGCGTCGGCCTCGTCGAGCCGCCCGGAGGCGCTGAGCGCCCGCGCGAGCGTCGCGCTCGCCCACAGAACCGTCCATAGGACCTCGTGGCGGACCGCGAGCTCCAGCGCGGTGCGCGCGTCCTCCTCCGCGCGCGCGAGGTCGCCGGCGCGAACGGCGAGGAGCGCCGTCCAGTTGATGGCGTTGAGGTGCGCGCGGATCGAACCGCGCGCCGTCGCGTCGGCGCGGACCTGGGCCAGCAGAGCCCGCGCCCGGGCCGGTTCATCGCCGAACACGAGACAGACGGCCGCGTAGTCGATGATCGGCGCGGAGCCGGTGTGGGCTGCGACGAACGCGCCGTCGCCGAGCCCTGCGGCGATCAGCTCGCGCCACGGGCCGTGCCAGTCGCCGCGCTGCGCGCGC
Source organism: Solirubrobacteraceae bacterium (assembly GCA_035294545.1). Taxonomy (GTDB): domain Bacteria; phylum Actinomycetota; class Thermoleophilia; order Solirubrobacterales; family Solirubrobacteraceae; genus Palsa-465. The sequence continues at coordinate 11,486 of DATGKS010000048.1, read as the reverse complement.
ACGCATCCCTCGGCGATCAGGAGCCCGGCCCCGGCGGGGCCTGCGGCCACCGCCAGCGCGTGCACCTCGTCCAGCCGCGCCTCGACCTCGCCGATGTGCTCGGCGCTGAGCGACCCGACCGCCGTCCGCAACGTCTCAAGCGCCGCCCGGACCGGAATCGGCGCGCGCGCACCGAACGCCACGAGTGTCTGCGTCACCAGCTCGTGGGCCTCCGCCATGCGGCCGTTCCAGACGAGCCACTGGACGAGCGTGTTGAGGATCCGCACCCGCGCCTCGGCGGGCAGTGGCCCGCGCAGCGCGGCGGACAGATGCTCGCCGGCCGCCGGATCGCGCGCGAGCGCGGCCGCCTCTCCGAGCTCGCCGAGCACGAGCGGGCGCACGTCCCCGCCCGCCGGCTCGGCGAGCGCCCGCGCGGCCAGCCGCAGCGCCGTCGCGGGCTCGCCGCCGGCGAGCGCCTCGGCGGCGGCCGCTCGGCAGAGCTCGACGATCTTCGGGTCGTCGGCCGCCTCGCCGCGCAGCAGGTGGGCAGCGAGTGCCGACCCGCGCACTCCGCGGCGCGCGAGCAGCAGTGCCGCGCGGCGATGGCCGTCGGCGCGCGCCGCCGGCGGGATGCTCTCGTAGACCGCGTGCCGGAGCAGCGGATGCACGAACGTCAGCGCGCGGGCTCCGTCGGAGGCGGCGAACGCGCCGGGTGCGGCGAGGATGCGGGTCGCGCTCAGCAGGTCGGCCGCGCGCCGGGCGTCCTCCGGCGCGAGCTCGGCGAGCGCCGCCGCGTCGCGCAGCTCGGCCTTCTCCAGGAGCGCGACCGCGTGGGCGAGGCGCTGCGCGTCCTGACCGAGGCGCAACAGCCGGAGCACGACCGCGCGAGACACCGACGCCGGACGGACGCGCTCGATGTGGGCGATCGCCTCGCCGACAGGGTCGACCCCCTCGTTGCGCAGCTCCGCGATGAGCTCGCCGAGCAGGAACGGGTTGCCGCCGGTGAGCTCCGCGCACGCCGCGCAGAAGCGCTCGTCCGGCCGGGCGCGCCCATCTCCGAGCTCGGCGGCGACGATCTCCCGGACGGCAGCGCCGCTGAGCGCTCCCGGCGCGAGCCTCGCGGTCGCCGGGTCGGACCCGAGCTCGGCCAGCCGCGGGTCGCTCGACTCCCCGGTCCGCACCGCCACGACGAGCAACACCGGGAGCTCAGCGCTGCGCGCGCCGAGGTAGGCGAGGAAGCGGAGCGTCTGCGCGTCGACCCAGTGCGCGTCGTCGACGACCACGAGCAGCGGCCGCTCCTCCGCGAGGTTGACGGCCAGCCAATACAGGCCGTGGACGAGCCCGAACCCGGGATCGCCGTCGCCCGTCGCGGCCGCTGCAGGCCCGCCGCCGCCGGCGACGAGCGGCCGCGCGAGCTGGGCGGCGCCGTCGAGCAGCGCATCGCGCCGCGCCGCGTCGGCGGAGCGGAGCGCGGGCTCGAACAGCTGGCGTGCGACGCCGAACGGGAACTCGCGCTCGAGCTCGCGGCCGCGGCCGGCGAGGATCGCCATCGCGTCCTGACGCGCAAGTCCGTGTGCACGTCGCAGGAGCGCGGTCTTCCCGATCCCGGCCGGGCCGTCGATGACGATCGCGCCACCGCGCCCGGCGCGCGCGGAGGCGAGCGCCTCCTCCAGCCGCCCGAGCTCATGCGCGCGCTCCAGCAGCAGTGCCCCCGGCGCCGTCGTCGGCGCCGGCGCCGTCGTCGGCGGCTCCGTCATCGTCGGGACGCTGACAGCCCGCGGTCCTGGGCGCAAGGGCCCCACGCCCGGTAAAGTGCCGCGCCGCATGTTCTCCAAGGTGCTGATCGCCAATCGCGGGGAGATCGCGGTGCGGATCATCCGGGCGTGTGAGGAGCTCGGGATCGCGACGGTCGCCGTCTACTCCGAGATCGACCGCGACGCGCTCCATGTCAAGCGCGCCGACGAGGCGTATCTGCTCGGGCCGGCGCCGGCCAGCGAGAGCTACCTGCGGATCGACAAGCTCGTCGAGGTATGTCGCTCCTCGGGCGCCGAGGCGGTGCACCCGGGCTACGGCTTCCTCGCTGAGAACGCCGCGTTCGCGCGGGCGCTCGAGGAGGCGGGGATCGTGTTCATCGGGCCGCCGTCGAGCGCGATCGAGGCGATGGGCTCGAAGACACGCGCGCGGGAGCTGATGGCGGGGGCGGGGGTGCCGATCGTGCCGGGCACGACCGAGCCGGTCAAGGACGTCTCGGAGGCCGCGCGGGTGATCGAGGAGTCGATCGGCTACCCGGTTGCGGTCAAGGCGGCCGGGGGTGGGGGCGGCAAGGGGTTCCGCGTGGCGCTCGATGAGTCGAAGCTGAAGGACGCGTTCGAGGGCGCCGCGCGCGAGGGCGAGAAGTTCTTCGGCGATCCGACGGTCTACCTCGAGCGCTACCTGCCCGACCCGCGTCACGTCGAGGTGCAGGTCCTGGCCGACGGCCACGGCAACGTGATCCACCTCGGCGAGCGCGACTGCTCGCTGCAGCGCCGCCACCAGAAGCTGATCGAGGAGGCCCCCGCGCCCGCCGTCGAGGCCACTCCCGGCCTGCGGGAGAAGATCGGCACGATCGCCACCGATGCCGCCGCCGCCGTCGGCTACACGGGAGCGGGCACGATCGAGGGCCTCTTGCAGGACGGCGAGTACTTCTTCCTGGAGATGAACACGCGCGTGCAGGTCGAGCACTGCGTGACCGAGATGGTGACCGGGATCGACATCGTCAAGGAGGGGATCCGGGTGGCCGCCGGAGCGGAGCTGTCGGTCCGCCAGGAGGACGTCGTGCTCCGCGGCCACGCGATCGAGTGCCGGATCAACGCCGAGAACGCGGCCAAGAACTTCGCGCCCGCGCCCGGCCGGATCGGTGACTACCGGGAGCCGACCGGGCCGGGGACGCGGGTGGACTCGGGGGTCGGCCCGGGCTCCGAGATCTCGCCGATGTACGACCCGATGGTCTCCAAGCTGATCGTCTGGGACGTCGATCGTGAGCAGGCGACCCGTCGCATGCTCCGCGCGCTCGGGGAGTATGAGATCACCGAGCTGACGACGCTGATCCCGTTTCACCGGGCGATCCTCGCGACCGAGCAGTGGGCGCGGGCGGAGACCTGCCGCGACCTCATCGAGGACCGCGAGTGGCTCGCGTCGACCGCGCCCGAGGCGTCGACCGCGCCCGAGGCAGCGCCCGCGCGGGACGCGGCCGACGAGGGCACGGGGGCGGTCGAGCAGAGCTACACGGTCGAGGTCTCCGGCAAACGCTTCGACGTGCGCGTGATCGGACCCGCCGGGTTCGCGGGCGGCGCTCCCGGCGCCGGCGTGGCAGGCGGTGCGAGTGCCGGGGCCGCCAACGGATCGGGCGGGCCGGCCCGCCGTTCCCGGCGTGCCGAACGCTCCACCCACGCGGCCGGCGGCGGTGACACGCTCGCCTCGCCGCTGCAGGGCACCGTGCTTCGCGTCGCCGTCGAGCAGGGTGACGAGGTCCAGCCCGGCTCGCTCATCGCGGTCATCGAGGCGATGAAGATGGAGAACGAGATCACCGCCCACAAGGCGGGCACGATCGCCGAGCTCCCGATCGAGCCCGGCGCAGCGGTCGCCAGCGGCGCGACGCTCGCCGTGATCAGCGGCTGAACGCCGGGCGCGCCCTTGATCGCCTGCTCCGCTCTCAGCACGCTCGGATCGGCTGCTCCGCCCTCAGCGCGCTCGGATCGGCTGCTCCGCCCTCAGCGCGTCCGGATCGGCTGCGCCGGCCTCAGCGCGCCCGGATCGTCACCGGGGTCCCCGGCCCGAAACGTCCCACCAGCCAGGCGATCGCGCCGCGGGCGAGGCGCACGCATCCGTGTGACTGGGCCTTCCCGAGCGTCCCGCCGAGCCCGTCGCGTCCGTGCACCGCGACCTGCCCGGGCCCCCCGTCGAATCGGCGAAACGCCGTCGAGCGGGCACTGAGCGCCAGTGCGTAGGGTCCGCCGGGGTCGCCGGGGGTCATGCGCACCGTCTCCTCGACGAAGAACTGACCGGTCGGGGTGGGGGTGGACGGCTTGCCGACGACCGCGCGGAAGGAGCGCTGCGGCTGCCCGTCGAGATACGCCGTCACGCGGCGCGCCCGCAGGTCGATGAGCAGGTGCCAGAAGACGACGCTCGCCCGGGTCCCACGACGTCGGATCCAGCCCGTGTGACCATTCGGCCGGCCCGGCAGGCGCACCTTCAGCCAGCCGACGCCGTCGGCGTCCGTCGCCCGGGCGAGCACCGGCAGGACGGTCCGCTCGCCGGTGATCGGCCGATGCATCGCGATCTCGCCCACCGTCCTCGCGTCCGCCCGGGGCGCTGCGAGCGCGCGGTGGGCGGTGTACAGCAGCGCGACGGGCTGCGAGGCGGCGATGCCGGAGGCGGGCCGCCGCGCGCTCGCCGTCCGCCCGCCGGCCCGCGCCTCGCGGGAGTTCGCCGCGGTGGGATGCGGGGCGATGACCCGGCCGTCGGCCAGCCCGGCGGCCGTCAGCGCGGCGAGGCAGCCGACCGGCAGCGCGCCGCGGCGGATGCGCCGGAGGCTGGCTCGCAGGCGGCAGAGAGAACGATTCGGTGTCTCAGGCATGAGCGGTGGGCCTCGTCCGGAGGAAAGGGGCCGCCCGGACGGCCACGGCCGCTCCGGGCGGATCGATCGATCAGCCGGTGAAGCGGCCGGTGCCCCGCCGCATCGGCGGCCGGCTCTCGGTGAGGAAGCCGAGCTTGGTGAGGGTCGTGGCGGCGGTGCCGGCGGTGATCGCCTTCGGTCCGAACGCCGGCAGCACCGCGTGGCCGCCGAGGGCGGCGTCGAGGAACGAGTAGTGGGTCGCCTCGTCGGCGGCGACGCCCGCCGCGATCACCCGGAGCTCCGCGGAGTTGAACTCGCGGACGGCGCCCATGTAGGTGGCGACGAACGCCTCCTCGAGGGTCACGCCGGTCTTCAGGAGCGCGTGCCGGCTCGAGATGTAGCGGCTCGGCACGTTGAGCATGAAGCCCATCGGCGTGTGCTTGGGTCCGAGCGCCTTCTTCCAGGCGGCCTGGTGAGCCTTCTCGTTGGCGAGCGCGGCGCGGAAGTAGTCGAGGTTGCCGAGCTTGAACTTGTGGGCGAGCGAGTGGACGATCGCGGAGTAGATCTCGACCGCCAGCGTCTCGGCGATGTATCCGGTCTGCAGCACGGTGATGTCGGTGCTCGTCGTCTTGGCGAACGCGACACCGTCCATCGTCGCCAGGATCCCGCCGGCCCCGACGAGCGCGACGCTGCCCCTGGCGGCGTTGCGGATGAACTGGCTGCGATTCACTGCGGTGTCCGTGTCGATCATGCGACTGCTCCTCGTTATGGGGGACCGTTCGATTGCACCCGGATAGGAGCGGTTACGAACACGGGCCGACGCCGGATCAGCGCCGGTGGGCGCCGAGCGCCCCGTCGTTCGCCGTCAAACCGCGGTCAGGTCCCCCTCAGGGCGCGCCGGCCCCGTTCAGGGCGCACGTCCGGGCCCCTGACGGCGCTTTTAGACCCGTTCAGGGCGCACGTCCGGGCCCCTGACGGCGCTTTCGGACCCGCTCAGGGCGCCCGTCCGGGGCCCTGACCGCGTCCCCGGACCCGTTCAGGCGGGCGTGAGGCCGGCGACGTTGTCGCGGTGGATGCGCGTCTGGGTGGCGGTCCCGCCGCGTGAGGCGGGCGGGCGGGCGCTCGCCGGATCGCGCTGAAGCTCGCCGAGGTACTGGTCGTCCTCGCGCAGGATCTCGTCCGCGCGCCGGGAGCTGAGCGGCGCGCCGTGGCCGGGCACGACCCACTCGGCACGGCCGACGAACGGCGAGAGCCGCGCGAGGGTCGCGCGGTACGCGGCAAGCGCGCCGCCCGCCGAGGCGCTGATCATCGGGATCTCGACCGGGGAGAGGTAGTCGCCGCAGACGAGCACACGCGCCCAGGGCAGCCAGTAGGCGGTGCCGTCGCCCGTATGGCCGTCGGCCGCGATCAGCTCGAGCTCCCGCCCCGTCGCGCCTGCGTCGGGGCTCTGACCTGAGCCGCCGGACCCGCGGCTCTCCGCCCCCGGCCCGCCGCGCGTGCCGACCTCCAGGCGCCCGGGCACGGGCAGCGCCTGCAGCGAGCCGAGCCCGAGCGGCGGACGCTCCGGGACGTAGTGCTCCTCGTCGAACGCGCGCAGTCGCCGCTGGGGCTCTCCGAGCTCGGAGCCGAGGCGCGCGACGGTCGACTCGCCGGCGCCGAGGGCCGCGCCCGGGAACGCGAGCCGGCCGAGCAGATGATCCCAATCCGCATGCGTGGCGAGCAGCCCGGACACCGGGAACTCGGCCTGCTCCAGCACCTCCGGGAGCGCGCGCAGCTCCTCGGGGTAGATCGGGGAGTCGATCACGAACCCCTCGTCGTCGCCGCGCACCGCGGTGCACGTCGTCTGCCACACGTCGGAGACGAAGACGATCACGTCCTCGTGGAGCGCCACGGCCCTCATCGCCAGACCACGAGCGCGATCCGCCCGGTGCGCGCCTCGCCGCTCAGCCGATGCCGAGCAGCTTGACCGCCTCACGCAGGTTGGTGACCTCGGCGTCGGGCTTCTTCTGCCCGGGCTCGAGCTGCTGCTTGGTGCGGTTGACCCAGATCACCGGGATCTTCTTCTTCAGGCACGGCTCCACGTCGTGGTAGTAGCTCGCCGCGATGTGCACCCAACCCTTCTTGGAGCCGATGCGCCGCTCGCACTCGGTGAAGTGCGCCGGGTCGGGCTTGTAGGAGCGGACCTGCTGGGCGGTGACGACGAGGTCGAAGTCGAGCGGGATGTGGCGGCGCGTCTGGCCGAGCAGCTTGTCGTCGATGTTCGAGATGAGCCCGACCTTGTGGTCCTTGGCGACCTTCTTGAGCGTCGGGTTCGTCTCCGCGAACGGCTTCCAGCGCTGCACCGAGTCCGGCAGGAAGCCCGAGCGCGAGGGCTCGAGCGGCCACCCGAGCTCCTTGGCGATGCGGACCGCGGTCCGCCGCAGCACCTCGGCGTACAGCTCGTAGGAGCCCGACTCGATCTCCTGGGAGATCTCATGGAAGAGCGGGAGCACCTGGTCGCGCTCGATCGTGAAGCCGTCGCGCGCCGCCTCCGCGCTGAACGCCTCGAACGCGCCAGTGTCCCAGTCGATCAGGGTCCCGTACACGTCGAACGTCACAAAGCTGACTGTCTTCGGTATCGCCATATCGGCTCCGATGATGCCATTTCGGTTCGGGAATCCGCGTCCCGACGGCACGCGCTAGGGTGGCGATCCGCATGGACCTGCTCGAGTATCAGGGCAAGCAGCTGTTCGCCCGGCACGGTGTGCCGGTGCCCGCCGGCAAGCCCGCACGCTCGGTCGAGGACGCGGTCGCGGCGGCCGACGAGATCGGCTATCCGTGCGCGGTCAAGGCCCAGGTGCAGATCGGCGGGCGTGGGAAGCTCGGCGGCATCAGGATCGCCGGCGACCGACGCGAGGCCGAGGAGCACGCGCGCGCGATCCTCGGCATGGACATCCGCGGCCTCACCGTCCACGAGCTGTGGATCGAGGGCGCCTCGCAGATCGCCTCCGAGTACTACGCGTCGGTCGTCTTCGACCGCTCGGCCAAGGCCCCGCTCGTGATGCTCTCGACGAAGGGCGGCATGGACATCGAGGCGGTCGCCGCGGAGGACCCGGACGCGATCGCCTCGCTGCACGTCGATCCGCTGCTCGGCTTCCAGGACTTCCACGGCCGGCGGCTCGCGTTCGAGGCCGGCGTCGACGCGGATGTCGTGCGTCCCGTCGGTGCGATGCTCGCCAAGCTCTATGACGTGTTCACGAGCGAGGAGGCGACGCTCGTCGAGGTCAACCCGCTCATCATCACCCCCGAGCGCGACGTCAAGGCGCTCGACGCGAAGGTGACGCTCGACGGCAACGCGCTCTACCGCCACGGCGACAACGCCGCGCTGCGCGACCTCTCCGCCGAGGACCCCCAGGAGGTGATGGCCAAGGAGCGCGGCCTCACCTACGTCAAGCTCGACGGCGACATCGGGATCCTCGCCAACGGCGCCGGCCTGTCGATGTCGACGCTCGACGTGGTCGCCGAGGCCGGCGGCACGCCCGCCAACTTCCTCGACGCCGGCGGCGGCTCCCGCGCGGACGCCATCACCGCGGCGGTCGAGGTGATCCTCTCCGACCCGAAGGTCAAGGCCGTGCTGTTCAACATCTTCGGCGGCATCACGCGCTGCGACGAGGTCGCCAAGGGGCTGATCGAGGCGTTCGAGCAGATCGAGCCGAAGGTCCCGTTCGTGGTGCGGTTGGACGGCACGAACGGGGAGGAGGGGCGCGCGCTGCTGGAGCAGGCGCAGCTGCCGAACGTCCACTCCGAGGCGACGATGGACGGCGCCGCCGCCCGTGTCGTCGAGCTCGCCGGGGGAGCCGCGTAGCCGTGTCGATCCTCGTCGACGAGAACACGCGCCTGTGCACCTCCGGGATCACCGGTCGCGAGGGCACGTTCCACTCGCTGCGCAACCGCGACTACGGCACGAAGGTCGTGGCCGGCGTCACGCCGGGCAAGGGCGGCCAGGACGTCGACGGGATCCCCGTGTTCAACACGTTCCACGCCGCGGTCGAGCAGGAGGGCGCGAACACGGCGATGATCTTCGTGCCGCCGCGGTTCGCCGCCGACTCGATCCTCGAGGCCGAGGACGCGGGGATCGAGCTCATCATCTGCATCACCGAGGGCATTCCCGCCCACGACGAGCTGCGCGTCTACAACATCCTGAAGAAGAACGGCCGCTCGCGGCTGATCGGTCCGAACTGCCCCGGGATCCTCTCGCCGGGCAAGGCGAGCGTCGGGATCATCCCCGCCTCGTTCTTCAAGCAGGGCAACGTCGGCGTCGTCTCGCGCTCCGGGACGCTCACCTACCAGATCGGCAACGTGCTCGCGCAGCAGGGCTTCGGCAACTCGAGCATCGTCGGGATCGGCGGCGACCCGGTTCCGGGCACCGACTTCATCGACGTGCTCACGCTGTTCGAGGACGACGCTGAGACCGAGCTGATCGTGATGTGCGGCGAGATCGGCGGCGACGCCGAGGAGCGGGCGGCCGATTTCATCGCCGAGCATGTCACCAAGCCCGTGATCGGCTACATCGCCGGGTTCACCGCACCGCCGGGCAAGACGATGGGCCATGCCGGGGCGATCGTCTCCGGCTCGCACGGCACCGCCGCGGCGAAGGCCGAGGCGCTCGAGGCCAAGGGCGTGAGGGTCGGCCGCACGCCGACCAAGGTCGCCGAGGCCGCCGTCGCGCTCCTGCGCGGCTGAGCCGGCCGGCGGTTTCTCCGCAACGAGCGGGTTCGACCCGTCGTCTGCCGCCGCGACCAGCGGTACGCTCGCGGCATGTCCGAGCCGTCGATCCTCGACGCGCGGCTGGCCGAGATCGACCGGCGGCTGCGCACGATCCAGTCCGGGCTTGCGCCCGTCCCCGACGACGACGTGGGTGAGGAGCGCGTCGAGCCACCCGAGTCGGCGCGTGGGCGCGATCCCGAGCCGCTTCGCCTCGTCGACCCCGGGCCGGGAAACGCGGCAACGGCCGACGAGCCTTCGGCCGCCGACGCCGCGCCCGCGGCCGAGGCCGTACGGGCGGCCGCCGACGCCGCGCGCGCGGCCGAGGCCGTACGGGCGGCCGAGGCCGAGCAGGCGGCCCAGGCGGGGCGGTTCGCCGAGCTCGTCGAGGCGCACGAGCGCCTGCTCGAGCTGCATCGCGAGCTGCTCTCGCAGTACGCCGAGGTGCTCGAGCGCCGTGCCGCGGAGGGTGCGAGCCTCGCGGTCGCCGCCGGGCCGTTCGTGAGCGCGGGCGCGGTCCGGGAGTTCGAGCGCGCCCTCGCCGCGCTGCCGGGAGTGAGCGCCGTGACCGTGCGCGAGTATCTCGGCGAGGATCGCGTGCAGGTCGATGTGCAGCTCGCGCCCTCGCCGGCGGGGCGCTGACCGCGCCGGCCGAGCGGATCTCGTAGTCTCTGGGGCGATGCCGGACACGATCTCGTTCGCCCGCGGAGCCCCGTCTCTCGACATCGTCGATGTCGAGGGCCTGAAGGCCTCCGCGATCGAGGCGTTTGACGCCGACGCGGCCCGCATGACCGCCTACGGGACCTCGGTCGGCTACGTGCCGCTGCGCGAATGGATTGCCGAGCACCATGGCGTTGCGCCCGAGCAGGTGCTCGTCACGAACGGCTCGATGCAGGCCGACGCGTTCCTGTTCGACTCGCTCGTCCACGCGGGCGACACGGTCATCACCGAGCGGCCGACGTACGACCGCACGCTCCTCGTGCTCCGTGGCCGCGACGCCGACGTGCGGATGGTCGAGCTGGAGCCCGACGGCATCGACGTCGCCGCGCTGGAGCGCGTGCTCGCCGCCGGCGCCCGCCCGAAGCTCGCCCACATCATCCCGAACTTCCAGAACCCCGCCGGCTACACGCTGTCGCTCGCCAAGCGCGAGGCGCTGATCGAGCTCGCCCGTGCCTACGGGTTCGTGATCTTCGAGGACGACCCGTACGTGACGCTGCGCTTCTCCGGCCAGGCGCTGCCGACGATGCTCTCGATGGCGCCCGACGTCACCGTGTACGCCTCCTCGTTCTCCAAGACGGTCTGCCCGGGCGTGCGCACCGGCTACCTCGTCGGCCCCGCCGAGCTGATCGCGAAGATCGCCAGGCTCGCGACCTCGACGTACGTGTCGCCGAACATGGTCGCCGAGGGGATCGTCAACCGGTTCTGCCGCTCCGGCCGGCTCGAGGCCTCGATCGCGAAGATCCGCGACGCGCTGCGCGAGCGCTCGCAGGCGCTGTGCGCGGCGCTCGCCGAGCACCTGCCGGACGCCCGCTTCGTCGCCCCCGAGGGCGGTTACTTCCTGTGGGTCGACCTGCCGCAGGGCACAGACGTGAACGCCCTGTTCGACGCCGCGGCAGCCCGCGGGGTGCAGTTCGTCAAGGGCTCCGACTTCGTGCTGGAGGGATCGGAGTCCTCACTGCGCCTCGCCTACTCCGGAGTGACCCCGGCGCAGATCGAGGAGGGCGTGCGCCGCCTCGCCGAGGCCTACGCCGAGATCGGCGCCGCCACGCCCGCGTAAAGCCGGCGTAGATGGCGAGCGGCCCGTCGAGCCGTCGGATCGCGGGGATGAGATGGGCGCTGAGGTCCCGGTTCGTCTGCTCGACCTTCGGCAGCTGTGGCCGCCAGACCTCCGGCAGCTGATGGCCGCCACCGCCGGAGCACTGAGAGGCGCCGGAGCGCTGAGCGGCGCAGCGGTGCTGCCGAAGAGCAATTGGTCCAGACAATTCGCTTGACAGAGAGGTCTGGACCAATCAGGATGGGGCGGTCACAGGAGGTGCCGTGGCGGCTCGAGCTGGCCACGGCGGCACCCACGGTCGGCCCCGGCCGCACCCTCGAGGGCACGCTAGCGACGCTGTCCGCTCCGGGATGGTCCACGGGCGCGATCACCGCGAGGATCAGCTGGGGCGACGGG
>DATGKS010000047.1:0-20027 GCA_035294545.1 Solirubrobacteraceae bacterium | reverse complement strand
TCGTTGCCGGGGATCACGTAGTCGATCCCCTCCGGGTCGCAGTTCGTGTCGACGAGCCCGATGATCGGGATGCGCAGCCGCTGGGCCTCGCGCACCGCGATCGTCTCGGTCTTCAGGTCGATGACGAACACCGCGTCGGGGACGCGCTGCATGTTCTTCACGCCGCCGAGGTTGGCACGCAGCTTCTCCATGTCGGCCTGCGCGGCCATGCGCTCACGCGTCGGCAGCAGCTGCAGCTGGCCCTCGGCCTCGTAGCGCTCGAGGTCGTGCAGGCGCTTGATGCGGTTGGAGATCGTCTGGAAGTTCGTGAGCAGGCCGCCGAGCCAACGATGATTGACGTACGGCATGCCGGCCGCCGTCGCGGTGTCCTTGATCGCGTCCCTCGCCTGCTTCTTGGTGCCGACGAACAGCACCGTGCCACCCCGGCGGGCGACGCTGTCGGCGAACGCGCGGGCCTCCTGGAGCAGCGCCTCGGTCTGCAGCAGGTCGATGATGTAGATGCCGTCGCGCTCGCCGAAGATGAAGCGCCGCATCTTGGGGTTCCAGCGCCGCGTCTGGTGGCCGAAGTGCACGCCGGCCTCCAGCAGCTCCTTGATCCCGATCTCGGGCATGATCCTGCTCCCTTGTCGTCGTTGGTCCGTCGGATGGCCCGCCTCTGCCGGGGGCACGGACCTCGGCGCCGGCGCCGAGGCAGGGTCCGCGCCCTCGACTCCTCGAAACGGGGTCGGGGGTTCGTCTGAGCGGTTCAGTCTACGCCAGTCCCCGCGCACAGCGCCGCGCCGCGCGAGCGTGCGGACGGTCCGGGGGGTGAGCTGGGCGCGACCGGGGGCTCGGCCCCGTTCGTGTGCCGGTGGCACCCGCCGCGGTCAGCCGCCGGCCCGCTCCAGCGCAGCCCGCAGGTCGTCCGGGAGCTCGGAGACGACGTCGACGGCCCCGCCCGTCACCGGGTGGGTGAACGCGAGCCTCGCGGCGTGGAGGAACTGGCGGTTCAGGCCGAACGCGCCGGCGCTGCCGTACTGGGGGTCGCCCGCGACGGGCATCCCGATCGCCGCGAGGTGGACGCGGATCTGGTGGGTGCGGCCGGTGTCGAGCACGACCCGCAGGAGCGTCGCCCCCGGGAGCAGGCGCTCGATCTCGAAGTGGGTGCGCGCCTCGCGGCCCGCGTCGGTGTCGATCGACATCCGCATCCGGTCACGCCGGTCGCGGCCGATCTCGGCCTCGATCGTCCCCGTGCGCGCCTGCGGCGATCCCTCGACGAGCGCGAGGTACTCGCGCCGGAGCTCGCGGCGGGCGAGCTGCGCCTTGAGCGCCCGGTGGACCGTGTCCGAGCGCGCGACGACGAGCAGCCCCGAGGTGTCGCGGTCGAGCCGGTGGACGATGCCGGCCCGCGCCGGGTCCGCGCCGCCCCCCGCCCCGCGGGCCGCGAGCGCCTGGGCGAGCGTCCCCGTCCGGTGCCCGCGGGCGGGATGCACGACGACGCCCGCGGGCTTGTCGACGACGAGCAGATGCTCGTCCTCGAACGCGACCGTGTACAGCCGGACCTCGGCCGCTCCCGGCTCGACAATCCCCGGATCGGCGGCCTCGTCCGGGAGCGCGACGACGACCGCCTCGCCCGGGCTCAGCGCGTGGCGCTTGGCGACCGCTCGCCCGTCGACGGTGACCGCGCCGGCCTCGATCAGCGCCTGGGCGCGGGCGCGCGATCCGACCGGCTCGGCGAGGAAGCGGTCGAGCCGGGTTCCGGCGTGCTCGGCGTCGACCGCGAGGTGGAGCTCGCTCACCGCACGCGTCCGGCGCGGCCGGACAGCTCGAGCACGATCAGGAGCGTGATCACCCCGACCGTGATCGCGATGTCGGCGACATTGAACGCCGGCCAGTCCGGAAACTTGATGAAGTCGGTCACCGATCCGTCGAGCAGGCGGTCGAGCAGGTTGCCGAGCGCTCCGCCGACGAGCAGTCCCGTGGGGATCCAGAGGCCCCGGCGCGTCGGATGGCGCGCGAAGTAGACGACGAGCGCGAGCAGCGCGAGGAGCTCGACGACGATGACGACCGGCCCGGCGCCCGAGAGCGCGTTGAACGCGACGCCGGTGTTGCGGTAGTGCACGAGCCGGAGCACGCCGGGGATCACGGTCCTCGACTGCAGCAGGCCGATGTCGCCGCGCACGACGTGCTTCGTGACCCGGTCGATTGCGATCACGACGGCGGCCAGCAGCGCGGCCTTGAGCGCCTGCCTCATCGCGCGCGTCAGTTCCGGCGTCCGCAGGCTCTGCGGGTCTTGACGGCGTCTGGACGCATCGCACTCAGCCCGCGATCAGGTTCACGAGCACGACGCGCACGATGTAGAGCACGATGATCGCGACCATCGGCGAGAGGTCGAACGCGCCGAGCGGCGGGATGAAGCGGCGGAACAGGCGCAGATAGGGCTCGCAGATGTCGCGCAGGAAGTGCAGGACGGCGTCGGTCCAGCGCGCGTACGGCATCCGCATCCCGAACGAGAACAGCATCGAGAGCAGGATGTGGATGAAGATGAGGACGATGTAGACGAGGATGAGGGCGCTCACGTAGCTCGCGACGTCGTCGCGCGTGACCGCCGCGACGAGGGTCATCGCGCCGTCCGATTGACCGCGTCCATCGCGTCGGCGAACGCGGAGCGCAGCCCGGCGCGCTCCAGCGCGTCGAGGCCCCGGGCGGTCGAGCCGCCGGGCGAGGTCACCTCGCGGCGCACGGCGAGCGTGTCCCCGTCGCGGACCGCGAGCAGGTCCGCCGTCCCGGCCATCGTCGCGATCGTGAGCCCGGACGCCTGCTTCGGGGTGAGGCCGTGCCGGATCGCCGCGTCGGTCCACGCCTCGGCGACGAGCGCGAGGTACGCGGGGCCGACCGCGCTCACCGCCGCGGCCGCGCCGAGCAGCCGCTCGGGCACGCGCGTGACCCAACCGACCCGCTCGAACAGTGCGCGCACGTCATGGCGGAGGAGCTCCACGCGCCCGGTCGCCACGGCGTCCTCGCTCCCGTCGCCCGGGCTGTCGTCAGGGTCGGCCCACAGGAGCACCCCGCGGCGGACCTCGACCGGCGTGTTCGGCTCGATCCGGAACACCGGGACGCCCGGGTAGGCGCGCCCCAGGTCGCTGAGGGTCGTCGCGCCGAGGATCGAGACGACCGCCTTCGCCTCCCCCGCGATCTCCTGAGCGATCGCGTGAAGCTGATAGGGCTTGTGGCAGAGCACGACGAGATCGGCCTCGCGAGCGACCTCCAGGTTCGACGCCGCCCGGCCGCCGAGCTCCTGGGCGAGCGCGGCCGCCCGTCCGGACCCCGAGTCCGAGCAGAGCACGGGATCGCCCCAGCCGCGGGCGAGCGCCCGCGCCATGTTCCCGGCGCCGATCAGACCGACCTTCATGGGCACGGAATCTATCGGCGCGCGCGGCTCGACCCGGTCGGCGGACCGAATCTCAGGACTGGTTGAAGAAGCCCTTCTCGACGAGCCGGGCCCGCTCCTCGGCGGAGACCTCGACGTTGTGCGGTGTGAGCAGGAACACCTTGTCGGCGATCCGCTGCATGCCGCCGTCGAGCGCGTATGTGAGCCCGCTCGAGAAGTCGATCAGGCGCTTGGCGAGATCCGTGTCGGTGCCCTGCAGGTTGATGATGACCGGGATCGAGTCCTTGAACTTGTCGGCGACGTCCTGGACGTCGTTGAACGACTTCGGCGCGACGAAGTGGACGCGGACCTCACCGCCGGCGCGACCGTTCGTCCCCGAGCGCGACGAGGCGACCGGCCGCAGCGAGGTCGTGCGGTGGCTCACCGGGTCGTCGGCGAAGATGTCGTCGATCTCGTCGCGGCGCCGCCGGGCCGACGGCATGCGCCGCACGTTCGGCCGGTCCGCGTAGCTCTCGCGGATCTCCTCCTCGGGCTCGGTGTAGCCCTCATCCTCGTACTCGTCGTAGTCGTCTTCCTCGGCGAGGCCGAAGTAGACGAGCGTGCGGTGCCAGGTGTCGCGAATCGGCATAGCGATGACTCAGGTTCGCCCGCGCGCGGCGAAACCCTGCACGGACCATCCCTGATTATGACGCGCTCGCATACAGGATCGTGCCGAGCCGCACGATCGTCGCCCCCTCCTGGGCCGCCACCGCGAAGTCCTGGCTCGTTCCCATCGACAGCTCGCGGAGCCCGTGGGCGGCGGCCAGCTCGGCGAGCGCGGCGAAGTGGGGGCGGCTGTCCTCGGGCGAGTCGGCAAGCGGCGGCATCGTCATCAGGCCGACGACCCGGACCGGGCAGCGCTCGAGGAACGCGGGAAGCTCCGCGGGCGCGACGCCGCTCTTGCCCGCCTCGCCGGCGACGTTGACCTCGACGAGCACCTCGCATCCCGGCGGGGCGTGGCGTCGAAGCTGCGCGAGCGCGGAGTCGCTCGCCACCGAGTGGATCCAGCGCACGCGGCCGACGATGTCCCGCACCTTGCGGCTCTGCAGCGCGCCGATGAAGTCCCACGTGAACCGGTCGCCCGCGATCTGTTGCTTGGCGATGAGCTGCTGTGCGCGGTTCTCGCCGACGAGCCGCACGCCGCCCTCGGCGAGCGCCGCCAGGCAGTCCGCGGGCAGGTACTTGATCGCGGCGAGGACCTCCACCTCCCCGGGGTCACGGTCCACGTCGGCGATCGCCGCGCGGACCCGCTCGAGGTTCGCCGCGACCGTCTCGGGCTGTAACCGCTCGATCAGGTCAACCATGCGAGCCCCGCCTGGCGGCCGGTGACGCCGCGGTCCCGGCGGTGGGAGAAGAACAGCTCCGGGTGGCAGATCGTGCACAGCCTGAGCGCGTGGACGGCGGCGACGCCGGCCTCCGACAGCTGAGCCGCGGCCACCGCAGTCATGTCGAGGTTGTCTCCGCGATGCGCCTCCGGGCGGTCGGCGAACGCGGCGTGCACCTCGGGCCCGACCTCGTAGCAGCACGGCCCGGCGCCGGGGCCGATCGCCGCCTCAAGCTCCGCCCCCGAGTCGGCGAGCGCGCGGACGCGGTCGACCGCCCGGCCGAGCACTCCGGCGGCGAGCCCGCGCCAGCCGGCGTGCGCGGTCGCCACGGCGCCGCCGCCGGCGACCGCGACCGTGAGGCAGTCCGCCCCGAGCGCGCCGAGCGCCACCCCCGGCAGACGGGTGGCGCGCCCGTCGACCTCGGGCCGCTCGGCGCGCGCCGCCGGGTCGGCGAGCACCGCGTGATCGTCGAGCACCGCCACGCGGTCGCTGTGCACCTGGTACATCCACACGGCCGGCGGCGCGCCGACGAGCTCGCGCAGGCGCGCCCGGTTCGCATCCTGGCGGGCGGGGTCGTCGGCCGTGCCGAAGCCGAGGTTGAGCGACGCATACGGCCCTTCCGAAACGCCGCCGCGGCGGGTCGTGAACGCGGCGCGGGCGCCGAGCAGCTCGATCGTGAACTGCCCGCCGAGTTCGCGGAAGGGGGCGGGGACGACCATCTGCAGGGCGAGGCTATCCGGCCTCGCGCGCCGCTCGCAGCGCGACCTCGAGCTGCGCCTCGCGCGTCGGCGCGAGGCCGTCCAAGCGCGCCCCGAGTGCCGCCCGCAGGCCCGCCGAGACCGCCGGCCCAGGCGGCACGCCCGCATCGACGATGTCCCCGCCGTCGATCTCCAGCCGCACCCGCGCGTGCTCGGTGAGCCAGCGGCTGAGCGTGGCCGCCGCCTGCGGGGAGGCGAGGCCGGCGGCGAGCGCGACGCTCGCCGGCCGGTCGACCGGCAGCGCCTCGAGCAGCCGCGAGGGCGGCCCATCGCTCGGCGCGCGCCGCGCGAGCTCCGGCGCGTCCGCGGCGGCGTGAAGCGCCTCGCGACGGGTGTGGCTGTCGATCCCGAGCCGCTCGAGCAGCGGGCGGCGCTCGGCCTCGGGCACGCGGAGCAGCGCGGCCCCGAGCGCGACGTGCGCGAGGTCCGCAGAAGGCCCCGCCTCCGGGAGCGCGGCGCGTGCCCGCCGTAGCACGTCCGGGTCGGCGATCCCGAAGCCCGCCGCGATCGCCGCGTCGATCCCAAGTGCCCGCAGGACCGCGAAGCCCCCCGCCGGGTCCGCCTCCGCCGCGAGCAGCCGGAGCTCGGCACCGAGCCGGGCGCCGCTCACGCTCGTCAGCGCCCCGTCGGCGACCGCCTGTCTGGCGAGGCGCTCGCTGTCCGGTTCGATCGCGAAGCCGAGCCGTCCCGCGTAGCGAGCGAGGCGCAAAAGGCGCGTCGGGTCGTCGATGAAGCTCCGCTCGTGCAGGACGCGCAGGCGCCGGCTCTCGAGGTCCTCGAGCGCGTGCGGCACGCTGAGCAGGCGGCCCGTGTCCGGCCCGCTCAGCCCGAGGGCGAGCGCCGCCACGGTGAAGTCCCGGCGCGCGAGGTCATCGCCGATCCCCGCCGGCCGCACGCGCGGGAGCGCCCCGGGGCGCGGGTAGGTCTCGGCGCGGGCGGCCGCGAGGTCGTAGCGCAGGCCGCCCGCTGCGTGGACCGTCGCGGTGCCGAACCGTCCGTACGCGCGGACGCGCCGCTCGGGGGCGTCGGAGGCGAGCCGTTCGGCAAGCGGCCGGACATCACCGACGACGACGAGATCGAGGTCCGCGGGCGCCTCTCCGAGCGCAAGGTCGCGGACGGCCCCGCCGACGAGGTAGACCTCCTCTCCGCCGGCGTCGATCGCCGCGAGCGCCTCGCCGGCGCCGGGAAGCGTCCGGAGCCGGTCGGCAAGCTCGCGCGGGTCGGTGGCGGCCACGCGGCCATGATCGCGCGCCGGCGGCTTCTAAGATGGCCCGCCATGAGGTTCCTACCGCGGCGACCGCTGTGGCGGGTGCTCCTCGGGCTCGGGATCGTCGCCCTCGCCGTCGTCGTCGCGGGGGTCGTGATCGTCCTCTCAAAGCCCGGCAACGTCTCGCACCCGAACGTCCAGTTCACGGCGCCGCGCAGCACCACGACGACGACCAGCACCCGGCGCGCCCGCGCGGTCGCGCCGTTCTCCTGGCCGTGGTACGGGTACAACGCGGCGCGCACCCGGGACTTCGCTGCGCCCGCAAATCTGCGTCCGCCGCTGCACGTCGGCTGGGCGTACCACTCGGGCGCGCTGCTGGAGTTCCCCCCGTCAATCCATGGCGACCACATGTTCTTCCTCGACGACAGCGGCGACGCCAAGGAGATCGACACGCGCACCGGGAAGATCGGCTGGAGCCGCCGGGTCGGCACGCTCGCCGCGGCGACGCCCGCGGTCGACGCCCGCGCGGGCGTCGTGCTCATGCCGGTTCTCTCCGACCATGGCAGCTCGCCCGGCAACGGACGGTTCGTCGCGCTCGCGATGCGAAACGGCCATGTCCGCTGGTCCCGGCCACTGGCCGCGGGCAGCGAATCGTCGCCGATCGTCCACGGGAACACGGTCTACTTCGGCGACAGCGGCGGGACGCTGTACGCGGTGAATGTCGCCAACGGCCACGTCCGCTGGACCTACCACGCGTCCGGCGCGATCAAGGGCGGTCCGGCGCTCTGGCACGGCGTGCTCTTCTTCGGCGACTACGCGGGCCGGGCGTACGCCGTGCGCGCCTCGAACGGCCACGAGGTGTGGGCGGTCTCCACCGAGGGCGCACACTTCGGCTTCGGCTCCGGCCAGTTCTACACGACCCCGGCCGTCGCCTACGGTCGCGTCTACATGGGCAACACGGACGGGCGCATGTACTCGTTCGGGGCGCGCAACGGCGCGCTCGCCTGGGCGACCGGCACCGGCGGCTACGTCTACTCCTCGGCCGCCGTCGCCGACCCCCGCGGTCTGGGCCCGACCGTGTACGCCGGCTCCTACGACGGCTACTTCTACGCCTGGGACGCCCGCTCGGGCCGAGTGCGCTGGCGCCACTGGGCCGGCGGGAAGATCTCGGGCTCGGCGACCGTGATCGGCAACGACGTCTACTACGCCGACCTCGCCACCCACACGAGCGCGGGTCTCGACGCCCGGACCGGCGCGCGCGTGTTCAGCTTCCCCGACGGCGCGTTCACCCCTGTGATCGCGGATGAGCACGCGATCTTCCTCATCGGGCACGGCTCGATCTACGAGCTGTTGCCGAACAAGCGGACGCGCCATCGTCGCGCGTCGAGCGCACGGCGGGCCGCCCGCGTCCGCCACCACGCTTCCCGGCATGCGCATCGTCGCGCCGTGCATCGACGCCACCGCCGCTGAGCCCGGCGCATCCCGGCCGCGCGAAAACCCCGCGCTCAAAGGGGTTTGTCGATACGACTGCTATTCTTCTCGGTCTATGCGTTGTCGTAGTGGAAGTCACTGTCAGCGGCCGGCCGAGAATGGGCGCCGGTTCTGCGCGGAGCACGCGGCGGAGCTCGATCGCATGCGCGAAGAGCTCAAGGATGCCGCCGCGGCCCGCATCGGACGTGGCCGGCCGAAGCGGTCGTCCACCTGCTGCCGGCCCGGCTGCTACGAGCCGCGCGTCCCCCCCGCCGCGTACTGCGACGCATGCGCAGCGGCCGGGTACGTCGAAGAAGCCGCCTGAGCGCGGCCGGCTCGCTCCGGATCCCCAACCATCATCACCGAGCAGCTCCCTTCCGCCGCGACAGCCCGTCGTGCGACGCGCGCACGGGAATTCCCGCGGCGGCGAGCGAGGCCTTGATCTCCCCGACGGTGAGCGCCCCATAGTGGAGGATCGAGGCGCAGAGCACCGCGTCGGCGCCCGCCCGCAGCGCTGCCGCGAGGTCCTCGACCCCGCCGGCCCCGCCCGAGGCGATCACCGGCACCTCGACCGCGCCGGCGACCGCCGCGGTGAGCTCGAGGTCGTAGCCCGCGCTCGTGCCGTCGCGGTCCATCGACGTGAGCAGGATCTCCCCCGCGCCGCGCGCGGCGCCCTCGGCCGCCCATGCGACGGCGTCGCGCCCGGTGGGCGTGCGCCCGCCGGCGAGGAACGCCTCCCAACCGGGCTCGCCCGCCCGGGCCTTGGCGTCGATCGCGAGCACGACGCACTGCGCGCCGAAGCGCGCCGCGAGCTCGTCAAGCAGCTCGGGACGGCGGAGCGCCGCCGAGTTGACCGAGACCTTGTCGGCGCCCGCGTCGAGCACCGCCTGGGCGTCGGCGACCGAGCGGATGCCGCCGCCGATCGTGAACGGGATGAAGAGCTCGTCGGCGACGCGGCGGGCGAGCTCGACGACCGTCGCGCGCGTGTCCGACGTCGCGGTGATGTCGAGCAGCACGAGCTCATCGGCGCCCGCGGCGTCATAGCGGGCGGCGAGCTCCACCGGGTCGCCCGCGTCGCGCAGGTCGACGAACCCGGTGCCCTTCACGACGCGGCCGGCATCGACGTCGAGGCACGGGATGATTCGCTTGTAGTGCACCGCGGGCCAGGCTACCCGCCGTGCGGGGCGGGCTGAGGACCGCCGAGCGCCGCCTCACCGCCGGGGCCGTCGAGCGCGGCCTGACCCTCCGCGACGGTGAGCCGGCCCTCGAACAGCGCCGTGCCGACGATCACCCCACGCAGCGGCGCGAGCGCCGCCGCGCGCAGCGCCACGAGATCCTCGACGCTCGCCACCCCGCCCGAATAGACGATCTCCGCGCCGTCGCCGACGACCTCGCACGCGGCGCGGAGCGCGGCGAGGTCCGGGCCGCCGAGCGCGCCGTCGCGGTCGATGCACGAGAACACGAACCGCCGCACGCCCCGGTCCCGCAGTCCGGCGAGCGCGGCGGCGGCGGCGATGTCGGTCTGCTCGGTCCAGCCGGCGGCGGCGACCCGCCCACCGCGCACGTCGACCGAAACGAGGATGCGGGCGGCCCCGTGGGCGGCGACCATCGCCCGGGCGAACGCCGGATCGCGCACCGCGGCGGTGCCGAGAATCGCCCGCTCGGCGCCGGCGGCGAGCACCCGCGCCACCGACTCGGAGTCGCGCAGACCGCCGCCCACCTGCACCGGGACATCGACCGCGGCCGCGATCCGCGTGAGGTGGTCAAGGTTGGCCGGCGCGCCCGCCCGCGCGCCGTCGAGGTCGACGACATGGAGCGCCCGGGCGCCGTCTTTCACCCAGCGCAGCGCCGCGACGAGCGGATCGGCGTCATAGACCGTCTCGCGGTCGAACTCTCCGCGCAGGAGCCGCACCGCCCGACCCCCGCGGATGTCGACCGCGGGCCACAGGAGGATCGGCCCGCTCACGCGTGGACGGCGCGGGGCGTGTCGGCGACGAGCGCGCAGAACGCCGCAAGCAGGCGCAGGCCGTGCGCCGAGGACTTCTCGGGATGGAACTGCGTGCCCATCACCGCCCCCCGGGCCACGATCGTCGCAAACGTCTCCCCGTAGGTGGTCGTCGCGACGACGTCCGCGGGATCGGAGGGCCGCACCGCGTAGGAGTGGACGTGGTAGAAGGCGGCGCCCCGCTCGGGGAGCCCGGCGGTGAGCGGCGCCGCGCGGACGGGCCGCACCTCGTTCCAGCCGATGTGCGGGATCCGCAGGCCGCCGGCGTCGATGCGCGTCACCGCGCCGCCGAGCAGCCCGAGACCGGCGGTGTCGCCGAGCTCGGTGGAGCGCTCGAACAGGAGCTGCAGCCCGAGGCAGATGCCGAGCAGCGGGCGCCCCTCGGCGGCGGCTGCCCGGATCGGCGCGATCAGCCCGCGGTCCTGGAGCGCGGACATCGCCGCCCCGAACGCCCCCACGCCGGGGAGCACGAGTCCGTCCGCCGCCGCGAGCGCGCCCGGGTCGTCGGTCACCTCGACGCGGGCGCCGACGTGCTCAAGCGCCTTGTGGACCGAGCGGCGGTTGCCCATGCCGTGGTCGACGATCGCGATGCGCGGGACGCTCACGTGAGCGACCCCTTCGTCGAGGGGATGCCGTTCTCGGCCGGGTCGAGCGCGACCGCGGCCCGGAGCGCGCGGGCGAGCGCCTTGAACGCCGCCTCGATCATGTGGTGGACATTCGTCCCGGTCTCGATCGTGAGGTGAAGCGTCATCCGCGCGTGCAGCGCGAGCGCCCGCAGAAACTCCTCGCACAGCTCGTAGTCGAACTCGCCGATCGCCCCGCGGGGCAGCGAGGCCTCGAACGCACAGAGGCCGCGGCCGGAGATGTCGATCGCGCAGGCGGCGCGCGCCTCGTCCATCGGCACGGTCGCCTGCCCGTAGCGCGCGATCCCGGCGCGGTCGCCGAGCGCCGCGTGGAGCGCCTCGCCCAGGCAGATGCCGACGTCCTCGACCGTGTGATGCCCGCCGGTGTGCAGGTCGCCGGAGGCGTGCACCGCGAGGTCGAGGTGGCCGTGGCGCGCGAGCAGGTCGAGCATGTGGTCGAAGAAGCCGATGCCGGTCACGCGCTCCCCCGCGCCCGTCCCCTCGAGCGACAGCGCGAGCGTGATGTCGGTCTCCCCGGTCCGCCGCTGAAGCTCGGCGCGCCGCGGCGCGCTCCCGGTCGGCGCGCCCTCAGCCATCCGCGCGTGCCTCCATCGAGCGGGCGTGCATCTCGAAGCCCTCGGCGCGCGCGATCGGCGCCGCCGCCCGGGCGAGCGCGCTCGCTCCCGCGCCGATCCGGATCTCGGAGAAGTGGCGGCGGAAGTGCGACGGGGAGAGCCCGGAGGCGAAGCGCGCGGCCCCGTTCGTCGGCAGCACGTGGGTCGAGCCCGCGACGTAGTCCGAGAACGCGGTGCCGGAGCGAGCGCCGATGAGCACGCAGCCCGCATGCCGGACGTCGGGGGCGAACGCCTCCGCCGCGGCGCCCATCAGCTGCAGGTGCTCAGGCGCGAACGTCTCGGCGACGACGAACGCCTGGTGCAGGTCGCCGACTCCGATCAGGCGCACGATCGCCGCGCCGTCGGGCGCGTCGTCGATCCGGGCCTGCACCGCGTCGAGCAGGCGGTCCGAGCCGGAGAGCAGGACGACGATCGAGCCGGCGCCGTGCTCGGCCTGCGCGAGGAGGTCGAGCGCGAGGGCCCCGGGGTCGACGGCGTCGTCGTCGCCGTCGGCGATCACGACGAGGTCGCTCGGCCCGGCGAACCCGTCGATCGACACCTGACCGAACACCTGGCGCTTGGCCTCCTGCACGTACAGGTTGCCCGGGCCGACGATCACGTCGACGGGACGTACCGACTCGGTGCCGTACGCGAGCGCGGCGATCGCCTGCGCGCCGCCCATCCGGTAGCCGACGGTCGCGCCCGCCAGCCGCCAGGCGGCGAGGAGCACCGGGTCGACGTCGCCGCTCTCCCCGGGGGGCGAGCACACCGCGATCTCCCCCACGCCCGCCACGCGCGCGGCGACGACCCCCATGACGACAGTGCTGGGGTACGGGGCGCGTCCCGCCGGCACGTAGACCGCGGCGCGGGCGAGCGGCACCTCGCGCACCCGCACCTCGTGCCCGCCGGCAACCGCGCCCTCGACGCCGGGCGGCGCGTCGAAGCGCACCGTGCGGTCGACGGCGAGCTGCGCCTCGGCGACGCGGCCGACGTTCGCGATCGCGAGCTCAAGGCCCGCGCGGATGTCGTCGTCGAGCCGCTCGAGCGCGGTGTCGAGCTCGGCGTCGGGCACGACGAGCGAGGCCGGCGTGGCGCCGCGGGTGTCGAACTCCCGCGTGTAGTAGCGCAGCGCATCGTCGCCGGAGGCGCGAACCCGCTCGATGATCTCGGCGACCGTGTCGGAGACGGACTCGGGCGCGGGCACGAGTTCGCGCAGCTCCCGCGCGAGCGTCACCGCGTCGCCCGACAGCACCTGGCGCTCAGAACGCACGGATCCGCTCCGTCAGCGCGTCGATCTCGGCGGCGCGGAGCTTGTGCGCGACCGGGTTGGCGATCAGCCGGGCCGTCGAGACGGCGATCTGCTCTCGGATCACGAGCCCATTCTCCCGAAGCGTCGTCCCGGTCGCGGCGAGGTCGACGATCGCCTCGACGAGGCCGGTGAGCGGCGCGAGCTCGACCGACCCCTTCACCTCGACGATCTCGACCTGGCGGCCCGTGCGGGCGAAGTGGCGGGCTGCGGTCCGCGGATACTTGGTCGCGATCCGCACAACCCCGAGCCGGCGCAGCGCCTCGGCGGCGCGATCCTCGCCCGCCGCCGAGGCGAGCACCATCTCGCAGCGCCCGTAGCCGAGGTCGATCAGCTCGTAGACCTCGCGCTCGGCCTGCTCCATGAGCACGTCCTTGCCGGTGATCCCGAGATCGGCCGCGCCCGCCTCGACGTACGTCGGGACGTCCGCGGGGCGCATCGTGATGATCCCCACCTCCGAGAACAGGAGCCTGCGGTCGTTCGCGCGGACCGCCCCGGTGTCGATCCCGAGGCGGTCGAGCAGGTCGAGCGTCTCGCTGAAGAGCGCGCCGCGCGGAACCGCGATCCGCAGCCGGCGTGGCGGCACGGGCCCTCCGGGCGCGCACGACGGCACTACAGGCGCTCCTCGCCGGTGACCGCGATGTGCAGCCGCTCGACGTTGAGCGCGAAGCCGACGGCCGGCCGCGGACACCCGAACGTCGCGAGCAGGTCGTCGTAGCGGCCACCGCGCCCGATCGGCATCCCGAACGCGGGATCGTAGACCTGGAAGACGGCACCCGTGTAGTAGCCGAGACTCCGCACGAGCCCGAGGTCGAAGATCACCCGCCCGGCGACAGCCGGCGAGAGCAGCGCGTGGACCTCGCGCAGCGGCGTGAGCGCGTCGTGGAGGGCTCCCTCGAGCCCCTCCAGCACCTCGGGGCCGCCGCGGGCGCGGGCGAGGCGCAGCAGCAGCTCGACCTGCTCGGTCGCGAGCCCGAGCGAGCGGATCTCCCGCTCGACGCCGACGAAGTCCCCGCGCGCGAGCTCGGCGAGGATCAGCTCCCGCTCGCCGGCGTCGACCCCCACCGCCTCCAGCAGCGAGGGATAGAGCGACGCGTCGCCGAGCCCGACCCGATAGCTGTCGAGGCCGGCCGCGTCGAGCGCCGCGCACAGGACCGTGAGCACCTCGGCGGTCCCGGGCGCGCCGCCGACGCCGAGCAGCTCGACCCCAGCCTGTAGGACCTCCCGCGACTGGCCGCGCCCGGCGGCCACGCCCCGCCAGGCGGAGGCGAGATAGCAGAAGCGCAGCGGGCCGTCGTGGCGCGCGTAGCGGGTGGCGGTCAGCCGAGCGATCGGGACCGTCATGTCGGGCCGCAGCACGAGCACGTCGCCGGTCTCGTCGAACATGCGGTAGGCGGACGCCGACACCGGCAGGTTGGCGCGCGCGAACGTCTGCTCGCGCTCGAGCGCCGGCGTCGAAACCTCGCCGTAGCCGGCGCTCGCGAACACCTCGCGGATGCGATCGGTCATCGCGCGCAGCTCGCGCATCTCGTCGGGCAGCACGTCGCGGGTGCCGCTCGGGATGCGGTCGGGCCCGGCCGCGATCCCAGCGCGCAGCCGGGGCTCGGGCTCGCGATCTGACGCCGCGCTCACGAGGCGATCGCCGTCGCCACTACGCGGTGACGGGCGCGTCCTCCATGCGGGCGATGCGCGCGCCGAGTCCTCGCAGGCGCTCGTCGATCCGCTCGTAGCCGCGGTCGATCTGGCGGATGTTGCCGATCTCCGTGCGGCCGTCGGCGCAGAGCGCCGCCACGAGCATCGCCATGCCGGCGCGGATGTCCGGCGACTCGACCCGGCCGCCGCGCAGCCGCCGCGCGCCGTTGACGATCACGCGATGCGGATCGCAGATGATGATCTCGGCGCCCATCGCGACGAGCTTGTCGGTGAAGAACAGGCGGTTCTCGAACATCCACTCGTGGACGATCACCGATCCCTGACACTGGGTCGCGAGCGCGACCGCGATCGAGGTGAGATCCGCCGGGAACGCGGGCCAGATCCCGTCCTGCACGGTCGGCATGTGGTCGCCGCGATCGTTGCGGATCACGAGCTCCTGGTTGCCGGGGACGATGAGGTCGCGCTCCTGCTCCTCGGAGCGCAGCCCGAGGCGCTCGAACACGAGCCGGATCATGCGCAGGTCCGCCGGCCGCGTGTTCTTGATCCGCAGTTCGCCGCCGGTGACGCCGGCGAGCGCCATGAACGAGCCGATCTCGATGTGATCGGGCGCGATCTCATGCGTGCAGCCGCGGAGCGTCGCCTGGCCGTGGACGGTCATCACGTTGGACCCGATGCCGTCGATCGAGGCGCCCATCGCCTCGAGCATGCGGGCGAGGTCCTGGACGTGCGGCTCGGAGGCGGCGTTGCGGATGACGGTCGTGCCGCGGGTGAGCGCGGCGGCCAGGAGCGCGTTCTCGGTCGCCATCACCGAGGCCTCGTCCATGAGGAAGTCGCAGGGGCGCAGCCCGAGCGCGGGCGCGGTGAGGTCGACCTCGTTCCAGCGATCGTCGATCTCCGCGCCGAGCGCGCGGAACGCGTCGAGATGCGGATCGAGGCGCCGCCGGCCGATCACGTCGCCCCCCGGCGGCGGCATGTGCGCGGAGCCGAAGCGCGCGAGCAGCGGCCCGGCGAGCAGGAACGAGGCCCGAATCCGCTCCGCCATCGCCGGGTCGACGTACGTGGAGTCGACCCCGGAGGCGTCGACCGAGACCTCGCTGTCGGTGACCCATTCGACGCGCGCGCCGAGCATCTCGAGCAGCTGGACCATCGCCTCGACGTCGGCGATCCGCGGGACGTTGCGGAGCACGACGGGGTCCTCGGTGAGGAGCGTCGCGGCGAGGATCGGCAGGGCGCTGTTCTTGTTGCCTGCGGGCGTGAACGTGCCGGACAGCGGCACACCGCCTTCGATGACGAACTTCTCCAGGGGAATCGACCTCGATCTCTGGACGGGGCGTGGACTCGTGCGACCCGGCGCCGGACGGGCGCCGCGACCCGCGGACGGCGCGGATCGATGCACTAGGGTACCGGGCATCGTGATGGAGGATTCGCGCGAGCAGGCCTGGGACCTTCTTTGCCAGTGGACGCGCAGCGATTCGCTGCGCCGCCACGCGCTCGCCGTCGAGACCGCGATGCGCGCCTATGCGCCCCGGTTCGACGGCGACGTCGAGCTGTGGGGGCTGACCGGGCTCCTGCACGACCTCGACTACGAGCGTTTCCCGGACATGGACACCGAGGACGGCCATCCGCGGACCGCGCTGCGGGAGCTCGACGCGCGCGGCTACCCGCCGGAGCTTGTGCGCGCGGTCGCCTCCCACGCCTCGTTCCTCGGAGTGAGCCGCGAGACTCCGATGGAGAAGGCGCTGTTCGCCGTCGATGAGCTCTCGGGCTTCCTGCTCGCCTGCGCGTACGTCCGTCCCGAGGGGCTCGTCGGCATGACCCCGAAGTCGGTGCGCAAGAAGCTGAAGTCGCCGGCGTTCGCCGCGGCGGTGAGCCGCGAGGACCTCAGGGCCGGCGCGGCCGAGCTCGGGGTCGACTTCGACGAGCATGTCGCGTTCGTGATCTCGGCGCTCGCCGCGCGGCGCGACGAGCTCATGCCGGCCTCCGCGGAGTCCGCGGGCTGATGCCGGACGGGCCGCGGGTGCGGATCGTCGTCCTCGAGGGCGACGAGACCGGTCAGGAGCTGCTCGAGCAGTCGCTGCGCGTGCTCGACGGCGGCCTGCTCGGGCTGCCCGGGCTCGAAATCGAGCGCTTCGACCTGTCGCTCGAGCGGCGGCGCGAGACGGCGAACGGGGTGGTCGAGGAGGCGGCGCGCGCGATGCGCGAGGCCGGCCTCGGGCTCAAGGCCGCGACGATCACGCCCGAGGGGCGCGGTGACGTCGGCTCACCGAACGCAATCCTGCGCGAGCTCGTCGAGGGCAAGGTGATCGTCCGCACCGGCCGTCGGCTGCCGGGCGTCGCGCCGATCGCCGGCGTCCACCATCCGATCTCGGTCGTGCGGATGGCCGTCGACGACGCCTACGGCGCGGAGGAGCGCCGCGCCGGGGAGGCGGGCTCGGAAGAGGAGATGGCGTTCCGCACCGAGAAGATCAGCCGCTCCACCTGTCGCGCGGTCGCCGAGTACTCCTTCCAGGCGGCGGCCAAGATGGGCGCCCGCGTGTACGGCGGGCCGAAGTGGACGGTCTCGCCGACGTACGAGGGGATGCTCAAGGAGGAGCTCGACGCGGCCGCCGAGCGCCACCCCGACGTGCCTTACCAGCCGGTGCTGATCGACGCCACATACGCCGGGCTGCTCTCGGGCGCGACCGACTCGCCGCTCGTCATCCCCGCTTTGAATCGCGACGGCGACTGCCTGTCGGATCTCGTGCTGCCGATGTTCGGTTCGATCGCGGGCGCGGAGTCGGTCCTGCTCTCGTTCGACGGCGACCAGACGACCGTGGCGATGGCCGAGGCGCCGCACGGGACCGCGCCCGCGCTGCTCGGCAAGGACCTCGCCAACCCACTCGCGATGATCCTCGCCTGCGGCGCGCTTCTGCGCCACGCCGCCGACCGCCACGGGGCGGCGTGCGAGCGAGCGTCGCGGGCGATCTACGAGGGGACGCTCGAGACGGTCGCAGCGGGGGTGAAGACGCCCGATCTCGGCGGCCACGCCGGCACGACCGAGTTCACGGGCGCGGTCGTCGAGCGGATCGCGACCAAGCTCGACGTGTGGGCCTCACTCGGGTCCTGAGCGCTCGTCGCGCCGGTGGCGCGGAACCTCGATGCTCAACCGCCTCAGCCGCGGCCGCGACCACCCGCGGCGTCTCCGCGACCCGCGTGCAAGATCTCGTGCAGCACGCCGAATCCGTCCGACCCGATCCGTAGGCTCGAACATATGTTCCAGGCATCGAAGAAGCGGCTGCAGCGCCTGCTCGACGTCGTCGACGACATGCTCGTCGGAGCGCCCGAGGAGGCCTTCGAGGACGCCGCCCCCCACCCTCACACGCGCAGGGTCATGCTGCGGGTCGAGCGCCGCGCCGGCACGGTCCCGCTGCGGCCGGCCCACTGCCTCTCACCGATCGAGCGTCCGGCGGCTCGACGGCGCGACCGAGACGCGGTGCGCTGAACGTCGACGCCCGGCGGCGGCTCACGCCCCGGCGCGCAGGGCCGCTCTGTCCACCCCGGCGAGCCGTCCGCGACGTGCGATCGATCCGGCGAGGCAGCGGGCGGCGCGCGGTCAACGCCGGCGAGGCGGTCGGGGCGCGCGGTCAACGCCGGCGAGGCAGCCAGCGGCGCTCGTGCTCGTGGGGATGTCTCCAACCAGCGAGGTCTCGCGCCGCGCGCGGGCGATCCCAGCTCCCGGCGCATGCCTCGGCGTCAAGCGCCCGCAGGCGCGCGGCGACGAGCGCGGTCAGGTCGCCGACGTAGCCGGCCTTCACGTGCCAGGCGAGGTCGCGCTCGGCGCGCGGCGTCCGGCTCAGGCGTTCCGCCAGTTCCGCGCACTCCGCGAGGGCGACCGGCAGCGCACCGGCGTCCCCGCCTCCCGATGAACGGCCGATCTCGCGCGACATGGCACACGCTCCTGTGGCAACTGGCTCCGACTGCGGTGACCGCTCGTAGGGTCCTCCTTCCGGGGCCATGTGTCAAGCGTCACGAGCGACGTGGCCGGTGCCCGGCGAGCAGTGGCCCCGCCAATGTCGAGTGGTTGCCACGCCACGGACGCGCCACGTGTCCACCGGCAGGTCGACGCCGGTCGCCGAGCATGGCCAACTGGCGGCGCAGACGATCGTCCGCGTCGACCGGTCGCGCGCGCCTCAGACGAGGCGCTCGATCTTGAGCCGGCGCACGCCCCGCGGCGTCTCGAGCTCGACCGTCTCCCCGACGGGACGGCCGAGCAGCGCCTTGGCGACCGGCGACTCGGCGGACAGCTTGCCGGCGGCACGATCGGCCTCGGCCGCCCCGACGATCGTCCAGCGATGGAGCTCATCGGTCCCGAGGTCCCGGACCTCCGCCTCGACCGCGAATTCCATCGTGTTGCCGTCGGAGCCGGTCGACTCGACGACGACCGCGTTGCGCAGCCGCTGCCGGAGCCGTGTGATCCGCGCCTCCAGGTGGCCCTGATCCTCCTTGGCGGCGTGATACTCGGCGTTCTCGCTGAGATCGCCGTGGCCGCGCGCCTCGAGGATCCGCGCCGCGACCTCGCGCCGGGCGACCGTCTCCAACTCGGCGATCTCCGCCTTCAGCGCCGCGAGCCCCTCCTCGGTGATCGGCTCCCCCGCCTCGTTCGATGCACTCATCATCAGATTGTCCCACCTCCGAAAATTACGGTGTGTCCTGGCGCCACCGCCCGGCGCGCCGTCGGAGTTCTCCGCTCGCCGCAGACGAACCGCGCCGCTCCGTCGGCGGCCGCGCGATCCGACACGCGAGTCGACCGGGCGTTCGAGCGGCAGTCACGGGTGGCGGCGCATCCCCGTTGCCCAATCGCGTGCCTCCGGAGGCGACCGGCGAGCTGGGACGCCGGATGCAACCCGGATGCTCCGCGGGAGGCACGCGTTCTTGGGGCCAAGCGGGGGTGTGCCGCCGACCCCCCTCTGCCGGCACCGGGGGTGCGCCGCCACCCCCCTCTGCCAACCACAACAAGCCCCGCCGGGCAAAGCCTGACGGGGCTCGTGTGGAGAAAAACCGGCGGCGACCTACTCTCCCAGGCCCTTGCGGGCCAAGTACCATCGGCGCTGAGGGGCTTAACGGCTCTGTTCGGAATGGGAAGAGGTGTTTCCCCCTCGCCATAGCCACCGGAAACTTGTCAGGAGCGTCCCGCGCCACCAGCGCCGACAACGGCGCACCAGCGGCCGCTCCAACGAATTGAAGAGACCGCTCCTCGCGGGCCCTCAAAACCACACAACAGCCAATGAAACGGGCACCGAAGAAGACTCCGCCATCGCGGGCGCACGCGCCCGGATAGGCAGAAAAATATCCGTCAAGCCCTCGACTCATTAGTACCAGTCTCCTACGAGTGTCACCACTCTTCCAGATCTGGCCTATCAACCTGGTGGTCTACCAGGAGTCTTACTCCCTCGAGGGGATGGGAGAGCTCATCTTGAGGCCGGCTTCCCACTTAGATGCTTTCAGCGGTTATCCGATCCGCACGTAGCTAATCTGCAGTGCCCTTGGCAGGACAACAGATACACCAGAGGTGCGTTCATCCCGGTCCTCTCGTACTAGGGACGAATCCTCTCAACTCTCCAACGCCCACGGCAGATAGGGACCGAACTGTCTCACGACGTTCTGAACCCAGCTCGCGT
>DATGKS010000046.1:0-128337 GCA_035294545.1 Solirubrobacteraceae bacterium | reverse complement strand
GCGCCGGCGGCTGGGGTGGCGCGGGCGGCTGGGGGGGCGCCGGCGGCTGGGGTGGCGCGGGCGGCTGGGGTGGCGCCGGCGGCCGGGGTGGCGCGGGCGGCTGGGGTGGCGCGGGCGGCCGGGGTGGCGCGGGCGGCTGGGGTGCCGCGGGCGGCTGGGGTGCCGCCGGCGGCTGGGGTGCCGCGGGCGGCTGGGGTGGCGCCGGCGGCCGGGGTGCCGCCGGCGGCGAACGCGGGGTGGGTCATGCTCCAAAGAGCCTTCGGCGCGCGCATTGTCACCCCCCCCGGCCCGGGGGCCAAACCCCGATCGAGCGGGACGACGCATCTGCGCACCCGGCGGATAGGCTGCAAAACCGGATGCCCGACGAGCTCTTCCTGATCGACGGCAACAGCCTCGCCTACCGGGCCTTCTTCGCGCTGCCGGAGTCGATCGCGACCTCGACCGGGGTGCCGACGAACGCGATCTTCGGCTTCGCGTCGATGCTCGTGAAGATCCTCACGGACTACGGGCCGAAGGCGACAGTCGTCGTCTGGGACCGCGGCCACAGCGGGCGCAAGGAGGTCTACGCCGAGTACAAGGCGCAGCGCACGACGCGGCCCGATCTGCTCAAGGAGCAGTGGCCGGCGCTCGAGCCGCTCGTCGAGGCGTTCGGCTACCGCAACCTCGGGGTCGACGGCTACGAGGCCGACGACGTGATCGCATCGATCGCCGAGCGCGCCAAGCGGGAGGAGCCGCCGATCAAGGTGATGGTCGTCACCGGCGATCGCGACGCCTACCAGCTCGTCGACGAGCGCGTCTCGATCATGACGACGAGCCGCGGGATCACCGACACGAAGGTGTACGACCGCCAGGGGGTGATCGACCGCTACGGCATCCCGCCCGAGCTCGTGCCGGACTTCATCGGCCTGAAGGGCGACACCTCGGACAATATCCCCGGCGTCCCCGGGATCGGCGACAAGACCGCCGCCGACCTGCTGCAGCGGTTCGGCTCGCTCGAGGAGGTGCTCGCTCACGTCGACGACATCTCCGGCGCCAAGCGCAAGCAGAACCTCACCGAGCACGCCGAGGACGCGCGCATCTCCAAGCGCCTGGCGACGATGCGCCGCGACCTGCCGCTCGACGGCCTCGACATCGCCGAGCTCGTCTCCCGGGAGCCCGACCGCTCCCAGCTGCGCGAGACGTTCCGTCAGTACGAACTGCGCGAGCCGCTGCGACGCCTCGAGGAGGCGCTCGGGTCGGCCGACGCGGCCGCACCCGCCCCGCAGGCCGAGCATGCGCTCACCGCGAGGACGCGGCGAGCGGATCCGGCCGACCTTCCGAGGGCGCTCCCCGAGGACGCGGAGATCGCGCTCGCCGTGCGCGCCCCGCAGGCGCCCGACGACGCGCTCTTCGCGGAGGCCGACACACGGTTCCAGACCGGCGTCTACGCGGCGGTCACCGACACCGTCTACACCGGCCACACCGAGCGCCCCGAGGAGCTCGTCACCGCGATCGCCACCCGGCCGGTGATCGCCCACAACGCGAAGGCGCTCAGGCTCGTGCCGTGGAACCTTGCGCACGACACCGAGGTCGCCGCCTACCTGCTTGAGCCGGCGCGGCGCGCCTATCCGTTCCGGGAGCTCTGCGAGGAGCGCGGCTTCGCGACCGACGTGCCGGACGGCGCCGGCGCCGACGCGCGTCTGGCGCAGGCGCTCGCCGAGTGGCAGCGCGAGGAGATCCGCGGCCGGGGGCTCACCGAGCTCCTGCAGGAG
Source organism: Solirubrobacteraceae bacterium (assembly GCA_035294545.1). Lineage (GTDB taxonomy): Bacteria > Actinomycetota > Thermoleophilia > Solirubrobacterales > Solirubrobacteraceae > Palsa-465. The sequence continues at coordinate 126,586 of DATGKS010000046.1, read as the reverse complement.
GTCGAGCTGCCGATCGTGCGGATTCTGCGGGACATGGAGCTCGCCGGGGTGCGCCTCGACACCGGGCGCCTCAAGGAGATCTCCGCACGCGTCAAGGAGGAGGCCGACCGGCTGGAGCGCGAGATCTACGAGCTCGCCGGCACCGAGTTCACGCTCGGCTCCCCGCGCCAGCTCGAGGAGGTGCTGTTCACGACGCTCGGCCTGTCGCGCAAGCGCCGCGGCAAGACCGGCTACTCGACCGATGCGCGGGTGCTGCAGGCGATCCGCTCCGAGCATCCGATCATCCCGAAGATCGAGCGCTGGCGGGAGCTCACGAAGCTTGCGCAGACCTACCTCGACGCGCTTCCGCTGCTCGTCGACTCCGACAGCAGGCTGCACACGACGTTCAACCAGACCGCGGCGACGACCGGACGGCTGTCCTCGAACAACCCGAACCTGCAGAACATCCCGATCCGCACCGAGCTCGGCCGCGAGATCCGCGCCTGCTTCGTCGCCGCGCCCGGCAACCTGCTCGTGTCCGCCGACTACTCGCAGGTCGAGCTCCGGCTGCTCGCGCACATCGCGGGCGAGGACGTGCTCAAGGAGATCTTCCGCCGTGGCGAGGACGTCCACACGGCAACCGCCTGCCGCGTGTTCAACGTCGAGCCCGACCAGATCGACCCGGGGATGCGCTCGAAGTCGAAGATGATCAACTACGGGATCGTCTACGGACTGTCCGCGTACGGGATGGCCGACCGGCTCGATATCCCCCAGGAGGAGGCCGCCGAGTTCATCGAGCGCTACATGGCGGGCTTCCCGGCGGTCGCGCGGTTCATCGAGGAGACGATCGAGCAGGGGACCGAGGCCGGCTACGTCTCGACGCTGTTCGGCCGCCGCCGGCAGGTCCCGGAGCTCCGCGCGCGCCGCTGGGAGCTCCGCAAGCAGGGCGAGCGCTTCGCGGTCAACATGGTGATCCAGGGGACCGCCGCGGACATCATGAAGGTCGCGATGGTCCGCGCCGACCGCGCGCTCGCCGAGGCCGGCCTGGAGACCCGGCTCGTGCTGCAGATCCACGACGAGCTGCTGTTCGAGGGGCCGGAGGCGGAGGCCGAGCAGGTCCGGGAGATCGCGGTCGCCGAGATGGCCGCCGCCTACCCGCTCGACCCCCCGCTCGCCGTCGAGGCGGGCATCGGCTCCGACTGGCTGTCCGCGAAGTAGGTCGCCGCCCGGATGCCTACTCGCTCGTCGCGAGCCTGAACTGCCGGACGATCTCCTGCAGGCTCTCGGCGGTCTGCGCGAGGTCCCCGGCGGAGGCCGCGACCTGCTGGGCAGATGCGCTCGTCTGCTCGGTCGTCGCCGAGACCTGCTCGGCGGACGCCGATGAGTCCGCGGCGAGGCCGAGCGCGTGCTCCAGGCGCTCACGCACCTGCTGGCTGGAGGAGCCGATCTGGGCGATCGAGGTCGCGATCCGCTGCACGCGCTCGTCCATGTCGGCGACGCTCGTGTCGATCCGCTCGAACGCGGCGCATGCCTCCTCGACGATCGTGACCCCATCCTCGGTCTGCCGGGCGCCCGCACTCACCGTCTCGATCGCGCGGCTCGTGCCCGACTGGATCTGAGCGATGAGGTCGGAGATCGAGCGGGCGGCCTCCTGCGACTCCTCGGCGAGAGTGCGGACCTCCTCGGCGACGACCGCGAAGCCCTTGCCCTGCTCGCCGGCGCGCGCGGCCTCGATCGCGGCGTTGAGCGCGAGCAGGTTCGTCTGCTCGGCGATGCCGGTGATCGTGTCGACGATCCCGCCGATCTGCTCGCTCATGGTGCCGAGCGCCCGCATCTGCTCGGTGATCTCGCCGCTGGAGCGCTGGACGGCGAGCATCGCATCCGAGGCGCGCCGGGCGGCGGCGGCGCCGGCCTCTGAGACCTCTCGCGCCTGGCCGGCCGCGGCGACGGTCTGGCGGGCGTCGGTCGCCGAGGCCTCGCAGGCGCTCGCCACCTCGGCGGTCATCTCGCGGGCCTCGCCGAGCGAATGCACCTGCGACTCGGCGCCCTGGGCGACCGCGCCGACGGCGCTCGCGATCTCGCCGACGGCCCTGCCGGCCTCCTGGCTCGTCTGCGCCATCTCGTTCGAGGCGACGCCGACCTCGCTGGAGCTGCGGGCGATGTTCTCGATCATCTCCGCCAGCCGGACGCGCATCTGGGCGAACGCGTGGCCGAGCGCATCGCGCTCCGAGCGCGGGTGCACGCTCACGGCGAGGTTGCCGGCCGCGACCTGTTCGGCGATTCCGACCATCTCGGCGAGGTAGTCGGCGGAGGCCCGGAACGCGCGGGTGAGCCGGCCGATCTCGGTGTCGGCGGCGGCGGGCAGATCGGTCGCGACGGCGATATCGCCCTCCGCGATCCGGTCGGCGGCACCGGTGAGCCGGCGCAGCGGATCGACGATCGAGCGGGTCACGAGGAGCGTCACCGCGATCGCGAGCAGCACGGCGGCGAGCGCGGCGATCGCCACGACCGTCAACGAGCTCGAGGCCGCCGATCGCGACTCGGCCCTGATGCGGTTCGATTCGCGGCTCAGGATCGCGGTCATCCGGTTGAAGTCGGCCTGGGTCCGGTTCGAGGCGGGCGCGTTGTCGACGGTGACGAGCGCGACCGCGTGCGCGTAGCGGCCGGCGAGTACGGCGGCGTGCATCCGCATCGTGAACGCGTAGTAGGAGTTCAGGTCGGTGAGCGTCGTCCGCGCCTGGGCGCGGATCGCCGGATCGACCGCGTGCGCGCCGAGCCAGCGCAGCGCCGAGATCGCCTGGGCGTGGCCGGCGACGACCTGGCCCCAGGTGACCTGGGCGAGGTTCCGCTGCGAGGGCTGCCGGAGCACCTCCAGCGCGGCGTACATGTTCATCTGGTCGTCGGCGGTGAGCCAGCCCTCGTACGCGTCGCGCTCGGTCCGGAAGTTCGTGAAGACGACGCCCGAGGCGTGAACCTTGCTTCTCTGGCCCGTCAGGCCGATGACGGCGACGAGGACGCAGACGACACCGAGGGCGGTGAGGGTGGAGGCGAGCGTGAGCAGCCGGCCGCGGACCGTGAGGCGAGCGAGGACGCGGGCGTGCGTCCTCGGCGCCCGGGGCGCGGCCGGCGTGCCGGCGGGAAGCGGGGGAGTGGCCATGCCCGCTTGGATCGGCCGTCTGCGCGCGGACTTGAGCGGGCGCGAGCGTCCCGCCGGGCTCGGGCGTCCGGCCCCCGCCACGGCCGATCCCGTGCGTCCCGACCCTCCCCTCGATGGGCTCAGCTGAGTTGGAAGATGAAGTCGTACTCCTTTCCGCCGTCGCGCGAGACGAGCTTCATCTGGCCGCGCGCGTTGCGGTAGGCGCCGGTCCCCCCGGTGATCGCGAGCACCGAGTTGCGGGTGTCGTAGTAGGGCCCCTGGACCGTGATCTGGCCGTGGGGCAGGAACGTCGTCCACAGGCACTCCCAGGCGCCGGTGTGCAGGTTCAGCCGCATGCAGAACCCCTCGTCGTGGCCGACGCGGGCCCGGTTGGCGGCGTCGAACACCGGATTCGTGAACGTGAGCGGATCGCCGGGCTCGTCCTTGCCGCGGCCGACGGCGCGCTGCTCGGTGTCGGTGACGGCGTGCTCGACGACCGTGATCGTATGGCCGAGGCTGCGCCCGCGGCTTCGAGCGCCGGCCGCGGCGGGCAGCGCGATCCCGGCGCCGAGGGCGGCGCAGGCTCCGGCGGCGGCGAGCGGGGACACGGTGAGCATGCGGAGATGGGGCATGGGGCCTCCTCGATGGGGGTGTAGGCGGGGACGTCCGTCCGAGGACTGGACGTGACACGACACTCCGGAGCCTCGCTCACCGCGCGGACGAGCTCAAGGGCCTGTCTGCGCGCGGGCGTGCCGCCCGCGCTGTGGGCGGCGCGCCTCCTCCATTGGAGGACTTGGAGGGCGGGCGCCGGACGAGCGGGCGCCGGGCGAGCGGGCGCCGGACGAGCGCGGCGGAGACGGCGAGGCCGCTCGTCAGGCGAGCGCGACCGACACCGACCGCGCCGGGGCGCCGCCGACGAACGACGGGTGCGCGACGTTCAGGTAATGCCCGAACGACCAGTCGACGAAACGCTTCGCGCCCATCGCGGTGATCGCCGGCCCGAGCAGCCGCGGCGCGACCCGCGGGATGAGCCGCTGGACGCGGAGCATCCAGGCGAACGGGGAGGCGTGGTCGGCGGAGAAGCGGTGGTAGCGGGCGAGCGCCTGCTCGCGGGTCTGCGCGCCGGCGATCACGCGCCGCAGCTCGCGGCCGCAGGCGATCCCGAAGTAGAGCGCGGTGCGGATCCCCTCAGCGGTGAGCGGCAGGCAGTGGCCGGCGGAGTCGCCGACGAAGAACACCGCGTCCTCGGTCGCCGGCCGCAGCGCGTGCGGGATCCAGTTGCCCTGATAGCCGACCGCGTCGGCGTTCAGGTCCTCGGCGAGCCGGACGGTCGGTTCGCGCACGTGGAAGCGGGGGTCGAAGGAGCCGACGCCGATCCGGACCTCGTCGCCGGCGGGGAACGACCAGCCGTAGCCCGCCGGCACGTAGCGGCGGTCGATCCAGATCTCCATCTCGTCGCCGGCGCCGCAGGGATGGACCTCGAGGCCGCGGGACAGGAGCGCATCGGGCGGCTGGATGGCCTCGCCGGCGCCGAGCACCCGTCGCCACCCGAGCGCGTCGATGATCAGCGGCGCTCGCAGCTCGCCGCGGTCGGTGAGGACCGTGTCGCCGCGGCGTCCGGTCACAGTCGCGGTTTCGAACTCGGCGTCGCTCTGGTCGGCGAGCAGCTCGCAGAGCAGGCGGTAGTCGAACGTCGAGAACGTCCACGGCAGGTCGTAGCGGGCGCTCGCGTGAGGGGTGTGGATGACGAGCTCGCCGAACGTCTGCCGGAGCGCGTCGGTGAGCTCGAGCGCCTGAAGCCATCCGGTCGGGATGCCACACGCGGATGTCTGGCGCTCGCCGATCTCGTAGCGATCGATCATCAGCACCTCGGCGCCGCTCGAGGCGAGCTCGCGCGCGACCGCGAGGCCGGCGAAGCTCGCGCCGCAGATGAGCACGTCGCAGTCGCGGTCAAGCGGGGTCCGCTCGTCTCCTCGTTTCGTGGCGCGGCGTGGCATCGGCGGGGGATGATAGGTCCGCCGGAGTCGCCCACCGACGGGCGAGGACGGCTATCCTCGGGGGACTCATGTCTTCAACCGCAACCCTGACCCCCAGCTCCGAGATCCCGAACGCGAAGGTCGTCGAAGGCTCCGGCGGCCTGCTCCTCGAGATCGACGGGAAGATCGTCCCCAACTACGACGCGACGCTGCACCCGTTCACCGAGGGCGACGTCGTGACCGGCCACGTTGTCCGGATCGACAACGATGAGGTGCTCGTCGACATCGGCTACAAGTCCGAGGGCGTCATTCCCTCGAGTGAGCTGTCGATCCGCAAGTCGGTCGATCCCGCCGAGGAGGTGTCGCTCGGGGAGGAGGTCGACGCGCTCGTCCTCACCAAGGAGGACCAGGACGGACGGCTGATCCTGTCGAAGAAGCGTGCCCGCTTCGAGAAGGCGTGGCGGCGGATCGAGGCGGCCGCCGAGTCCGGCGAACCGGTCGAGGGCGCGGTCATCGAGGTCGTCAAGGGCGGACTCATCATCGACCTCGGGGTCCGCGGCTTCCTGCCCGCCTCGCTCGTCGACATCCGCCGCGTGCCGAACCTCGACGAGTACCTGGGCCAGGCGATCGAGTGCAAGGTCATCGAGCTCAACCGCAGCCGCAACAACGTGGTGCTCAGCCGCCGCGCGGTGCTGGAGGAGCAGCGCAAGGAGGACCGCGAGCGGATCCTCGACCGGCTCCAGCCCGGCCAGGTGGTCGAGGGCACGATCTCGAACATCGTCGACTTCGGCGCGTTCGTCGACCTCGACGGGATCGACGGCCTCATCCACATCTCCGAGCTGTCGTGGTCGCATGTCAACCATCCCTCCGAGATCCTCTCGATCGGCGACACCGTGTCGGTCAAGGTGCTCGACATCGACCGCCAGCGTCAGCGGATCTCGCTCGGGCTCAAGCAGACCCAGGAGGATCCGTGGCAGCGGGTCGTCGACACGTACAACATCGGCGACGAGCTTGAGGGCACGGTCACGAAGGTCGTCACGTTCGGCGCGTTCGTCGAGATCCTCGACGGTGTCGAGGGCCTCGTCCACATCTCCGAGCTCGCCCAGCACCACGTCGAGAACCCGCGGGAGATCATCCAGCCCGGCGACCCGGTGCGCGTGAAGATCCTTGAGATCGACTCGGAGCGCCGGCGGCTGTCGCTGTCGATCAAGCGCGTCGAGGGCCAGGTCCTGCCGGTGCGCCCGATCGAGCCGGTGCTCGGCGGGGCGCCGGAAGGAAGCGCCGCGACCGACGATATGCCCGAGCTCGGGCTCTCCGAGGAGGTCTTCTCCGACGAGATCGTCGCCGGCGACGCCGAGGTCGACGACAACCTGCCGGACCCGCAGGACTCGGCCGCCTCCGAGCCCGCGCAGGACGATCCCGCCGCCGACGAGAGCACCCCGGCCGACGCCTGACCGCGGGGGCGTCCGTATCCCGTTCGTCGGGCTGACCGGGGGCATCGGCGCCGGGAAGTCGACCGCGCTCGCAGCGCTTGAGCGGCTCGGGGCGGCGACGCTCTCGACCGACGCGGTCGTCCACGACCTGTACGAGACAGAGCCCGTCCGCGCCCGGGTGATCGAGCGCTTCGGCCCGGACGTCGTCGCGCCCGGCAGCGACCCGCCCGCCGTCGACCGCGCCGCGCTCGCGGCGCGCGCGTTCGCCACCGACGAGGACCGCGAGTGGCTCGAGCGGCTGCTCTGGCCGCGGGTCGGGGAGGCGGTCGCGGACTGGCGGGCGCGGGCGGAGCGGGCGGCGCCGCCGCCCCGGGCGCTCGTCGTCGAGACGCCGCTCCTGTTCGAGGCCGGGCTCGAGGGCGGCTATGACGCGACGATCGCGGTCCTCGCCGACGAGCGCATCCGCGCCGCGCGGGCGCAGGCGCGCGGCCACCGGGCGCTCGCCGAGCGGACCGCGCGCCAGCTCTCCCAACGGGAAAAGGCGCAGCGTGCGACGTTCGCGGTCGTCAACGACGGCACGGAGGGCGAGCTCGAGGCGACGCTGTCGGCGGTTCTTGACAGACTCTGCGAATGAGCTCCTCGACCGCCGCCCGCGGCTCGCGCCGCACGACCTCCTCCCGCGGCGGCCGCTCCGGCTCGCCGAGGACCCGTGGCGCGGCGGCGCGGCGGACCGTCCGCGCCCGGCGGATGCGGCGCCGGCTCGGCTGGTTCGTCACGCTCGGCGCGCTTGCGGTGCTCGTCGCCGTGATGCTGCCGCTCGCCAAGCGCGCGGTCGTCACCGAGTTCGGCCTGCCGCTCCAGTACGCCGGCACGATCCGCCAACAGGCCGCGGAGAAGCACGTGCCCCCGGCGCTCATCGCCGCTGTCATCTACGCCGAGACGAAGTTCGTCCCACGGACCTCGCCGACGGGCGCCGAGGGCCTCATGCAGGTCGAGCCCCAGACCGCGCTCGATCTCGCCAAGCGTTCGGGCGCGACCGCGTTCTCGGTCTCCGACCTGCAGCACCCCGCGACGAACATCGCCTACGGCACGTACTACCTCCGGGAGCTTCTGAACGAGTACCACGGCTCGAAGCTGCTCGCGCTCGCCGCATACAACGGCGGCGAGACGAACGTCAACCGCTGGGAGGCGCAGGCGCGGGCGCACGGCCACGACCTGACGATCGCCGAGATCCCGTTCCCGGAGACCCGCGCGTACGTCGCCAAGGTGCTCGGCGCCGAGCGCCGCTACGCCCGCACGTACCCCCGCCAGCTCGGGTACCGGTAGGCGCTCGACCCCACCCGCGTCTCGGGTACCGGTAGGCGCTCGACCCCACCCGCGGCCGGCCCGCCTCCCACGGGCGGGGACGGCACGGACGGCGAGCCGCCCAGAGGACAGGTTTCGTCCTCTGAGGGACGGGGCTCGAGCGGTCGATCCTCTACCCTCGACACCGATCCCGATGCCCCGATTCGAGCTCGACAGCGCGTTCTCGCCGACCGCCGATCAGCCGGCGGCGATCGCCTCGCTGGCCGAGGGCGTGGAGGGCGGCGAGCGCTTCCAGACGCTGCTCGGGGCGACCGGCACCGGCAAGACGATGACGATGGCGGCGACGATCGCCGAGATCCAGCGCCCGTCGCTCGTGATCGCCCACAACAAGACGCTCGCCGCCCAGCTCTGCAACGAGTTCCGCACGTTCTTCCCGAACAACGCGGTCGAGTACTTCGTCTCCTACTACGACTACTACCAGCCTGAGGCCTACGTCCCGTCCAAGGACCTGTACATCGAGAAGGACTCGGCGATCAACCAGGAGGTCGACCGCCTGCGCCACGCCGCCACCGCGGCGCTGTTCGCGCGGCGCGACGTGATCATCGTCGCCTCGGTGTCCTGCATCTACGGCCTCGGCTCGCCGGAGGTCTACGACGAGAACCTGCAGACGCTGGGCAAGGGCGAGATGATCGACCGCGAGCGGCTGCTGCGCAAGCTCGTCTCGATCCAGTACACCCGCAACGATACGGCGCTCGCGCGCGGCACGTTCCGGGTGCGGGGGGAGACGCTCGAGATCTGGCCCGCCTACGCCGAGACCGCCTACCGGATCGTGCTCTTCGGCGACGAGGTCGAGCACCTGCAGCACTTCGACCCCGTCACCGGGGAGCTGATCGAGGACGACATCGAGCATGTCGCGATCTGGCCGGCCTCCCACTACAACGTGCGCGAGGGCATGATCGAGGACGCGGTCTCCCAGATCGGCGCGGAGCTGAACGAGCGCTGCGCAGAGCTCGAGGCCCAGGGCAAGCTGCTCGAGTCCCACCGGCTGCGCCAGCGCACCCAGTACGACATGGAGATGCTCCGCGAGCTCGGCTTCTGCAGCGGGATCGAGAACTACTCGCGGATCCTCGACGGCCGCGGGCCGGGCGACCGTCCGTACTGCCTGCTCGACTACTTCCCCGAGGACTTCGTGTGCTTCATCGACGAGTCCCACCAGACCGTGCCGCAGATCGGCGGCATGTACGAGGGGGACCGCTCGCGCAAGCAGACCCTCGTCGATTACGGCTTCCGCCTGCCGAGCGCGCTCGACAACCGGCCGCAGACGTTCGCCGAGTTCCTGTCGATCACGCCGCAGATCATCTTCGTCTCCGCGACCCCCGGCGAGTACGAGCGCTCGCACTCCTCGCGGGTCGTCGAGCAGATCGTGCGCCCGACCGGGATCGTCGACCCGGAGGTCGAGGTCCGCGAGACGCGCAACCAGATCGACGACCTCATGAACGAGATCCGCGCGCGCGTCGACCGCGACGAGCGCACGCTCGTGACGACGCTCACGAAGAAGATGTCCGAGGACCTCACCGACTACCTGCTGGAGATGGGGTTCAAGGTCCGCTATCTGCACTCGGAGATCGACACGCTCGAGCGGATCCAGATCATCCGCGAGCTGCGGCTCGGGGAGTACGACGTGCTCGTCGGCGTCAACCTGCTGCGCGAGGGGCTCGACCTGCCGGAGGTGTCGCTCGTCGCGATCCTCGACGCCGACAAGGAGGGCTTCCTGCGCGGCGAGACCTCGCTCATCCAGACGATCGGCCGCGCCGCGCGCAACGTCGACGGCACGGTGCTCATGTACGCCGACAAGCGCACGGCGGCGATGGACGCCGCGATCTCGGAGACGAACCGCCGCCGAGCGATCCAGATCGCCTACAACCGAGAGCACGACATCACGCCGGAGACGATCGTCAAGGGGATCTCCGACATCGCCGAGTTCCTCATGTCGGACTCCAAGGTGCCGAAGTCGCGCCGGCGGCGCCGGGCGACCGTATCCGGGATGGAGCCGGCCGAGATCGAGAAGGCGATCGTCGAGCTGGAGGAGGAGATGCTCGCCGCCGCCGAGGAGCTTCGCTTCGAGTACGCGGCGAAGCTGCGCGACGAGATCCGCGACCTCAAGCGCCAGCTCGACCAGGTGGTGGCGACCGGCTGATGGGCGCGTCCTCGGAGCCGGACGCCGGCGGCTCGCTTGCCGCGACGGCCTCGGGCCGCGTGCGGGCGATCCTCGAGGCGGCCGAGGCGGGCGCCGCCGAGATCCGCCGTGAGGCGGAGCGGGACGCGGAGGCGATTCGCGAGCGGGCGCGCGCCGACGCCGGCCGCGCCTCCGACTCGATCGTCGAGACGATCCGGCGCCTGGAGGATCTTCATGGACAGCTCGGTGCGCTGATCGCGTCGCTGCGCGGCGAGCCGTTGCCCGCCTCGGCCGCGCGCGGTGAATCAGCCCCCGCTTCGGCTGCGGCCGCCGAGCTCACCCCCGCGCCGGCGTCGCCCGCGGCCGCGTCGGGCGAGCCGCCGCCCGCGGCCGCGTCAGGCGAGCCGCCGCCCGCGGCCGCGTCAGGCGAGCCATCCGCCGATGTCGACGGCGCCCGGCTCGTCGCGCTCGACATGGCGCTCGCCGGCGCCCCGCGCGAGGAGACCGAGCGCCATCTCGCGGCGCACTTCGGCCTCGCCGCCCCGGGGGCGTTGCTCGACGAGGTCTACGCGCGCGTGGAGCGGTGAGGCCGCCGTCGCTCGGGGTGGGGCGGCCGTCGGTCGGCCGGTCAGTCGCGACGGCGCCGGTCGAAGCGCTCGGCGCGACGCGCGAGATGCCTCTCGCGGCGCTCGAGGTGCCGCTCGTGACGCCCTCCGGGACCCCGGCTCCGCCGCTCCCGCTCCCGGTCGAGCCGGGCCTCGACCGCGTCGAGGTCGGCCGCCGGCCCATAGAGGTCCCAGCCGTTGCGCGCGAGCAGGCCGATCACGCCGATGAGCACGAACACCGGCCAGAAGAAGCCGCTCGCGCCGCTCCCGAGCCAGATCGCGGTGCAGATGGCGAACGCGCCCAGCGAGCCGCCGGTCTGCTGGATCGTGCGCCGCACGAGCTGCGAGCGTCGCTCGCGGGCGACGAGCGCGAGCTGCTCGGGCGTCGCCGGCAGGTCACGGCGGAGCGCGTCGAGCTCGCCGAGCGTCCGCGCGGCGTACGCGGCCTGCAGCCGCTCCTCAAGCTCGTCGGTGTCGATGCGTCCGGCCACCGCATGGGCGCGGAGCTCCTCGGCGAGACGCTCCCGGTCGGCGTCGGAGGCGCGCAGCGCGCCCGCCGGTCCGGCCCCGGAGCCGCCCGGACGCACGATGTCCTCGCTCATAGCGAAGAAGATACGCCGATCGCCCCCGCGATCGCCCGAACGTCTGTTCGCGCCTGGTAGAGTGAGCCTGCGTGGATCAGATCGTCGTCTCAGGGGCCCGGGAGCACAATCTCAAGGACGTCGACGTCACGATCCCGCGTGACTCGCTGACGGTGATCACCGGGCTGTCGGGGTCCGGCAAGTCGTCGCTCGCGTTCGACACGATCTACGCCGAGGGGCAGCGGCGCTACGTCGAGTCGCTGTCGGCGTACGCGCGCCAGTTCCTCGGCCAGATGGACAAGCCGGACGTCGACTCGATCGACGGGCTCTCGCCGGCGATCTCGATCGACCAGAAGACGACCTCGCGCAACCCGCGCTCGACGGTCGGCACCGTCACCGAGATCTACGACTACCTCCGGCTGCTGTGGGCGCGGATCGGCCACCCCCACTGCCACATCTGCGGGCGGCCGATCGCCGGCCAGTCGGCCGAGCAGATCATCGACCAGGTGATGGAGCTCGAGGAGGGGGCCCGGTTCATGGTGCTCGCGCCGATCGTGCGCGGCCGCAAGGGCGAGTACGGGCGCCAGTTCGAGGAGCTCCGCGCCGAGGGGTTCGGGCGCGTCAAGGTCAACGGCGAGCTGCGCCGGCTCGACGAGGAGATCGTGCTCGACAAGAAGTACAAGCACGACATCTCGGTCGTCGTCGACCGGCTCGTGATGAAGCGCGACCTGCGCAAGCGCCTCGCGGACTCGATCGAGACCGCGGTCGCGCTCGCCGACGGGCTCGTCGAGATCGAGCTCGTTCCCCGGCCCGGGGAGGAGTCGGGCGCCGCGCGGGTGCTCACGTTCTCGGAGAGGTTCGCCTGTCCGGTGCACGGCCCGTCGCTCGTCGAGCTCGAGCCCCGCATCTTCTCGTTCAACGCGCCGCACGGGGCCTGTCCGCGCTGCACCGGCCTCGGCTCGCAGATGGAGATCGACCCCGACCTCGTCGTGCCCGACCCGACGCTCTCGATCGGGGAGGGGGCGATCGCGCCGTGGGCCGCGAGCGCCTCCAACTACTACGACCAGCTCACGCAGGCGATCTCCGAGCGCTACGACGTCGACCTCGACACGCCGTGGGAGGACCTGCCGGCCGACGCCCGCGAGTTCTTCCTGTTCGGCACGAACGGCGAACGCATCCAGGTGTCCTATCGCAACCGCTTCGGGCGGCGGCGCACGTACGCGACCCAGTTCGAGGGGATCGTGCGCTCGCTCGAGCGCCGCTACCGCGAGACCGACTCGGACGTCTCCCGGGAGAAGATCGAGGAGTACATGACGCTCCGCCCCTGCCCCGAGTGTCAGGGGGCGCGGCTGCGACCCGAGTCCCGGGCGGTGCTCATCGACGGCACCGCGATCCACGAGTTCTGCCACCTGTCGGCGCGCCGGGCGCTTCAGTGGATCCGCGCGCGAGAGTTCTCCGAGCACGACCGGCGGATCGCGCGGCTCGTGCTGCGCGAGATCGAGGAGCGCCTGCAGTTCCTGGAGAACGTCGGGATCGGGTACCTGTCGATGGACCGCGCCTCGGCGACGCTGTCCGGCGGCGAGGCCCAGCGGATCCGGCTCGCCACCCAGATCGGCTCCTCGCTCGTCGGCGTGCTCTACATCCTCGACGAGCCGTCGATCGGCCTGCACCAGCGCGACAACGAGAAGCTGATCGCGACGCTCGAGCGGCTGCGCAACCTCGGCAACACGGTGCTCGTCGTCGAGCACGACGAGGGCACGATGCGCGCCGCCGACCATATCGTCGACATCGGCCCGGCGGCCGGTGAGCACGGTGGCCGGGTCGTCGCCGAGGGGACCGCGGAGGAGATCGCGCAGGTCGAGGAGTCGCTCACCGGCCAGTTCCTCGCCGGCACCCGGAGGATCGAGGTTCCCGCGCGGCGGCGGACCCCGAGCGGCTACATCGAGATCCAGGGCGCGAGCGAGAACAACCTGCGCTCGGTCGACGTCAGGGTGCCGCTCGGCGTGCTCTGCAGCGTCTGCGGCGTGTCGGGCTCCGGCAAGTCGACGCTCGTCAACGAGGTGCTGCTCAAGTCGGTCTCGAACGCGCTGCACCGCACGCGCGTGCGCGCCGGCGCCCACAAGCGGGTCACGGGGCTCGATCAGCTCGACAAGATCATCAACGTCGACCAGTCGCCGATCGGGCGCACGCCGCGCTCGAACCCGGCGACGTACATCGGGCTCTTCGACCAGATCCGCGAGCTCTTCTCCAAGACCCAGGAGGCGCGCGCCCGCGGCTATAAGCCCGGCCGCTTCTCGTTCAACGTGAAGGGCGGGCGCTGCGAGGTGTGCCGCGGCGACGGCCAGATCAAGATCGAGATGCACTTCCTGCCCGACGTCTACGTGCCGTGCGAGCAGTGCCACGGCAAGCGCTACAACCGCGAGACGCTCGAGGTGCGCTTCAAGGGCAAGACGATCGCCGATGTGCTCGAGATGCCGATCGAGGAGGCGCTCGAGTTCTTCGCGCACATCCCCAAGATCCGCCGGCGGGTGCAGGCGCTCGTCGACGTCGGCCTCGGGTACATGCGGCTCGGGCAGCCCGCCACGACGCTGTCGGGCGGCGAGGCCCAGCGCGTCAAGCTCGCCGCCGAGCTCTCCAAGGTGGCGACCGGCCGCACGATGTACGTGCTCGACGAGCCGACGACCGGCCTGCACTTCGCCGACATCCAGCGGCTGCTCGAGGTGCTCGACGCGCTCGTGCAGGCGGGCAACTCGGTCGTCGTGATCGAGCACAACCTCGACGTGATCAAGGTCTCCGACCGCCTCATCGACCTCGGCCCGGAGGGCGGCGACGAGGGCGGCCAGGTGATCGCGACCGGCACGCCCGAGGAGGTGGCGGCGGTTCCGGGCTCCCACACCGGCGAGTTCCTCGCGCAGCTGCTGCCGGCGGCTGGACGGGGGGCGACGAACGGACGCCGGCGGGCGGGAGCGGGGGCGGCAAAGCACGGCGCCGGTGCCCGCAACGGCGCGGCGGCGAAGGGTGGAGCGAGTGCCGGGAACGGCACGGCGGCGGCGAAGCGCGGCGCCGGGTCCCGCAACGGCGCGGCGCGAAACGGCTCAGGCAACCGCGCGGGTGCGGCGTCCGCGACCGGCGCCTCGACGAACGGCGCCGCCCGCCGGCGCGCGCCGAAGCCGGCCGCCGCCAAGCGCTGATGCCGGCGCCGGCCCCCGGGCCGCCGGACCGGCCCGGGATCGCCGAGCTCCGGCTGTGGTTGCAGAAGTGGCGCTGGTATGAGCGCGGCGCGCTGCCCTGGAACCGGGCACGGATCCACTACGAGCTGATGCGCCGGAGCGCGTTCGCCCGCTGGCCGATCCACGGCAACGTGCTGGAGGCGCTGCGCGAGGGGCGCCTGGAGGTCGGGTCGGACACGCTCTTTGAGCCGGGCGTGTGGATCACCGCGCCGGGCCGGGCGCGGGTGCGGATCGGGTCCGGCACGTTCCTCAACCTCGGCGTGATGGTCGCCGCTCTCGAGCTCGTCGAGATCGGCGACCACTGCATGCTCGCCAACGGCTGCCTCGTCACCGACGCCGACCACCGCATCGACGACCCGACCCGGCCCGTCACCTGGCAGGGCTTCGAGAGCCGCGGACCGACCCGGATCGGCGACAACGTCTGGTGCGGCGCGCACGTCGTCGTCACGAGCGGCGTCACGATCGGCGAGCGGTCCGTGATCGGCGCGAACGCGGTCGTCACCCGCGACATCCCGCCGTTCTCTGTCGCCGTCGGCGCCCCCGCCCGCGTCATCCGCACGATCGCCGACGACTGACCCGCTCCGGGCCCTGAGGCGCCCTCCGATCTGCGGGACCGTGGGCGCATCATGCCGCTCGGCGCTCGATTTGGCGCCCAGAGAGCCGCGGAGCGCCGACCTGGAGCGCATTGCTGTCGCCGTGGAACACCGATGCGCTCGGGGTCGCCGGAGACGGCGCTCGGGGGTGCGGTGGAGAGCGGGCCGCCGCCCCGAGGCGCCGGAGACGGCGCTCGGGGGCTTGCCGGTGGAGAGCGGGCCGCCGCCGTGCAGTTCGGCGCCGCAGCCGGGACGGGCACCACGCCCCCTGAGGCGATCAGCTCAGATGCGCCCTGCGGATCGTCACGGTGAGCGAGCGCGTCTGCCGCCGGGTGTTGAGCACCGCGACGTGGAGGCGCAGGCGCCGGAGCTTCCCCGCGCGGGCCTTCGCCCGCAGCGCTCGGGACTCCCGCAGGCTGCGGGGGCCGAGCGTCACGGTCGCTCGGGGGGCCGCTCGTCGCAGCGTGAGCACGAGCCGCCCGTGGGAGAGCACGGCCGAGCGAAGCCTCGCGCCCCTCACCGTCACGCCCCGGACGAGCAGGAGGCGGCGCGCGCGGTGGCCGCGGAAGGACAGGCCCGCGGGCAGCCTCACCGTCATCCGGCGGATCCGGGGCCGGTGGCGGGCCACCGAGACCCGGAAGGTCAGCGACGGCCGGCCGCGCCCGAGCCCCCGGATGTTCCGGCCGGTCAGCCGGGTGCCCGAGGCGCTCGCGGTCGGCCCGCTGCTCGTTGCGCTCGAACCGCTCGTGGTCGATCCCGACCCGGATCCCGAGCCGGTCCCGGACCCGTTGCCGGTCACGCCCGGGCAGCCGGCGACCGCGAAGTGGGCCGCGACGTTGCGGGTCGTGTCGCCGTTCTGGTCGACGAGCCGCGCGTTCGCGGTCCCCGACGGGGTCGCGCAATCGGTGTCGAACAGAGCCCTCGGACCGCCGTTCAGCGTCACCGCGAGGCTCGTGAGCGGGATGTCCGGCAGGCCGTTGAACGTCGCGCTGTTGTGGACGAGGTCGATCGCCCCGGTGAGCGTGAGCGGGAACGGCGCCGGGAAGACGAGCGTGAGCGTCGGCCCGGTCGCGCTCCCGGTGAAATACGCCCTGCCGGTGAGCGCGGTCGGGTAGAGCGAGGACTGCGCGGTCACCGAGCCGACCTGCGGGCAACTGCTCGACGGCGTCGCGCAGAAGTTGGCGAGCGACGCGAGGTTCGGCCCGAGCACCGCGGTCGGGAAGCTGAGGGCCACCGAGCGGCTCGGCGCCATCGTGGCGGTCTCGTTGACGTTCGTCGTGAGCGCGACGCCCTTGTCCGAGGCGTCCTTCCTCGCTGACACCGAGAACGTGGGATCGAAGGCCAGCGCGCCGCAGCCGGTCACGGTGAGTGGCCGGCTGAGCGTCTGCGGGCTGGAGCTGTCGTAGCTGTCGACCGTCGCCGTGACCTGCTCCGGGGTGGAGGGGCACGTCGTCGGGTATCGAAGGCCGTCGAACGTCCCGTCGATCTTCGTGATCGAGATCTGGACGAGCCCGTTCAGGAGGGTCGGGATCGGCGGCGGGAGGATGCTCGCCGGCAGCGTGTTCGGCAGCGTGAGGGCGATCGTCGCCCCGACCCCCTCGGGGCTCCCCGATGGGCGGATGGTGATCGGCGCGATCGAGCCGATCTGCTGGCCGAGGCCGTAGACCTCGAGGCCGGCGAGGTCGCTCGCGGCGGGCGGCGGCACGAGGTAGAAGCTCACGTTGATCGGCACCGACCCGGGCAGGCCGATGATCCCGACAGCGTCGAGCGAGGCCTCGACCGTGCCGCTGCCGATCCGGCAGGCCGAGTTGCCCGCGAGGTTCGTCCTCAGGCACCGGCCGCCGTCGATCCCGGCGTTCGAGAGCAGCCCGGGTGGCAGGTCGATCGTGAGCTCCTTCGGCGAGTCGGTGGCCGGACTGTTGGAGAAGCTCAGGTTCATGCCCAGGTTGTGAGCGGCGCCCGCGCTCGTGCCGGCGCTCTGGTCGAGCGACAGCGAGGTGGTCGAGGTCGCCATCGCGGCGGGGGCGGTGATCGCGGCGGCGAGCACCACCGCCGCCGCGGCCAGGAAACGGTCCCGAAGTCGCATCTCGATTCCTTTCGTGCGGGTCAGAGCCCGAAGTGCCTGAGGGTGACGTGGATCGCGCGGCTCCGGCCGCCCGAGGTGCGCACGAGCACCGTGAGCCGCAGCCGCTTCAGCCTCCGGCGCCTCGCCTCGCGCCGCAGGGCCGCGGACTCGCGCAGGCCCCGCGAGGTGAGGATCACGGTCACCGATCGCACCGGCCGGCGGAACGTGAGCACGAGATGGCCGCGAACGATCCGCTCCGAGCGCAGCCGCGCGCCGCGGATCCGCAGCCCGCCGCGGATGCGGCGAACCCGGTGGACGAGGTGGCTGCGGAACGCGAGCCCCCTCGGGAGCTCGACGGTCACCCGGCTCAGCCGCGTTCGCCGCGCCGCGTGAACGGTGAAGCGCAGCGACGGCCGGCCCTTCGCCAGCCCGCCGACGTGCGTGGAGGAGACCCGCGGCGCGCCGCTCGACCCCGACGAGGAGCCCGATCCGGAGCCCGAGCCGCTCGAGCCGCATCCCTGGATCGTGAAGTGCGCGGCGGGGGAGGCGGTCTTGTCCCCGTTCTGATCGGTGAGCTTCGAGGTCGAGACGTTCGTCGGCGTCCCGCAGCTTGTGTCGAACAGGCCGGCGGAGCCGCCGTTCAGCGCGACCGTGAGGTTCGTGAGCGGGATGTCCGGCAGGCCGCTGAACGTCGTCGTGTTCGTCGTCAGATCGACGGCGCCGACCAGCGTGAGCGGGAACGGCGCCGGGAAGACGATCGTCAGCGACAGGCCGTGGAGCGTGCCCGTGAGGTACGCCTTGCCGGTGAGCGGCGTCGGATAGTCCGGCGAGGCGGCGGTGACGCTGCCGACGGGCTTGCAGGTGCCGCTCGACACCGACGAGCACAGGTTCGTGAGGCCGGTGAGGGCGCCCGCCATGCTCGCGCGCGGGAACGTGAGCGAGACCGTCCCGTTCGGGGACTCAGCCGCCGACTGTGTGATCGTCGTCGTGATCGCGATCGCCTTGTCGTGTGCGTCCTTGACGGCGCTCAGCGAGTACTGCGGGTTGTAGGGGAGCGCGCCGCAGCCGGTCACCGGGAGCGGCGTCGAGGCCGTCGTCGGCGTCGAGACGTTGTAGGAGTCGACGCTCATCGTGACGTTCGCCGGCGTCGATGGGCAGGTCGCCGGGAAGCGGACGCCGCTGAACGACGAGTTGATGTCGGTGACCGCCACCGGCACGCCGTAGAGCGAGTTCGGCAGCGTGAGGTCGAGCGTCACGCCGACGCCATTCGGGTCGCCCGAGGGCCGGATCACGATCGCGTTCGTCGTCCCCACCTGGTCGCCCTGCTGGGTGGTGACCTCGAGCCCGGCGAGGTCACCGGCGGCCGGGGGAGGGACGAGGTAGAAGTTGACGGGGGTGGGGATCGGGGTGCCGAGCGCCGAGGCGGTCACCGTGCCGGAGCCGATCTGGCAGGCCGATGCGATCGTCGTCGTCTTCAGGCACTGCCCGTTGTCGATCGACGCGTTCGCCAGCACGCCGGGCGGCAGGTTGAGCGTCACGTGATCGGGAGCATCGCCCGCCGAGGGGTTGAACCTGAGGTCGAGGCCGAGGGTTCCGGTGCTGCCCGCGGTGACCGGCGTCGACGAGGTGACGCTCATGCCGGCGGTCACCGACGCCGATGCGCCCGGCGCGAAGCCCGCGAGTCCGGCGAGAACGGCGAGGCCCGCAAGGGCGCGCCCACGCACTCCGTGCCACATGCTGTCTTCTCCCTATCCGTGACGCCCGCGGGAGCTGCCCGCGGGTGACGATCGCTCTGCGCCGGAGACCGGCGCGTGGATTGTCGGCCGCAGTACGTGAGCGTACCACGCCGCTCCGAAATCCGGTATCGGGCGCTCGTCAGGTCCTCGCGGCGAGCCCGTCCCGAAAGGCGCGCAGCTCGGCGTCGTCGATCGAGTAGAAATGCTCGGGGGCCGGAAACGCGCCATGCCGCACCTCGTCGGCGTAGCGGGCGACCCCGGCGACCATCTCGGCACCGATGTCGGCGTAGCGCTTGGCGAACCGCGCGACGTGCCCGTCGTGGAGGCCGAGCAGGTCGTGAAAGACGAGCACCTGGCCGTCGGTCGCGTCGCCCGCCCCGATGCCGATCACGGGGATCTCGAGCCGCGGCATCAGCTCCGCCGTGACCGCGGCCGGGATCGCCTCCAGGACGAGCGCGAAGCAGCCCGCCTCCGCGAGTGCTCGCGCGTCGCGGGCGAGCGCCAGGGCGGCGCTTGCGGTGCGGCCCTGCGCCCGGTAGCCGCCGAGCGCGGTCGCGGTCTGCGGGGTCAGCCCGAGGTGCCCCATCACCGGAATGCCGGCCTGCACGATCGCCCGCGCGCGCTCGGCGCTCGTGCCCCCGCGCTCGAGCTTGACCGCGTCGACTCCCGCCTCCTTCACGAACCGCTGGGCGGAGGCGATCGCCTGCGCGTCGCTCTGCTCATAGGATCCGAACGGCAGGTCGGCGACGAGCAGGGGCGTCGAGAGGCCTCGTCGCGCGGCGGCGGCGAGCATCAGCATCTCCTCGAGCGAGACCGGCACGGTCGAGGGGTAGCCGAGGACGGTCATCGCGCCCGAGTCCCCGACGAGTACGACGTCGACGCCCGCCTGCTCGGCGACCCGGGCGGACGGGTAGTCGTAGGCGGTGATCATCACGATCGGCTCCCCGAGCCGCTTCTTGTCGGCGAGCCGCGGCAGCGTCATCGGCAGCGGCCGGTCGAGGGCGGCGGGGACGGGCATGCGGGGCGTGGTTGACATGGCGATCAGCTCCTCTACGCGGTCCGCGCCTGCGCGGGGGCCGGGGTCGCGGCCGCGTGGTCGGGGTGGGGCGATGCGGTTGGCGGGTGGCTCCCTGACCGGAACGCCGGTGTGGGGGCATCGGGGGGCTCGCCCCCCGACCGGACGGGGACTCGGAGGTTGTCGATCAGACGCACGGGGCCGACGCGGGCGGCGATGACCGCGAGCGCGTCGCGGTCGAGCTCGTCGAGGGGCGCGAACGTCGCCGGGTCGACGAGCGCGAGGTACTCGAGCTCCGCCCCGGCGGCTGCGACGAGTGCCCGACCCGTGGCGGTCGCCGCGACCGGGTCGCGCTCCCCGTCGGCGACCGTCGCGCGGACGCTCTCAAGCGCCGCGTAGAGCACGGTCGCGCGGGCACGCTCGGTCGCAGACAGGCGGGCGTTGCGGCTCGACAGCGCGAGGCCGTCCGGGTCCCGGATCGTCGGGCAGGCCGCGATCGCGCACGGGATGTCGAGATCGGCGACGAGCCGGCGGACGACCGCGAGCTGTTGGGCGTCCTTCTCGCCGAAGTACGCGACCTGCGGCCCGACCATGCCGAGCAGCTTGGCGACGACAGTCGCGACGCCGTCGAAGTGCCCGCGACCGCGGTGCTCGCTCTCGAGACCCTCGGCCGGTCCGCCGACCGAGACGGTTGTCACGAAGCCGGGGGGGTACACCTCCTCGCGCGCCGGGGCGAACAAAACGTCGACCCCCGCCTCGGCGGCGAGCTCGGAGTCGCGGGCCTCGTCGCGCGGGTAGGCCCGCAGGTCGGCGGCCTGGTCGAACTGGCGCGGGTTGACGAACAGCGACATCACGACGAGGTCGCACTCGCCGCGTGCCCGGCGCAGCAGCGAGAGGTGGCCCTCGTGGAGCGCGCCCATCGTCGGGACGAGTCCGATCCGCCGTCCGGCGCGCCGAAACGGACCGAGCGCGGCGCGCAGGTCGGCGACCGTGCGCACGGTCAGCATCGCGCTCCCTCGCAGGCGAGGGCGCATGGGGCGCAGAGCCGTTCCAGTTCCCGCACGTGAGATACCGGTCGGTGGGAGAGAGAAGATTCCTGCTGTTTGCGGAGTCCGCTCCGCTCCGGGCGGTCGCGGCTCGCAGCCCAGAGCATACCCTGGACTGCGGTGTGAGAAGTGCCGCCGAACGCCGCGAGCAGCTGAAGGAGGTCTACGAGCGCGCGCTCGGGTGCACCGCCTGCCCGCTGCACCAGACTCGCACGACCGTCGTGTTCGGCGCCGGCAACGCCGACGCGGACCTCATGTTCATCGGCGAGGGCCCGGGCGCCAACGAGGATCGGCAGGGACTTCCGTTCGTGGGGCGCGCGGGCAAGCTCCTCGACACGCTGCTTCAGGAGATCGGCCTGGAACGGGCCTCGGTGTTCATCGCCAACGTCGTCAAGTGCCGTCCGCCCGGGAACCGCGACCCGCACCCGGAGGAGATCGAGGCCTGCCACCCGTTCCTGCGCGCGCAGGTCGAGCTGATCGAGCCCCGCGTGATCTGCACGCTCGGGAACTTCTCCACCAAGCTGCTCCGCGGTGACCCGACGGGCATCACCCGCCTGCACGGCCGCGCGGAGGTGCGCACGATCGGCGCCCGCACAATCCGGCTGCTGCCGCTCTTCCATCCAGCCGCCGCGCTTTACACCCCCTCCTCGTTGCAGACGCTGCGCGAGGACTTCTCGAGGATCCCCGAGCTCCTCGCCGCGCCCCTGCCCCCGCAGCCGGACGCGCCGCTGACGGCATCGCCCACAGCGGAGGCGCCGAGCGAGGCGCGGTGCGAGACCCCCTCCGGCGGACCCGCCACCGGGGCTTCGCCCGAGTCGCCCCGCCACGCCCGGTCTGACGCTCAGCCGGAGCCTGAGCTTGTCCCGGAGTCCGAGATCGTCACCGAGCAGCTCGGTCTGTTCTGACTCCGTTCATAGAGTCCCCTGTATGGAGGGACGCTTCACCACCGAGGACCCGGCGCAGACAGAGGCGCTCGGGGCGCGGCTCGCCGGGGCGCTCGGCGCCGGCGAGATGGTGCTCGTCGAGGGCGATCTCGGCGCCGGGAAGACGACGTTCGTGCGCGGCGCCGCCCGCGCGCTCGGCGTGACGGTTCCGGTGACGAGCCCGACGTTCACGATCGGCCAGCGGTATCCGGCGACGGGCGGCCGCACGGTCGCGCACGTCGACCTCTACCGGGTGGCGACGCTCGAGGACGAGGATCCCGAGCTGCTCGCCGACTACCTCGGGCCGGAGACGATCGCGTTCGTCGAATGGCCGAGCGGCGAGGAGCGGGCGCTCGCGGCGCTGGCGCGCCCCGTCGCCCGGGTCCGACTCGAGCACGAGGGCGGCGACCGCCGCACGGTCACGATCGCATGAAGGTCCTCGGGTTCGACACCGCGACGCGCGCGACCGCGGTGGCGGTGCTCGATCGCGACACCGGGGCGATACGGGAGCGGCGCGACGATCCCCCCGGGGGAGCGCGCCCTCGTCACACGAGCCGGCTGCTCCCGCTCGCCGCGCAGGCGCTCGCCGATGCCGGGACGGACTGGTCGGGAGTGGATCTGATCGCAGTCGGCACCGGCCCGGGGACCTACACCGGGATCCGGATCGGCGTCGCGAGCGCGCGTGCGCTCGCGGCCGCCCACGGAATCCCGATCGCCGGCGTTTCGACGCTGCGGGCGCTCGCCGCCGGAGCGGCCGGCGCGGCGGACGACGGGGAGCTCGTGCTCGCGGTGCTCGACGCGAGGCGCGGCGAGGTGTTCGTGGCCGGCTGGCGGCCGGACGAGGTCGGTCGCGGGGATGCCGAGCCGGTGCTCTCGCCCCGCGCGCTCGCACCGGGGACGCTCGCCGAGGCGCTCGCCGCGGCGGACGGACAGTGGCTCGCCGTCGGCGACGGGGCACTCGCCCACCGGGCGCAGGTCGAGGCGACGGGCGCCCGGGTCCCACACGCGGAGGAGCCGCTTCACCGCGTGAGCGCCGCCGCGATCTGTCGGCTCGGCCTCGTCGCCCGGGCGGGCGCGGCGGACGGCGTGCGGCCGGACTACCTGCGCGAGCCCGACGCCACGCCGCCGGCCACCCTGCGGGGAGGGGGATCCGCGTGAGCGCGCAGGAGCTCACCGTGCGCCGGCTCGCGTACGCCGACCTGCCGCAGGTCATCGCGATCGAGCGCCGGGCGTTCGGCACACCGTGGTCGCTCGCGATGTTCGTGCTCGAGCTCTCCAAGCCGTCGAGCGTCTGCCTGGGAGCCGTCGAGGGCGGGGACGGCCCGCTGCTCGGCTACCTCATCTGCGCCCGCTACGACACGGTCTGGCACCTCATGAACGTCGCCGTCGACCCGGAGCGTCGACGCCGCGGGATCGGCTCGGCGCTGCTTGACGCGATGATCGAGCGCGCGGGGCCCGGGGAGCCGTACACACTCGAGGTCCGGGAGTCGAATGCGTCCGCGATCCGGCTCTACGAGCGCCGACACTTCCGGGTCGCCGGCCGGCGGCCCCGCTACTACCGCGACAACGGGGAGGACGCGCTCATCATGTGGCGGACATCCGAGACCGTGGCGATGGCTGGCCACCCGGGCCGCGCCACGGCCTCCTCCGAGCACCCGACGTTCCCACCGGCATGATTCTGGCGATCGAGACGAGCTGCGACGACACGTGCGCGGCGGTCATCACGCGCGAGGGGCGGATCCTCGCCAACGTCATCTCCTCGCAGGGGATCCACGACCGCTACGGCGGTGTCGTGCCGGAGATCGCCGCCCGTCACCACCTCACGCTGATCGACGAGGCGGTCGCCGACGCGCTGCGCCGGGCGGGCGCGACGCTCTCCGACTGCGAGCTCGTCGCGGTCACCCAGGGTCCGGGGCTCGTTGGGGCGCTCCTCGTCGGGCTCGCGTCCGCCAAGGCGACGGCGGCCGCCGCCGGCCTGCCGCTCGCCGCGGTCGATCACCTCCACGGTCACGTGGCCGCGAGCTTCCTTGAGCCGGAGCCGTTCGAGCCGCCGTTCATCTCGCTCATCGCCAGCGGCGGGCACACGTTCCTCGCGCACGTGCGCGACCACGGCCCCGGCTATGAGGTGCTCGGTCAGACGCTCGACGACGCCGCCGGTGAGGCGTTCGACAAGGGCGCACGGCTGCTCGGCCTCGGGTTCCCCGGCGGTCCGGCGCTCCAGCGGCTCGCCGCCGACGGCGATCCGGAGGCGTTCCGCTTCCCGACCGGCGCACGCGTCGGCGGCCTGGACTTCTCGTTCGCCGGGCTGAAGACCGCGCTCCTCTACGCGGTCCGCGACCTCGGCCCCGAGGAGGCCGAGCGCCGTCGCGCGGACCTCGCCGCCTCCTACCAGCGCGCGATCGTCGAGGCGCTCGCCGGGCGCGCGGAGCGGGCGCTCGAGGCGACCGGCCTGAAGCGGCTGGCCATCGGGGGCGGCGTGGCGGCCAACGGCCCGCTGCGGGAGCGCCTCGCCGGGCTCGGGGTGGCGCTCGAGGTGCCGCCGATCGCCCTGTGCACCGACAACGCGGCGATGATCGCCTCCGCAGCGCGCTACGTCGAGCCGATCCGGTATCCCGACTACCTGTCGCTCGACGTGTTCGCGACCGGCGAGCGCGCGCTCGGCGCCGGGGCGCCCGCGTGAGCGCGCCGCCCGAGGTCGTCCTCTACGGCCGGCCCGGCTGCCACCTCTGCGACGAGGCGCGCGCGGTCATCCGGCGCGTGGCGAGGACGCACCCGCTCACGCTCACCGAGCGCAACATCGAGGAGTCGGAGGCATGGCTCTCCGCCTATCTCGAGCGGATCCCGGTCGTGTGCATCGACGGCGTCGAGCGCTTCGAGCTGTTCGTCGACGAGCGGCGACTCGTCGCGGCGCTCCTGGCCCCGCCGCCACGGTCGTTGTCGAGCTGATCCAGGGCGGTCCGGCTCCCGCGCAGGGGCCCGCGGAGCGACTAGAGTCACCCGGATCATGAGCACCACCGTGCGCCGTGACTCAGAACCGGCCGTCCCGGGGCTTGAGAAGCCCGGCGAGAAGCTGTCGCTCGGCGTCGCCGCGCGCCTCTCGCGCTACCTCCAGGTCCTCACCCAGGCGCGCAAGATCGGCAAGGAGACGATCTCCTCGCAGGAACTCGCCGACTACACGCACGTCAACTCGACGCAGATCCGTCGGGACCTGTCGGGCTTTGGGAAGTTCGGCAAGCGCGGCGTCGGCTACAACGTCGAGTCGCTCGTCGCCCAGATCCGCAAGATCCTGCGGACCGCCGGTCAGCACAACATCGCGCTGTTCGGCGCCGGTCACCTCGGCACCGCGATCGCCACCTCGGACATCTTCGCCGACCACGGCTTCCGCGTCGTCGCGATCTTCGACGTCGATCCCGCGCGGGTCGGCACGCGGATCGGCTCGCTCGTGGTGCGCCACAACGACGAGCTGGCGACGGTCATCGAGGAGCAGGACATCGTCGTGGCCGTGCTCGCGGTCCCGTCCGCCGCCGCCCAGGCGCTCGCGGATGAGCTCGTCGCCGCCAAGGTGAAGATCCTCTTCAATTACTCCGACGCGCTCCTGCAGGTGCCGCCGGAGGTGACGGTCCACACCTCGAGCCCCGCGGTCGACCTGCTGTACGCGCTGTACTTCTACCTCACCTGACGGCTTGCCCTCCCCGCCCTTCGGACCGTCGCTTCTCACCGTGGAGCGTGATCTCGACACCGCGCGGTCGGTGTTCGAGGCCTCGACGGACTTCACCGTCGGGATCGAGGAGGAGTTCGCGATCCTCGACCCCGAGAGCCTCGAGATGGCCGGGCGCTTCGAGGAGCTGCGCGACGCCGCCACGGTCGCCGATCCCGGCCTCGCCGAGGCGATCTCCGGCGAGCTGATCGCCTCGGAGATCGAGATCCGCTCGGGCCGAGGCGAGGACCTCGCGGCGGCGCGCGCCGCCCAGCACGACTTCCGCCGGCGCCTGTTCGCTCACGCCGCGGGGCGTGGAGCGGAGCTCGGCTCGACCGGCACCCACCCGTTCTCCGACTACCGCCGCCAGACGATCATCCCGACCGAGCACTACCGTCGCGTCGAGCAGGGGCTGCAATACGTCGCGTGGCGCAACAACACGTTCGCGCTGCACGTCCACGTCGGCATCCACGGCCCCGACCGGGCGGTCGCGGTCTGCGATCGGCTGCGGCCGGTGCTGCCCACCCTGCTCGCGCTGTCGGCCAACTCTCCGTTCCTCGACGGGCGCGACTCCGGCCTGCACAGCGCACGCACGCAGACGTTCACGAAGAGCTTCCCGCGCTGCGGCGTACCCGACCCGTTCGGCGACTGGAGCACGTTCTCGGACTACATCGCATGGTTGTACCGGACCCGCTCGATCGTCGAGTACACGCAGGTGTGGTGGTCGATCCGTCCCCACCTCACATTCGGCACGGTCGAGGTGAGGATCTGTGACGCGCAGGCGACGGCGGCGGAGTCGGACGCGCTCGCGGCGCTGATCGTCGCCTGCGTCGCCCAGGCGGCGCGCGACCACGACGAGGGGATGCCGATCGAGCTCACCCCGGGGCGCATGATCGAGGAGAACATGTGGCGGGCGATCCGCCACGGCCTCGACGGCGAGCTGATCGACCTGCGCTCCGGGGACACGTACCCGGCGGCCGCGGCGGGCGAGCGGCTGCTCGCCTGGACGGCGCCCGCCCGCGACGAGCTCGGCATCGACATCGCCCTGCCCGCGCTCAACGGCGCGCAGCGGCAGCGTCGGATGATCGAGGAGGGGCTCGGGCCGCACGAGATCTACGCGCGCGTGCAGGCCGACACCCGCGCGACGTACTCTCAGGGGGTCCCCGATCCCGCGCCCGCCGCGCGCTGTCGCTGACCACCGGACACGAGGAGAACACGCCATGAGCGCCACCGGCCAACCCTCCGAGGAGGAGCTCCGCGCCGCCTACGAGGCGGAGCTCAAGAAGATCCGCGTCGACCAGATCCTGCTCGAGCAGCTCGTCACCCTCATCAACATGGGGATGCGGCGCACCGGCCTCCAGCCGGGGACCGAGGACGAGCGCGACCCGGCGCAGGTGCGGCTTGCGATCGAGGGGGTGCGGGCGCTGCTGCCGCTCGTCGAGGAGGCCGCCGGTCCTGAGCAGGCCTCCGCGATCCGCCAGGCGCTCTCCCAGCTGCAGCTCGCGTACGTGAGGATCGGCGGTCAGGAGCCCGCGGCGACGGGCGCCGGCGCGGGCGGACCGGCCGGCGCGGGCGCCTCCGGGACGGGTGCACGGGAGGGCGGCGGCCAGGCGCCCGGCGCGGGACCCGTTCCGCCGAGGCCCGGCGAGGAGCCGGGCGCCGGCCAGGGACAGCCCGGCCCTGCGGAGCGCAGCGGTCGCCTCTGGGTTCCCGGCCAGCGCTGACCGTCGCCGCGGACAGCGGCCGGCGCCGATCTCCGCGGACCACGGCGTCGCCGCTCGCGCCGCGCCCGCCGCTCGGCCCGCTGGGCGTCGGCGGCTCCCGGTACACTCCGGCCGCCTTGTGACACCGTCGCCCGAGGGGACGACACAGCCTTGCCATGATCGACCGCGCCGCCGCGGCGCGGTCGTTGCCATTCCTGGGAGAGGACATCTGTGACCAGCTTTCTGTCGCACCACGGTGACCTGATCGCGCTTTTCTGCGCGCTCTGCGCCATTGCCTACGGCGTCGTCACCTCACGCGCGCTGCTCGGGCTGTCGCCGGGTAACGAGCGGATGCAGTCGATCTCGGCCGCCGTGCAGGAGGGCGCCTCGGCGTACCTGACCCGCCAGTACACGATCATCGCCGCGGTCGGCGTCGTCGTGTTCATCATCCTGATCTTCCTGCAGAACATCAGGGTGGCGATCGGGTTCTTGATCGGTGCGGCGCTGTCGGCCGCGGCGGGCTTCGTCGGCATGAACGTCTCGGTGCGCGCGAACGCGCGCGTCGCCGAGGCCGCCCGCGGCGGGGTGAGCCGGGCGCTCAGCGTGGCCTTCCGCGGTGGCGCGGTCACCGGCCTGCTTGTCGTCGGCCTGGCGCTCGTCGGGATCGCCGTCTACTACGGGATCCTCACGTGGATCGTGGGCGAGTCGACGCGCCAGGCGGTCGACGCGCTCATCGGCCTGAGCTTCGGCGGCTCGCTCATCTCGGTGTTCGCCCGTCTCGGCGGCGGCATCTTCACCAAGGGCGCCGATGTCGGCGCCGACATCGTCGGCAAGATCGAGGCCGGTATCCCCGAGGACGATCCGCGCAATCCGGCGGTGATCGCCGACAACGTGGGCGACAACGTCGGCGACTGCGCGGGCATGGCCGCCGACCTGTTCGAGACCTATGCGGTGACGGCCGTCGCGGTGATGCTGCTCGGGGTGCTCACCTTCGACCAGCGCACCGACGTGGCGCTCTATCCGCTCGTGCTCGGGGGGCTGTCGATCATCGCCTCGATCATCGGCACGTTCGCGGTGCGCTCGCGCCGGGGCAACGTCGAGCGGGCGCTCTACCAGGGGCTGATCCTGTCCGGGGGCCTGGCCGCGCTCGGGTTCATCCCCTTCACGTACTGGATGATGCACCACATCACGATCGGCGGCGCCTCCGCCGCGCCGTGGTGGCACTACTACCTGTGCGCGCTCATCGGGCTCGGCGTCACCGGCTGCCTGTTCGTCATCACCGACTACTACACGTCGACCCGCTTTGCGCCGGTGAAGTCGACCGCGCGCGCATCGGTCACCGGGCACGCGACGAACATCATCCAGGGCCTTGCGCAGGGCCTGCAGTCGACGGCGCTTCCGGCGATCGCGCTCGCGCTCGGGATCTTCGGCGCCTGGAAGCTCGGGCACGGGATCTACGGGATCGGCGTCGCCGTCATGTCCCAGCTGTCGCTGATGGGTCTGATCGTCGCGCTCGACGCGTTCGGGCCGATCACCGACAACGCGGGCGGGATCGCCGAGATGGCGGACCTCCCGGAGGAGGTCCGCAACGTCACCGACCCTCTCGACGCCGTCGGCAACACGACCAAGGCGGTCACCAAGGGCTACGCGATCGGCTCGGCGGTGCTCGCGGCGCTCGTCCTGTTCGACGCGTTCAAGCAGGAGCTCGGCCAGCACGGCACGACCGTGAGCTTCGACATCTCGCGCCCACCTGTGCTCATCGGCCTGCTCGTCGGCGGCCTCATGGTCTATCTGTTCGCCGCGCTGTCGATCGAGGCGGTCGGACGCGCCGGATCGGCGGTCGTCGAGGAGGTGCGCCGACAGTTCCGCGAGAACCCGGGGATCATGGACGGCACCGCCCAGCCCGAGTACGGACGCTGCGTCGGGATCGTCACCCGGGCCGCGCAGCGCGAGATGGTGCTGCCGGCGCTCATCCCGATCGTGATCACCGTGATCGTCGGCGTGATCAGCGTCCAGGCGCTCGGCGGCCTGCTCATCGGGGTGATCGTCGTCGGCCTCTTCATCGCGGTCTCGATGACCGCGGGCGGCGGCGCCTGGGACAACGCGAAGAAGCTGATCGAGGACGGGGAGTTCGGCGGCAAGGGCTCGGAGGCGCACGCCGCGTCAGTCACCGGCGACACAGTCGGCGACCCCTACAAGGACACGGCGGGGCCGGCGATCAACCCGATGATCAAGGTGGCGAACATCGTGGCGCTGCTCATCATTCCGCTGATCACGTGAGGTAGGCGGTCGGGGAGGGTCGGGCGCTGCGCCGGGAGATGCCGCTCACCTGGTTATGGGCGCCTGCCTGGGGCCGGTGCGCTCGCAAGCATCTCCGGCGCGGCGCCCGACCCTCCCTGTCGGCCATTGGCGCGATCGGCGGGATGCTGCTGGCGCTCGGCTGTTCCGGGTGCGGGGGTGGTGCGGGGCGTGCGTCGGTGCACGTGCACCACCCGGCAGACAACACGCCCCCCCGAGCAGCCCACCAGGTCTGGAAGCCGGGAGAGCGGGCGACGGGGACGACGGATGTGTGCACGGCGAACGGGCGGGCGGCGTTCGCGCACGGGGTCGGGGTGTCGCCGGGATCCGTGAGGGAGCGGCGGACGGTGGCGCGATCGGGGGCGGCCGAGTGCGTCTTCAGCGCTCGGCGGGTCGTCGTCTCCGTGTCGGTGAGCGGCGCGCCGGATGCCTACGCGGTGCTCGAGCGTCAGGCGATCGAGCAGGCGCAGATCTTCGGCGCCAAGCGCTTCACGCCCGCGCCGGTGCTCATCACCGGCCTCGGAGCGGACGCATACTGGTTCCCGGCCCAGCAGCAGGTGATGACGACCGACGGACTCAACCTGATCGCGGTGACGATCGCTCACTGGCCGCACGCGCGGACGCGCCGCCGCCGCGTGCTCGGCACCTCCCTCGCCCGCCCCTACCTCGGCAGGACCGACAAGAAGCTCCTGCGCGGCCCCGCCCCGTAGGCGGCGCCGAAGCGCGGAGCGCGAGTCGGTCGCCCAAATGAGTCGCAGCCGGCGGAGGATCGGGTCTCCTGACCGGAGATGCTTGCGGACGCACCGACCTTTCGACGCCATGTCGAAGCACGGGGAGCGGCATCTCCGGGCAGGACATCCAATCCGTGACTAAGCTGGCGCGAATGTTCATCCTCATCGTCGGAGCCGGACGCGTCGGCTCAGCCGTCGCCCGGCGGGCGCTCGAGGCCGGCCACACGGTGTCGGTGCTCGATTCCGATCCGCTCTCGCACGAGCGACTGGACAAGGATCAGTCGACCACGTGGGAGGACGCCGGCGGCCGGTTCACCGTGAGCACCGCGCTGGAGGTCGACGGGCTGATCGAGGCCGGGATCGAGAAGGCGGACGTATTCATGGCGGCGACGAGCGGCGACAACACGAATCTGGTGATCGCCCAGATCGCGAAGAGCCGCTTCGACGTGCCGAAGATCGTCGTGCGCGTCGCCGACCCGGCGCGCGCCGCCTGGTACTCGGAGAAGGGGCTGATCACGATCTGTCCGACCCAGAAGGCGATCGACATGGCCGAGCAGGTCGTCCTCGCGGACTGAAAGGGGGGAGAGCGTGTACGTCATCATCGTCGGCGCCGGCAAGGTGGGCTGGAACCTCTCGCGCGAGCTGATCGCACGCGACCAGGAGGTGACGCTGATCGAGTCCGATCACCGTCGCTACCGGATCGTCGAGGAGGAGCTTGAGCATGCGATCCAGTACGGGGATGCGACCGAGATGTGGGTGCTTGAGCGCGCCGGCATCCAGCGCGCGGACCTTGTGATCGCGGTCACGGGGGATGACGAGGACAACATCCTCATCTGCCAGGTCGCCAAGGAGAAGTACGGCTGCGAGCGGATCGTCGCGCGCGTCAACAACCCCCGCAACCTCGACCACTTCAAGCTGCTCGGCGTTCAGCCCGCGGTGTCCGCGACCGACCTCATCCTGCGCCTGATCGAGCACGAGGTGCCCGAGTACGGGCTCGTGCAGCTGCTCGCGCTCGAGGAGGAGCAGCTCGAGATCATCGAGATCGAGGTCGGGGAGGGCTCCAGCGCCGACGGCGTCATGGTGCGCGACGTGCCCCTGCCGGACGGCTCGCTCATCATCTCGGTCCTGCGCGAGGGAGCGGGCTTCGTGCCCAAGGGCGACTCGGAGATCCGCGCCGGCGATCAGGTGCTCCTGATCCTCAACCCGGGGCTCGAGGAGCAGATCACGCCGCGCTTTGCGCCCGCCGAGACCGAGCAGTCCGTCCAGTAGGTGCGCCGGTCCGGGCGCGCGGCGCGGGTAGCGTGACCGATGGGCTTGAACAGGCCGATCGCCGGCAGGTCCACGCCTTCAACGGACGCCGGGAGGTGACGCGCACATGGCCACACGCGACGTCGACCACCTGCTGATCGGCGGCGGCATCGCCGCCGGCAACTGCGCGCGCCAGCTGCGCCGCGGCGGCGCCGACGGGACGATCACCCTCGTCGGCCGCGAGCGCGACCTGCCCTACGACCGGCCACCGCTCTCCAAGGAGTACCTGCGGGGCACCCGCCGGCGCGCCGACGCGCTCATGGAGGACGCCGGCTGGTACGAGGACAACGAGGTGGAGACGCTGACCGGCGTGACCGTCACCGGGCTCGACCTCGGGGCGCGCATGGCGACGCTGTCGAACCGCGAGGTGCTGCGCTTCAGCCAGGCGCTGATCGCGACCGGTGCGAACGTGCGGCGGCTCCCCGCGCCGGGGGCGGAGCTTGAGGGAATCCACCACCTCCGCACGTTCGGGAACAGCGACGCGATCCGCGAGGACGCGAGCGGCAAGCGCGTCGTCCTGATCGGCGGCTCCTACATCGCCTGCGAGGTGGCGGCCTCGCTCACGACGCTCGGGAGCACGTGCACACTCGTCATGCAGGAGGCGCTGCCGCTCTCCCGCGGGTTCGGCTCCGACGCGGGGCGCTTCTTCGCCGAGACGCTCGGCGCCCGCGGGATCGGCTTCTCGGCCTCCGACGAGCTCGAGGGCTACGAGGGCGCGGACGGCCGGGTCACCCACGTGATCACCCGCTCCGGAGCGCGCCTCGAGGCCGACGCGGTCATCGTCGGCGCGGGCGTCAATCCCGACATCGCGCTCGCGCGCGCGGCGGGCCTGGAGATCGGGAAGGCCGGCGGGATCGTCGTCGACTCGCGCCTGCGCACCGCCGCCGAGGGCGTGTACGCGGCCGGCGACGTCGCCGAGTACGTCTCGATCGTCAACGACCCGCCGGCGGGCCGGCGCCAGCGCGTCGAGCACTGGGACGTCGCCTTCAGCCAGGGGCGGACGGTCGCGCGCAACATGCTCGGGCGGAACGTCGAGCACGATGTCGTGCCCTACTTCTTCTCCGACCTCGCCGACTGGGCGGCGATCGAGTACGTCGGACCGGCGTACGCGTGGGACCGCGAGATCGTTCGCGGCTCGCTCGAGGAGGGTGAGTTCACGATCTTCTACCTGCGGGCGGGAGTGGTGCAGGGTGCGCTCACGGTCGGGCGCTCGAACGACCTGCAGACCGCGCGGCGGCTGATCGCCTCGGGGACCGAGCTCGGCGACGCGCAGGCGCAGGCGCTCGGCGATCTCGGCAGCGACCTTGAGCAGCTCGGGTAGCCGCGACCCGCCCACGGCGGCCGCGACCCGCCCCGGCCCGCGCGGCGGCGATCGTCAGCGCGTCGAAGTGCCGGCACGCCCGCTGAATCCGGGATTGCTCGATTTTCGTCCGCTCCGAGGGAAGAATGAGCAACACAGTCGTTGGAACGTTGACGTACCGCACAGACGGGAGCCTGTGGCGGAGGTAGCGTGGCGCCATGAGCTCGACGTCCGCTTCGGCCACGGACGACCCTCCTATCGGTGTATCCCGGGCGGCGCCGGCCGGCGCGGCGGCGCCTGCAGCCCAGGCGGCGCCTGCAGCCCAGGCGGCGCCTGCCGCCCAAACGGCGCCTGCCGGCGCGGCGGCGTCGATGCGCCCGGTGCAGGCGCCGCTGCCCCCCGGACCGGACCGGCGCTCGACGATGCGCTGGCTGCGGCTGCTCTCCGAACAGGAGGGGCCGCTCGACTTCCTGGACCGGATGGGGCACCGCTACGGAGACGTCGCGATGCTGCGGGCGCGCCTGCAGAACCTCGTCGTGGTCCGCGGGCCGGAGGCGGTGCGGCACGTGCTGCTCGCGGGCCAGGACAACTACCGCAAGTCGAACCAGTACGAGCTGCTCACGCCGGTGCTCGGCAACGGCCTGGTGACGAGCTCCGGCGAGCTCTGGCAGCGCCAGCGCAGGCTCGTGCAGCCGATGTTCGCCAAGCGTCATCTCGGCGTGTTCGCCGACCACATGGCGCAGGCGGCCGGCTCCGCGCTCGAGGCCTGGGAGCGCCAGTGGCCCGACGGCCATCCGCTGGAGCTCGCCGAGGAGATCCTGCACATCGGGCTCGACACCGTCGGACGCGCGCTCGTCGGCCATGACTTCACCGATCGCGCCAGCGAGTTCGGCGCGGCGCTCGGCAACGCGCTGCACCAGGTCGGCGCGATCGGGCGGGCGACAGGCGTCACCGCCACCCAGTACCTGCCGCGCATGACGATCATGCGCGCGGCGATGCTCACCCAACACCGGCGGTATCGGAGCGCGATGAGCTCCGCCGCGGTGCTCCAGCGGATCAGCGCCGAGATCGTCGACGAGCGGCTCCGGGGCGGTCACGGCGAACGCGACGACCTGCTGCGGCTGCTCATGGAGGCGACCGACGAGGAGACGGGCGAGCGGATGAGCCGCCGCCAGGTGCTGGACGAGCTGCTCACCTTCACCGCCGCCGGTCACGAGACGACCGCGCACGGCCTTGCCTGGATGTACTACCTGCTCTCCCAGCACCCCACCGCACGCGAGCGCATGGAGGCCGAGGTCGACGAGGTGCTCGCCGGCCGGGTGCCGACCGGCGAGGACGCCGAGCGGCTGCCCTGGACGCGCGCCTGCTTCGAGGAGGCGATGCGCCTGTACCCGCCCGTCTGGCACGTCCAGCGGGTGGCGATCGAGGATGACGTCGTCTGCGGCTACCGGATCCCGGCGGGCACGCTCGTCTTCGTCTCGATCTGGTCCACCCACCGCGACCCGTCGATCTGGGAGAACCCGGCCGGCTTCGACCCCCGCCGCTTCCTCGGCGACGCGCCCAAGCAGCGCCCGCGCTTCGCCTACCTGCCGTTCAGCGGCGGCCGGCGGATCTGCGTCGGCCACGGGTTCGCGATGATGAACGCCACGATCCTCGCCGCGATGATCGCCCAGCGCTTCCGCTTCGACCTCATCCCCGGCGCGCCGATCGTGCTCGACCCGACGGTCACGATCCGCCCCCTCCACGGCATCCCGGTGACGATCCACCGCCGGAGGTCCGCAGCCTCACGGACTCAGCGACCGGCCCAGACCGCTGGCTCGGCGCATCTCATGCGGTCGCAATCGCCCTCTGGGCGTCTTCCGTAGCGAGCTGCGGGACAAGGACTCGAACCTTGAATTCCAGGGCCAGAACCTGGCGAGTTGCCGATTACTCCATCCCGCAGAGAGACGGCATTGCGTCCCGGTGGAGGCGGGATTATAGCTCGCCGCTCGCGTTCCGTCCGGCGCACCTGGGAACATGTGTTCGATGGCGACGAGAGGATCGAAACGACCACCCGATGTGACTCGTGCCGCGGTCGCCCGACGCTTCGCAGCGGGTCTGAGCCAGGCAGAGATCGCCCGATCGCCTCAGGTGTCCAAGCCGATCGTGTGCTTCCACGTGCGCAGGCTCGGACTCGAGCCCACTGTGCGGTTCGCCGGGCGCTATGACTGGGAGGCGATCCGCGGGTTCTACGAGGAGGGCCACTCCGTGGCGGAGTGTGGGGCGAGCCGCGGCGCGGGTCAGGGATCCGTGAACTCGGCCGGCTCGCCCGAGAACCCGGCGGCGACCGCCGCCAGCTGGTTCGGGGAGCCGATGAGCTCCAGCTGGAGCTCGGCCTCCAGCGCGAGCGTGTGTGCGGTGTCGCCCGTCCAGGCGCTCTCGTACAGTCGCTTCGCGCGTCGCACGGCGTCGGGTGAGCGGGAGGCGATCCGCTCGGCGAGCTCACGCGCGGCCGGGAGCGGATCGTCGCTGACGCGGGTGACGAGGCCGAGCGCGGCGGCCTCCTCGCCGCTCACCGTGCGGCCGGTGTACGTGAGCTCCTTGGCGACGTCGATCGGGACGAGCCGGGGGAGGGTGCGGGTGATGCCCATGTCGGGGATGAGGCCCCATTTCACCTCCATCACCGACAGGCGGGCGTCGGGTGCGGCGATGCGGATGTCGGCGCCGAGCGCGATCTGCAGGCCGCCGCCGAGCACCGATCCGTGGAGCGCGGCGATCACGGGCATCGGCAAGGTGAGCCAGTCGTGCGAGGCTCGCTGGAACCAGTTCGGGACCGGGCCGCGGAGGCGGTCCGCCAGGGCGGCCACGCCCGCGCGGCCGTCGTCAGTTCGGCCGGCGGGCCCGGACCGATCGGGAGCGGAGGCCATGATCGAGACGACGTCAAGACCGGAGCAGAAGCTCGGGCCTTCGCCACAGAGCACGACCGCCCGCACCCCGGCCTCGCCCCGCAGGCGCTCGGCGGCGGCGAGGATCGCGTCGAGCATCGCGACGTCGAGTGCGTTGTGCTTGTCGGGGCGGGTGAGGGTGACGGTCGCGACATGACCCTCGACCGCGACCGCGACGCGCTCGCTCATGCGGGTGGAGGCGAGTCGGCCCGGAGCTCGCCGTCCCGCTGGCGCTCGCCGTCGCGCCGGCGCTCGCCGTCCCGCCGGCGCTCGCCGTCCCGCTGGCGCTCGTCATCGACTCGGAGCTCGTCTCCGACCCGCACCATCCCACCGCGGAGCACCTCGCCGTGCACGCCGAACGGCAGCGGCTCGGTCGTCTCGAGCTCCTGGCGGTAGCTCGCGAGCATCTTGAGCGTCGGCAGGTCGACTTCGCCGGACTCCGGGCCGCGCGTCGTCGTCACACAGCGCCCGACGTTGCCGGTGATCCGCACGCGCGCGCCGCCGATCGAGAGCTCCCGGCCGATCCAGTCGTCCTCGGCGTGCGGATCGACGCCGTCAATCTCGATCAGCATGCGAAAGCGGCGGGCGTCGACCGGGTCAGGGCAGGCGGGATCGCCCGAGAGCCCCGGTCCCCCGGCGCCGTCGGGTCGGCTCCGCCCCGGGCCACCGGGGACCGCGAGTCGCTCGGGTCCCGGCCGCTCGGCACGGGCGAGCCGCTCGAGCGAGCCCCGGGAGATGAGCGAGACCGCCCCGGCCGGTCCGCGGTCGACCGCGCACCCGTCCGCGACGAGGCGCAGATCGCGGCCGACATGCCGGCTCAGCGCCCGCGCCCACGGCCCGTCGAGCAGGCGCGCGCGACGCTCCTCGCCGAAGAACGTCGTGCGGACCTCAGGTCCGAGCCGCACCGGCGCCTCCGTCCGCTCACCGTCGGCGAAGCGCAGCGAGAGCGTGCCGCCCGCCGGGTCGTATTCGGCGCGCACTGTGTGCAGCACCCCGAGTCGCTTGCCGTTGACCATCGCCCCCTGCTCGTCGACGAGGTAGAACGCGCGGTCGCCGCGGGCGCCGCCCGGCTCCAGCTCGATCGCGTCGACCGAGCGGATCTGCAGCGCCTTGACGGGAGTCGTGCGCAGGGCGGTGACCGTGATCGTCATCGCGGCAAGCTTAGGGCGCGCGCCGGGCCCCGCCCGCGACTCGGACCCGCCATCGGTCGGGCCGGCCGGGCAGGCCACGCCGGCTACGCGGCGCGCTGGCGCTCCCAGTCGTTGTAGAGCTGCCAGTAGCGACCCTCGAGCCGGAGCAGCTCCTCGTGGGAGCCCTGCTCGACGATCCGCCCGTGCTCCAACACGAGGATCCGGGAGGCCCCGCGGATCGTCGACAGGCGATGCGCGATGACGATCGCGGTGCGCCCGGCGATCAGCCGACGCAGGCCCTGCTCGATGAGGCCCTCGGTGTGGATGTCGACGTTGGCGGTCGCCTCGTCGAGCACGAGGATCCGCGGGTCGGCGACGAGCGCGCGGGCGAACGCGACGAGCTGGCGCTGACCCGCCGACAGCTGCACGCCGCGCTCGCCGATCGGCGTGTCGTAGCCGTGCTCAAGCGCGCTGATGAACGTGTCGGCGCCGATCGCGCGGGCCGCCTCCTGGATCTCCTCGTCGGTCGCGTCCGGACGACCGAACGCGAGGTTCTCCCGCACGGTCCCGCTGAACAGGAAGCCCTCCTGGGGCACGATCCCCATCTGGGAGCGGAGCGAATGGGCGGTGACCGAGCGCAGGTCGTGGCCGTCGACCCGCACCGCGCCCTCGGTCGGGTCATAGAAGCGCGAGACGAGCTTGGCGAAGGTCGACTTGCCGGCGCCCGTCTCGCCGACCAGCGCGACAGTTTCCCCCGGCTCGATCACGAGGTCGATGTCGCGCAGCGCCCACGGATCGTCCTCGCCGCTCCCGTAGCGGAAGGAGACCTCGTCGAACTCGACGCGGCCGCGGATCGGGGGCAGCGCGCGGGCGTCGGGCGCGTCGACGATCTCCGGCTCCTCGGCGAGGAGACCGAGGATCTTGTCAAGCGCCGCCGTTCCCGACTGATAGGTCGTGTACAGCTGCGAGAGCGACTGGATCGGGCTGAAGAAGTTGTTGAGCGCGGCGATGAAGCCGAACACGACGCCCGTCGAGGTGTGGCCGTCGATCACCTCGATTCCGCCGATGACGAGGATCTCGACGGTGACGAGCGCCGAGACGAGCTCGACCGACGGGAAGTAGGCGGCGTTGAGGTGGACGGTGCGGAGGTTCGCGAGCCGGTTTTCCTCGTTGAGCGCCGCGAACTCGTCGAGGTGGCGCCGCTCGCGGCCGAATGCACGGACGGTGCGGATCCCCGACAGCGTCTCCCCGAGGTAGCCGGTGATCGCCGCGATCTTCTCGCGCGTGAGCCGGTAGGCGCCGGCGGAGGCGATCCGGAACGCGACACCGCCGGCGATCAGGAACGGCAGCGCGATGAACGTGAGCAGCGCGAGATGGAGGTCGAGCCAGAGCAGGATCCCGATCACGCCGAGCAGCGTCAGGCCCGACTCGATGAGCGTTGCCAGCCCGTCCTCGACGAGCTGGTCGAGCGCCTCGACGTCGTTCGTCATGCGGCTGATGATCACCCCCGCGATGTTGCGGGAGTAGAAGCCGAGCGAGAGGTCCTGGAGGTGGGCGAACAGCCGCAGGCGCAGATCCTGCAGCGCCCGTTGCCCGACCCACCCGACGAGGTAGGTCTGCAGGTAGGTGCAGACCCCGTAGACGACCGCGGACACCAGGAAGATCGCGACGACGACGTACCGCGCGCCCAGGTCGTGGCGCTCGATCCCCCGGTCGATCGCCACCTTCGCGAGCGGCGCCGGCGCGAGCAAGGCGGCGGTTGCGGCCACGAGCGCGACGAACATCGCGAGCACCCGCCAGCGGTAGGGCGCGAGGATGACCGCGAGCGCGCGCAGCTTGCGCCCGCCGCCGCCGGTCTCCGCGAGCCGCCGGCGAAGCTCCTCGCGTGAGCCGCGCAGGCTCCGCGTCCGCGCCGAGGAGGCGCTCACCGCGACACCTCGAGCTCGTCGTCGGAGAGCTCGACCGGGCCGCCGGCGACGATCTCGCGGTACAGCTCGGAGGCCTCGAGCAGCTCCTCATGGGACCCGTCGGCGGTCACCCGGCCGTCCTCCAGGACGACGATCCGCTCGGCGAGCGCGATCGTCGAGAGGCGGTGGGCGATGACGAACGTCGTCCGCCCGGCCATCACCTCGGCGAGCGCGTCCTTGATCCGCTGCTCGGTCGAGGCGTCGAGCGAGGAGGTCGCGTCGTCGAGCACGAGGATGCGAGGGCGGGCGAGGATCGCGCGCGCGATCGCAAGCCGCTGGCGCTGCCCGCCCGAGAGCGTGAGCCCGCGCTCGCCGATCCGCGTGTCGTACCCGTCGGGCAGGCGCTCGATGAAGTCCGCGGCCTGAGCGGCGGCCGCGGCCCGGCGCACCTCCTCGCGCGTCGCCTCCGGCCGGCCGTAGGCGATGTTGTCGTGGACGCTCGCCGAGAACAGGAAGGGGTCGTCCTCGACGATCGCGATCTCGTGGCGGAGCGCGTGCACGTCGAGCGTGCGCACGTCGTGGCCGTCGATCAGGACCGAGCCGGTGGTCGCGTCGTAGAGCCGCGGGAGCAGGGACACGAGCGCCGACTTGCCCGAGCCCATCGCTCCGACGAGCGCCACCGTCTGGCCGCCGGGAACCTCGAGGTCGATGTCCGAGAGCGCCGGCTGCGGCGCGCCCTCGAATGTGAGCCCGACGCCGCGGAGCGTCACCGCGCCCGGCCCCGGCGGGGGCTCGACCGCCGGCTGCGGGGAGGTGATCCGCGGCGCCCGGTCGAGCACCTCGAAGATCCGGGCGCCGGAGGCGGTCGCGCGCTGCGCGGCGCCGAGCAGGTAGCCGAGCTGCTGCATCGGCGCGATCAGCATGAGCAGATACGCGTAGAAGGCGGTGAACGCGCCGACGCTCAGCCCCCCGTGAATCACCTCGCGGCCGCCGAACAGCAGGATCGCGGCCAGTCCGAGGTTCGGCAGGAACGTGATCAGCGGGTTGTAGAACGCCTGGATGCGGGTGGCCTTGAGCTGCTGGTCGAACACGCGCTCGACCGTGCGGCCGAAGCGGAGGTAGTGGCGCTCCTCCTGGGCGAACGCCTTGATCACCCGGATCCCCGAGACTGTCTCCTCGGTGTCGGCGGTGAGCTCGGCGATGCGCTGCTGGGCCTCCTGCATCGCCGGGCGGGAGCGACGGCCGTAGCGGTAGGCGATGAGCACGACGAACGGCACCGGCGAGAGCGAGATCGCGGCGAGCGTCGGCTGCAGCACGAACATCGCGACCGCGGCGAGCAGGATCGTGACGAGCGCCTGGGTGACGAGCGGCAGGCCGTAGCCGAGGAAGAAGCGGACCGACTGCAGGTCGACTGTCGCGCGCGACATCAGCTGCCCGGTCTGGGCGCGGTCGAAGAAGCCGAGCTCAAGCCGCTGCAGCTGTCCGTAGAGCGCCTCGCGCAGATCGACCTCGACGGCGAGCGACACACGTCCGGCGACGAGCCGTCGCATCACGCTGAACGAGAGGCGGGCGAGACCGGCGAGCAGGATCGCGCCGCACAGCTCGAGCAGCTCGGTGCGGCTGCCGCGGCGCACGGCGTTGATCGCCACCCCGGTGAGGTACGGGATGAGCACGGTCCCGATGAGCGCTCCTCCGGCGAGCACGAACGAGGCGATCGTCCCCCTCCGGTATGGACGGAGGAAGCCGAGGAGTCGCCGGAACGTGGTCATGCTTCAAAAAGGATAGTAACGGGGCCGCAACTTCCGTGAGCGGGCGCCCGCGCCGGGTGCTTCGCCGCCGTTGCGGGACGCGCGAGTCAGAAGATCGGTGGCGGGAGCGGCCCGGCGTCCTGGTCGCCGAGGTGCTCGACCTCGAAGCCATGGCGCTCCGCGAGCCGGGCGGCGATCAGCGAGCGGTGGCAGGCGGCGGCCGCGGCCTCGACGCAGAGCAGCGCGGCACGACCGTGGACCGGCAGCTCGCGCAGGAGATCGTCGACGCCCACGACATCGAGGACGCCGGACGTGTAGGCGGCGACGTACTCGGGCGACAGCGCCTCGCGGGAGCGCTTGCCGACCCCCTCCCGCGCGTCGGCCGCATACTGGAGCTCGCGCATCTCGGTGGTCGGCGCGAGCTCGGGGTGATGGACGTAGCGGATTCGGTGCTCGGCGAGCCGGCGCTGCAACCGCTGCGCGTTCGCCCACGCGTACTCGCTGCCGCGGACACCGCGGCGCTGGCGCACGTCGACGAGCATCGTGATGCCCGCGTCATCGAGCGCCTCGACGAAGCGCTCGCCGTCGAAGCCGTACACGCCGATCGTCGCGATGCGGGCCATCCGTCGATGGTCGCAGACCACCGCCGAGCGGTCGGGCTTTTCCCCGCGCCCGTGCCCGGGTAGGATGACGCGCGCAGGGATAGGGGGGGCCGGGGATCCCGGCCCAGTCACAGCGACAGGAGGAACTGTTCCATGAGGGAACGTTTCAGAGGGCCGCTCGCCGCCGGAGCGGTGGCGGCAGCGAGCCTTGCGCTCGCGTCGGGCGCCTCGGCGGCGACGTCGAAGACGACGCTCAACAGCACCGTCGCCCCCGCGGCGACCGCCGCGCCGACGGTGGGGGCGGTGCCGGGCGGCGCCCGGGTCAGCTTCCAGGTCAACCTTCCGCCGACCGACCCGGCGGGTGCCGCGGCGCTCGCCAGGGCGGTGTCCGATCCGAGCAGCTCAAGCTACCGCGAGTACCTCACGCCCGCCCAGTGGGAGGCGCGCTTCTCGCCGTCGGGCGCGACCGTCGCGATCGTCGAGAAGTACCTGCGCTCGCAGGGCTTCAAGGTGAGCGGCGTGTCCGCTGACCGGATGACGATCCAGGCGAGCGGCAGCGCCGCGCAGGTCGCCTCGGCGTTCGGCACGACGCTCAGCTACCACCGCCTCAACGGAAAGAAGCTGATCGTCAACAACACCGCGCTCACCGTCCCCACCTCGGTCGCGCACCTCATCAGCGGAGTCAGCGGACTGCCCGAGGTCCCGGCCACGCCGAACACGGTCACCGACGGGGCGAAGCGGACCGCCGCCGCCGGGCCGAGCGCGAAGCCTCCGGCGGGCTTCCGCAACGCGCGGCCGTGCGGCGCCTACTACGGCCAGATCCTCGCGGCGAGCTTCCCGCCGCTGCCGGGCGGCTACCCGGCCGACGCGCCGTATGCGCCGTGCGGCTACACGCCCCCGCAGCTGCGCGGCGCGTACAGCCTGCCGAGCGGCGATCAGGGCAGCGGCGTGACGGTCGCGGTCGTCGACGCGTACGCCTCGCCGACGCTCTTCTCCGACGCGCACACGTACGCGGCGAACAACGATCCGTCCAACCCGCTCACCCAGAGCCAGTTCTCGGAGCTGCTCGCCAAGAATTTCAACCACGGCCCCGTGTGCGGCGGCCAGAACGGCTGGTGGGGCGAGCAGACGCTCGACGTGGAGGCCGTCCACGCGATGGCTCCGGCCGCGCACATCCTCTACGCCGGCGCGCAGAACTGCGAGAACCCGCTGTACAACATGGATCAAAAGATCATCGACGGCCATCTCGCCGACGTGATCACGAACTCCTGGGCGGCGACCGGCGGCGACCTGCTCATCACGCCGAGCGCCCGCGCGGCGTTCGACAACGTGCTGCAGATGGCCGCGGCCACCGGCGTCACCGTCATGTACTCCAGCGGCGACGACGGCGACAACTACGACGTGCTCGGCGCGGCCGTCCCCGACTATCCGGCCTCGAGCCCGTGGGCGACGGCGGTCGGCGGCACGACGCTCGCAATCGGTTCGGCGAACCAGCGGCTCTCCGAGTACGGCTGGTCGACCGGTCGCGCGCTGTTCTGCAACAGCGACCTGCACGCGCTCGGCGGCTGCAAGAAGAGCCAGCTCGGCACGTGGCTGCCGCTGAGCTACGACTACGGCGGAGGCGGCGGCACGAGCTACAGCTACCTGGAGCCGTACTACCAGGCGGGCGTCGTGCCGACCTCGCTGTCGGAGATCCGCAGCTCGACCGCGATGCGCGTCCTTCCGGACATCGCGCTCGACGCCGATCCGACGACCGGGATGCTCGTCGGGGAGACGCAGACGTTCCCCGACGGCGTCTACTACGACCAGTACCGGATCGGCGGCACGAGCCTCGCCTCGCCGCTGCTCGCCGGCGTGGTCGCCGACGCCGATCAGGCGG
Source organism: Solirubrobacteraceae bacterium (assembly GCA_035294545.1). Classification (GTDB taxonomy): domain Bacteria; phylum Actinomycetota; class Thermoleophilia; order Solirubrobacterales; family Solirubrobacteraceae; genus Palsa-465. The sequence continues at coordinate 83,560 of DATGKS010000046.1, read as the reverse complement.
CCGGCGGCGCGCTCGGGTTCATCAACCCGAGGCTGTACGCGCTGTCCGGGAACGCGAGCGCGATCGACGACATCGTCTCGCCGCCGAGTCCGACGGACATCATCCGCCCGGACTACTTCAACGGCGTCGACGCGTCGGCCGGGATCGAGTACTCGGCGCGGACGGTCGACGACCAGGGCACCGAGACGTACTGCACGACCACCCAGAAGGGCAAGCAGAAGTGCACCTCGGCGCCGATCTCGCTCGAGACCTCGCCGGGCTACGACAACATGACCGGCCTCGGGAGCCCCGGGACCGGGTTCGTGACCGCGCTCGCCGGCAAGAGGTAGCCGCCGCGGGAGCCTGACGTCGTGACGAGGGGGCGGGCCTCCGGGTCCGCCCCTCGCGGCGCCGACTCCCCTCGATCGCTTCGGCTGACGCATCCCGGCCGGCGACTCCGCGTGATCCCGGCCGACCGGGCGCCGTCGAGCGTCCGTTGCCACGCCGGGTCCGGACGTTCGTCTCCTCGGGCGTCCAACGAGCGTCCAGCAGCGGACCTCGGCGCTCGGGCGTTCGGCCCCGCGCCGCCGACATACAGGACATGGCATGGACGCCGAGTCTCACCCTCCTGTCGCAGCGTCGCCCGCGACGAATCGATCCTCGTCTCCGAGATGCACGCTTCGGCGCCGTGGCGGGTCACGCGCCGGCGCATCCGCCCGCGGCCGACGGCCGCGGGACGGGCGTGAGGTCCATCTCCTGAGGGGTGCCGAGCGGGAGGCCGGCGTCGGCGGGCGGCGCCGGCCTCCCACGCACCCGGATGGCGGGAGCGCAATCTGTCGATCGGGGTTCGGAGCCCGCGGCGGGTGGCTCGACCCGGGCGGCGGCTACAGGTTGATCGCGACGTACTTGGTGTCGAGGTACTCCTCGATGCCCTCGTAGCCGCCCTCGCGCCCGAAGCCCGACTGCTTGACCCCGCCGAACGGCGCCTGGGCATTGGAGACGACGCCCTGGTTGAGGCCGATCATCCCGGTCTGCAGGCCCTCGCAGACGCGGAGCGCGCGCTTCAGGTCGCGGGTGAAGACGTAGGCGACGAGGCCGTACTCGGTGTCGTTGGCGGCCGCGACCGCCTCCTCCTCCTCGGCGAAGCCGAACACGGGGGCGACCGGACCGAAGATCTCCTCCTGGCGCAGGTCGGCGTCCTGCGGCACATCGGCGAGCACGGTCGGCTCGTAGAAGTAGCCGGCGCCGTCCCGGGCCTGGCCGCCGACGACGGCGGTCGCCCCCCGGCCGATCGCGTCGGCGACGAGCTCGGAGACCTTCGTGCGCTGGGCGTCGTCGATGAGCGGCCCGACCTCGACGCCGTCCTCGACCCCGCGCCCGACCTTGAGCGCCTTCATCTTCTCGGCGAGCTTCTCGGTGAACTCGTCGGCGACCCTGCCGGAGACGTGGAAGCGGTTGGCCGCGGTGCACGCCTCGCCGACGTTGCGCATCTTGGCGAGCATCGCGCCCTGGACGGCGGCGTCGATGTCGGCGTCGTCGAACACGAGGAAGGGGGCGTTGCCGCCGAGCTCCATCGAGAGGCGCAAGAGCGTCTGCGAGGCCTGGCCCATGAGCGTGCGGCCGACCTCGGTCGAGCCCGTGAACGACATCTTCCGCAGCCGCGGGTCGGCGATCAGCGGCCCGGTCGTCTGCGAGGAGGAGGACGCGGTGAACACGTTGACGACCCCGCCCGGCACTCCTGCCTCCTCCAGGATCTGGGCGAGCGCGAGCATCGACAGCGGCGTCTGCCCGGCCGGCTTGACGACCATCGTGCAGCCTGCGGCGATCGCGGGGCCGATCTTGCGCGTGCCCATCGCGAGCGGGAAGTTCCAGGGGGTGATCATCAGGCACGGCCCGACCGGCTGCTTCATCGTGAGGATCCGTCCGGCGCCGTTCGCCGCGCGGGTGAAGCGGCCGTCGATCCGCACCGCCTCCTCGCCGAACCAGCGGAAGAACTCGGCGGCGTAGGTGATCTCGGCCTTCGATTCGGCGATCGACTTGCCCATCTCGAGCGTCATCAGCAGCGCGAGCTCGTCGCGGCGGGCGGTGACGAGCTCGAACGCGCGGCGCAGGATCTCGCCGCGATCGCGGGGCGCCGTGGCGGCGAATTCCGGCCCGGCCTCGACGGCCGCGTCGAGCGCCGCCTTGGCGTCCGCCGGTGAGGCGTCCGCGACCGAGCACAGCGCCTCGGCGGTCGAGGGGTCCTCCACCTCGAACGTGCCGCGCTCGCCGTCACGCCATTCGCCGGCGATGTACAGCTGCTTGGGGACCTTGTCGACGACGGATTGCTCTTGGGAGGCGGTGATCGTGCTCATCCCGTCAACGTACTGCACCGCGGGCGGGGGCTCGGAACAAGTCCGCCGCCCGCGGTGCGACGCCGTGGAGCACCGCCGCCGAGCGAGGGCTCAGGCGGTCGCGGGGGAGGCGAGCGCGGGCTCGAGCGCCGCGGCGAGCACCTCGTCGATCGTCATCGCGAAATGGAACGTCATCGCGTCGCGGACCTCCTCCGGGACGTCGTCGAGGTCGCCGCGGTTGCGCTCCGGCAGCACGACGTCGGTGAGTCCGGCCGCGTGCGCGGCGAGCACCTTCTGCTTGACCCCGCCGATCGGCAGGACCCGGCCCTGGAGCGTCACCTCACCCGTCATGCCGACGGTGTGCGTGACCGGCCGACCGGTGAGGAGCGAGGTGAGCGCGGTGACCATCGTCACGCCCGCGCTGGGGCCGTCCTTGGGAATCGCGCCCGCCGGCACGTGCACGTGGAACGTGCGCTCCTCGAAGCGCGCCGGATCGATCCCGAGCTCGGACGCGTGACCCTTCACGTAGGAGAGCGCGATCTGCGCGGACTCCTTCATCACGTCGCCGAGCTGGCCGGTGAGCGTCAGCCCGGAGCCGCCGTCCATCACGGTCGCCTCGACGAACAGCACGTCGCCGCCCGCGCCGGTCACCGCCAGGCCGGTCGCCACGCCCGGCACGGCCGTGCGGATGGCCGACTCCTGGAAATGGCGCTGGCGGCCGAGCGCCTCGCGCACCTCGTCGGTCGTGATCGTGATCGGCGCCGCCTGCGTGCCGGAGGCGATCTTCGTCGCGGTCTTGCGGAGCACCGTGCCGAGGTCGCGCTCGAGCTGGCGCACGCCCGCCTCGCGCGTGTACTCGGTCGTGACGAGGCGGAGCGTCTCGTCGGAGATCTCGACCTCCTCGGGCCGCAGGCCGTTGCGCTCGAGCTGGCGCGGCCACAGGTACCCGCGCGCGATCGCCACCTTCTCGGAGGTCGTGTACCCGTCGAAGCGGATGACCTCCATGCGGTCGAGCAGCGGTCCCGGGATCGTGTCGGCGACGTTCGCGGTCGCGATGAACATGACGCCCGAGAGGTCGAGCTCGAGATCGAGGTAGTGATCGCGGAACGAGTGGTTCTGGGCCGGGTCGAGCACCTCGAGCAGGGCGGCGCTCGGGTCGCCGCGCCAGTCGGCGCCGACCTTGTCGACCTCGTCGAGCATGATCACCGGGTTCATCGTCCCCGCGTCGCGCAGCGCGCGCACGAGCCGGCCCGGCATCGCGCCGATGTACGTGCGCCGGTGGCCGCGGATCTCGGCCTCGTCGTGGACGCCGCCGAGGCTCATCCGCACGAACCTGCGGCCGGTCGCACGGGCGATCGACTCGCCGATGCTCGTCTTGCCGGTGCCGGGAGGCCCGATCAGGGTGAGGATCGCGCCCTCGCCGGGGCGGCCGCGGTGCTCGGCCGAGGGCCGCTCCCCGCGGTCGGCGGCCGCCTCCGGCGTCGCCCCGTCCACCGACTCCCCGCCGGCGGCCGCGGCCTCCTCGGCCGCGCGCTCCGCAGCCCGCTCGGCGCGGAGCTTCTTGACCGCGATGTACTCGGTGATGCGATCCTTGACGTCGTCGAGCCCGGCGTGGTCCTCGTCGAGGATCTCGCGGGCGTGGGCGGGGTCCAGGCGCTCCTCCGAGCGCTCGTTCCACGGCACCGACAGGAGCGTGTCGAGGTAGGTGCGGATCACGCTCGACTCCGCCAACTGCTCGCCCATGCGCTCGAGGCGACCGAGCTCCCGGAGCGCCTGCTCCTCGGCCGCCTGCGGCATGCGCGCCTCCTCGATCTTCGTGCGGTACTCCTCGACGACCGAGGCGTCGTCCTCGTTCAGCTCCTTGCGGATCGACTCCATCTGCTTGCGCAGGAAGTACTCGCGCTGCTGCTTCTCGGCGCCCGACTCGACGTCCTCGCGGATCCGCTTGCGGACCTGCAGCTCGGCGAGCCGCTCGCGCTGGTAGCCGAGCGCGAGCTCCAGGCGCTCGGTCACGTCGAGCGTCTGCAGCAGGTTCACCTTCTGCTCGTAGGTGAGGTCGGGCGCGTAGCCGCTCGTGTCGGCGAGCGTGCCGGGCTCGGTGATCGAGCGCAGGAAGCCGGCCACGCGACCGTCGGCCTCGCGGATCTCCAGGATCTCCTCGACGACGGCCCGGTACTCGCGGTCGAGGTTGCGGGTGCGCCCGTCGACCGGCACGGGGTCCGGGTGCTCCTCGACCTCCACGAACAGGCGCCCGTCGGGCATCGTCTGCGCGGCGCCCGCGACGCCGCGGTGCAGCCCCTGGAGGGCGTACGCACGTCCGCCGCCCGGCAGGCGGACCTTGTCGGTCACCTCGGCGACCGTGCCGACCGAGGCGAAATCCTGCCCGTGGCGGGGCACGAGCAGAACGCGCTCCTCGTCGCCGGCGTCGATCGCCAGCGTGAGCGACATGCCCGGGAAGACGACGACGTCGTCCAGCGGGACGAGAAGAAGGCGGCTCATCGACTCTTCACTTTCAGTAGCAGCTTACGAACGATAAGAGGAGGATATCACCGAGGCGATGCACGGTTCAGAGATCTACGTGTGAGCGACTGAGATTATACGTGGCAGGCGGACGCACCTCGCATGACGCGCGGCCGGTCCGGATGTGCGACCATGGAAGCGATGACCGAACGCGACGACAGCGCGGAGCGGCCGCATGACGTGCTCGCGGCCGAGGAGTTCGGAATGGGCACGGCCGACCCGAAGCTCCACGTCGAGCCCCCGCACGACGTGCTCGCCGCCGAGGAGTTCGAGGTCGGCACGCGCGACCCGGCGCTGAGTGCCGGTCCGGTCGAGGTGCCGGAGTCGCCGACCGTCGGCGGCGGACCGCCGCACGAGGTGCTCGCCGCGGACGAGTTCGCGGTGCCGGCGGGTCGTCCGCGCGCGTCCGCCGGGGCCGGCGCGCTCACGGACGCGGGCGCCCGCCGCGACCCGGGTCCGCGGCGGCTGTTCGTGGGGCTCGCCGGGGCCGCCGCGCTGGCGGCGCTCCTCGCCCGCCGGCGTTCGTAGCGCCGCCCTCGCCGCGCTCTCGCGCGCCGGCGTTCGTAGCGCCGCCCTCTCGCCCGCGGAGGGCCGCCCTACCGCGCCCAGCGCCCGCCCATGAGCACCGGCACCTTGCGGCCGTCGCGCGTCGTGCCGGTCACCTCGACCTCGGGCCCGCCGATCATGAAGTCGGTGTGGATGCCGGACGCGTTCACGGCCGCCGCGGCGCGCTCGTCCTCGGCGAGATGTCCGAAGCCGAAGCCGAGGGCGATGTGGCTGGCGGCGTTCTCGTCGAGCAGCGTGTCGTGGAAGACGAGGCCGCTCTCGCCGATCCGGCTGGCCGCGTCGACGAGCGCCACCTCGCCGAGCCGGGCGGCGCCCTCGTCGCGCGCGATCAGCTCGCGGATGAGCTCCGCGCCCTCGTCCGCCTCGACCTGCACGGCGCGCCCACGCTCGAACCGCACCCGCAGGCCGCTCACCGTGCGGTCGGAGACGAGCAGCGGCCGGGTCGCGGCGACCGTGCCCTCGGTGCGCTCCGGATCCGGGCTGGTGAAGACCTCCTCGGTCGGGATGTTCGGCAGGTACTCCACCCCGTCCGCGCTCGTCATCCCGCCGCCCTCCCAGCGCATGCCGGGGAGGAGCCCGACTGTGAGGTCGGTGCCGGGGCCGCGGAAGCGCAGCGCGTCGAGCTCCGCGTCGCGCAGCCGCATGGCGGCGTCGACGAGCTCATCGCCGCGCTCGCGCCACGCCTGGACGGGATCGTCGGCGTCGAGCCGGCAGATGCCGCCGATCTCCTCCCACAGCCGCGCAAGCGCGTCGGGCGTCTCCTCGCCGAAGACGAGCCCCGCCCACCCGGGCGTCGGTCCGGGGATGACCGTCCAGCGCATCCGTCGGCGCGCGACGACCTCCATCGCCTCCGGGATCACGACCTGGTCTCGGCCGATGCGGCCGGGGTCGACGTCGTCGAGCGCGTGCGGCGCCGGGGGACCGGTGAGCGCGATCGTGGCGCCTCCGGCCTCCTCGATGTCGAGCTTCTTGCGGCGCAGCCACGGCGGGATCGTGCCGAGCGCCCGGTCGGCCGCGCGCGTCAGGCGGGTGCGTCGCAAGTGCGGGTCGAGGTAATTGACCTCGACGTAGTCGGCGCCGCGGTCGTAGCAGGCGCCCGCGATCTCCCGCGCGAGCGCCTCCTGGCCGAGCGTCGCGGACACGACGACGATCTGGCCCTCGGCGACGTTGACGCCCGCTCCCGCGGCGAGCGTGGCGAGCGCCGCGGCGTGCTCGGACGCCGTCACCGTCCCCGCCGTCGGGGCGGCATCAGGTCGGTGATCGAGCCGTCGATCATCTCGGCCGCGAACGCGACGGTCTCCGACAGGGTCGGGTGGGGATGGATGGTGAGCGCGATGTCCTCGGCGGTGGCGCCCATCTCGAGCGCGAGCACCGCCTCGGAAATGAGGTCGCCGGCGCCGACGCCGACGATGCCGCAGCCGAGCACGTGGCCGCCGTCCGGCTCGGTGAGGATCTTCGTCATGCCCTCGGGGCGGCCGAGGCCGAGCGCCCTCCCGGACGCGGCCCACGGGATGGTCGCCTTCTCGTACTCGATCCCCTCGGCCTTGGCTCGGGTCTCGGTGAGTCCCATCCAGGCGACCTCGGGATCGGTGTAGGCGACGGACGGGACCGTGAGCGCGTCGAAAGTGACGTCGCGGCCGGCGATCACCTCGGCTGCGACCTTCGCCTCGTGCGTCGCCTTGTGGGCGAGCATCGGACCGCCGACGATGTCGCCGATCGCGTAGATGTGCGGAGCGTTCGTGCGCATCCGCTCGTCGACCGCGATGAAGCCGCGCTCGTCGACCGCGACGCCCGCGGCGTCGGCGCCGATCTTCGCGCCGTTCGGCACGCGGCCGACCGCGACGAGCACGCGGTCGAACAGCCTCGCCTTCTGCTCGTCCGCGAACTTCACCTGCAGGCCGTTCTTCTGGGCGCGGATCGAGTCGACCCGGGTGCCGAGCAGCACGTCGGTGTAGCGCTCGCCGATCCGCTTGGCGAGCGGTCGGATGAGGTCGGGGTCGGTGCCGGGAATCAGCTGGTCCATCATCTCGACGACGGTCACCTTCGTCCCGAGCGCGTCGTACACGCACGCCATCTCCAGGCCGATGATCCCGCCGCCGATGACGAGCATCCGTCCGGGTATCGCGTCGGGGGAGAGCGCCCCGGTCGAATCGATCACGCGCGGGTCGTCGGGCAGCCCCGGGATCGTCGCCGCCTCCGAGCCGGCGGCGATGATGCAGTTCGCGAAGCTCACCTCGCGGCCGTCGGCCCCGGACTGCGATTCGCCGATCCGCAGGGTGTGCGGGCCCGTGAAGCGACCCTCGCCGTGGATCACCTCGACCTTGCGCTGCTTGGCGAGCCCCGAGAGCCCGCCGGTGAGCCGGTCGACGACCGACTGCTTCCAGCCGATGAGGGCGCCGACGTCGACCTTCGGATCGCCGAAGCGGATGCCGTGCTCGGCCATCTCCTGGGTCTCGGTGATGACGCGGGCGGCGTGGAGCAGCGCCTTGGAGGGGATGCAGCCGACGTTGAGGCAGACACCGCCGAGCGTCCCGTACCGCTCGACCAGCGCCACGCGCAGTCCGAGATCGGCGGCGCGAAACGCGGCCGTGTAGCCGCCGGGACCGGAGCCGAGCACGACGACGTCGAAGTCGCGCCCTGCGCCGTCGTCGCCGGCGGCGGCCGGTGGGGGCTCGGAGGCGACGGATGCGCCCGTCGGACTCTGCGTCGCCGGGGCGGCGTCGCCCGTGCCGTCCGGCGCCGGCTCACCCGACTCAGCCGGGCGGCCGGACTCGGTCGCCGCACCGGACCCATCCGCCTCCGGACGCGCCGCGGCACCGGCGCTCGCGTCCCCGGCGGCCTCGTCCCCATCGCCGCCCGACAGGGTCAGCAGCGCCGAGCCCTCCGAGACCCGGTCGCCGACCGACACCTCGATCGACTCGACGGTGCCACCGACGGGCGCCGGCACGTCCATCGTCGCCTTGTCGGACTCGAGCGTGACGAGCGGATCCTCGGGCGCGACCGTGTCCCCGACCGAGACGAGGATCTCGATGATCGGGACGTCCGAGAAGTCCCCGATGTCCGGGACCGTGACCGACCGGGAGGGCATCTCAGGAGCCCTCGACCCCGTCCGCCGCGCGACTCACAGCAGCGCCCGCCGCAGGTCGGAGAGCACCCGGGCCAGGAAGGCGGTGAAGCGCGCCGCCGCCGCCCCGTCGATCACGCGGTGGTCGTAGGAGAACGACAGCGGCAGGATCAGCCGCGGCACGAACTCGCCGCCGTTCCACACCGGCTTCATCGCCGCGCGGGTGACGCCGAGGATCGCGACCTCGGGGGCGTTGATGATCGGGGAGAACGACGTGCCGCCGATCCCTCCCAGCGAGGAGATCGTGAACGTCGCGCCGCTCATGTCCGAGGGGCCGAGCTTGCCCGCCCGAGCCCTGCCGGAGAGCTCGGTGAGGTCGCTCGCGATCTCCGCGAGGCCCTTGCGGTCGGCGTCCTTGATGACCGGCACGACGAGGCCGTTCGGCGTGTCGGCGGCGAAGCCGATGTTGTAGTAGAGCTTGCGCACGAGCTGCTCGCCGCCCTGTGCCCCGAACGGGGTATCGAGGGAGGCGTTGACGTCGGGGAACCGCTTGAGCGCGACGACGGAGGCCTTGACGAGGAACGAGACCATCGTGAACTTGACCTCGCCCTGGTAGTCGGCGTTCAGCTCCTTGCGCCAGGCCTCCAGCTCGGTGATGTCGGCCTCGTCGTTGTGGGTGACGTGCGGGATCATCACCCAGTTGCGCGCGAGGTTCGGGGCCGAGATCCTCTGGATCCGCGAGCGAGCGACCCGCTCGACCGGCCCGAACTTCTCGAAGTCGACCTGCGGCCAGGGCAGCAGGTCAAGCCCGGCGCCCCCCGCGGGGACGCTGGGCCCGACCGCGCCGTCCGCGCCGGGCTGCGCGCCGCTGGCGAGGCCGCGCACGTCGTCGGGGGTGATCCGCCCCTTGCGGCCGCTGCCGGTCGCCCCGCGCAGGTCGACGCCGAGCTCCCGGGCGAGCCGCCGCACGGACGGGCTGGCGTAGATCGGGCCGCCCGCGCCCGGGTCGCCGCCGTTCGTCGCGGCCCGTGCGGCCGGCTCGGCTGGCGACTCCGGCGCGGGCCGGGCGCCCGCCCCGGTCTCCGACTCCGCCTTCGCGCGGGCGGGCTCCGCGGCGGGCTCGGCCTCGGAGGCCGGCTCGGCCGCCGCCTCGGCCGGCTGCGTCGTCTGGGTGGAGGCGCGGTCGGCGGCCGCGGCGAGCTCGGCCTCCTCGCCGCCACCGGAGTCGCCGTCGCTCGACTCGATCACCATCAGCTCGCTGCCCTCGGAGACCGTGTCGCCGACCTTCACCGAGATCGACCGCACGACGCCGCCGAAGGGCGCCGGCACGTCCATCGTCGCCTTGTCGGACTCGAGCGTGACGAGCGGGTCCTCGGCGCTCACCGTGTCGCCCTCGGAGACGAGGATCTCGATGATCGGAACGTCCGAGAAGTCGCCGATGTCCGGGACGGCGACCTTGCCCGAGGAGGTGGCGCTCACCGGCTCACGCGTGTGGGTCGCAGGACGGCCAGCACCGGCTCACGCCTGGGTCGGGATCGGGGCCTCGGTGTCGATCTCGTACTTCTCGATCGCCTCCGCGACGACCGAGGCGTCGATCGTCCCCTCGGCGGCGAGCTCGCTGAGCGCCGCGATCGCGACATGCCAGCGATCGACCTCGAAGAACCGTCGCAGCGCGACGCGATAGTCGCTGCGCCCGTAGCCGTCGGTGCCGAGCGTCCGGTAGCGGCGCCCGCCGTCGGCGGAGGCGGCGACCCACTGCCGGATCTGGTCCGGCACCGCCCGCAGGTAGTCGGTCGAGGCGATCGCCGGACCGCGCCGGCCGGCGAGCTGCTCGGCGACGTACGGCGCCCGCGGCTTCTGCGTCGGGTGCAGCATGTTCCAGCGCTCGACCTCGATCCCGTCGCGACGCAGCTCCGAGAACGAGGTCACCGACCACACATCGGAGAGCACGCCCCAGTCCTCCTCCAGCAGCTTCGCGGCCGCGATCACCTCGAGCAGGATCGTTCCCGAGCCGAACAGCTGCACGACCGGCTTGCGCGAGCGCTTCGGCGCCTCGCTCAGCAGATGCATGCCGCGCAGGATCCCCTCCTGGGCGCCGTCGGGCATCGCCGGGTGCGGATAGTTCTCGTTCATCAGCGTGATGTAGTAGAAGCAGTCCTCCTGCTCCTCGAACATCCGCCGCAGCCCGTCCTGGATGATCACCGCGACCTCGTAGCCGAACGCCGGGTCGTAGGCGCGGCAGTTGGGGACGACCGAGAACAGGAGGTGGCTGTGGCCGTCCTCGTGCTGCAGGCCCTCGCCGTTGAGCGTCGTGCGCCCGGCGGTGCCGCCGAGCATGAAGCCGCGCGTGCGGCTGTCTCCGGCCGCCCAGATCAGGTCGCCGACCCGCTGGTAGCCGAACATCGAGTAGTAGATGTAGAACGGCACCATCGCGGTGGCGTGCGTGCTGTAGGAGGTGCCGGCGGCGACGAACGAGGAGACCGAGCCGGCCTCGGTGATCCCCTCCTCGAGGATCTGGCCGGTCTGGTCCTCCTTGTAGAACATGAGCTGCTCGGAGTCCTGCGGACGGTAGAGCTGGCCGACGGGGGAGTAGATCCCGACCTGACGGAACAGGCCCTCCATCCCGAACGTCCGTGACTCGTCCGGGACGATCGGCACGACCCGCGGGCCGATCGTCTTGTCGCGCAGGAGCGCGGCGAGGATCCGCACGAACGCCATCGTCGTCGAGATCTCTCGCTCGCCGGTGCCCTCGAGCTGGCTCTTGAAGAGCTCGAGCGGGGGCGCGGGCAGCGGCTCGGCACGGCGGGCGCGCGCCGGCAGCGGCCCGCCGAGCGCGGACCGGCGCTCGCGCATGAACCGCATCTCCGGCGAGTCCTCGGGCGGCTTGTAGTACTCGGCGTTCTTCACCTGCTCGTCGGTGAGCGGCAGCTCGAAGCGGTCGCGGAAGGCGAGCAGCGCCGCCTCGGTCATCTTCTTGGCCTGGTGGGCGACCATCTGGCCCTCGCCCGAGACGCCCATCCCGTAGCCCTTGATCGTCTTGGCGAGGATCACCGTCGGCTGACCGGTGTGCTCGACCGCGGCCCGGTACGCGGCGTACACCTTCTGCTGGTCGTGGCCGCCGCGGTTCAGGTACCAGATCTGCTCATCGGTCATGTCCTTGACGCGCTCGAGCAGCCGTGGATCCTTGCCGAAGAAGTGCTCGCGCACATAGGCGCCGTCGCGCGACTTGTAGGCCTGGTACTCGCCGTCGACCGAATCCTCCATCACCTTGACGAGCGCGCCGTCGGTGTCGGCGGCGAGCAGCGGGTCCCAGCGGCTGCCCCAGATCACCTTGATCACGTTCCAGCCGGCGCCGCGGAAGTCGGACTCGAGCTCCTGGATGATCTTGCCGTTGCCGCGGACCGGACCGTCGAGCCGCTGCAGGTTGCAGTTGACGACCCAGATGAGGTTGTCGAGCCGCTCGCGCCCGGCGAGCGCGGTCGCGCCCATCGACTCGGGCTCGTCCATCTCGCCGTCGCCGAGGAACGCCCACACCTTGCGGGCGCTCGTGTCGACGATGCCGCGGTGGGAGAGGTACTTCATGAACCGTGCCTGGTAGATCGAGCTGATCGCGCCGATCCCGAGCGAGACCGTCGGGAACTGCCAGAAGTCCGGCATCAGCCACGGGTGCGGGTAGGAGGAGAGCCCGTCGCCGCCGACCTCCTGGCGGAAGTTGTCGAGCTGCTCCTCGGTGAGCCGGCCCTCGAGATAGGCGCGCGCGTAGTTGCCGGGCGAGGAGTGCCCCTGGAAGTAGACGAGGTCGCCGCCGTGCTCGTCCGACGGGGCGTGCCAGAAGTGGTTGAAGCCGACCTCGTAGAGGGTGGCGAGCGACTGGAAGGAGGCGATGTGGCCGCCGAGCTCCGAGGATGTCTTGTTCGCGCGCACGACCATCGCCATCGCGTTCCAGCGCACGATCGAGCGCAGCCGGCGCTCGACCTGCGGGTCGCTCGGGAGCTTCGGCTCCTGATCGGCCGGGATCGTGTTGACATAGGCGGTGTTGAGCGACGCGATCGGTCCGGTGCCGTGGTGCTGTGCGCGCTCGATCACGCGGGTGAGCAGCTCGCGGGCGCGCTCGACGCCGTCGCTGGCGATGACCGCGTCGATCGCCTCGAGCCACTCGGTCGTCTCGACCGCGTCGATGTCCGGCGTGCTCCCGCCGACGCCGTTCGCGCCGGATACGGCGGGCTGGCCGACAGGAGCCTCCCGGTCGGAGGCGTGCCCGTTCGTGCTCTGGCTGGTGGAGGTGGCGGTGCGCTCGGAGGTGGCCATGCTCACGCGAAATGCGACTATACCCGCGTGACCTCGACCGTCGAGACCTCCCCGAACCGTCTCGCCGGACACGGCGCGCCCGCCCCGGTGAGACGGTGACGCTGCGCGAGGTCGGCGGTCCGCCCGGTGCTCCCTGGGACCGCCCGCTCGCCGGCACGCTCGACCGCCTGACGGTCGTCTCCGAGATCCTCGCCGACAACCCGCTCGGGGACCCGGAGCGCCGGCCGCTCTACGTCTACCGCCCGCCCGGCGTCGCGTCCGGCGGCGACGGCTCGCCGGCCGGGCCGCTTCCGTCGGTCTACGTGATCCAGGGGTTCACCGGCCAGGTCGACATGTGGCTCGGGCGCAGCGCGTTCGAGTCGACCCTCGTCGAGCGGCTCGACGCGATGTTCGGCGCGGGGGAGTGCCCGCCGGCGATCGTCGTGCTCGTCGACGCCTGGACGTCCCGCGGAGGTTCCCAGTTCCTCAACTCGAGCTCGACCGGGCGCTACCTCGACTACCTGTGCGACGAGGTCGTGCCGTTCGTCGACGCGCGCTACCCGACGGCGGCAGACCGCGACCACCGCGGGCTCACCGGCAAGTCCTCGGGCGGCTACGGCGCGATGGTCGTGCCGATGCTCCGCCCGGACGTGTTCGGCGGCCTCGCCTCGCACGCCGGCGACGCGCTGTTCGAGGTCGCCTACCTGCCCGAGTTCCCGCAGGCCGCCCGCCTGCTGCGCGACCGCTACGACGGCTCGATCGCGGTTATGTACGAGCGGCTCGCGCAGACACCGGGCTTCGACTACGCCGCCTTCGGGCCGCCGCTCGAGATGTACGGCTACGCGTGCGCGTACTCGCCGGACCCCGAGCGCCCGGGGGAGGCGCTGTTGCCGTTCGACGTGACCACCGGCCGGCTCGACGAGGCGGTGTGGGCGCTGTGGCTCCAGAAGGACCCGGTGCGCATGGTGCCCGGGCACGCGGAGGCGCTGCGCTCGATGCGCCACATCCACCTCGAGGCCGGACGCAGCGACGAGTACTACCTCGACCTCGGGGCCGAGGCCGTCTCGCGTGAGCTGTCCGCCCGCTCGATCACTCACACGTTCGAGCTGTTCGACGGTCGCCACGGCGGCATCTCGTATCGCTACCCGGGAGCGATCCGGGAGCTCGTGCGCGCGCTGCGCTGAGCGGGTGCCGGCTGTTGTGGGATGCTGATAGTTTCTCCCACATGACGGGTATGAGTGGGAGATCGCGCTTGGATGAGCGGGGGCGGCTGGTGCTGCCGGCCGCGATGCGCCGGCGCCTGGGTCTCAGGGCCGGGGATGAGGTGACGATCAGCGAACAGGAAGACGGGACGCTGCGCGTTCAGGGCCGCCAGGCCGCGGCCCGGGCACTGATCGGCTCTGCCGGCCGGGCGCAGAGTTCGGTCCTCGAAGAGCTGCGGGCCGACCGGCAGCGCCAGGCCGCCGCCGAGGACGAGGCCGCCGCCCGCCCCCGCCGGTGAGCGCCACCGCTGTCGTCCTCGATGCGTCGGCGCTGTTGGCGCTGCTGTTCGCCGAGCCCGGTGCTGAGACCGTTGCCGACGCGATCGCCGCCGCGGCGGTCATCGGCGCCGTCAACCTGTCAGAGGTCGCCACCGTGCTGGTCCGCCACCAGCAGGACCCCGCCGAGCTGCTCGCCCCCGTGCGCGCCCAGTTGCCGGTCGAGCCGTTCACCGACCAAGACGCCATCGCCGCCGCCGCCCTTTACCCGCAGACGGCCTCACGGGGCCTGTCGCTGGGGGACCGCGCGTGCCTGGCGCTCGCCCGCCGCCTGCGCGGGCCCGCGCTGACCGCCGAGCAGGCCTGGACCCAGCTGGACATCGGCGTCGACGTCCAGCTCATCCGCCCCCGCACCAACTGACGCCGGCCCCGCTCTGCCCGTGCGTTTGGCGAAGCGGAGCGGCGCGCGTGAAAGAGCCGCTCGCCGGGCACGGGCGCCGGCGAAGAGCCGTTCGGGACGAGAGCCCAATCCGATCTGGGACTGACCGCCCCTCCGCCCACCCGGTGAGGTGTCCGCTCGCCCAGGCCTCCGTGCGCGCCATACGGTCACACCGGTTGGAGGCCAAACGTGATGATTTGAATATCGGTGTCTTGAAGACCGTCTGCGCTCCAACTGCGCGGGCTGGAGTTCTCGGGTCCGGGGCGGGAGTTGAGTTGGACCCAGCCCGGATTGACGGTCTGTCCGGTGTTGTTGAAGCTGCTCTTCGCTCCGAGGGCCTCCAGATCATGGTTCGCGGCCGCCTGTCCGTCTTGGCCCGAGACGAAGATCGGGAGCCGCGGCGGTCGGTCGTGCCGTCGTTGCCGGCCGTCTGCTCGAGCAGGATCAGCGGCTGACGGAGGCCCAGAATGAGGCGTTTGGGCGGCTCCGGGCGGCCCAACGCGAGCCGTGGTCGGATTGCATCCCGACGCGCTGGGGTTGCTCTATGACGACACCCGCCGCCGACGGATCCGCGATCAGGGCCGCCGGGTGGCAGCGGGCTGACCGCCGGTGATCGCCGACGCTCGCCACGCCGGCGCTGATGACAAGCAGGTCGAGACCGAGGTCCTGCGGGCGGCGCGGGAGATCCATCGGGCGATGCGCGACTACCGGCAGGCAGTGTGAGGGTCGAGGTCATCTCGCCGCCGAGGCCGGCCGCTCGCCACCCGACGTCCCCGAGCCCTTGCCCTGTCGGCCACGGGAGGACAGGAGGCAGGCGCTTGGTGCAAGGCACGGAGAGAAAGCCCGGACCCGTGGTGACCCGTGGTCAAGGGCTCCGGGCGCGCGAATGACGCCGCTGTCGAACGGGGTACAGTGGCGTACCGTGACGACCGCGACGTCGCTTGACACACCGACGGCCCTTCGACCGGCGGCCGAGAGCCCGGCCGGGCCCGGTCACGCGTACCCGCCCTCGCCCGCCGGCCCCGCCGACGGTGAGCCGCTCACCGCGCCGCCGCCCGCGCTGCCGGTCTCGCCCGCCCGCCAGGGCCTGCACTTCGCGGCGCGCCCGATGAGCTTTGCGATCGGCGCGCACCGCCGGTTCGGCGACGTGTGGACGCTGCGGATGCCGATGCGCCCGGAGGGCATGACGGTGAGCTGCCACCCCGACCACCTGCAGTCACTGCTCAAGGCCACGCCGAGCGACGCGCCGTCGCTCACCGGCGAGTCGCCGCTGCGGCCGATCCTCGGCCCCGACTCCGTGCTCACCGCCGTCGGCGAGCGTCATATGCGTCAGCGCAAGCTGCTCCTGCCCGCGTTCCACGGCGAGACGGTCGGACGCTACGTCGAGATGATCAGGGAGGTCGCCGAGGCCGAGATCGACGGCTGGCGACCGGGATCGGAGTTCGCGCTCGCGCCGCGCATGCAGGCGGTGACGCTCGAGGTGATCATGCGCGGGATCTTCGGCATGCGCCCGGGGGAGGGCGGCGCCATGGGCCGCATGCGCGAGACGATCCGCCGCCTGCTCCACCTCTCGACGACGCCGATCTACATGCTGTTCGAGCTGCGCAACCACGGCGCCCGGGAGCCGCGGGACCTGCTCGCGGCGATGCTCCGGATCTCCGACCGCCAGATGTACTCGGTGATCCGCGCGCGGCGCGCCGACCCGGACCGCGAGCGGCGCTCGGACGTGCTCTCGCTGCTGCTCGCCGCCCACGACGAGGAGGGACGGCCGCTCAGCGACCGCGAGCTCCGGGACGAGTTGATGGCGCTCGTGCTCGCCGGCCACGAGACGACCGCGAACTCGCTGGCCTGGATCGTCGAGCGCCTCACCCGCACCCCGGCCGCCTACGACGCGCTGCGCGAGGCGGTGCGCTCCGGGGACGAGCGGCGTGGCGCCGCCTGGATCGAGGCGACGATCCACGAGGGCATGCGCTCACGCCCGGTGATCCCGATGATCGTGCGCATGGTGAAGCGCCCGTGGCGGTTCGGCGAGTTCGTGGTCGGCCCGGACAGCGCGACCGCGATCTCGATCCTCGGGCTGCACCACCGCTCCGACCTCTACCCCGAGCCCGCCGGCTTTCGCCCGGAGCGCTTCCTGGCCGGGTGGCGAGACGCGCCGAGCGGTCTTCGCCGGCCCGGGGAGGACGGACCGGCTCTCGTCAAGCCCGGGGCGGACCGACCTGCCTTCATCAAGCCCGGCACGTATACCTGGATCCCGTTCGGGGGCGGGATCCGCCGCTGCCTCGGGGCGTCGCTGGCGATGGCCGAGCAGCGGGCGATGCTCGCGGCGATCGTCCGGCGCACCGAGCTCTCCGCGCCCGACCCGCGGCCCGAGGCGCCGCGGATGCGCAACGTGACGATGATCCCCTCACATGGGTGTCGCGTGCGGGTCGAGGCTCGCCGGAGCTTCTGAACGCTCCTATCGTCTCCCGGGTGTCCGCATCCTCTCAGGTCCAGGCGACGAGGCCGCCCGAGACCGGCCACCGCGAGCGGCTGATCGCCGCGATGGCCACCTCAATCGAGGAGCGCGGCTACCGCGAGACGACGGTCGCCGACGTCGTCCGGCTCGCGCGCACCTCCCGGCGCAACTTCTACGAGCACTTCGAGGACCGCGACGCCTGCTTCCTCGCGCTGTTCGACGCGACGAACCAGGCGATGCTCGAGGAGATCGAGGCGGCGGTGGCGCCCGAGCGGCCGCTCGACGAGCAGGTCGACGCCGCCGTCGACGCCTACATCTCGAGCGTCGCCGGCCACCCCGCCCTCTACGCGAGCTTCGTGCGCGAGCTGCCCGCTCTCGGCGAGCAGGGCGCGGCGCGCGGCCAGGCGACCGTCGAGCGGTTCGCCGAGATGCTCGTCGGGCTCGTCGACCGGGCTCGTGCGGCCCAGCCCCGGATCGTCGCCCGCCCGCTCGACCTCGACACGGCGATCATCATCGTCGGCGGGCTGCGGGAGCTGCTCGTGCTCTCGCTCCAGCGCGGGCGGGACCTGCGCGAGCTGCGCACCCACGTCGGGCGCACGATCAAGGCGATCCTGATCGGCACGCTGCTGTGATCGATCTCCGCCGCGTCGGCCCGGCCGGCTGGTAGGCTCCGGCGACGGTACGGGCCTGTACCGACCAGCGCCGGAACGAGGGAGCGGATGAGGTCACACGAGATCGCGATCGTCGGCGCCGGGCTGTCCGGCCTCGGCATGGCGAAGGCGCTCCGGGCCGCCGGGCGCGAGGACTTCGTCGTGCTGGAGCGCGCCGCAGACCACGGCGGCACCTGGCGCGACAACCGCTATCCGGGGTGCGCCTGCGACATCCCGAGCGTCCTGTACTGCTACCGCGACGAGCCGAAGCCCGACTGGACGCGCGCGTACGCGCCCCAGGCGGAGATCTGGGACTACATTCGCGAGGTCGTCGCGCGCCACGACCTCGGGCGCTTCATTCGCTACGGGCACGAGCTCATGCACGCGACGTTCGATGCGGAGCGAGGCGAGTGGGATCTCGAGGCGAGCCGGCCGGGCGGCGAGACGGTCCGGCTGTCCGCGAGCGTCCTCATCTCGGGCTGCGGCGCGCTCGCCGACCCGATGATCCCCGCGCTGCCGGGCCTCGAGAGCTTCACCGGCACCGTCTTTCACTCGGCGCGCTGGAACCACGACCACCCGCTCGAGGGCCGCGACGTCGCGGTCGTCGGCACCGGCGCTTCGTCGATCCAGTTCGTGCCGGAGATCCAGCCGCGCGTCCGCCGACTGACGCTGTTCCAGCGCACGCCGCCGTGGGTGCTGCCGCACTCCAATCCCGACATGCCGCGCGCGTGGCGCGAGCACCTCGCCCGCCGGCCGCGCGCGGCCGCGCTCGCCCGCGGCGCCGTGTTCTCGGCTCAGGAGGCGCTCCACGTCGCGTTCCGCCATCCGCGCCTCGCCCGCCTCGTCGAGCGTCAGGGTCGCCGGAACATCGCGCGCGGCATCGCGGACCCGGAGTTGCGCGCGCGGCTCACTCCCGACTTCCGGCTTGGGTGCAAGCGCATCCTGCGCTCGAACACCTGGTACCCGGCGCTCGCGCAGCCGAACGTCGACGTCGTGAGCGGCGGGATCCGTGAGGTCCTCCCGGACGGGGTGCTCGACGAGCACGGCGTTCGCCACGCCGCCGACACGATCATCTTCGCCACCGGCTTCCACGTCACCGATCCCCCGATCGCCGAACGGATCGAGGGCCGCGACGGCCGCCTGCTCGCCGAGACCTGGGCCGGCAGCCCGCGCACCCACCTCGGGATGTCGGTCGCCGGGTTCCCGAACCTGTTCTTCCTGCTCGGTCCGAACACCGGTCTCGGGCACAACTCGGTGCTGCTCATGATCGAGGCGCAGATCGACTACCTGCAGCGGCTGCTCGGACACCGCGCTCGCGTCGGCGCGGCCGCGGTCGAGCCGACGCCGGAGGCGCAGGCCGCGTCGGTCGCGGACGTCGATCGCGGCACCGAGGGCAGCGTCTGGACGGCCGGCGGTTGCACGAGCTGGTACCTCGACCGCACCGGCCGCAACTCGGCGTTGTGGCCGCGCAGCGTGCGCGCCTACGAGCGCCGCCTGCGGCGCTTCGATCCCGGAGAATACGTGTGGGTGCCGGCCCGCCGCGCCCCGGCGGTCGCCGAGCCCGCGCCCGCGCTCGCCTGAGGCCGCGGCCCGCGGCCGCGGCTCTGGGTTGGGTTGGCCGGGGCACCAAAGGTCGCCTCAGACGACCTTCGCCGCCCGGCGCGGGGCGGACTACGGGTGGTAGGCGGCCCGGTTCGCGACGCGGGCCACGTAGCGGGCGACCGCGTACAGGTCCGGCCCTGTCGCCAGGCCGTTCGGCATGTCGCCGGTCGGTCCGTTCATGCCGTTCTCGACGGCGCTCAGCACCGTCTGGTAGCTCGGCTGCACCGCGTCGAGGTCCGGTCCGGTGTTGCCGACGGAGTGGCTGGCGGCGAGCTGGTGGCAGGCGGCGCAGTGGTCGGCGAACACCTGGTGCCCGAGCGACTGCGAGGCGGTGAGCTCGATCTGCCTGCCGAGCACCGTCACGTGGTGGCGCTGGTCGTCTGAACCGTGGAGGACGAGCAGGCCCGCGACGACCGAGAACGCGATGCACACCAGGAGCGAAACGAACGGCAGGTTGAAGGAGATGCGACGCATGGGATCAGTGTCGGGCTCGCCGCGGACGGACGTGGCCCCTCGGGGCCCCGGTCGGGCCTTGAGCGCGCGGAAGACTACCAGTCGACCGGCTTCCGGCGTCCCGTCCGGCGCCCGTCGAGCCGGACCGGTCGGGACGCTGACGCTCGGCGGAGCAGTCTGCCGGTTCCCGCGCCGACTCTCGCCTTCGGTGGAGGGATCGCCCGCCGGCTCGTGCGTTCAACGGGCCTGTGCGATGCGACCGGACACAGTCGGGTCAGGCGCGGTCGATCGCGCGGCTCCGGGCACGCCCGCAGCGGCTGCGCCGGGGCTCACGCCGGTCGGTTCCCGCGTGCCCACTCGATGATCGCGTTGCTTCCCGCGATAACCGTGCCGTCGGCGAGTTCAAGGACCGGCAGCTTCTCCTGGCCCGAGAGCGCCTTGATCTGTGGACGACGCCCGGCGGTGGCCACGCCGAACGGATGGCCGACGGCCGCAATGTGAACCTCGAACTCGTGCCCGTGTTCGCGCAGCGCCTTCGCGGCTCTTCCGCACGGATGGCCGATGGATCCTCCTCGATCCCCGAAGTTGCATGTGTGCAGCGTGTGGCGCGTCAGGTTCATGACCCGATCGTCTCAGAGACCGAAGGTCGTCGCAAGACGCGCGCACCGGGCCGATCGCGACCGTCCGGGACGCGGCGCCGCGGTCCATCCGCGGCCGCGTGGCGCACGCCGGCGGCGGGCGTGCAGGCTCCCCGACAGGTTCGTCCCTCTCAATTGCTGCAGTTTGCTGCCTCGGGGTCGCCGCGCTGTCAAAGCGCTGGTATCCAGTGCATATGGGGGTTACGGACGTGAGAAGGCCGGGATGAGCCATCGTGATCCTGCTCGATGAGCACCTGAGAGACCTCCGGATCCTGGCCGTCGACGACCAGGAGGTGAATCTCCTGTTCCTGCGGCGAACGCTCGAGGCCGCCGGGTGCCGGCGGGTGATCTCCGAGCGCGATCCCGCGCGCGTTCCCGCGGCGTTCGTCAGGACCGAGCCCGATCTCGTCGTGCTCGACCTGCACATGCCCGGGATGGACGGATTCGAGCTCATGCGGCGCCTCGCCCCGATCGCGGGTGGGCGCTCGGGGGTCCCGTTTCTCGTGCTCACCGGCGACGAGGAGGAGGAGGTCAGGCAGCGAGCGCTCGGGGCCGGGGCCCGGGACTTCCTCACCAAGCCGTTCAGCCCGACCGAGCTGATCCTGCGCGTGCGCAACCTGCTCGAGGTCCAGCAGCTGCATCGGCGGCTGCGCGCGCAGAACCTCGGACTCGAGCAGCTCGTGGCGCAGCGCACGCGTGAGCTTGAGCAGGCCCGCATGGAGGTGCTGGGCCGGCTGGCGCTCGCGGCCGAGTACCGCGACGACGCCACTCAGGAGCACGCATGGCGGATCGGGCGGATCTGCCGGCGCCTCGCCCACGAGGCGGGGCTCGACGACGCGCAGGCCGACCTCATCGAGCGCGCGGCGCCCCTGCACGACATCGGCAAGGTCGGCATTCGCGACGCGGTGCTGCTCAAGCCGGCCAAGCTCTCGCCCCCCGAGTTCGACGAGATCAAGGCCCACACGACGATCGGCGCCGAGATCCTGTCAGGGAGCAGCAGCTCGCTGCTCCGCCTCGCCGAGCAGATCGCGCTCAGCCACCATGAGCGCTGGGACGGCAGCGGCTACCCGAACGGCCTGCGCAAGCACGAGATCCCGCTCGCGGGGCGGATCGTCGCGGTCGCCGACGTGTTCGACGCGCTCACCCACGAGCGGCCCTACAAGCGCGCGTGGCCGGTGGGCGACGCGGTGCGCGAGGTGCTCGCCGAGCGCGGTCGCGGCTTCGATCCCGAGATCGTCGACGCGTTCGCCGCCCTCGACCACGTCGCGCTGCGCGGCCCCACCGACCGGGAGCGGCCCGGCGCCCGGACACCGCTGCGCGCCGCGGGGGCGACGTGAGAGAACCGGCGGCGCTCGGCGGCGCGTCGCGTCGCCGCCGCCTGCCCGCGCTTGGCCTGTGCGTCGCGGCGCTCGTCGTGCTGGCGCTGCTCACGCTGTTCGCGATCGAGCTCTCGAGCACGCAGGCGAGCTCCCGGGCGGACGTCGAGGCCCGGATGCATCAGCGGGCGGTGCTCGCGGGCGCGCTCGTCGAGAGCCTGTTCGGAACGATCAACCAGCAGATTCCGCACTACGAGCGGCTGTTCGGCGCCCGCCACGTCCCCGACCGCGCACTCGACGACCAGAGCGCCGGCGAGGTCTACGCCGCGCTGCTCGACCCGCGCGGCACCGTGATCGCGGCCTCGCGCGGCTTCGGACCGCGCGACCGCGCGGAGCTGGTGCGCTCCGGCGTGCTCGGGCCGCTGCGCGCGGGGCACGCCTACGCCGTCGGCAACGTCCTGCCGCACGGCTCGGGCCACGTCATCGACGTCGCCGCGCAGTTCCCGACGCGCTACGGGCGTCGGATCCTGGTGGCGGGCACGGCGCCCGCCTCGCTGGAGGCGCTGCTCGCCGGCGAGCTGCGCCGGATCCCGGGGGTGCGCGGCGCCCAGAACTACGTGATCGACGGTCACGACACGGTGCTCGCCTCAACGAATCCGGCGCAGCCGGTCGGCTACCGATTCACGGCGCCCGGAGCGGTGCGCGCGCTGCGCCGCGCCTCGGGCGAACGCCAGGGCCGCTACTACGCGACCGTGCCGCTCACGGGATCGACGTGGCGGCTCGTCGTGAGCGCCCCCGAGGGCCCGCTGTTCGCCGGCGTCACCGGCCTGCACCGGTGGGTGCCGTGGCTCATCTTCATCGCGTTCGCGCTCGTGGCGGCGGTCGCGCTGCTGCTCGCCGCGCGCGTGCTCCGCTCCGCGCAGCGGGAGGTGGATGCGGCGACCGAGGCCTCGGCGATGAAGTCGAACTTCCTGGCGAACATGAGCCACGAGATCCGGACGCCGCTCGGCGGGGTGACCGGCATGATGAACCTGCTCGCGGAGACGGAGCTCAGCGACGAGCAGCGCGAGTACGTCGACCTCGCGCGCTCCTCGGGAGAGGCGCTCATGGTCGTGATCAACGACATCCTCGACGTCGCCAAGATCGAGGCCGGCCGCATGGAGATCGAGCACCGGGACTTCGCGCTCGCGGAGATGGTGGAGGCGACCTGCGACATGGTCGCCGCGATCGCCGCCGGCAAGGGACTTGAGCTGCAGTCGTTCGTCCACGACGACGTCCCGCGGCTCGTCCGCGGCGACCGACTCCGCGTCGGCCAGATCCTCTCGAACCTGCTCTCGAACGCGGTCAAGTTCACCGCCGACGGCGAGGTCGTCGTCGAGGTCACCGCGCCGCACGCCGACGAGAAGACGGTGACGGTCTGCTTCGAGGTGCGCGACACGGGCATCGGCATCGCCTCAGACCGGATCGACGCGCTCTTCGACCCGTTCTCCCAGGCCGATCTCGGGACGACGCGGCGCTTCGGCGGGACCGGGCTCGGGTTGACGATCGCCAAGGAGCTCAGCGAGCTGATGGGGGGGACGATCGAGGCGCGGAGCGAGCTCGGGACCGGCAGCGCGTTCCGCTTCTCGATCCCGTTCGCGCGGGCTCAGGAGGAGGTGCCCGAACCGGTCGACCTCGGGGAGCTCGGGCGGCTCCGGATCCTCGTCGTCGACGACAACGCGACGAACCGCCGCATCTTCGAGGCCTACGTCGCCTCGTGGGGAATGCGCCCGGAGGTCGCTCCCGACGCCCCAAGCGCGCTCGCCATGCTCGAGGGAGCGGCCGAGGCCGCCGACCCCTACGACATTGCGCTGCTCGACGAGAACATGCCGGGGGAGAGCGGGCTTGATCTCGCCCGCCGAGTCACGGCGGCGCCGGCGCTCGCCCGGACCCGGCTGATCCTGCTCACCTCTTCCGGGCACGGTCCGATCGAGGACCCGACGACGGGCATCGACCGCTGCCTCACCAAGCCGGTCCGCCAGTCGCGGCTGCTCGACGCGATCGCCGCCGCGATGGCCACCGGGCCGGCGGCGGGCCGAAGGCGGCCCGCCGGGGCGGCGGTCGCCCGCAGTTCGGGGACCGGCGCGCGCGTGCTCGTCGCCGAGGACCAGTTCGTCAACTGGAGGCTCGCCGAGCGCCTGCTCGCCAAGCGGGGCCACACCGCGATCAACGCCCGCGACGGCCGCGAGGCGGTCGAGATGCTCGAGGCGGGTGGCTACGACCTCGTGCTCATGGACTGCCAGATGCCCGTGCTCGACGGCTACGACGCGACGCGCCGGATCCGCCGCCGGGAGGCCGAGCGCGGCTCACCGCCGATTCCGATCGTCGCGATGACCGCCAACGCGATGCGAGGGGACGAGGAGAAGTGCCTTGCCGCGGGCATGAGCGACTATCTGCCCAAGCCGATCATCCCCGAGGTCCTCGACGAGAAGCTCGACCGCTGGCTGGCGCGGGCCTCGCCCGGGCGTCCGCGGCCGGAGCGCCCACCGGAGCCCGACGGGGCGCCGGAGCTCGACCCCGCGCGTCTGGCGACGCTGCGCTCGGTGTTCGCCGCCGACGAGTTCGCCGGCATGGTCGAGGAGCTCTCCGCGACGATCTCCCAGGAGCTCGCGGACATCGACCGGGCGCTCTCCCGGCGCGACCGCGAGGCGATGCTCGCCGCCACGCACCGGCTCAAGAACAGCGCCGGAATGATCGGGGCGTCGAGGCTCGCGCGGGTGGCCGTCCGCGTCGAGCGAAACGTGGCCGCGGCCGCCCCGGATGCTTGGCCCGACGACGCGAACGCGATCGTCCGGGAGCTTCACGACCGCTGGGCGGCGGCGTACGGCGCGCTCGGCGTCGAGCTGCCGGTCGGCCGCTCGACCTGAGATCGGATCGTTTGGCAGCGGGCCCGGACGGCAGCGGGCCGCGGTCGCCGGTCGGCGCGGCGGCATCGCCGCCCGGAGCGATCCCGGAGGAGGACCCGAACCCCCGACACGCGCACCGGGGCGCGGATTCCTCGCGGGGTGGCTGTCCGCTCGCGTCGAACTCGACGGCGGCGTCGTCGCCGAAAGGCAGCAGAGTCGTGGCGCATGATCCTGGGGGACAGGGGCAGGCAACGGGCATGTCTCCGAGGCCAACCATGGGCAGGCATTCGGGCATGCCCAGACCGAGACGAGCCGGCCGTCCGCGGCGCAGCGCAACGCCCACGGGCGGTATTGCCGGACAGAGAGCAAGAAGCGATCGGACGCCGGCCCGAGCAGCCACGGCACGCCATTTTCCCGGTGTGTGACTGCCATGGCCCATGCGGCCAGCGCCACACGTTCGGGTATCCGGCCCAACCCCCAGCGGCCGTGCGCCGCCCTGGGCTTGAGCAACAAGCGCTCCGACGTCGCCCCGGGCACGAAGGGCACGCCGTGCTCCCGATGCGTGCGTGGAGCCGAGAGACTGATCAAGGCCAGCCGCTCGAGCTCCTCCACATCGGGTGGCTGACCGCCGCGGGCGCGCGCTTCGCCATCCGCGGGAGGCTGCCTTGGCTTCGCCACGCCGGAGTCGGAGCGCCGCTGGACCATGAGCGACGCTGCCGCTTCGGGGTCGGCGAGGGAAGCCGCAGCGCCAGCCCGAGCTTCTCCGTCACAATGGAGCAGAACCCGTGGAGCGGGTGGGGTGAAGCTGTCACCGCCAGCTTGCCAGCAGGGCCAGACAGACCATGAGCTCGGCAACCGCGACCGCGGTCCCCAGCGTGTCGCCGGTCCTCCCGCCGACCGCGCGGCGGGCCAACCCGGCGGTGAGCCCGGCCGCCGTCGCGCCCACTCCGAGCGCCAGCACGCCGCGCAGCGGTCCGGCTGCGACGATCGCAATCGCCGCAGCCACGCCGACGGCCGGCACTCCGCTGGCGGTGGTCACCCTCAGCCCCGCGCCGAGGCCGTCACGCCGCGCGGGCGCGGCCGCCACCGCGTGAAGCACCGCGGCGAGACGGCCGACGGCGCCCGCGACGATCAGCGCGCGCAGCGCGTGGTCGGCGCTCAGCCCCTCCAGCGCGGAGAACAGCACGAGAGCCCAGAGGACCAGTCCGAGCACCCCGAACGCGCCCACCGTCGGGTCGCGCATGATCGCCAGCCGACGCGTCCGGTCACCGCGGACGCCCAGGCCGTCGCACACGTCGGCCAGCCCGTCCTGGTGGAGAGCGCCGGTCAGGGCAACGAGGCCGGTCAGCGCGATCGCCGTGCTCGGTCCACGGCCGAGCAGGGGGTCGAGACCGGCGCGGATCGCGCCGGCGAAGGCACCCAGAGCGCCGCCGACCAGGGGAAACCATGGAACCGCGTCGCCGAGGTCGAAGCGCTCGTCGGCTCGCGGCGCGGACCGCGGCAGCGGGACGATGGTCAAGAACCCCACCGCGCCGGCCAGCCCGCGGACGCCGCGACGGGCCCGCTCCCGTCGAGCGGCCGGTCGCTCAGTCCGGGCGGCCAACGCCTGACTCCTCGAAGGTGCCCATCCGCCGATACAGCGCACCCGCGGCCTCGATGAGCGGCAACGCGAGCATCGCGCCCGACGCCTCCCCGAGGCGGAGCCGAAGGTCGAGCAGCGGCTCCAGGCCGAGCTCGGCAAGCACGAGATCGTGTCCCGGCTCGGCGGAGCGGTGGGTGGCGAACAGCCCCTCGGCGGCCGTTGGCCGCAGACCGGTGGCCGCCAGCGCCGCCACTCCGACCGCGTAGCCGTCGAGCAGCACGGGGAGCCCGTGGTCGCTCGCGGCAAGCGTCGCGCCGGCGAGCGCGGCGAGCTCCAGGCCGCCGAGCCTCTCCAGCGCGTCCCGGGCCGGCAGCGGGCGTCCGTCCCCGTGACGGGCTAGCGCGGCGGCGACCGTCGATCGCTTGCGCTCGACGCCGGCCGCGTCCAGCCCGGTTCCGCGGCCGACCGCGTCGGCGGGCGCGACGCCGGTGAGCGCGCAGGTGAGCGCGGCGGCTGTCGTGGTGTTGCCGATTCCGACCTCGCCGAGCACGAGGCAGTCGACCTCACGCTGCGCGAGCTCTTCGGCCAAGCGGGCACCGAGCGCGAGCGCCGCGTCCACGAGCGTGCCGCCGAGCGCCGGCGCGGCCGTCATGTCGGCCGTGCCGCGGGCGAGCTTGACGTCGCGCACGCCGGGCGGCGTCGCATCGGACAGGCCGACATCGGCGATGAGCAGCTCGTGCTCACCCCGTGCGGCGAGCACCCCGACCGCCGTCTCCCCGCGGGCGGCGGCCGCCGCCACCTGGGCCGAGACGCGGCCGTCGAACAGGCTCGTGCGGCGGATCAGATGGCCATGATCGCCCGCGCAGATGAGGATTCCAGCGCGTATCCGCTCCGGCGGCGGGCTCCCGCGCCGCAGCGCCCAGCGCTCGATCAGCCCCTCGAGCGCGCCGAGGCTCCCGGCCGGCTTGACGAGCTGGTCCAGCCGGTCGCGGGCGGCGATCGCCGCCGGCCGGTCCACGCCCCGCGCCGGCGCGGCCGGGGACGCGTTGCCGCGCCAGCGCTCGGACATGACGACGGCGTCGAGCGGCATCCGCCGCGACCATCCCACCGCCTCCAGGGTGGGGCGGACCGGCTGTTCGTCGGGCCAGCCGAGGCACAGGTAGGCGATCGGCTCAACCCGGGCGGGGAGGTCGAGCAGGGAGGCCAGGTCCGGGGGCCGGTAGAAGCTCACCCAGCCGACCCCGAGTCCCTCCGCGCGCGCCGCCAGCCACAGATTCTGGATCGCGCACGCCGTGCTGTAGACGTCGGTCTCCGGGATCGTCCCGCGACCGAGGATCTCCTCCTCGGGGTGGCCATGATCGCAGCAGACGCAGACGCCGAGGGGGGCCTCGACGACCCCCTCGATCTTCTGATCGAGGAACAGCCGAGCGCGCCCGTCGAAGCGGCCGGCCTGGCGGATGCGCTCGCGCTGGGCCAGGCGGCGGATCTCGCTGCGGGTGGCCAGGTCGCGGATGACGATCAGCCGCCAGGGCTGCATCAGGCCCACCGATGGCGCCCGGTGGGCTGCGGCGAGCACCCGCTCCAGAACCTCCTCGGCCACCTCGTCAGGCCGAAAGCGCCGGACGTCGCGTCGCTCGGCGATGACGTCGTATACGGCCTGGCGCCGGGTGTCGTCGAAGCGCCAGCCTCGGGGATCGGCGGCGCGGCTCGCTGCCCGCGAGGCATCGAACCCGGCCGGGGTGGGCGGACGCGAGAAGCGAGACTCCATCAGCCGCCACACTCTGGCACGCGATTGGGCGTGCCGCGCGAGTCGGCTGTAGGATGCGCTCGATCAGCGTGGCGGTGCGAGGAACCCGGTGTGAGTCCGGGACGGTCGCGCCACTGTGAGCGGGGTGTCCTCCCGCAAGTCAGGAACTCGGCCGCCGCGAACCCTTCGAGTACGGGACGCACGATCCCGGGAGGCGGCGGATGCAGGACGGGCCGGAGCGCGAAAGCGCGATCAGCGTGAGGCGGCTGTTGTTGGTGCGTCACGCGCCCACGGCGGCGACCGGCCGCAGGTTCGCAGCCGACGAGCCGATCCGCGAACCGGCGACGGTGGCCGGCGTGCTGGCCGGACGGCTGCCCGGCGACGGCGAGGTCGTCAGCAGCCCGAAGCTGAGATGTCGGCAGACCGCCGAGGCCGCCGGGTGCCGGCCAGCGATCGAGCCACGGCTGTGCGAGTACGACTTCGGGCGCTGGGAGGGAATCGCCTACGACGCGCTGGACGCCGGCGAGCATCGCAGCTGGCTGGCGGATCCCGACGCGGCGCCCCACGGCGGCGAGAGCCAGCGTGCATTCTCCGCGAGGGTCGTCGCCTGGCTCGAGGACATCGACGCCGCCGGCCGCCGGCCGCTCGTCGCGTTCACCCACGCGGGGGTGATCCGCGCGGCGCTCGTTCATGTCCTCGGTGCCTCCTGGGATGCGTTCTGGCGTCTCAGCGTCGCCCCGCTGTCGATCGTCGAGCTTGGCCGCTGCCCCGATGGCTGGTCAGTGACGCTGTGAGTGCCGGGGCGCTGCTTGCCGGATACGGGGCGGACCTCGTGCTCGGCGACCCCCGGCGGCTGCATCCCGTCGCCGGCTTCGGATCCCTCGCCGCCCGCGCCGAGCGCGCCGCCTACGCGCCGACGCGCTCGCGAGGAGCGCTCGTCACCGCCGGCCTGGTGGCGGGGGCGACCGCCGCCGCTGAGCTGGCCGCGCGCCGGGCGTCGCGTCCGGCGGCGCTGGCGGCCACGCTGTGGATCGCGCTCGGCGGACGCTCACTGCGGCGCGAATCCCTCCGCGTGGCCGGACTGATCGACGGTGGACGACTGCCCGAGGCGCGGGCCTCCCTGCGCTCGCTGTGCGGGCGAGACGCGAGCGACATGGAGCCCGGCGGCCTGTGCCGGGCCGTCGTCGAGTCGCTGGCCGAGAACACGAGCGACGCGGTCGTGGGTGCGCTGGTGTGGGGCGCCGCCGGGGGCGCCCCGGGCGTGGCGGCCTATCGCGCCGTCAACACGCTCGACGCGATGTTCGGGCGCCGGAGCGAGCGCTACGCCGAGTTCGGCTGGGCAGCAGCACGGCTCGACGACCTGATGAACTGGCCGGCTGCCCGGTTGTCGGCGTTCATCGCCGCGCTGGCCGCGCCGCTCGTCGGCGGATCGCCGGCGCGCACGCTGCGCACGGTGCGACGCGACGGGGCGCGCCATCCGAGCCCGAACGCGGGGCGGATCGAGGCGGCGTTCGCCGGCGCTCTCGACGTCCGCCTCGGAGGGACGCTCGCCTACGAGGGACGGGTCGAGCACCGCCCCCATCTCGGCGAGGGCCGGCGCCCGGACTCCGGCGACATTCGCCGGGCCGCCCGGTTGTCGCTCGCGGTCGGAACACTGGCCGCGACGGCGAGCGCCGTCGCCCGGGGAGCCCGGCGATGAAGGGCGCGCTGCTCGTGTGCGGAACGCACTCCGATGCCGGCAAGTCGGTGCTCGTTGCCGGCATCTGCCGCTGGTTGCGCCGGCAGGGCGTTCGCGTCGCGCCGTTCAAGGCCCAGAACATGGCGCTCAACTCGGTGGTCGCGCTCGACGGCGCCGAGGTCGGACGCGCCCAGGCGGTGCAGGCGGCCGCCGCCGAGGCTGAGCTGGAGGCGGCGATGAACCCGATCCTGATCAAGCCCTCAGGCGAGCGCCACAGCCAAGTGATCGTGATGGGCCGTCCCTACGCTGACGCCGACGCCCGCGCCTACGGGCAGATGAGGCAGGAGCTGCGCCCGGTCGTCGCGGCTGCCCTGGCCGACCTGCGTCGGCGGTTCGACGCCGTCGTCTGCGAGGGCGCCGGGAGCCCGGCCGAGATCAACCTGCGTGACCACGACCTGACGAACATGTGGCTGGCCCGCGAAGCGCGGCTGCCCACGCTCGTTGTCGCCGATATCGACCGCGGCGGCGTGTTCGCGTCCCTGTTCGGCACGCTCGCCCTGCTTGACCCGGCCGACCAGGCACAGATCGCCGGCTTCGTCATCAACAAGTTCCGCGGCGACCACGGCATCCTCGCGCCCGGCCTGCGCCAGCTCGAGGGCCGGACGGGGCGGCCGACGCTTGGAGTGCTCCCGTTCGTCGAGGATCTGTGGATGGACGTCGAGGACTCGCTCGCGCTCGACGCCTCCCGGCCCGAGACGCCGGCCGCGGGCGTCGGCACCCTGGAGGTGGCGGTGCTGCGGCTGCGCTGGATCAGCAACTTCACCGACGCCGATGCGCTCAGCGCCGAGCCCGGTGTGCGCGTGCGCTTCACCCGCTCGCCCGCGGATGTCGAGCGCGCGGACCTCGTCATCATCCCCGGGACAAAGGCGACCGTCGAGGACCTCGCGCGGCTGCGGGCCGCCGGCCTGGACGCCGCGCTGGCGGCCCGCGCCGGGCGCGGGGACCCGATCCTCGGCATCTGCGGCGGCTATCAGCTCCTCGGCGAGCGGATCGAGGACGACGTCGAGTCCCATCGCGGCACCGTCGCCGGGCTCGGCCTGCTCCCGGTCGCGACCCGGTTTGCCTCCGAGAAGGTCCTGCGCCGGCGCACCGGCCACTCCCCGCTGCTCGGCACGGCCGCGTCGGGCTACGAGATCCGCCACGGCCGGGTTGGGGTGCTCGACGGCGAGGGTCCGGTTCTGCGCGACGACGACGGCGAGCCCGACGGCTGCGCACGGGGCGAGGTGCTCGGAATCTCGTGGCACGCCGCGCTCGAGCATGACGCGTTCCGCCGCGCGCTGCTGGCCCGCGTGGCGGCCGCGCGGGGCCGGCGCTGGGTGGCCGGGAGCGCCCCATTCGCGGCGTCCCGCGCCGCCCGCCTGGACGCGCTCGGCGATCTCGTCGCCGACCATCTCGACACCCGGGCCCTGACGTCCCTGATCGACGCCGGGGCGCCGGCCCACCTGCCCACGATCCGGACGGAGGTACGCGCGTGCTGCGCTTCGTGACCACGGCCGACACCGAGATCCTCGCCACCGCGGAGGCGGTCCGCCGCCTGCCCGGCGACTTTCCCGAGGTGCGCTGCGCCAACCCGTCGGGGCACCCGGAGCCGGAGGCGCTGATCAACGACCTGCTCGACGGGGCCCGGGTCGTGCTGTGCCGCATCCTCGGCGGCCGGCGCGGTTGGCCCGAGGGGATCGACCTACTGGCCGCCCGCTGCCGTGAGCGCGGCACCGTCCTGCTCGCGCTCGGCGGCGAGGCCGACCCCGACGCTGAGATGACCGCGCTGTCGAGCGCCCCCGCCGGGGCGGTCGCCCAGGCCGGCGAGTACCTGCGCCACGGCGACGTCGGCAACGTCGAGCAGCTGCTGCGCTTCCTC
This sequence comes from Solirubrobacteraceae bacterium, assembly GCA_035294545.1. Lineage (GTDB taxonomy): Bacteria > Actinomycetota > Thermoleophilia > Solirubrobacterales > Solirubrobacteraceae > Palsa-465. The sequence continues at coordinate 51,966 of DATGKS010000046.1, read as the reverse complement.
GCCGACACGTTCCTCTTGCAGGGGCACGGGTTTGAGCCGCCGCGGGCTCTCGAGGATCTCGGGGTCTACCTGCCCGGCCGGGGCGACGTCGCGCTGGCCGACGCGCTTGCCGAGCACGACCGGGATCGCCCCACGATCGGGATCTGCTTCTACCGCTCTCACCGCCTGACCGGCAACACGCGGTTCGTCGATGTCCTGTGCGAGCAGATCCAGGCGGCCGGCGGTAACCCGCTGGCGGTCTGGAGCTACACCGTGCGCCGCAACGCAGCCGGCCGCGTGCCCGCGCTCGACCTGCTGCGCGGCCATGTCGACGCCCTCATTGTCACGATGCTCGCCACCGGCGGCGCCGGCGCGGCGGACGCCGGCGCCCCCGCGGGGGAGGGCGTGGGAGAGGACTGGCAGCACTGGGATGCGGCTGCGCTCGAAGCTCTCGACGTCCCGGTCCTGCAGGCGGTCTGCGCCACCTCCTCCCGCGCGACCTGGGAGAGCTCGGATTCCGGATTGGCCCCGCTCGATGCCGCGACGCAGGTGGCGATCCCCGAGTTCGACGGGCGCCTGCTCGCGGGGGTCATCTCGTTCAAGGAGCGCGATGCCGAGAGCTCGCCGGTCGGCACCGCGGTTGCGCGCTACCGGCCCGATCCCGAGCGCTGCCGCCGGGTGGCCCGGCTGGCCGTCCGCCACGCCCGTCTGCGCCGCCTCGCCCCAAGCGAGCGGCGGGTGGCGATGCTGCTGACGAGCTTCCCGACCCGTCACGCCCGCATCGGGATGGCGGTGGGGCTCGACACGCCGGCCAGCGCCCTGGCACTGCTTGGCGCCATGCAGGAGGACGGGATGCGCGTCGAGCATGACTTCGTCCACGGCGACGAGCTCATGCACGCCCTCGTCGCCGCCGGCGGTCACGACCCCGAGTTTCTCACCGACGAGCAGCTGGCCCGCTCCCCGCTCCGGTTGTCGGTCAGCGAGTACCTGGGCTGGTACGAGACCCTGCCCGGCTCGCTGCGCGAGGCCGTCGAGCAGCGGTGGGGGCCGCCCCCCGGGGAGGCCTACGTCGACGGCGAGGATTTCGTGATCGCCGGGCTCACGCTGGGCAACGTGCTCGTCGCGATCCAGCCGCCCCGGGGCTACGGCGACGATCCGGTCGGGATCTACCACGACGCCGATCTGCCCCCGACCCACCACTACCTCGCCTGCTACCGGTGGATCGACTCCGTGTGGGGCGCGGACGCGATCGTCCATCTCGGCAAGCACGGGACGCTGGAATGGCTGCCGGGCAAGATGCTCGCGCTGTCAGCCGGCTGCGCGCCCGACGCCGCGCTGGGCGACATCCCGCTCCTGTACCCGTTCGTCGTCAACGACCCCGGCGAGGGCGTGCAGGCAAAGCGGCGCGCCCACGCGGTCATCGTCGATCACCTCGTGCCGCCGATGATGCGGGCCGAGACCTACGATGAGCTGGCCGAGCTCGAGACGCTGCTCGACGAGTACGCCCGCCTCGAGGTCCTCGATCCCGGCAAGCTGCCCGCGCTCGCTGCCCGGATCTGGAGCGCGATCGAGGCGGCCAACCTGCAGGCCGATCTCGAGATCGATCGCCGGCCCGAGGACCTCGGCGAGCTTGTCCAGCACATCGACGGGTACCTGTGCGAGGTCAAGGACATCCAGATCAAGGACGGCCTGCACGTCCTCGGCGCGACGCCCGCCGGCGAGCAGCTGTGCGGGCTCGTCTCCGCGATCATGCGGCTGGGCTCGGGCGAGGTGTCGGGGCTGCGCACGGCGATCGCCGGGGCGGTTGGCCTGAACGCGGAGAGCGCGGCGCGGGCTCCGATCGATCGCCTGGCGGCGCTCGAGCACGACCTGCTCGCCGAACTGGATCGGCATGGCTGGCAGCCCGACCTCGCGGCCGCGACCGCCGAGGAGGTGCTCGGGAGGCCCGACGCCCAGGTCGAGCGGGCGCTGCGGTTCGCCTGCGCCGAGGTCGTTCCCCGGATCCGGCGCACGCCGGAGGAGCTTCGGGCGGTGCTGCGGGCTCTCGGCGGCCGTCACATCGCCTCCGGGCCGGCGGGCGCTCCGACCCGGGGCCGGCTGGATGTGCTGCCGACCGGGCGCAACTTCTACTCGGTCGACCCCCGGGCACTCCCCTCCGAGCTGTCGTGGGAGGTCGGTCAGCGGCTGGCGGACGCGCTGCTCGAGCGCTACCGGGGTCAGAGCGGCACCCTGCCGCGGATGATCGGGCTGGTCGCCTGGGGGACCTCGGCGATGCGGACCGGCGGCGACGACGTCGCCGAGATCCTGGCGCTGCTCGGCGTGCGGCCGACCTGGCACCCCGAGTCGCGCCGGGTCACCGGGATCGAGGTCATCCCGCTCGCCGAGCTCGGACGGCCCCGGATCGACGTCACGGTGCGGATCAGCGGCTTCTTCCGCGATGCGTTTCCCCACCTGGTCGGCCTGCTCGACGATGCGGTGGCCGCCGTCGCCGCGCTCGACGAGCCCGACGCCGACAACTTCGTGGCCGCCCATGCCCGGGCGGATGCCGAGCGTCTGGCCGGCGAGCTGGGCGGCGAGTCGGCCTGGCGGCGGGCCACCACCCGGGTGTTCGGGTCCAAGTCCGGCACCTACGGCGCCGGGCTGCTCCAGCTGCTCGACTCCCGCGACTGGCGCGACGACCATGACCTCGCCGTGGTCTACGAGGCGTGGGGCGGCTACGCCTACGGCCGCGGGCTCGACGGGGCGGCGGCCCCCGAGTCGATGCGCGACTGCTACCGGCGGATTGAGATGGCGGTCAAGAACGTCGACTCGCGTGAGCACGACGTCCTCGACTCCGATGACTACTACCAGTATCACGGCGGGATGATCGCCAGCGTCCGCGCGCTGAGCGGGCGCGAGCCGGCCGCGTACCTCGGCGACAGCTCCGATCCCACCCGGGTGCGCACCCGGACCCTCGCCGAGGAGACCCGTCGCGTGTTCCGCGCCCGGGTCGCCAACCCGCGCTGGATCGCCTCGATGATCCGCCATGGCTACAAGGGCGCCGCCGAGCTGGCCGCGACCGTCGACTACCTCTTCGGCTACGACGCGATGGCCGGCGTGGCCGAGGACTGGATGTACGAGCAGGTCGCCGAGCGCTATCTGCTCGACGCCGCCGTCTCCGAGTTCATGTCGCGCTCGAATCCCTGGGCGGCGCGGGGGATCGCCGAGCGCCTGCTCGAGGCGGCCGATCGAGGGATGTGGGCGGCGCCGGCGGACGCGACCCTGGCGGCGCTCCGCGAGCGCTACCTCGCACTCGAGGGGGAGCTCGAGGAGGCGCACCGGTGACCGCCGTCGACGCCTCGCCCCGCCGTGCGCCGGCCGTGACGTTCCCGCTGAGCGCGATCGTCGGCCAGGAGCAGCTCGTGCAGGCCCTGCTGATCAACGCGGTCGCGCCGGAGGTCGGCGGCCTGCTCGTCCGCGGCGAGCGTGGGACGGCGAAGACGACCGCGGTGCGAGGGCTGGCGGCGCTGCTCGCGCCGGTGCCGGCAGCCGCCGATCAGCCGTTCGCCTTCGGCCCCGGAGACCTCGCCCCGGGCGGCCGGGTGCCGGCCGGGGCGCCGGTCGTCCCGCGCGCGGCGCCGCTCGTCGAGCTCCCCCTGGGGACGACCCTGGACCGGCTCGTCGGCTCGCTTGACCTGGGCCGGGCGCTGGCCGGCGAGCGGGCATTCGAACCCGGGCTGCTGGCCCGGGCCCACCGCGGGATCCTGTACGTGGACGAGGTCAACCTGCTCGCCGACCACCTCGTCGACGCGCTGCTCGACGCCGCCGCAACGGGCGTGGCCCGGGTCGAGCGCGAGGCGGTGTCGGTCACTCACGACGCCCGCTTCCTGCTCGTCGGCACGATGAACGTGGAGGAGGGCGACCTGCGCCCGCAGCTGCTCGACCGCTTCGGCCTGGGCGTCGAGGTGACGACGCCGACCGACCCGGCCGTCCGCGCGGAGGTCGTCCGGCGGCGGCTGGCATTCGAGCGCGATCCCGTCGCCTTCGCCGAGCGCTTCGGGGCGGCCGAGCGCGAGCTCGAGGGGCGGATCGCGGCCGCGCGCGATCGCGTCGAGCGGGTGACGCTGTCCGACCACGAGCTGCTGCGGATCACCGGAGCGTGCGCCCGGCTCGGCGTCGACGGGGTCCGCGGCGACATCGTCACCGCCCGGGCCGCCCGCGCGCTGGCCGCGCTCGACGGGCGCGACGAGGTGGCCGCGGACGACGTGCGGCGGGCGGCGACGCTCGCGCTGGCCCACCGGCGCCGCCGCGACCCGCTCGACGGCCGGATGCCCGACGAGGAGGATCTGCACCGGGCGCTCGACGAGGCGGGCGACGACGATCCGTCCGGCGATGACCCGCCGCCCGGTGCGCCGCCGAGCGAACCTCCGCCGCCCGGAGCCCCGCCGGCCGGTACCGGACGCGGTTCGCGCGCGTCCGGCGAGGGCTCGGCCGACCCGTCAGCCGAGGGGTCAGCCGACCCCCGTGGATCCATCGACCGCGGTCCCACCTCGCCCGCGCTCCCCGCGCGGGAACGTCGCGACCACCCTCTGGCCGCGCGGCTGCCCGCGCAGGTGCTGACCCTGGCCGGGCGCGGCCGCGGTCCGCTCGGTCGCCGCGCCCGCAGCGCGGGCCCGGCGGCCGGGGCGATCGACACCCGCCCGGTCGACGGAGCCTCCGATGATCTCGCCGTCGTCGCGACACTGCAGGCGCGGCTGCTCGGCGCCGGGGATGTGCGCGAGCACGTTCGGGCCGGCCGAGAGGCCGTGCTGCTGTGCCTCGTCGTGGACGCCAGCGGGTCGATGGGCACGCGCCGACGCGCGGCGCGGGTCAAGGGGGCGCTGCTCGGGCTGCTGCGCGACGCGTACGCCCGGCGCGATCGAGTCGCCCTGATCGCCTTCCGCCACGCCGCCGCGCAGGTCGTCGTCGCGCCCGGCGCTCCGATCGAGCGGGCGGCCGCGACGCTGGCGGCGCTGCCGACCGGCGGGCGCACGCCTCTGGCGTCGGGGCTGTGGACGGCTGGGCGCGTGATCGCGCGCGAGCGCGCGCGCGACGCGACCCGGCGCAGCATCGTGATCGTGCTCACCGACGGGCGGCTGACCGGAAGCGGCAGCGCCGCGCTCGCCGCCGCCGCCGAGTTGGGCCGCGCGGCCGATGCCGTCGAGCTGATCGACACCGAGGACGGGCCGGTGCGGGTCGGGCTGTGCCGGGAGCTTGCGCGAGCCGCCGGAGGTCGCCACCACCGCCTCCCGCAGACACCTCCATCGAGGAGGGCAGCATGAGCGAGGACCGTGGCAGCGCCGACCCCAAGCGTCGCAAGCCGCGCGACCGGCCGTTGACGATCGTCATCACCGGGCACGGCAAGGGCAAGAGCACGTCGGCGTTCGGGATGCTCCTGCGCTCGTGGGCGCGCGGCTACCGCTGCGGGGTGTTCCAGTTCGTCAAGTCCGGCAAGTGGAAGGTGGGGGAGGCCCGGGCGGCCCAGTCGCTCGGAGGGATCGACTGGGAGAAGATGGGCGACGGCTGGTCGTGGTTGTCCAAGGACCTCGAGGGGTCCGCCGATCTCGCCCGCGCCGGCTGGGAGGAGGTCAAGCGCGCGATCGCGCAGGAGCGCTACGAGTTCCTGCTGCTCGACGAGATGACCTACCCGGTCAAGTGGGGCTGGATCGACGTCGAGGACGTCGTCGCGACGATCCGCGAGCGCCCGGGATTCCAGCACGTCGTAATCACCGGGCGCGACGCAGCCCTCGAGCTGATCGAGCTCGCCGACCTCGTCTCGGAGGTGCGCAAGGTCAAGCATCCGATGGACGCGGGGATCCGCGCCCAGCAGGGGATCGAGTGGTAGACGCTCCGGTCATCCTCGACGGCGCCACCGATGCCGCCGAGCGCGAGCTCGACATCGCTCAGATGCCCGCTATGCGTCGTCGGGCGGGTGAACGTCAGCTGCGCGTCATCGGCGCGCGAGGGACGGCCACCGCGCTGCGTGTGCGAGCGGCGGCCGACGGTCTCGGCGCGCCGATGGGTGCGCGGACGGTCGTTCCCCCCGGCGCGACCGGCCGTCCCGGCAGCGATCTGGGTGCCGAGCGCACCGCCGTCCCAGCCCCGCCGCAAGCCGGGGCCGGACGCGCGGTCGTCCCGCGCGCCGTCTGGAGGGCCGGATGATCCCACGCATCGTCGTCGCCGGGACCGGATCGGGCGTCGGCAAGACGACCGTCGCCTGCGGCCTGATCGGCGCGCTGCGCGCGGCCGGGCGACGCGTTCAGGCCTTCAAGGTCGGCCCGGACTACATCGACCCCAGCTACCACCGGCTCGCCTCGGGCCGCCCCGGGCGCAACCTCGACGCGTTTCTCAGCGGCTCGGACCTGATCGCGCCGCTGTTCCGGCACGGGTCGGCCGGGGCCGACATCGCTGTGATCGAGGGCGTGATGGGGATGTTCGACGGCGTCTCGGGCCGCGGCGAGCTGGCCTCCACCGCCCACATCGCCAAGCTGCTGCGGGCGCCCGTGCTGCTCGTCATCGACGGGACGGCCATGGCCCGTTCCGCCGCCGCCGTCGTCCACGGCTTTCGCAGCTTCGACCCCGCCGTGGAGATCGCCGGGGTTGTGCTCAACCGGGTCGGGTCCGCCATCCACGAGCAGTTGCTGCGCGAGGCGATCGAGTCCCTGGGGGTGATCGTGCTCGGCGCGTTGCGGCGCTCGGAGCTTCTCGCCGCCCCCGAGCGCCACCTCGGGCTGGTGCCCGCGGGCGAGCGCGAGCGGCGGGCGGCGGCCGCGCTCGATCAGCTCGCCGCTCTCGTCGCGCGCCAGGTCGACGTCGCCGCGGTGCAGCGGCTGGCCGCCGCCGCCCCCGCGCTGCCGGGGCCCGCCTGGAGCCCGTCGCAGGCCGCTCCCGAGGGTCCATCGGACGGCGTCGCGGGGATCGGCATCGCGATCGCCGGTGGGCCCGCCTTCTCCTTCCATTACGAGGAGAACCTCGAGCTGCTCACCGCCGCCGGCGCCCGGCTGCTGGCGTTCGATCCGACCGTCGACACGGCGCTCCCGGCCGGCGTCGGTGCGCTGGTCCTCGCCGGCGGCTTTCCCGAAATCTATGGGGCCGAGCTGTCGGCCAACCGGCCCCTGCGCGGTGAGGTGGCCGCGTTCGCGGCGGCGGGCCGTCCGGTTCTGGCCGAGTGCGGCGGGCTGCTGTACCTCGCCGAGCGGCTCGACGGGCACGAGATGTGCGGCGTGCTCCCCGCCCGCGTCCGGATGTCCTCGCACCTGACCCTCGGCTACCGCGAGGCCCGGACCGCGAACCCCACCGCCTGGCTGGCTCCGGACACGCCGGTGCGCGGCCACGAGTTTCACTACTCCCGGGTCGAGCCGGCCGCGGGAGCGGTCCCGGCCTGGGAGCTGTCCGCCCACGGTGCGACGCGGGCCGAGGGCTTCGTCTGGGGCGGGGTGCAGGCCAGTTACCTGCACGTCCATTGGGCGGCGTGGCCCGGGCTCGCGCACCGGTTCGTCGCGGCCGCGGCCGGCATGGCGGTGCGGGGGTGAGCCTGACCCTGGTGATCGGCGGGACGCGCTCGGGCAAGAGCGCGTACGCGGAGCGCCTCGCCGAGGAGATCGCCGGCCCGGTCACCTACGTCGCCACCGCCGACAGCGACGACGCGTCGATGGCGCATCGGATCCGCCGTCATGTCGAGCGCCGCCCGGCGAGCTGGACGACGGTCCACGCCGGCGACGCGCTGGGAAGCGCCGCGGAGGCGGCGGATTGCCTCATCGACGGGCTCGGCGTCTGGATCGCCGGCGTGCTGCATCGCCACGACGGCGCGGCAGGCGATGTCGTCGTCGGCGAGATCGAGCGGGTGATCGAGATCGCCCGGAGCCGCGAGGTGATCGTCGTTGCCGAGGAGGCCGGTCAGGGCGTGCTGCCGCCCGATGATCTCTCACGCCGCTGGCTCGACCTGCTCGGGGCGGCGACACAGCGGCTGGGCCGCGCCGCCGCCCGGGTCGACTACGTCGTCGCCGGGCGGGCGATGACGATCGCGGGATCGCCCGCGGCCACGGTGCCCGCCGGGCTGCGCCGCCACGGCGATCAGGACGGGCGCCCGGGGGACGGCGACCACGCGGTCGACGTGCTCCAGCCCGGCCCGCCCGGCTGGCTGGTCGCGGCCCTGGGGGACGGCCTGGGCGAGGCCGTCCGGCGCTCTCCCGACGCGCGCGGCGCGATGGTCGCGCTGAGCGCCCGTCACGGCCGCGACCCGGCCGAGATCGTGCCCACGAACGGGGCAGTCGAGGCGTTGTGGCTGCTCGGGCCGGCCCTGCGGCCGCGCCTGGCCGCCTGCGTCTACCCGGGCTCCACCGAGACCGAGGCCGGTCTGCGCGCCCACGGGGTGCCGATCGCCCGCGTCGCCCGCAACCCTGAGGACGGCTTCCGGCTCGACCCCCGGGCGGTGCCGGCCGAGGCCGATCTGGTCATCGTCGGCAACCCCGTCTCCCCGAGCGGGACGCTCGACCCGGCCCACGCGCTGCGCGCGCTCCGTGCGCCGGGGCGAACCGTCGTCGTCGACGAGGCGCTCATGTCGATGGTCCCCGATGAGCCCGGGTCGCTTGCCGGCGAGCGGCTCGAGGACGTGATCGTCGTGCGCAGCCTGACCGAGCTTCTGTCGGTCCCCGGCCTGCGGGTCGGCTACGTCCTCGCGCCGCCGCGCCTGGCCGACGCGCTGCGGGCCGTCCGGCCGCCCTGGGCGGCCAACGCCCTGGCGCTCGCCACGCTGACCGCCGCCGCCGAGCACCCCGCAGAGCTCCGGCTGCTGGCCGAGCGGGCCGCCGCCGACAGCGCCGATCTGCAGGCCCGGCTGCGGCCCATCGGCGGCCTGCGGACCTGGCCCTCGGCGACGCCGTTCTCGCTGATCGAGGTCGCCGACGGGCCCCGGGTGGTCGCCGCGCTGCGCGGTGCCTCGATCGCCGTGCGCCCCGCCGCCTCGTTCCCGGGGCTCGACGAGGGCCACATCCGGATCACCGCGCGCGACCCCGAGCGCAACGCCGCTCTGGCCAGGGCGCTGGCGGAGGCGCTGCGGTGAGCACGGGCGCCGCCCGCATCGTCGTCGTCGGCATCGGCGCCGACGGCTGGGACGGGCTGACGGCGGGGGCGCGCGAGGCGATCCTCGCCGCCGATGAGGTGGTCGGCTCCTCGCGCCAGCTCGAGCTGCTGCCCGACGGCGCCCCGCCGCGCCGGCCCTGGCCCTCCCCGCTGGCTCCGGCGGTCGACGAGCTGGTCGGTCGTGCCGGCGGCACGGTGTGCGTGCTCGCCAGCGGCGACCCGATGCTGCACGGGGTCGGCGCGACGCTCGCGGCGCGGCTCGATTCGAGCCGCTTGACGGTCATCTCGCACGTCTCGGCGTTCTCGCTGGCCTGCGCGCGGCTCGGCTGGCCGGCGGCGGAGGTCGAACTGGTCAGCACGGTCGGGCCACCCGCCGAGGCGGTCGCCCGCGCGCTGCAGCCCGGCCGTCGCATCGTCGTCTACGCGACCGGACGCGACGGAGCGGCCAGGATCGCACGGGTCCTCTGCGCGCGGGGCGGCGGGGCCAGCCGCTTCGTCGTGCTCGAGCAGCTCGGCGGTCCGGGCGAGCGCATCCTTGAGACGACCGCCGACGCGTTCGGCCAGCGCGACGTCGACCCGCTGCACGCCGTGGCGATCGAGTACGTGCCCGATCCCGGCGGCGCGCGGCACAGCCGCGTGCCAGGGCTGCCCGACGAGGCCTATGAGAGCGACGGGGCGCTGACCAAGTGGACCGTCCGCGCCGTCACCCTGGCCGCGCTGGCGCCGATGCCCGGCGCGCTGCTGTGGGACGTCGGAGCGGGCAGCGGTTCGATCGCCATCGAGTGGCTGCGGGCCGAGCCGACCGCTCGGGCGATCGCGATCGAGTCGCGTGCCGACCGGCTCGAGCGGGTGCGGTGTAACGCGCTGTCGCTCGGTACCCCGCAGCTCGAGACGGTGCACGGCCGGGCCCCCGGCGTCCTGGCGTCGTTGGCCGCGCCCGACGCCGTGTTCATCGGTGGCGGGGTGACCGCGGCCGGCCTGCTCGACGCGTGCTGGAGCGCGCTCGTCCCCGGCGGGCGGATCGTTGCCAACGCGGTGACGCTCGAGGGCGAGGCGGTGCTGACCGCGGCCCGCGCCCACCACGGCGGCCGGCTCGTCCGCCTCGAGGTCGCTCACGCCGAGCCGCTGGGCACGTTCCGCGGCTGGTGCCCGCAGCGCCCGGTCGTGCAGTGGCTGGGCGACAAGCCACCGGAGATGGCCGGATGACCGTGCACTTCATCGGGGCCGGCCCGGGCGCCGCCGACCTCATCACGCTGCGCGCCCAGCGGCTGATCGCCACCTGCGCGGTGTGCGTCTTCGCCGGCGCGCTCGTGTCTGACGAGGTGCTCGCCCACGCCCCGGCCGGCGCTCGGCTGATCGACACCGAGCACCTGGAGCTCGACGAGATCATCGCCGCGCTGGCCGCCGCCCACGCGCGGGGCGAGGACGTCGTCCGGCTGCAGTCCGGCGACCTGTCGATCTACAGCGCCGTGGCCGAGCAGGCCCGTCGACTGGACGTGCTCGGCATTCCGTGGGATCTGACGCCCGGGGTCCCCGCGTTCGCTGCGGCCGCCGCCTCCCTGCGCCGGGAGCTGACGATCCCCGAGGTGGCCCAGACCGTCATCCTCACCCGCCACAGCGCCAACGCGTCCAGGATGCCGGCCGGCGAACAGCTTGCGGCGCTCGCCGCCCACCGGACGACGCTCGTCATCCACCTCGGCGCGCAGGCGATCGACATGCTCTCACGCACGCTGGCCGAGGCCTATGGCGAGGACTGCCCCGCCGCGGTCGTCGCCCGGGCCAGCCTGCCCGGCGAGGTCGTCCTGCGGGGCACCCTGGCCACGGTCGCCTCGCTCGTGCGCGAGGCGGGCATCCGCCGCACGGCGACGATCCTCGTCGGTCCCGCGCTGGCCGCCGAGGGATTCCGCGACAGCCACCTTTACTCGCACGCGCGCGTCGCCGGCGTTCTCAGGTCAGGCGACGGCGCAGCAGGTACAGATCCATGATCCAGCCCTTCCGCGCACGCGCCCGTGCGCGCACGCGCTCGATCTCGCCGGCGGTCTCAGCGAGCGGTCCGGACAGGAGGATCTCATCCTCGGTTCCCAGGTAGGCGCCCCAGTAGATGTCGAGCGGCTCGCCGGCGACGCGGCGGAACGCGCAGCCGGCATCGAGCATCACGACGACGTCGTCCGCGTCGTCCGGCAGCCCGCGCTCGGCGAGTCGGCGGCCGGTCGTGATCATCACCGCGCGGCCCACGCGGTTGAGCGAGATACGGTGGCGGGCGGTGAGCGCGTGCAGGCTGCTGATGCCCGGGAGCACCTCGTAGGCGAACTCGACGCGCCCGGCGGCGAGGATCTCGTCGAGTACCGCGATCGTGCTGTCGTACAGCGACGGATCGCCCCACACGAGAAACGCTCCGGTGCCGTCGGGCGCCAGGCTGTGCGCGATCGCCTCCTCCCACGCCCGGGCCCGGCCCCGGCGCCAGTCGGCGACGGCCCGCTCGTAGTCGTGCGCGGAACGGTCGCGGGCCGGCTCGCGCACCGCGACCACGGCCGGCGCCCGGCCGGGGGCCAGATGGCGGGCGCACAGCGCCTCCCGCGCCCGGGTGAGGTCCTCGGTGCCGCGCTCGAGCTCGAACAGCACGTCGGCCTCGTTGAGCGCCCGGACCGCCTGCACCGTGATCTGGTCGGGATCCCCGGCGCCTGCGCCGACCACGAGCACCCGTCTCATCCGCGGTCCCCCCGGTGATCCTCGTGCTCGGAGGCACGGCCGAGGCGCGGGAGCTCGCCGCCGCCCTGCACGAGCAGGAGGTTGCGGTGACGAGCTCCCTCGCCGGCCGCGTCACGCTGCCCCGGCTGCCGGCCGGCGAGGTGCGGATCGGCGGGTTCGGCGGTCCGACCGGGCTGGCCGAGTGGTTGTCCGCGCACGCGGTCGTCGCCGTGGTCGACGCGACCCATCCGTTCGCGGAGCGGATCTCGGCCTCGGCCGTCGCGGCCTGCCGACGCACCGGCACGCCGCTGCTGCGGCTGGAGCGCCCCGGCTGGCGCGAGCGTCCGGGCGATCGCTGGGTGTGGGTCGACGACCTGGCCGCTGCGGCCGAGGCGATCGCGGGACGCGGGACGCGGGTGCTGCTCACGACCGGGCGCCAGGGCCTGCCGGCGTTCGCCGGCGACGTCGCCACGTGGTTTCTCATCCGCTGCGTCGACCCGCCCGAGCCGCCGCTGCCGCCCCGCCACGAGCTGATCCTCGACCGCGGGCCCTACACGCTGGCCCGTGAGCTTGCGCTCATTGACCGCCACCGCATCGATCTCGTCATCACCAAGGACAGCGGCGGCGCGCTCACCGTGGCAAAGCTCGACGCGGCGCGCGAGCGAGGACTGCCGGTGATCGTCGTGCGCCGGCCGCCCCGCGCCCGCGTCGAGACCGTGCGTGCGGTGCCCGACGCGCTGAAGTGGGCGCGCGCCCATCTTCATGCCGGGTAACGCCGGGGGGTGTACACGCGCGGCGGCCCGTCGCCGTCGGGGATCGTCCGGGTCGTGCTCGCGCCGATGATCAGCAGCGTGCGCATATCGACGATTGCCGGATCGAACTGGCCGAGCGTGGTGACCGCGATCGACTCCTCGGGGTCACCCACGGCGCGGGCGACGACGACGGGAGTCGCATCCGCCCTGTGATGACGCAGGACCGAAATGGCCCGGACCAGCTGCTCGCGCCGCGTCCGCGACGCCGGGTTGTACAGCGCGAGCACCATGTCCGCCCGGCCCGCGGCGTCGATCCGCCGCTCGATCACCTCCCACGGCTTGAGCTGATCCGACAGCGACACGACGCAGAAGTCATGGGCGAGCGGCGCGCCGACCCGCGCAGCCGCGGCCTGCATCGCCGACACGCCCGGCAGCACGCGGACCTCGATGCGGTCGCCGGCCGGGCGTGCCTCGGCGGCCTCGAGCACCGCGGCGGCCATCGCGAAGATCCCCGGGTCCCCCGACGAGACGACGGCCACCCGCGCGCCGCGGGCGGCCAGCTCGAGCGCGTGTCGGGCCCGGTCGAGTTCGGCGCGGTTGTCCGTGGCGAAGCGCTGCTGTCCCGGGCGCTCGGGCACCCGGCGCAGGTACGTCTCGTAGCCGATCAGCACCTCGGCGCCGGCGAGCGCGGCGTCGGCCTCGGGGGTCAGCCACTCCCGGCCGGCCGGGCCGAGGCCGACGACGGTGACCCGGCCGCCGGCCTCCCGCGCGCCCGCAGGCGGCTCGGCGGCGCGATCAGGCGACGGGACAAGCACGAGCGACATGTACGGCACGTCATCGGCGACGGCCTCCAGAGCGGCGATGCGCTCGCGCTCGGAAGTGGCCCGCTCGACGTAGACGGCGCGCGCGGCGGCCCCGGCCCGCCGGACGGCGTCGCGGACCCCGGCGAACGTCCGCCCGAGCTTGAGCACGACCGCCGCCTCGCTCTCGCGCAGACGGGCCTCAAGCTCCCGGGCCGGCAGCGTGCCGGGGATGATCGTCAGCACGTCGTCGCGCTTGACCAGCGGGGTCCCGGCCGCCGCGGCGGCCGCGCAGAACGAGGTGACGCCCGGGATCACGGTCGTTTCGTACCGGTGTGCCAGGCGCTCGTGCAGATACATGTAGGAGCCGTACAGCAGCGGGTCGCCGGCGCACAGCACGGCGACGTCGCGGCCCTCGTCGAGGTGGGCCGCGAGCTGGCCGGCGGCCTCGTCGTAGAACTCGCTGATCGCCCCCTCGTATCCGCCGGGATGGTCGGTCTCCTCGGTCGTGACCGGATAGCGCAGCGGCAGCTCGATGTGTGAGTCGGTCAGGTACGGTGCGGCGATCGACCGCGCGACGCTACGGCCATGCTGCGCGCCGGGATACGCGATCACGTCGGCGGCCTCGATCGCGCCGCGAGCCTTGATCGTCATCAGCTCCGGATCGCCGGGCCCGACGCCGACGCCGAACAGGCGGCCGAGATTGGAGGATGCGGTCGGGGGGGTCACTCGGCGGCGCTCGCAAGGGCGTTGACGGCACCGGCGGCGATGGCGCTGCCACCCCGCCGGCCGTGGACGACGAGATACTCGAGTCCGAGGGACTGCTCGGCCAGCGCAGCCTTGGACTCCGCCGCGCCGATGAACCCGACCGGCACGCCGATGATGGCCGCGGGCTTCCCGGCCCCGGCGGCGATCATCTCAAGCAGCGCGAACAGCGCGGTTGGCGCGTTGCCGATGACGACGACCGCCCCGGCGAGCCGCTCGCGCCACAGCTGGACCGCGGCCGCGGCGCGGGTCGTCTCGTGCTCGGCGGCGAGCGTCGCCGTGGCGGGATCCGTGAGCGTGCAGATGACCTCGTTGCCGGCGGGCAGGCGCGAGCGGGTGATCCCCGACGCGACCATCTGCGTGTCGCACAGGATCGGCGCGGCGGCGTGGAGCGCGGCCTCGGCTCGAGCGCCGAGGTTCGCCGACGCGGCGACGTCGTCGGCCAGGTCGACCATTCCGCACGAGTGAATCATCCGCACGACGACGCGCTCGAGGATCGCGTCGAAGCGCGCCAAGTCAGCTTCGGCGCGGATGACCGCGAACGATCGTCGGTAGATCTCGGTGCCGTCCTTGATGTAGCTCGGGCTGTCCGGCTGGACCGTCACGTTTCCTCCACCCATTCGGTGGCGACGCCGTGGGGCGTCGCGCGGTGTGCCAGATGTCGGCCGGCGGGCCGGCCGCAGTTTCGCTCGCAGGCCGCCCAGTGTTCGGGTGGGTCCTCGGCGCCGCGCTCCGCGGCGCGCCGCTGCGCCCGGGACCGGACGTCGAGCCGCGCCCGCCGGCAGGCGCCGAGACCCGCGCACGCCGTGAGCCCGCGCCAGCCGGAGGACGGATCGTCGATCAGTCCAAGGGCGGCGAGCCGGTCGCCGACCCCGTCGGCCGCCTCCGGTTCAAGATCGGGCACGGTGAGCGTCCGCTCCGGTGAGATGCGCACGGTCGTGGCGTGCGCCGCGGCCAGACAGGCCAGCTCCCGAGTCGTCTCGGGGTCCAGGCGAGCCAGCCGGGGCATCACGGTGAGCGCCACGCGGCCGTCACCCTGACCCAGGCGCCCCGGCTCCACGCGGGGCGCTGAGTCCTGTTCGGCCGCGGCGGCCGTCGGTGGCGCCCCATCCGGTCGCCGGGCCCCACCGACGGCCAGCCCGGCCGCGGCGGCCGTCGGTGGCACCCCATCCCGTAGCAGCGACCGGGCCCCGGCGACGGCCAGCCCGGCCGCGGCAGATGGCGTGGCCGCGGGCGCGGTGGCGCCGGTCGGCCGACCGGCGATCTGGAGCCGAAACCTCCCGCCGCGCCCGGCCACGAGGGCGACGTGCGCGGTGCGGGCGCCGATGAGATGCGTACCGTCGTCGACGGCGAACAGGAACCGACCCGGCAACTCGGCAAGCGCCGGATCGGCACACAGGGCCCGGTCCAGCGCGGCGACGACCTCGTCGGTCAGGGCGAACGCATCGGGGTGGCGGCCGCCGAACGGGCTGGCCAGGATGTTCCGCGCCCGGTCGTGGGCAGGGGAGGGCAGCAGCCCCCCGAGCGTCAGCCGCGCCGTGCAGCGGTCGGCGGCCGCTGCGTCCAGCCCGCGGATCTGCAGGCTGGCGCGCGAGGTCAGCTCGATCACCCCGTTGCCGTGGGTCGCCACTTCGGCGACCGCGAGCAGACCGCGGGCATCGATGATGCCGCCGGGGACCCGAACCCGAGCGAGTGCCCCGTCGGCGGAGTCGTGCAGGCGCAGCACGCCCGGACAGTGGTCGGCGCTGCGTGGCGTCGTCATGGCGCGCGCCGCTCGGACCCGCGGACCGCCGCGCCGGGGGCCGAGGCCTCCGAGCGAGCCTGGATGCATCGGTTGCGCTGTCCGGCGAGGCCGAGATCCCACACCGCCCCGAATCGCCCCGCGACGAGGCAGCCGGCGGTGTTGAGACCGATGCCGGCGATCGCGCCGCTCCAGCCGCGCGGATGGAGCGGGTACGCCAGCAGCCTGACGATCTCGCTCCCGGCGAGGAGGCGGGCGACCGCGATCGACAGAGCGGTCATTGTGAGGTCGTCATCGACCTTGGGCGCCGGCCGGGCGAACGCCCGGCGTCGTGGAAGCGGTGCGGCAGCACGGCGAGCAGGAACAGACCCCGGCCCGCAGCGTTCAGCGACGCGATTGCGGCCGGGATCGCGATCGCCCGCCGGTGCGCGGCACGCGACGACGCCCGTCACCCCGACACCAACCGCCGAACACTGCTGGCCACGCTGTCTCATCCTCCGCTCGGTTGGAGGAGTGGGGACGTGCGCGGGGCGCAACGAACCGCCCTTCCTCCGAGGACAGGTTTCGCGGCGGTGAGGTAGGCGACCGGGCTCATCCCCCGAGGGGGCTTCACCGTTGCGGGACAGCGCCGGATTCTCACCGGACTTCGCTGCGCTCACCGTCACGCCGAGTGTGGTCGGCGCGGGCGCGATCCTATCGCAGCACCGTGGGGACCGTCTTCCAGAAGCCGAACTCACGGATGGCTGGCGGACCGTGTGCCGGTGTCTTCTCCGCGAGACGACCGGCGACCGGTCCTCGCGCGTTCGCTGCGGTCGATCGGCGGCCCGGTGGTCGTACGGTCCGCCGGACGGTCTTGTCGGCCGGCGGCCGGTTCACGCCGGTCGCCTACGACAAGCCGAACTCCGAGAGGCTTCCTGCACTCGGGGAGGTTCCGGCGACTCCTGCGATGCCCGAGGAGGGACTCGAACCCCCGACACGCGGAGCATGATTTCGGCGGAGTTCGTGAGGAAGTGCCTGCAAATGGCGACGTCCCAGGCGGCGGGGAAAAGCTGATCCGGGCGTAGCCTCCGCCTCTGTCCACCAAGACGAAGCAGGAGGTACGCCCAGCTGGGTTGCAGAGTAGTCCCGCGCGAGCGGCTGCGCCACGAGCCCGACGCGTTGATCCACGACGCCGGCGAGCTGCGTGATCCGATCGAGGAGATCGGTCGGCTCGGTGCGCGGCTGATCATTCAGCAGCCGCTGGAGGACGAGCTGACCGAGTTCCTTGGTCGTCGTGAGCGGCATGAGCGGACCGGCGAGCCGGTCGGCTGCCGCAACGACCATGAGCGACCGCAGAAGATCGCCACGACCTCGGGACCGATGGAGATCGAGTGTCCACGGGTCCGTGACGCCTCAAAGCTGGGGTTCGAGTCGCGGATCGTCGGCAGGGGAGTCGCCCGCACCTACGCGCTGGAGACGCTCGTGATCTGCTCGTTTCTCGGAGGGCTGTCGGTCTGCCACGTCGAGGCCGCGCCGGCCGAGACCTTCGACAAGCCGCTGATCTCGAAGTCGACCGTCTCCCGGATCCTCGAAGACACGCGCGAGCGCTACCGCGTCTGGCGTCGCCGTCGGCTGGATGAGCACGACGTCGTGTACTGCTACCTCGACGCAATCTACCTCAAGCTCAGGCCCGACGACGAGCCCGCCGAGGGCGTGGGGTGCTGCTGGGGCATCACTCTGGAGGGCCGCAAAGTGCTGCTCGGCCTGCGCTGGGCAGCCGCGCGAGCTACCAGGACCGGCTGTCCTTCGGCCGCGACCTGATCGCCCGCGGGATGCGCGCCCCGGCGCTGATCGTCGCTGATGGCGCGCCGGGGGAACTCCACCCCAGGCGCCCGGCGCTGCTTGATGAGATGACGACGACCGCTACCCCGCGAGCGTCATCACCCTCACCCACGGGACGCGCAGGGGAGCCGAAGAAACGGCGGTGCAGCTGTGTCTGCCGATCGCGACAGCAGAACACCCCGCGCCAAGCCGAAGGGGGCCACCCGGAGGAGAAACGGGGCCGTAGTAGAAGGGGTGCGCTTTCAACCGGCAGGGGGGTGAGTTTTCCACCGGCGCCGACAACCCCGGGACTCGCGCGGCGTCGGGTCTGTCCGCGAGCAGCAGGGCCGCGGATTCAAGGTTTGTTCGATATGCGCCGAATAGGTCATGGGCCCGCACGCGCGTCCTTGGATCAGACAGCGGAACCGGTGCCACGCCAACATATTCCCGACTTTCGCGAAAGAAGCAGATTCGATGCGCATCACTCCAGTCACCACCCTCGCCGTGGCGGCGGCGCTCGCGGCCCCGGCGGCGGCCTCGGCGGCCAGCATCCAGACCGGCGTCAGCGCCGCTGAGTCGCACACCACCCATGCGGATGCCGCCCTGACGCGCGCGGTGTCGCTGTTCAAGCACGGCAACGACAGCCTCGGCACCAAGCAGTTCGCGATCAGCCAGAAGCAGCTCGGCCTCGCGAAGGCGGAGGCCGCCAAGCTGCAGGCCCAGGCGCACACCCCGCCGGCCAGGGCCCAGGCCGCGGAGGCGGAGATCGCCGTCGCCACGCAGGAGAAGGTCTCCGTCCAGAAGCTCTCCGCGCTGGTCCCTGACGCCAGCGGTTATGTCCAGAACGCGATCGCGCAGGCAGCGCACAGCGACACCACCGGCCAGGCCAAGGCGCTGGCGGTACTCGCCGCGGTCGAGCTGAGGGCACCGGCCCAGGCTCAGGCCGGGCTGGCGCGAGCGGTCGAGGCGATCTCCACCGCCACTCAGCGCGAGGTGAGCGTCGCGGCCCACGCGGCGGCCAACAGCAGCGACAGCACGACCAGCGCCGGCACGCTCGCCCAGGCGGTGAAGGCCGCCGTGAGCGGTCAGGACACCGCCTCGGCCAAGCTCGCCGCGCTGGTGGCGTCAAGCTCCACGCCGGCGGCGGCGCTCCCGGGGCTGGAGAGGGCCTACAGCGAGGTGACCGCGCAGCAGTCATCGATCGCCAACCTCCTCAGCCACCTCTCTTCGAGGATGCCGGCCTCGGTCCGGTCGTTCGTCAGCGCCATCATCACCCAGGCCCGCACCGACGCCCGCCAGATGAAGAACAACCGCCCCACCCCGCCGACCAGCGGCGGGTCAGGCTCACACCCCACCGGCAGCGGCACAACCTCGCGGCCTACCACCGGCGGGTCGACCTCACACCCGACCGGCAGCGGCACGACCTCCCAGCCGACGACCGGCGACTCGGGGGCTTCTTCGAGCCCCAGCGGCTCCGGCGCGCTTGCGACCGCGGTCCGCGGGAGCTGAATGATCAGGACGCGGGAACGCCAACCGACCGGCTTGGCTGGGTGAGCGAACGATGAGCCGGCCGGGCCGGATCCTTGCGGTGTCGGTCGTGTCCTGCCTTGCCTGCACGTCCGGCGTCGCGCAAGCAGCGAAGCGCTCGATCGCCGCGGCGGCGCACGTCCGCGCGCACATCACCCCCGCGGGGGCGTCGAGGTCTGCCTCAGCGCCGAGTCCGCCGGTCGTCCCGCTGCGCGTGCGCAATCCGACCGCGTACGCGAGGGCCAAACGCGCGGCTGGCGCCCACACTGCGCCGCGGCGGTCTCCCTTCGCGTTGTCTGCTCTGTCCGCGCCGAACCTGAGCACCGGCGTGTTCGGCGGGCTCAGTACCTCCGGGCTGAGCGCGGCGCAGGAGATAGGGCAGTTCGGTTCCGCGGGTGACGTGACTCCCCCGGACACCACGGGCGCAATCGGGCCCACTCAGTACATCGAGGTCGTCAACAGCGAAATCGCGATGTATGACCGCACGAACCTGGCGATGATCGGCTCACCGGTCAGTCTTGACAGCTTCACCGGCGGCACCGCGACCTGCGACCCGCAGGTCAAATTCGATCCGCAGTCGGCGCGATGGTTCTACCTGGCGCTGCGCTGCGACGGCACCACCACCGCCAACCAGCTCTACGTCGGATGGTCCAAGGCAACCAATCCACCCGACCTGAGCCCCGCGAGCTGGTGCACGTACAGCGTTTCCTCGAGTCCCAGCACCTCGCTTGACGACTATCCCAAGCTCGGGCTCGATGGCGGTCACCTGATCATCGGCAGCAACCTGTTTGACGCGAGCAGTGGAGCTTTTCAGACGGCGCACATCCTAGTCGGCGCGAAGCCCGCGGCGGGGACGATCAGCAGCTGTCCGAGCGCACCGGCGTTCACCGTCTTTGGCTCGTCCTCCAAACCGTTGATGACCTCGGCCGGAGACCTCGCCTTCACACCGGAGCCGGCCATGGTCTCCGACGGCTCCGCGTCCCCTGGATACGTGATCGCCGCCGACTTCAACGACAGCACCGGCGACAACTCGGGCAGCCACCTGATGCTCTGGCAGATCGGCGACGCGAGCGGCTCTCCGGCGCTGATCGCCGACGGGGATGTGCCGGTCCCGAGCTTCTCGGTACCCCCCGCCGTCCCACAACCGGGCACCACCGACACGCTGGACTCGTTGGACGGGCGCCTGACGCAGGCGGTCGAAGCGGAAGACCCCAATGCCGGCGGTGCTGAGGCGATCTGGACCCAGCACACGATCGCGGGCGGGTCTGGCTCGATGGTGCGCTGGTATGAGGTCATGCCGGCGAGCCTGTCGGTTCGCCAGACCGGAAGCATCGGCGACAGCGCGGGCTACGCCTTCAACGCCGCGATCGCACCGACACTGAACGGCGGCGCGGTGATCGACTATGACACGGGCGGAGCCGCCCAGACGGTCACGATCAAGGCGCAGTCCCGGCTCCCTTCCGATCCGCTTGACGCCATGTACGACCCAGTCACGCTCGCCACATCAAGCGCGACCGACAGCGACTTCTCGTGCCCGACGTGTCGGTGGGGTGACTACGCCGCAGCAAGCGTTGACCCGACCAATCCCGATGTCGTCTGGGGCTCAAACGAGGTCGACGGACCAACCGCGAGCGGGGACGCCCAGTGGGCGACTGAGAACTTCGCGCTCAGTCCCACCGACGTCCCACCCGCGGCGGCGTTCACCGCCGCGCCGAACCCGGCCCCGGCCGGAACTGCGGTGAGCTTCGACGCCAGCGCCTCAAGCGACCCCGACGGCACCCTCACAACCTACAGCTGGAACTTTGGGGATGGCACGACCACCGGCACGGCTGCAGCCACCATGAGCCACACGTACGCCGCCCCGGGCACCTACAACGTCACCCTCACCGTTACCGACAACGGGGGCAAAACGGGGTCCATCAGTCACACCGTCACCGTCGCCGCGCCCCCCACCGCGTCGATCAGCTCCCCCACCGCGGGCGCGCTCTACACCCAAGGGCAGGCTGCCCGCGTCAGCTACAGCTGCAGCGAGGGGGGCTACGGGCCGGGCATCGCGTCCTGCATCGGTACCGTGCCCGACGGCGCTCCCCTGAACACCGCGACGCTCGGCACGCACGTCCTCGCGGTGACCGCCACCTCCAGCGACGGGCAGAGCGCGACCGCGAGAGTCAGCTACCAGGTCGCAGCGGCGCCCTCGGCATCAATCTCATCCCCCACAGCCGGCGGGCTCTACATCAAGGGTCAGGCCCTCCGCGCCAGTTACAGCTGCGACGAGGGAGCCTACGGGCCAGGGATCTCCTCCTGCACCGGTACCGTGCCCGACGGCGCTCGCCTGAACACCGCGACGCTCGGCACGCACGTGCTCGCGGTGACCGCCACCTCCAGTGACGGCGCCACCGCCTCGGCGCGCATCACCTACAGGGTGCTGGCGCCGCTGCGAATCAGCATCCGCAGCGGCCGTCGGCTGCTGGTCATCGGCGCCCGCGTGAAGGTCAACCTCGCCTGCACGGGCGGGCGGCCCAACCGCGCCTGTCGCGGAATGCTCTCGCTGGCACACCCCATCAAGCGGCGCGTTCGCCGCCGCATCCGCGGCAGGCTGCAGACCATCACCGTCACCCGGATGATCACATGCGCTCACTCCCGGTACGCGATCCGCTCCTGGGTTCACCGCCTGATCGTGCTGCGGCTGAACTCGCGTGTCGTCACCGCGCTCGCGCACGCACCACGCCACCAGCTCCGCCTGCGGGCACGCGCCACCTTGCCGGGTGCTCCTCCGGCAACTCGAATGGTCACCGCCAGACTCAGGCCGACACCCAAGCGGAGCTAAACGCGCCGCTCTCCTGGCGCGACGTACTTGTGCCGCATTGTCGACATGCTGCGCATGGGGCTGCTGGACGAGGCGATTTTCGGTCGAGAGGTGCTGAGACGCTTGCCCGAGCTGGTCCCAGAGTGGGTCGTAGTCGCGCGTAAGCGTGCTTCGGGAGACCGCGCGGACCTCACGCGCCACGCCCGGTTGCCATCGCAGTCGCCGTCACGGGCCATTACTCGTTCTCACAGGCACCTCGCAAACACCACCTCGCCGCCGGCTTGAAGTCGTTAGGCGAGAAGGCGGCGCGCGTGCCGTGCGCGGGCTCACGACTGGGTCAAGCACCCGACCCGGAGGTCAAGGCCCGTGCCCAGCACCGACAACCCCCACGCCCTTGGCGGCTACACCATCTCGTGGCTGCTTGCTGGCCCCGTCCGCAGCTACACGAGCAAGGCGAGCGGTCAGCGCCGCACGCTCATCGAGCTGTGCGACCCGCAGCGCCTGAAGCGCTGCATCACCATCTTCCTTGACGGCGAGGCCGGTCCGAAGCTGGAAGCCGTCCCCGCTCGAAGCGTCATCACGCTTCACGTGGACGAGCTGAAGGCGGGCAGGGCTCACGGCGAGCTCATCGCCACGGTGGAGCGCTCTGCCGTCGAGGCGGCGTTCGAGCGGGCTGGGAGGACGGCATGAGCGCAGTCGCCTGGCGGCCGCCCGAGCGGGCGCCCGTCGGCGGTCGGTTCGATGCCGAGACCGGTGTGCTCCGGCTGCCGGACGCCCGCGGTGTGGTCGCCAAGCCATCGGGCGCTCCACTCGTGAAGGACGAGACCGCGCTGTGGGCGCGCCCCAGCGCCGCCGCGTGCTTCCCGCTCCATCCTGCCGGTGTGCTGGAGCTGCACGCGCGGGCGGCTGCGCTGGTGTCGGGAGTGCTGGACGCGCCAAGCCGGTGGACGACCTGGAAGCGCTCCTGGCCCGGCTTCAGGCGAGCGCTCAACCCGCTGGGGTCCGCCGCCGACGCCGGGGACCCTCCCACTTGACGGGACGGACGCTCCGGTGCATCTGCTGCCGGGGCGCACCCATCCGTGAGCTGTGGCGACAGCGCGGCTACGACGCGGGCCGGCACGACGACGCGTGGCAGGTCGAGTTCGAGCTGCGCCCGAGCCTGCTGCGCGAGCTGCGGGTGGACGGACAGTCACTGCCGACCGACCCTGACGCGCTGCTGACCGACCACCTCGATGCTGTCTGGTCCTACCTCACGACCTCATGGCTGACGCTGCACGACCGCACGAGAGCGGCCGCGCGCCCGGAGCGGGCTCCGGTGGCGCCGTGGGTGGGGTGCGCTCCGACAGCTCCGCGGCCTCCACGGCGGCACGCCAGCGGCGCCCGGCCTCACCGTGACCGGGACCGCACGCGCCGGGGCGACCGCGACAGGCTCCTGAGGCTCGCGCTGGGCGCCGTCGCCGGGGTAGCCGCGCTCGACGGCTCTGCCGACCCACAGACAGCGCTGCTCGTGCTCACCGACTTCGCCCGAGAGCAGGGCGGGGATGAGGCGCTCGCCGTGAGGACGGACCGGGCGCGTGCCCGATATGGGCTGCCAACCCGTTCCGCCGCGCGGCCGCGTACGCTGTTGCCAGATGCGTTGCCAGAGCTGGCAGATGCCGCGTGAGTGACGGCGAAACGCCTGTATCTACGGGCGTTTTATGGATGCCGGAGGAGGGACTCGAACCCCCGACACGCGGATTATGATTCCGCTGCTCTAACCGACTGAGCTACTCCGGCGGGGTCGCGCCGAGTGTATCCGGAGCGGAGGGAACCGCTCCGGCGCGGGGACGCGCGGAGGCCTCCCTGGACCCAGGCGGCCCGGCCGCCCTGCGGCCGGTTCGAGCCCGAGCGGCAGGGCCACCCAGGTCGGCCGTATGATCGGCCGCGGATGCCCGATCTCAGGCACGCCGTGGACACGATCCTCACGCGCAGCCTCGCCGTCAGCGCCGGGGAGGAGGTGCTCGTGATCGTCGACCCGGGCACGCTGGCGATCGGGGAGGCGCTCCGGGACGGTGCCCGCGGGCTCGGGGCGGAGGTGACGCTCGCGTCGATGGAGGAGCGGGCCTCGCACGGCGCCGAGCCGCCGCGACCGATCGCCGCGGCCATGGTCGACTGCGACGTGTTCATCGCGCCGACGACGAAGTCGCTCAGCCACACGCAGGCACGGGCGCGGGCCAGCGAGGCCGGCGCCCGCGGGGCGACGATGCCCGGCGTCACCGGCGAGATGCTCGAGCGGGTGATGGCGGGCGACTACGAGCGGATGGTCGAGCGCTCGCGGACCGTCGGGGCGCTGCTCGACGCGGCCGCGCAGGCGCGCGTGCGCTGCCCGCGGGGCACCGACGTGACGCTCGAGCTCTCCGGCCGCGCCGGCCTGGCCGACGACGGCGTGCTCAGCGAGCCCGGCGCGTTCGGCAACCTGCCCGCCGGCGAGGGGTTCATCGCTCCGCTGGGCGGGTCGGGGACGATCGTCGCCTCAAGCCTCGCGGGGATCGGCGTTTCCGAGGACCCGGCGCACCTGACGATGGAGGACGGCCAGCTCGTCGCGGCCGAGCGAGGCGGCGGCCCGGAGCTTCTCGCCGAGCTGCGCGCGCACGGGGAGCTCGGCACGAACCTCGCCGAGCTCGGCGTCGGCACGAACGAGTCGGCGCAGCTCACCGGCAACGTGCTCGAGGACGAGAAGATCCTTGGCTCCGTCCACATCGCGTTCGGGGCGAGCGCCGGGATCGGCGGCACGGTCTCGGTCCCGATCCACCTCGACGTCGTGGTCATGGACGCAACGCTCGAGATCGACGGGCGGCCGGTGCTCGAGGCCGGGCGCTATCTGCTCTGACCGCGCCCCGACGAGCCCCGGGCGACCGCCGGCAGACGCCCGGACCGCCATGACGACGCTCCTCGCCTACCCGAACGTGTCCGAGGGACGCGACCGCGGCGTCGTCGCCGCGATCGCCGACGCGTTCGGTCCAGGGCTGCTCGACGTCCACACCGATCCCGACCATCACCGCAGCGCCTACACGCTCGCGGGCGCGCCCGGGGAGCTCGCCGAGGCGGTGATCGCCGGCGCGGCCCGCGCCATCGAGCTCGTCCGCCTCGAGCGCCACGAGGGCGTCCACCCGCGCGTCGGCGCGCTCGACGTCGCGCCGATCGTTCACCTCACCGACGCCGACCGCGGCGCCGCGTGCGCCGAGGCGCTCGTGCTCGCCGACCGGCTCGCGGAGGAGCTCGCGCTGCCCGTGTTCCTCTACGGCGAGCTCGGCGGCGGACGCACCCGCGCCGAGCTGCGCCGCGGCGGCCCGGAGACGCTCGCCGCCCGGATGCGGACCGGGGAGCTCACGCCCGACTTCGGCCCGGGCGCGCTCCACCCGAGCGCGGGCGCCGCGCTCGTCGCCGCGCGCCCGCCGCTCGTCGCGTTCAATCTCCTGCTTCAAGCGCCGGCGGGCGTGGAGCATGCCCGGACGATCGCCGCGCGCATTCGCGAGGGCGGCGCCGAGGGTCTGCCCGGCGTACGGGCGATCGGAGTCCCGCTCGCGGGTCGCGGCGCCGCGCAGGTCTCGACGAACGTCGAGGATCCGGCGCGCACCACGCCGGCGCAGGTGCTCGCCGCCGTCGCCCGCCACGCGGAGATCGCCGAGGCCGAGCTTGTCGGCCTCGCGCCCGCGGCGGCGCTCGCCGACTGGCCCGCCGACGTCGCCCTTCGCGGACGGGCGACGATCGAGGACGCGCTCGCCGCGCGGCGGACCCCTCCCGCCGCGCCGCAAAGCGCATAAACTCGAGCGGACGCCGATGGCCCAGACGAAGCGCAAGCGCCAGACCAAGCACCGCGGCAACGCCGCCGGGGCGGTCACCTCGCGCGGGCGCACGAGCCGGCCGCCGACCGAGAAGGAGCGCAAGGCGCGGACCCGCGACGAGGCGCGTCAGGAGCGGCTCAACCGCAAGCCGACCTGGAAGTCGATGGTCACGCGCGCCGCGTTCGCCTCGGTGCTCATGTTCGTGATGCTGCTCGTGCTCGGCAAGGGCCACAACGTGTTCTACGCGCTCGCCTTCGGGGTGCTCGCGTTCGCGCTCTACGTCCCCGCCGGCTACTACCTCGAGATGTTCATGTGGCGCCGGCGCATGGCCAAGCAGGGCAAGCCGACGACATGAGCGTCGACGCGCGCGTGTTCACGGTCGGGCCCGTGCAGGAGAACGCGTACATCGTGCGCCTGCCGGGCGCGCACCGGGCGGTCATGGTCGACCCCGGCGAGGAGGCGCCGCGGTTGCTCGAGGCGCTCAGGGCGCTCGAGGTTGCCGAGCTGGAGGCGATCCTCATCACCCACACCCACTTCGACCACATCGGCGCGGTCGCCGCGGTCGCGCGCGCGACCGGCGCGCCCGTGTACGCGCCGGAGCTCGAGGTCGAGATGCTCCGCGACCCGAACGCGTACGTGCGGCTGCCCGGGTTCGGCCCGTTCGAGGGCTACGAGGCCGATCACACGGTCTCGGGCGGCGAGACGCTCGAGCTCGCCGGCATGTCGTTCGACGTGCGGTTCGTCCCCGGCCACTCGATCGGGCACGTGAGCTACGGACTGCCGGACCACGGCGCGCTGTTCAGCGGCGACGTCCTCTTCCAGGGCTCGGTCGGGCGCGTCGACCTGCCGGGCGGGGACTGGCCGACGCTCAAGGCCTCGATCGGCCGGCTGCTCGACGCCTATCCCGACGAGATGGTCGTCCACCCCGGGCACATGGGGCTGACGACGCTCGGCGCCGAGCGCGCCACGAATCCGTTCCTGCGCGAACTGGCCCACCACGCCTGACTCCACGGGCCATCGGCGATGAGCTCGATCCAGGTCCCCCGGGGAACGTTCGATGTGCTGCCCGCCGACGCGGAACGCCGCACCGTGCTCGAGGAGCACACCGCCCGCATCCTCGGCGGCGCCGGCTACGGGCGGATCGAGACGCCGGCGTTCGAGTCGACCGAGCTGTTCCGCCGCGGGGTCGGAGCGGCGACCGACATCGTCCAGAAGGAGATGTACTCGTTCGACGACGGCGGCGGGCGCTCGCTCACGCTGCGCCCGGAGGGCACCGCGCCGGTGTGCCGCGCCTACCTCGAGCACGGGATGCACAAGCTCCCGCAACCGGTGAAGCTCTGGTACCTCGGGCCGTTCTTCCGCTCTGAGGCGCCGCAGCGCGGCCGCTACCGCCAGTTCTGGCAGATCGGGGCCGAGGTGATCGGCGCCGCCGGGCCGGAGGTCGACGCCGAGGTCATCGTCCTGCTCGCGGAGATCTACGAGGCGATCGGCGCCCGCGAGACTCGGCTGCGGCTCTCGAGCCTCGGCACGCCGCAGACCCGGGTCGAGTATCGCGAGGAGCTCACCGCGTTCCTGCGCGCCCATGAGGACGGGCTCTCGCCCGAGGTCGTCGCGCGCATCGACCTCAACCCGATGCGGGCGTTCGACGCCTCCGATGAGCGCACGCGCCGCACGATGGCGCAGGCTCCACTGCTGCTCGACCGGCTCGCGCCCGAGGACGCCGAGCACTTCGCGCGCGTGCGTGAGCTGCTCGACGACGCCGGCGTCGCCTACGAGCTCGACCCGACGCTCGTGCGCGGCCTGGACTACTACACGCGCACCGTCTTCGAGTTCACCTCCGACGCGCTCGGCGCCCAGTCCGGGATCGGCGGCGGCGGCCGCTACGACGGGCTGATGGAGCAGATCGGTGGTCCGGCGACGCCCGCCTGCGGCTGGGCGTCGGGCGTCGAGCGGATCCTGCTCGCGGCCGGCGAGGTGCCGACCGCGTCGCCCACCACCGACCTGTTCGTCGCGCTCGCCTCCCGCGGTGCGGCGGCCGCCCGCGCCGGGTTCGAGCTCGCGACCGAGGCCCGCCGCGCCGGCCTGGCGGCGCGGATGGAGCTTGCCGGGCGCTCGCTCAAGGGTCAGCTCAAGCACGCGGACCGGATCGGGGCACGCTACGTTGCGATCGTCTCCGATGAGCCACAGGCGAGCCTGAAGAACATGCAGTCCGGCGAGCAGTTCGAGCTCGAGCGCAGCGCGGTGATCGCCGCGGTCCTGCGCGGAGAGCGTCTATGAACGAGCGGATGCGGGCGCCGCGGCCCAACCACTATCGCGACGCGTGGGCGGGCGAGCTCGACGCCGACCGCGCCGGCCGGGAGGCGCGCGTCGCTGGCTGGGTGCACCGCCGCCGTGACCACGGCGGGCTCATCTTCATCGACCTGCGCGACCGCACCGGCGTCCTGCAGCTCGTCTTCCACCCGGAGACCGCGGCCGACGCGCACGCCGAGGCGCACAAGCTGCGCTCCGAGGACGTGATCACGGTCACCGGCGAGATCCGCCGGCGCGACCCCGAGAACGTCAACCCGAACCTCTCGACGGGCGAGATCGAGCTTGCGGTGGCGGCGCTCGAGATCCTCGCCGACGCCGAGACGCCGCCGTTCCCGATCGACGAGGACGGGGGCGTGGGCGAGGAGCTGCGCCTGCGCCACCGCACGCTCGACCTGCGCCGGGCGCCGATGCAGGAGGCGATCGTGCTGCGCCACCGGATCATCCGGGCGATGCGGACAGTGCTGGAGGAGCGGGACTTCCTGGAGATCGAGACGCCCTATCTCACGCGCTCGACGCCCGAGGGCGCGCGCGACTTCCTCGTGCCCGCGCGCATGGCGCCGGGCTCGTTCTACGCGCTGCCTCAGTCCCCCCAGCTCTTCAAGCAGCTGTTGATGATCGGCGGCCTCGAGCGCTACTACCAGATCGCGCGCTGCTTCCGCGACGAGGACTCACGCGCCGACCGGCTCCCCGAGTTCACACAGCTCGACATCGAGATGGGGTTCGTCGAGGAGGACGATGTCCTGGAGATGATGGAGGCGGTGATGACGGCGGTGTTCGCGACCGTCGAGTTCCCCGTGCCCCCGGCGCCGTGGCCGCGGATGACGCACGCCGAGGCGATGAGCCGCTTCGGCTCCGACCGCCCCGATACGCGCTTCGGCCTGGAGCTGCACGACCTCGGCGGGCCGCTCGCCCACACGGACTTCAAGGTGTTCGCCTCGGCGCTCGGCTCCGGCGGGGTCGTGCGCGGGATCAACGCCGGCGCGCGTGAGCTGCCGCGCTCCGAGCTGGACGCGCTCACCGACTTCGTGAAGCGCTACGGGGCGAAGGGGCTCGTATGGGCGTTCGTGGAGTCCGCCGACGCGTGGCGGTCGCCGATCGCGAAGTTCCTGTCCGCCGCCGAGATCGCCGCCGTCAACGAGCGGCTGCAGGCGTCGGTCGGCGATGTGCTGTTCATCGTCGCCGACAGCGCCGAGGTCGCCCTCGCCTCGCTCGGCGCGCTCCGGGTCGAGCTTGCCCGCCGCTTCTCGCTCGTGCCCGAGGGCGTCCACGACGTGCGCTGGATCGTGCGCTTCCCGATGTTCCAGTATTCGCCCGAGGAGAAGCGCTGGGACGCGGAGCATCACCCGTTCACGGCGCCCGCCACGGCTGCCGGCGACCCCGCGGGCCTCGCCGACCTCGACGACCCGGCGACGCTGCTCTCCCGCTCCTACGATCTCGTGCTCGACGGCAACGAGATCGGCGGCGGCTCGATCCGCAACCACCGGCTGGACATCCAGCGGCGTGTGTTCGAGCTGATCGGGATCGACGACGAGGAGGCGGAGGCGCGCTTTGGCTTCCTGCTCGACGCGTTGCGCTACGGCGCCCCGCCGCACGGCGGGATCGCGATGGGCATCGACCGGATCGTCGCGCTGCTCGGCGGTCGCGAGAACATCCGCGAGGTGATCGCGTTTCCCAAGGCGACGAGCGGCGGCGATCCGCTCACCGGCGCGCCCGCCCCGGTCGACGCCGGGCAGCTGCGCGAGCTCGGGCTCAAGCTCGCCTGAAGCGCCCCGCCGCATACCCTTGTGGGATGATGGATGCGCTCGCGTTCGAGCACCACCTCGTCTCGCCCCAGGGCGCCGGCCACGTCCCTGACGGAGCGGTGACGGCCACCGCCGGCGGCGGCGCCTGCTGCGACGAGATCACGTTCTCGGTCGCGCTCGACGCAGGCCGGGTGCGCGACGCCGGCTTCGAGGCGCGTGGCTGCGGCTCGGCGCATGCCGCGGGGAGCGCCGCGGTCGAGCTCGTGCGCGGTGCTCCGGTGCTTGCCGCGGCCCGGATCGGCGCCGGCGAGATCGCGGCCGAGCTGGGCGGGCTCTCGCCCGGCAAGCTCCATGCCGCGGAGCTCGCCGCCGACGCGCTGGCGCGCGCCCTCGGGGCCGCGGTCCGCAGGGGCGGCGCCGACGGGCGCCCGGCTGCCGACCCCGGACCGGGGGCGACGCTCGTGGCGATGAGCGGCGGCGTCGACTCGGCGGTCGCCGCCCACCTGTGCGCCCGCGGCGGCGTCGATGCGGGGAAGGTTTGTCCTCCTGAGGCGGACAAGAGTTCCCCGCGTTGCGGGGTGGCGGCCGGCGGAGGCGGGGCGGGGAAGGTTTGTCCTCCTGAGGCGGACAAAGGCTCCCCGCACGATGGCGAGCGCACGCCCGTCATCGCGGTCACGCTCGAGCTGTGGGCCGACCACGAGAACGACGCCGAGCGCAGCTGCTGCTCGGCGAGCGCGGTCGCCCAGGCGCGCGCGCTCGCCCACTCGATGGGGCTTGCGCATTTCACGCTCGACCTGCGCGACGAGTTCCGCGCCGGCGTCGTCGAGCCGTTCATCGCGGGCTACGCCGCCGGCGAGACGCCGAACCCATGCGTCGGCTGCAACGGACACGTGCGCCTCGATGCGATGCTCGCGTTCGCCGACCGGCTCGGCTGCGAGTGGCTCGCGACCGGGCACTACGCGCGCGTGAGCGAATCCGACCACCCCGGCGGGCCGTTGCTGCGCGCCGCCGCCGACCCCGCCAAGGACCAGACGTACATGCTCGCCGCGCTCGAGCCCTCATCGCTGCGGCGGATGCGCTTCCCGCTTGGGGAGCTGACGAAGCCACGGGTGCGGGAGATCGCCGCGGCGGCCGGGCTGCCGGTCGCCGCCAAGGCCGATTCCCAGGACCTCTGCTTCCTCGCCGGCACCGACCGCGCGCGCTTCCTCGCGCGCCACGGCGGCATCGGCGACGAGCCGGGCGAGATCGTCGACGCCGCCGGACGGGTGCTCGGCACCCACGCGGGGCAGCACCGCTTCACGGTCGGCCAGCGCCGCGGGCTCGGCGAGCTCTCCATCCACGCCCGCGAGCCGCTGTTCGTTCTGCACAAGGACGCCGCGAGCCGCCGCGTCACCGTCGGGCCGCGCGCGGCGCTCCAAACCGACCGCGTGCGCATCCGCGGCGCCCGGCTGCGGCGCGACGGTGCCCGCGTCGACCGCGTCAAGCTCCGCTACCGCTCTCGGCCGCTGCCCGCCCGGGTGCTCGGCGAGCCCGCCGCCGGGCCGCACCGCACGCTCGAGCTGGCGCTCGACGAGCCGGCCGACGGCGCCGCGCCCGGTCAGCTGGCGTGCCTGATGGACGGCGAGAGCGTCGTCGGCTGGGGCACGATCGCTCGCTGACGCCGCCGGCCCTCGGATGCGGGAGGTTTTCGGTCCTGACGACGGACAAAAGTTCTGCGCACCGCGGGGAGGGGCGAGGCCACACGCAGCCGTAGACTGCATGCGCATGGGCATGAGCACCGACGAGATCCGCGAGACGTACCTGTCGTTCTTCGAGTCCGAGGGCCATCTGCGGGTCCCCTCGGCGTCGCTCATCCCCGCCGAGTACGACCCGTCGGTCCTGTTCACCATCGCCGGGATGGTGCCGTTCAAGCCGTACCTGCTCGGCCAGGAGCGTCCCCCGAGCCCGCGCGTCGTCGACTGCCAGAAGACGTTTCGCACCGTCGACATCGAGATCATCGGAACGACCGCCCGGCATCTCACGTTCTTTGAGATGCTCGGCAACTGGTCGTTCGGCGACTACTTCAAGCGCGAGGCCCAGCGGATGGCGTGGCGGCTGTCGACCGAGGGGTTCGGCATCTCGCCCGACGACATCTGGGTGACCGTGTTCGCCGGCGACGAGGCGCTCGGGCTCGGCCCCGACGAGGAGTCGATCGGCTACTGGCTGGAGATCGGCGTGCCGCGCGAGCGGATCGTCGAGTGCGACCGCGACGAGAACTGGTGGCAGATGGGGCCGACGGGCCCGTGCGGACCGGATTCCGAGCTCTACCTCGACCGCGGCCTCGACCACGGCTCGCCCGACGACCTCCCCGGCGGGGACAACGAGCGCTTCCTCGAGTACTGGAACCTCGTGTTCATGCAGTTCGACCAGAATCCGGAGGGGGTGCTCACGCCGCTGCCGGCCAAGAGCATCGACACCGGTCTCGGGCTCAACCGCATGGCCTGCATCCTGCAGGGCACCGACACGGTGTTCGAGACCGACCAGTTCGCGCCGCTGATCGCGCTCGGCGAGGAGCTCTCCGGGCGCCGGTACGGCGCCGACGCCCACACCGACAAGGCGCTGCGCGTGCTCGCCGACCACAGCCGCGCGATGTCGTTCCTGCTCGCCGACGGGGTCGTGCCCTCCAACGAGGATCGCGGCTACGTGCTGCGCCGGGTGATGCGCCGCGCGATCCAGCACGGCCGCGCGATCGACCTCGGTCCCGGCACACTCGCGCGCTACGCGGACACGGTCGCGGAGACGATGGCCGCCGCCTACCCGGAGCTCCACGCCCAGCACGACACGATCCGGCGCTGGATCGCCTCCGAGGAGGAGTCGTTCGGCCACACGCTCGAGCAGGGCCTGAAGCGCCTGGACGAGCTCATCGCCCGCGCCCGCGACCGCGGCGAGGAGGGGATCGCGGCCGCCGACGCGTTCCAGCTGCACGACACGTACGGCTTCCCGATCGACATGACGCTCGAGATCGTCGCTGAGCACGGGCTCGGAGTCGACGAGGCCGGCTTCGAGTCGCTCATGGAGGAGCAGCGCGCCCGCGGGCGCGCCGGCGGGCGCGCGGCCGCCGGCGACGGGCGGCGCGCGCGGGCGGCCGCGCTATCGGGCGCGGCCGGGTTCGTCACCGAGTTCGTCGGCTACGAGACCGTCGACGCGCACACGACGATCGGCGCCGTCGAAACCGCCGACGACGGGCGGCTCCTCGTCAAGCTGCGCGAATCGCCCTTCTACGCCACCGGCGGCGGCCAGGTGGCGGACGTCGGCGTCCTGGAGTGCGAGGGCGGCGGCTGCCGCGCGCGGGTGAGCGACGTGTTCCGCCTCGGCTCCGACCAGGTGCTCGAGCTCGACCCCGAACACGGCTCGTTCGAGCCCGACCAACCAGTCCATGCGCACGTCGACCGCGCCGCGCGGCACGCGACCGCCTGCAACCACACCGGCACCCACCTGCTCCACGCCGCGCTGCGCCGACGCCTCGGCGACCACGTCCACCAGGCGGGCTCCTACGTCGGCCCCGACAAGCTGCGCTTCGACTTCACCCACTCCAGCGCGCTCAGCGCCGAGGACCTCACGGCGATCACCGACGAGGTCAACCGGTGGATCCTCGAGGCGCACCCGGTGCGCGCCCTCACCACGACGCTCGAGGAGGCCAGGGCGCTCGGCGCGATGGCGCTCTTCAACGAGAAGTACGGGGAGATCGTGCGAATGGTCGAGGTCGGGGACGGGTCGTTCTCCCGCGAGCTGTGCGGCGGCACCCACGTGCGGAACACCGCCGAGATCGGTCTCATGCGGATCACGACCGAGACGTCGAGTGCGGCGAACGTCCGGCGGGTCGAGGCGATCACGGGACCCGAGGCCGTCGCGTTCATGCGCGCCCGGGACGCCGAGCTCGAGTCCGCCGCCCGCGCGCTGCGCGTGCCGCCCGAGCGGGTGGCCGAGACCGCCGCGGAGCTCCGTGGCCGCGTGCGCGAGCTCGAGCGCCAGGTGAAGCGCGGCAGCGGCAACGGCGCGGGTGGCCAGGTCGATATCGACGCGCTCGCGGCGGGCGCCGTGCAGATCGCGGGCGCGCCGGTGCTCACCGCAACCGCCGAGGTCCCCGACTCCGACGCGCTGCTCGCGCTGTCCGATCGGCTCAAGGGCCGGCTCGGGGACGCCGCGATCGTCCTCGGCCGCGCCGGCGAGGGTAAGGTCGACCTCGTCGTCTCGGTCGCGCCCGCGCTCGTCGCCCGCGGCGTGAGGGCGGGGCAGGTCGTCAAGCGCGCCGCGGCCGAGGTCGGCGGCGGCGGCGGCGGCCGGGACACAATGGCCCGCGCCGGCGGCCGCGAACCCGACAGGCTGCCCGAGGCGCTGAGCGCGGCGCGGGCCGCGATCGAGGCCGCGCTCACCGCGTGATCGAGTGGCGCTCCGTCGTGGCGGGCCGGTAGTCTCGGTCCGCGTGCCCATTCGGCTGAGGGAGCGGTAGTGCGCGTGCTCGCGCTCGACTACGGCAGCGCCCGCTGCGGGACCGCGGTGTCGGATCCGACGGGCGTGCTCGCCACCCCGCTCGAGCCCGTGCTCGCCCCGGACACCCGCCGGGGACGGGCGCGGCTGCGAGCGCTCGTCGCGGAGACCGGTGCCGAGCGCGTGCTCGTCGGGCTGCCGCTGACGCTGTCCGGCGAGGACTCGGCGCAGACCGCGGAGGTGCGAGCGTTCGCCGACGGCCTCGCGAAGGCGGTACCGGTTCCGGTCGAGCTCTGCGACGAGCGCTTCACGACGCGGCTCGCGCAGCGCACCGGCGGACGCGCAAGCGAGGACTCGCGGGCCGCCGCGCACCTGCTCGAGGGGTGGCTCGCCGCCAAGGTTGCCGGGGAGAGCGTGCGCGATGGCTGAGGGACGGGGACGGACCGCCGCCGAGCGAGAGGCGGCACGGCGCGAACGCGCGAACCGGCGGGCGCGGCGCGAGGGGCGGCCGGAGCCCTACCCGGAGCCTCTCGGCGAGTCCGTGGCTGAGCCGAACGGCGCCGCCCCGACGGGGGCCGCCGAGTCCGCCGCGGTGCCGACGGAGCCGCGCGCGGCCGGGGGCGAGTCCGCCGCGGTCCCGACGGAGCCGCCCGCGGCCGGGGGCGAGCCCGCCGCGGTCCCGACGGAGCCGCCCGCGACCGAGGCCGAACCCCCCGCCGCGGCCGAGCCCGAATCTCCGGCCGCGGCGGAGCCCGAGCCGCCCCGGCGGGCGCCGACGCGCCCGATCAAGTCGTTCCCGTCGCCCCCCGACCCCGATTTCTACGTCCCCGACGATGAGCTCGAGACCCCGTCGGGCACGCGCCGCGTCTCGCGCGGTTCGCGCCTGGGTGCGAGCCGCGGACGCGGCGGCACGGTCGCGCCCGTCCGCCGCTCCCGCGGACAGCGCCGACGGACGCACCGCTCGCGAGCACAGCGTCCCGCCGGACCAGGACGGCGCTGGCTCGGCCGGTTCGTGGCGTTCGTCATGCTCGTTGCCGCCGCTGCGGTCGCGTGGTTCGCGATCGAGCTCTTCCAGCCGTTCGGGGTCCATCCCCACGGCCGCGTGACGGTCCGGATCCCGCAGCGGATGAGCTCGGACGCGGTCGGGCGGTTGCTCGCCGCCGACGGAGTGATCGCGTCGCAGTTCTTCTTCGAGGTGCGGGCGACGCTCGACGGCGACCGCCGGGACATCCGCGCCGGCACGTACCACCTGCAGCGCGGCATGAGCTACGAGGCCGTGCTCGCGAAGCTCACGACGGCGCCAAAGGCGGCGCCGACCTCCGAGATCACGATCGCCGACGGCCACACGCGCCAGTACGTCGCCAGGCTGTTGCACGCCCAGCACATCCCCGGCAACTATCTGGCCGCGACCCGCCACTCCAAGCTGCTCGACCCCCGGCACTACGGCGCCCCGAAGTCGACGAACACGCTCGAGGGATTCCTGTTCCCCGACACGTTCCAGCTGCGCGACCCGATCAGGATCTCCGCGCTCGTCGCCGACCAGCTCAAGGACTTCAAGCGGCGGTTTGCGACGATCGACCTCGCGGGCGCGCGCCGGCGCCACCAGAGCGCGTTCGACGTCGTCATCATCGCCTCGCTGCTTGAGGGCGAGGCGGCGACCCCGCGCGACTACCGGCTCGTCTCCTCGGTGATCGAGAACCGGCTGCGCGATCACATGATGCTCGGTCTCGACTCGACGACCCGCTACGCGACCGGCAACTTCACCGGCCCGCTCACCGTCAGCCAACTGGACTCGAGGAGCCCGTACAACACGCGCAACCACTACGGCCTGCCGCCGGGGCCGATCGACAGCCCGGGGCTCACCGCGCTGCGGGCGGCGGCCGATCCGGCGCACAGCAGCTACCTCTACTTCTTCACGAAGCCGTGCACGAACCAGATGGTGTACGCGAAAAGCTACGCCCAGTTCCAGCTGCTGCTCGTCCGCGACAGGCGGCTGCACTGCCCGAAGCGGGGATGACCCGGGCCGCGGCACGGCGGCGGCTCGGCGTCGCCGGCTGGCCGGTCGCCCACAGCCGCTCGCCGGCGATGCAGCAGGCGGCGCTCGACCACCTCGGTCTCGTCGGCTGGCGCTACCAGCGCTTGCCGATGCCGCCCTCGCTCGCCCCCGCGACGCTCGGCGCGCTCCCGGAGGCGGGTTTCCTCGGGGTGAACGTGACGATCCCGCACAAGGAGGTCGCGCTCGCCCTCGCCACCGATCCGACCGAGCGCGCCCGCGCGATCGGCGCCGCGAACACGCTCGTGTACGGCGAGCACGGGACGATCGTCGCGGACAACACCGACGCTCCGGCGCTCGTCGAGACGCTCGCCGCGGTCGGCCTCACCCGACCGGCGAGCGCGCTCGTGCTCGGCGCCGGCGGCAGCGCCCGGGCGGCGCTGTGGGCGCTCCGGGAGGCGGGCGTCGCCGAGCTCTCGGTCTGGAACCGCACGCCCGAGCGCGCCGCCGCGCTCGCCGCCGAACTCGGCGTCCGGGCGGTCAGCGCCACCGAGGCCGCCGGTGAGTTCGAGCTGATCGTCAACTGCACCGCGGTCGAGCTGCACGGCGCCGATCCGTTCACCGCGCTCCCACTCACCGCCGGCCAGCTCGCCCGCTGCGGGGGGCTCGCCGACTACGCGTACGGGGAGGGGGACACGCGGCTTGTGGCCGCCGCCCGGAGCGCCGGAGTTCCGACGGTCGACGGACTCGAGCTGCTCGTCGCCCAAGGCGCACTCTCGTTCGAGCGGTTCACCGGCCGGCCGGCGCCGCTGGCGGTCATGCGCGCCGCGGTGCGCCGCTGACGGGTGCGCCCGCGCCGCCGCCAGCGATCGCCGAGCTCGCCCGCACCGGCCGCCGCGGGCTATCGTGGCGGCGGTGACCCCGAGTGCGAACACCGGCGACGCCGCCGAGGATCCCGGCGCCTGCCTCGCCTGTCGCGCGACCGGGCGGGTGATCTCGGGGCTCGGCGGCACGCCGCACGAGGTCGTCTGTCCGTGGTGCGACGGCACGGGCCGGCGCGTGCCCGGCATCGACGCCCAGGCCCACCCGGCGGAAACCCGAACCGCCTAACCTCGCCCACCATGGAGCTTGAGCTCATCACCGCCGGCGAGTCGCACGGCCCCGGCCTCACCTGCGTCGTCGAGGGCCTGCCCGCCGGCCTCACGCTCGACCGCGCGACGATCGACCGGGACATGGCCCGCCGCCAGCTCGGCCATGGCCGTGGCGGGCGGATGAAGATCGAGTCCGACCACGTGATCGTCACCGGCGGGGTCCGGCACGGCCGCACGCTCGGCGGCCCGGTTGCGCTCGAGGTCCCGAACCGCGACTACGCCAACTGGGAGGAGCGGATGAACCCGTGGCCGGTGGAGAACCCGCCCGCCGAGGTGCATCTGCCGCGACCTGGCCACGCCGACCTCGTCGGCACCCAGAAGTACGGCCTCTCCGACGTCCGCGACATCCTGGAGCGCGCGAGCGCTCGGGAGACGGCGGCGCGCGTCGCGGGCGGCGCGCTCGCGCGGGCGTTCCTCGCGGCGCTCGGCGTGAGCGTCCACTCCCACGTGCTCCAGATCACGGGCGTGAGGGCGCCTCGCCGCGACGACCTCACGCCGGAGGACTTCGCCGACGTCGACGAGTCGCCGGTTCGCTGCCTGGACCCGGACGCGAGCCGCGCGATGGTCGAGGAGATCAACCGGCTGCGCAAGGCGAACGAATCGCTCGGCGGCGTGTTCGAGGTGCGCGCCTTCGGGCTCGTGCCCGGCCTCGGTTCGCACGTCTCCTGGCGCGAGCGGCTCGACGGCCGTCTCGGGCAGGCGATGATGTCGATCCAGGCGGTGAAGGGCGCCGCCGTCGGCGATGCGATCGAGGTCGCCGGGCTGCCGGGCTCCGAGGCTCACGACGAGATCTTCTGGGACGAGGAGCGCGGCTTTCACCGGCTCACGAACCGCGCGGGCGGCCTCGAGGGCGGGATGACGACCGGCGACCCGGTCGTCGTGCGCGGGTTCATGAAGCCGATCCCGACGCTCACCAAGCCGCTGCGCTCCGTCGACATCGCCACCCACGAGCCCGCGCAGGCGCTGCGCGAGCGCACCGATTCGTGCACGGTGCCGGCTGCCGGCGTCGTCGCCGAGGCGATGGTCTGCCTCGTGCTCGGCGACGCGTATCGCCGCAAGTTCGGCGGCGACCACATCGACGACGTGCGTGCTGCCCTCGACGCCTACCGCGCGCGGATCGGCCGGCCCGCGGAGACGCCCGCGGTCGCTCCCCGGTGAGCGGCGACGCCCGCCACCTCGTGCTCGTCGGCTTCATGGGCGCCGGCAAGACGACGGCCGCCCAGGCGCTCGCACACGACCGAGGGCTCCCGGCCGTCGATCTCGACGAGGAGCTCGTCCGTCGCGCCGGGCGCTCCATCGAGGAGATCTTCGCCGCCGACGGCGAGGCCTCGTTCCGGACCCTCGAGGAACGCGTCGCGCTCGAACAGCTCGATGCCCGTGAGCCCCGTATCGTCTCGCTCGGGGGCGGCGCGCTCGGCTCGGCAGCGCTTCGGCAGGCGCTCGCGCGCCACCGCGTCGTCTGGATCGACGTCGACGTTGAGGCCGCCTGGGCGCGCGCCGCCGGTCGCGGGCGCCCGCTCGCCCGTGACCGCGACGCCTTCGCCGCGCTCCACCGCGCACGGGAGCCCGTGTACGCGGCGGCCGCCGACCTCGTCGTCCCCCAGTCGCGGGCGGGCGAGCTCGCGCGGATGCTCGACGCGCTCGAGGACGTTCCCCCCGGGGTGCGGACGTTGTGGGCGACGACCCCCGGCGCCGGATCGGACGACGACTATCCGGCCTACGTCGGCCCCGGGCTCCTCGCCGCGGCGGACGGCGCGGACGACGCGTTCTGGCCGGCGACCGTGTCCGGCCGCCGGTTCCTCGTCACCGACGCCACTGCGGGCCGCCTCTACGGCGAGCGGCTCAGGCCGCTCGACGGGCGGGTGACGATCATGCCGGGCGAGCAGTCGAAGACGGTCGCCCACGCCGAGATCGTGTGGTCGGAGCTCGCGCGCGCGGGGATGACGCGCGCCGACGTCGTCGTCGCGCTGGGCGGCGGCGTCGTCGGCGACCTCGCCGGCTTCTGCGCGGCCACCTATCAGCGCGGCGTGCGGATCGTGCAGGTCCCGACGACGCTCGTCGCCCAGGTCGACTCCGCGTACGGCGGCAAGACCGGCGTCGACCTCGCGGAGGCGAAGAACTACGTCGGCGCCTTCCACCAGCCGCGGGCGGTGATCGCCGACACCGACGCGCTCGCCACGCTGCCGGGCGAGGAGCTCGCCGCCGGTTACGCGGAGGTCGTCAAGACCGCGCTGCTCGCCGGCGGTTGGCTGTGGGAGGCGGTCCGCGCCGGCGCCGACCCGACCGATCCGCTGATCGTCGCCGGCTGCGCCCACACGAAGCTCCGCGTCGTCGCCGCCGATGAGCGCGACGCCGGTCCCCGCCAGACGCTCAACCTCGGCCACACGGTCGGCCACGCAATCGAGACCGTCACCGGCTACGCGCGCTACCGCCACGGCGAGGCGGTCGGTCTCGGCCTGCTCGCCGCGCTCCGCCTCTCGGGCGCGGACGGCCTGCGTGACGAGGTCCGGGAGCTGCTCGCGGCCCGCGGGCTGCCGACCGCGCTCGCCGCCGAGGTCGACCCCGACGCCGTCGTCATGGCGACCGCCCGGGACAAGAAGCGCGTGGGGGAGGGCCCGGTGCCGTTCGTCCTGCTCTCGGAGCCCGGCGCGGCCCGCCCCGGGTGCGCGGTCGCGCCCGCCGAGCTGATCGCCGCCGTCCGCGAGCTGGCGGCTAGCGTCTAGACCATGCCCTCCGGCGTCGCCCGCAACCGCATCGAGATCATGCACGGGGTCAACCTCGATCAGCTCGGCCGCCGCGATCCCGGTCACTACGGGTCGCTCACGCTCACCGAGCTCGAGGTGCAGATCTCCGGGCACGCCTCCGAGCTCGGGCTCGTGACGCGCTTCTTCCAGACCAACCACGAGGGCGAGTTCGTCGAGCACCTGCACGGCCTCGAGGGGCTCGCCGACGCGGTCGTGCTCAACCCCGGCGCGTGGACGCACTACTCCTACGCGATCCGCGACGCGCTTGAGCTCGCGGCGCTGCCCGCGATCGAGGTTCACCTCTCCGACGTCGACGCGCGTGAGCCGTTTCGCCGCCACTCGGTGCTCGAGGGGTTGTGCGCCGGGCGCGTCGCCGGCCGCGGACCGGACGGCTACCGTGACGCGCTCGTGATGCTGCGAGAGGAGCTTGAGTCAAGGTGAGCGATCGATCGACACGGCTGGTCCAGGCGCTGTCTGACGGGGGCGAGGGCGTCGAGCTGATGCTCGTCACCTCGCTCGTCAACGTCCGCTACCTCACCGGCTTCACCGGCTCCAACGGCGCCGCGCTCGTCGGTCCCGAGCGGCGCCTGTTCCTCACCGACTTCCGCTACGACGAGCAGTCCGCCGCCGAGGTCGACCCGAGCTTCGAGCGGCGGATCGTGAGCACGAGCATCATCGAGGAGCTCGGGCCGCTGCTGC
Source organism: Solirubrobacteraceae bacterium (assembly GCA_035294545.1). Taxonomy (GTDB): domain Bacteria; phylum Actinomycetota; class Thermoleophilia; order Solirubrobacterales; family Solirubrobacteraceae; genus Palsa-465. Next base: position 11,079 of record DATGKS010000046.1, on the reverse strand, counting down.
CCGACGGCGAGCTCCGGCTCGGCTTCGAGGATCACGACCTCACCGTCCACCAGCACGCGACGCTGCGCGAGCGGCTGGCGGGCACGATCGAGCTCGTCGCCGCCGGCACGCCCGTCGAGGCGCTGCGCGCCGTCAAGGACGAGGAGGAGATCGCGCGGATCCGCGCCGCCTGCGAGCTCGCCGACGCGGCGCTCCGCGAGATCCTCGCGCAGGGGATCGTCGGTCGGACGGAGGCCGAGGTGGCGCTCGCCCTCGAGGACGCGATGCGCCGCCGGGGCGCGTCCGCGCCGTCTTTCGAGTCGATCGTCGCCGCCGGTCCGCACGGCGCGCTCCCGCACGCGACACCGCGCGATGTGACGATCGACCCCGGCCAGCTCGTCGTGATCGACTGGGGTGCGGTGCTCGACGGCTACTGCTCGGACTGCACGCGCACGGTCGCCTCGGGCGAGGTCGGCGAGGACGCGCGGATCGCGTATGACCTCGTGCTCGACGCGCAGCTCGCGGGCCTCGAGCAGATGCGGCCCGGCGTCGGCGGCCGCGACGCCGACGGCGCTGCCCGCGCTCTCATCGACGCGGCCGGCCACTCCGAGCACTTCGGTCACGGCCTCGGCCACGGCGTCGGCCTCGAGGTCCACGAGAAGCCGTCGCTGTCGAAGCGCTCCGAGGACGTCCTGGAGGCGGGCAACGTCGTCAGCTGCGAACCCGGCGTGTACCTGCCGGGCGAGCTGGGGGTGCGGATCGAGGATCTGTGCGTCGTGACGGCGACCGGGCGCGAGGTGCTCACCCACGTCCCCAAAGAGCTCCTCGTCGTCGACTGAGCCTGTGGCCCGGCGAACCGACCAGCGCCGCGCCGCGGTGTGGGCGCTCTATCAGAGCGACCTGCTCGGCCGCGAGCTCGGCGAGACCCTCCCGCGCGACGTCCACATGTTCACGCTCGCGCTCGCCGAGCAGGTGCGCGAGCACCAGGACGAGCTCGACGAGCTCATTCGCCGGCACGCCGCCGACTGGCCGCTCGAGCGGATCGCGCCACTCGAGCGCTCGATCATCCGCGTGGCGCTGCTCGAGATGCTCCACCCGGAGCTCATCCCCGGCGAGGCGCCGATCCCGCCCGAGGGGGCGATCGACGAGGCGGTGGAGACCGCGAAGACGTTCTGCGGCGCCTCGGCGCCCGGGTTCGTCAACGGGATCCTCGGCGCGGTGCTGCGTGAGCGTGTAAGCGGAACGTAGGAGTTCGGCTCAGGGCGACCCCGCCACGGCACAATCGCTGCGTGCGACTGCTCGTCGTCGACGATGACCGTGGCCTGCGGGACGTCCTCCGCCGCGCGCTCGACCTGTCGGGATACGCGGTGCGGCTCGCCGACACCGGCTCCGGGGCGCTCGCCGAGATCGCCGCGGCCGCTCCGGACGCGGTCGTGCTCGACATCGGCCTGCCCGACATCGACGGTCTGGAGGTGTGCCGCCTGCTGCGCCGCGAGGGCAACCGCGTCCCGGTGCTCATGCTCACCGCGCGGGATGCCGTCTCGGATCGCATCGACGGTCTCGACGCCGGCGCCGACGACTATCTCATCAAGCCGTTCGATGTCGACGAGCTGCGGGCACGGCTCCGCGCGCTCCTGCGGCGGGCGACATACCCGCAGGACGCAGACGACGGCGCGCCCGCGTTCCTCGACCTGCGCCTGGACCCCGGTCGGCACGGCGTCGCCGTCGGCGACGAGCTCGTCGAGCTCACGCGCACCGAGTACCAGCTGCTCGAGCTGCTCATGCTCAACCCGCGCCGGGTGCTCCCGCACAGCCTCGTCTATGAGCGTGTGTGGGGCTACGACTTCGGTCCCAGCTCGAACGCGCTCCGCGTCTACATCGGCTATCTGCGCCGCAAGCTCGAGCAGGCCCGCTCGGCGGCGGTGATCCACACGGTGCGCGGGGTCGGGTACGCGCTCCGGGAGCCGGCGGGCCGGGCGTGAGCCTGCGCGTCCGGCTCGGCCTCGCCGCCGGGCTGGCGGTCGCGATCGCGGTGATCGCGGTCGCCGTCTCAAGCTACGCGGGCATGAGCGCCGAGCTCCGCGGCCAGATCGACGCCCAGCTGCGCAGCCAGGCCGCCCACGTCGTGCGCTTCGACGCCGGCGGCCCGCCGCCCGGCGGTCAGGTCCCCTCGGGCAGGGGCCGCCTGCGACTTGCGGCGCGCGGCCGGCCGGCGTTCGGCGGTGCCGCCGGCGTGATGGAGCAGGTCACCTCCGATGGCACCGTGCGCGCGCTCGACCCGCGCGACCGGATCCCGGTCGACGCGCGCATGCGGGCGCTCGCGCGGCGCGGCTCAGGCCGGTTCTTCGCCGAGAAGACCGTGCGCGGGGTGCCGCTTCGCCTGTACGTCATCGGCGCCGGCTCCCGCGGCGCGCTCATCGTCGCGCTGCCGCTCACCGCGGTCGACCACGCGCTCTCCCAGCAGCTGCTGCTGCTGATCGTCATCGCCGCCGCCGGGATCGCGCTCGCCGCGCTGCTCGGCGTGCTCGTCGCCCGTGCGGCGCTGTCGCCGATCGCCCGCTTCACCCGTCAGACCGAGGCGATCGCGGCCTCGCCGGAGCGCCTGAAGACCGACCGGCTCGATGGGCAGGGCGGCGATGAGCTCGCCCGTCTCGCCCGCACGTTCAACGACACGCTCGATGCCCTCGAGCGCTCGGTCGTCGCCCAGCGCAACCTTGTCGCCGACGCCTCCCACGAGCTGCGCACGCCGATCGCGACGATCCGCGCGAACCTGCAGCTGATGCGCGACGAGGCACGCCTCCCCGCCGGGGAGCGGGAGGCGCTGCGCCGCGACGTGATCGAGGAGCTCGACGATCTCACCGCGCTCGTCTCCGACGTCGTCGAGCTCGCGCGCGGCGCGAGGCCCGGGGGGAACGCCGGCGACGTGCGCCTCGACGAGATCGTCGCCGCCGCGGTCGAGCGGACCCGGCGGCGCGCGCCGAGCCTCGCCGTCAGCGCGCAGCTCGAACCGACGCTCGTGCACGGCGAGGGCGACCGCATCGCCCGCGCGATCGCCAACCTGCTCGACAACGCGGTGACCTGGAGCCCGGAGGGCGCGGACGTCGAGGTTCGGCTCCGTGACGGGCGGATCACCGTGCGCGACCACGGCCCGGGCTTCGAGGCGGAGGACCTGCCGTACGTGTTCGATCGCTTTCACCGGGCGCGGGCGGCCCGCGGCAGGCCCGGGTCGGGGCTCGGGCTTGCGATCGTCCGTCAGGCCGCCGAGGCGCACGGCGGCACCGCGTGCGCCGCGAACGCCCCGGGCGGCGGGGCGCTCATGACGGTCGACTTCGGGCCCGCGCAGACGCCCGAGGACGCGGTTCTCCGGGCCGGTTCCTACAGCCCGGCCGGGTGGCGGGCGACGTAGCCGCCGCCGTCCCTCAGGTTCGCGGTCGGATTCGAGCGCCAGCGCGGTCCGGACCCGCCGGGGATGTTGGGGCCGCTGTAGTCGGCGGTGTCGAACGCGCGGCCGTCGACGACGAGGAATGCGTGCGAGGGGTCGCTGTAGACCGTGACCCACCTGCCCTTGCCCGGCCGGCCGTAGGACTCGAGACCGGTCGAGTCCTCGGGGGAGGAGAGCAGGCCGCCGCCGTGCAGCGCGTAGCTGACGGCGCCCGAGCAGTCGTAGCCGCTGCTCTGGAAGCTGCCGTGGCCGCCGCCCCACTCGTAGTGCGTGTCGATGATGCTGTTCGCCGCGGCGACGATCTGCTGGACTGCGGCCGGGGCGCCGGCGGGCAGCACGAGCTCGCCGTTCGACGCGATCGTCGCGGTGTCGCCGGTGGTCGTCGCCGACGTCGTCGCGGTCACGGTCCTCGTCCTCCGGGTGCTCGTCTTCGTCGCGGCGGCGAGCGCGCGCGCCTCGGAGCGGGTGAGGATCCCGGTCGCCCGCAGGCCGGTCGCGCGCTGGTAGCGCATCACGCTCCGGCGGGTCATCGGGCCGAACTGGCCGTCGGCGGCCGTCCGGTAGCCCGCCGCGGTGAGCGCCCGCTGCAGCTGCCGGACGTCGCGGCCGTGCATCCCGAAACGCAGCGTCCGGCGGCCGAGCAGGCTCGTCGCCGCGTGTGGCCCCGCGGATGCGGCATGGCTCGTGGCGGTGGTCGTCGGCACGGTGAGCGTCGCGCCGCCCCCACCGGAGGCGAACGCGGCGGTCGGGGTAAGGACGGCGGCGAGCGCAAGGCTCGGGAGCGCGGCACGCGCGCAGGCGCGCATCAGGTTGTGGAGCACGGCGGCAGACCCTTCTCTTTCGGCGCCTACGGGGTGAGCTGACGGGCTCGCGCGGAAAGAGTCGCGCTACGCCGGCATGAGCCGGAGATTCGCCCCATGGAGCGCCGTCACGGCGCTCCGATTGGGTCCCCCGTTCGCCGGCCCGTGGGTCCGGCGACTCGGCTGGATGTCGATGATTCGGACGTCAGAACGCGTCATCGGCGCAAGAGTTGCGCTCACGCAGCGGTTCGCTCGATCTGGTCGGCGCGGTGACCGGATCTGGGCCGGGAAGGGGTCGCCGCGCCGAGGCGTCCTTGGTCGGCAGAGCGCTCTGCGCGGCCGTGCGGCCCGCGCGGCGACCACACCCGACCCACCGCAGCAGACAGATGCTCAGGCACCTGGCGGCCGCCGCGCTCGGCGCGGGGCGGTCTTGCCGGATCGGCGGGCTCGGCCCGGCTGCGGCCGCACGCTCCGCGGCAGCGGTGCCGCGGGGCGGTGCCTGGCTGCGGCGGCGCGGCGCGTCGGCCGCCCGGTTCGCTCAGCGTCCGGGGTTGGCGGCTCCGCGGGCGGCGGTCGCGATGAAGGCCGCGAGCGCCCGCACGTCCGCCCGCGGCAGCCGCCTGCCGAAGTCCTCGGGCATCAACCCCGCCTCGTAGCCGGGGATCGAGTGGGGCGGATGGATGATGTCCTGCTCGACCATCGCCGCCGGCGTTCCCTGCAGGATCGCGTCGAGGCGGGGTCCGAGCCGACCGTCGAAGCCGCCCGCGGCGATCGTGTGGCAGTCGCCGCAGCCGTGATCGCCGAACAGCCGCTCGCCGCGGCGCGCGAGCGCGCTCCCGTGAACGACCGCCCGGATCTCGCTGCGCGCGGCGCCCGGGGAGAGCGGCAACGCCGGCGGCGGGGCGCCCTGGCCGACGCCGGCGGCGACGAGCCCGGTGCCCGCGAGCACGACGACCGCCGCGAGCTCCCCGAGCCGGCGGCTCACCGTCCTACCTCCAGGGCGCCCGCCGCCTCGCGATCGCCCGCCGCGTCGCCGGCGTCCACGGGCCCGGGCGCGCCGAGCCCAAATCGCGCCGCGAGCCCGAAAGCGAGCAGCACGAGCCCGGCCGCGACACACTCCGCGACGATGATCGTCGTCGCGCGCGCGTCGTAGCGCTGCTCGGCGAACCCGAACAGGCTCGTCGTATGCGAGATGACGATCGAGACGACCGCACCGACGCTGATCCCGAGGGCGCCGATCGCGAACAGCCATGGCCGGCGCAGGAAGAGCAGCGCGATCACCACGCCGGAGCTGATCTCGTTGAGCAGGAACAGCGGGCCGATGACCGCGACCTGCGCATAGCCCTCGTGAAAGAGGCGGCCGTGCAGGTATCCGGCGATGCCGACCGCGACCGCCGCGAGCGCGAGCGTCACCCTGATGGGGAGTGCGGGTCGCGCCGGAGCGAGCAGCAGCCGGACGGGCGGCGGCACCGAGGAGGGGAGTGCGCGCGATGGCATGCAGAGCGGTCTGTCTCTCACGTGGGGTGGGGCGTGTCAACCCCGAGGACGCCGGCGACCGGCGATCCTTCCCGAAGGCCGCTCCACGTCCCATCCCCGCACTGCCCGCGCGGGCCGTCCGAGGAGGTGTCCGGGAGAGCGACGCGCGAAGCGGATCGAGGCCGCAGGGCGGCCGCCCGCGCCAACGCCTCCGCGTGCCGCCGGCCGGCGCGCTCGCCGCCGGGCCGTCGGAGCGTCGCGGTGCCGTAGGGCGGGTTATGCGTCGCGGTCGTGACGGGACCCGGCGCGGCGCAGCCGGGTCGCGGGCAGGTAATGGTCGGGTGCGGCGAGGAAGCGCTCGCGGCAGCCGCCGGAGCAGAAGTAGTACGCCTGGCCGGCGTGCTCGGTGGAGGGCGCGTGCGCGGGGGCGACGCTCATCCCGCAGACCGGGTCGGTCGCGCCCGCGGCCCTGCCGTTCGCGGGATGGTGGTGGGCGTGCGCGCGGTGCCCGGCAGCGTTGCCGCTGGTCCCGCCGGCGCGGTCCGCGCTGCCGGTGCTGCTCGTCCCGCCGGTTCGATCCGCATACGATCCCGGATCGGCCTCGAAGGTCTGCCGGCAGTGCTCGGAGCAGAAGTGGATCGTCCGCCCGTCGAACTCTGTGGACAGCGCCTTGGCGCGGTCGACCGTCATCCCGCAGACGGGGTCGGTGACGCCGCGCCGGGCGGTCAGCCAGAAGAGCACGGCGAAGATGGCGAGGCCGGCGATGTTGAGGACCAGCTTGTAGTTGATCGTGATGGCGCTGAAGATGTCGGTGCGCGTGGGGCGGGCGCCGGCGGGGATGAGCCCCAGCGCGCTGAAGATGCCGTCGATGACGAGCGCGGCCGCGACCATCGTGACGAACATCAGGCCGGTGATGCGCAGCGCGAACTCGCGGCCGTAGTACTTGCGGTAGATGGCGACGATGGGCAGGACGATGAGGTCGGCGAAGATGAACGCCATCACGCCGGCAAAGCTGATGCCCCCGCTCCACAGCACCGCGGCCAGGGGCACGTTGCCCACCGAGCACACGAACGACAGGACGGCGATGAGGGGTCCGATGAACGCGCCCCACACGCTCTGCACGAGCGCCGGCGAGCCGCTGAGGAAGACCGAGTGCAAGAAGCCGTTGCCGATCTGGGCGACGAATCCGGCGAGCAGGAAGCCGGTGGCGATCTCCTTCCAGAGCATCTGCCAGTCGCCGCGGAAGTTGTGCGCCACGTCTGACCAGGCCGAGGCGCTGGTCAGGCGCCGGCGCCAGGTCATCTGCTCGCCGGCCATGTGATGCTGATGGCCGGTGTCGGCGGCCTGAGCATGCGCACGGGCGCGCTCCTCCAGCGACCGGGAGACGAACACCCGCAGCAGCACCGCCATCAGGACGATCATCACGATGCCGCCGAGATATTCGGCGAGCGTGAACTGCCAGCCGATGAGCACCCACAGCACGAGGCCCAGTTCCCAGACGAGGTTGGTCGAGGCGAACTGGAAGGCGAGCGCGGAGGCGGCGGAGGCCCCCTTCTGGAACAGGCTCTTGCCGATGGCGACCGCCGCGTAGGAGCACGACGAGGAGGCGGCGCCGAGACCGGTCGCCACCGCCACGGGCCGGGGGCCACTGCCAGAGAGCGCGTTCTCGATGCGCTCGCGCGGCACCCAGGCCTGGACGACCGCCGAGATGAAGAAGCCGAAGACGAGCGCCCACCACACCGCCCAGCCCATCAACAGGGCGTCGCGCAGTCCATGCCAGATGACGTCGAGAACACTCATCGCGCTACTCCTCGGGATACCCGCTCATCGCAATACCCCCTCACCGTATCAGATACCGCCCTGGGGTATTTGGTACCCTGTCCGTCCATGAGCTCCGCAACCACTCCCGCGCGCGGTTACTCCGCGACCAAGGACCAGCTGCTCAAGCGCCTGCGCCGCATCGAGGGGCAGGTCCGCGGCATCCAGGGCATGGTCGCGGATGACCGCTACTGCATCGATGTCCTGACCCAGATCAGCGCCATCCAGGCGGCCCTGGACAAGGTCGCGCTCGGCCTGCTCGACGACCACGCCCACGTGTGCGTGTTGGGCGCCGCCGACGGAGAGCGCGACGCCAAGACCGAGGAGCTGATGGCGGCTGTCGGGCGGCTCATGCGCCGCGGCTGACCGCAGCCGGTCGCCAGGGCTTTCTCGACAAGCGGCTGAAGGGACTCGAACCCTCGACCTTCTGCATGGCAAGCAGACGCTCTAGCCAACTGAGCTACAGCCGCGAGGCGCCGGAGTATATCCGGGCGACCGGGACCGAGGGCGGACCCCCGGTGGCGAAGGCGACGACCGGAATCGAACCGGTGTAGACGGCTTTGCAGGCCGCTGCGTAGCCACTCCGCCACGTCGCCGGGACGGTGAAGGGTAGCGGTGGGAGGAGGCCGCCGGCGCCCGGATTCAGGTGATCGCGCAGACGCCTTCGGGGTGCGCGCCGGGGAGGCGGCCGAGCAGCTCGGCGAGCGTCGCGAGCTCCTCGCAGGAGAAGTGCTCGACGAACAGGCGGTTGATGCTTGCGACGTGCGAGCAGCCGGCCCGGCGAAGCTTCTCGTGACCGGCGTCGGTGAGCTGCGCGTAGGAGACCCGGGCGTCCTCCGGGCAGCCGACCCGTTCGACCAGGCCGGCCGCGACGAGGCCGTCGATGAGCCGGGTGATGCCGGAGCGGGTGAGCATCGTGCGCTCGGCGAGCGCCGACATCGGCAGCCGCCGGCCCTCGGCCTGCGCGAGGTAGAGGAGCGCCTCGTAGTCGCGGGTGGTGAGGCCGTGGCCGGTCACCAGGTCGGCGTCGAGCGCGCGCAGGATCGTCGCGTGGCTCTGCAGGAAGCTCCGCCACGCGTCGAGCGCGACGCCGTGAAGGCCGGTGTCGGAGACGGTGTCCATACGCGCGAGTCTAGTTGACTGATCAACGGCCGGTCGAGGCCGGCGGGGGGCGGGCTTCGCGTCGTGGCGACGTCGCGAGAGCGGCGGACGTCCACGCCGAACAGCCCCCGGTGACCCCGCTGAACAGCCATGCGGGCACAACGCTGAACAGCCATCCGGGGACTACGCTGAACAGCGATGGCCGCGCTCGCCTGCCGCGCCCGGATGCCGGGTCCCGCGCCCGGGACGGCGGCGCTGCTCGCAGCCGTCGTGCTCGCCGGCTGCGGGGGCGCCGGTCGCGGCGCAGGCTCGAACCGATCGGGCGCGACCGCCCCGGGCTCGGCGACCCGCAGGACGAGCTCGACCGCGCCCTCCGCGCCGATCGCCCCTCGCCGCGGCTCGCTGGCGCTCAGCCCGTCGGATCCGACGACCAGCTCGGAGCTCACGTTTCGCTTCACCGCACCCGTCGCCAGCGGGGTCCACGGCAAGCACGTCATCGGCTACACGCTGAGCCTGCTCGGCCCCGCGCGCACGGGATGCGTCGGCGCCCGAGAGGCGGGCGCGCCGCCGGTCAGTCGCGGCGCGCAGGCGCAGATTACGCTTGGCCCCGCCGAGCTGCATGCACCGTGGTGCGCCGGGCGCTACCTCGCGCGCGCGATCGAACTGCGCCGGGCGCACTGCGCGCCCTCGGTGCCGTGTCCGGAGTACGTCGCGGTCGTCGGCGTCGTCGGTCGCGTGCGGTTCACGATCCGCCACGGATGAGGCGAGCGCTCCAGTCGACGCGGCCGCTGCGGCAGATCCCGTGGCGCGGCGAGCGCCACCAGGTCGAGAGCGTCCCCCTCACCGTGCCGTGGGTGCCGAACCGCCCGCGGATCCAGTAGCGCTCACCCGTCGTGTCCCGGAACGTATGGGTGAACCCGGTGCCGCCGGATCCGTTCAGCCGCCACGGCCGGCCCGCGAGGATGGGCGAGACCGAGAACAGGAGCGTCCGGCGATCCGCGCAGCGCACGCGGAAGCCGAAGCGCGCGTGCGAGAGCATCGTGCGGGTGGGTGCGACGCGCAGCGAGAAGCCGAGCCGCTGGGTCGTCGTGCCGGCGTAGCTCCCCGCCTTGGGCGGCGGTGGGGCGGTCGTCGCCGTCGGTACGGCGGCGAAGCCCGGGTCCGCGACGCTCGCCGCCACGGCCACGGTCGCCCCGATGGCAGCTGCGGCTGCCGCAAGCCCCTTGCTCATTTTCCTCCGCTCCGATCAGTCCGTTGTCGAGCGCCGGACGGCGCGCGCGGCAAGCCTACCGGCAGCGGCGAGAAGCGCACAAGTCGGCCAGCACTTGAGCGTGGCAGATCAGACGATCCGGCGGGTGCTCGTAGAGCGAGCGGTGACGATCCGGCCGGGCGGGCGCAGGAAGGTCGCAGCGGTAGCGTGCTGAACCCCGCGTAATACGGACGGGATGTGCCGGGGCAGCCGTTACGTGCCGTCGATGACCATGGTGACGATCTTGTGGACTTCGGCGGGTTCGGGAGGCGCGGTCTCCTGCTCGGTGCAGAGCAAGTGGACGGCACCGATCAGAGTGGGGGCGATCGTGCGGGCATCGGTATCGTCGGCGAGGCGTCCCAAGTCACGCTCGGCGGCGAGATAGGCGCGGATCATGGCGGTTCCTTCGCCGAGAAGCGGGATGCGGGCGGTTCCCGCCTCGCGGAGCCGGGTCCGAAGATTCTCACGAGCGATGATGAGCCCGACGACGGCGACCGCGACCGGCGAGAACAGCTCGACAAGAGCGCCGGTGAGGTTGTCGGCCACCGTGTCTGTTCCGGCCGAGTCGAGCAGGGCCATCGTCTGCGTCTCCAAGCGGGTGATCCGGTCGAGCACCAGTTCGGCCAGGAACGCGTCGAAGTCGGCGAAGTGCCGATGCACGAGTCCCTTGGCGACTCCCGCCTCGCTGGTGACCGCGCGGCTGGTCAGCGCGTTTGGCCCCTCGCGCAGCAGGACGCGCTCGGCAGCGTCGAACAGCTGTCGTCGCGCGTCGTGCATGGGTACTCCGGTCGGCAAGCTCCGTCCCTTCTGCGCTGCAAGTGGGCACGCGCCCATTTATAGTGGGCGGATGACCACTCTACCGCCGCGCTTCGACCAGGCCGACTCGCACCGCGCCCGCGGCATCGCCGAATCCTTCGGTGCCGGCGCCGCCTCCTACCACCACGCCAGGCCGCCCTACCCCCAAGAACTGGCGGACCAGATCATCGCGGCCAGCCCCGGACAGGACGTGCTCGACGTTGGCATCGGCACCGGCATCTCCGCCCAGGGCTTTCAGGCCGCCGGGGCTCAGGTGCTAGTCAAGTCGGCGGAGGTGGTGTAACGCTCGTCGGCGAGGTAGCGGGCGGCTCAGGCCGTGGGGAGCGTGATCACCACCTTCCGGGTGAGGTCGCCGCGCGGGTTCTCGCGTAGGTGAGCCCGTAGGGCGAGCCGGAGCG
>DATGKS010000045.1:0-10087 GCA_035294545.1 Solirubrobacteraceae bacterium | reverse complement strand
AGCGCCAGAGCGTGTCGGTGCTCGTCAACTCCAAGGTGCCCGCCTCCGAGATCCCCGCGATCAAGAAGGCGGTGGCGAGCGCGACCGGGCTGAACACCGCGCGCGGCGACACGATCTCGATCTCGCAGCTGAAGTTCGCGCCGGCGAGCACGACGACGGTCAAGCCGGCGAAGGCCAACCCGATGATGAAGTACGCCAAGTACGGCCTGCTCGGCCTCGGGGCCCTCCTCTTCCTGTTCTTCATGATGCGCGCGATCAAGAAGCGCGAGAAGGACTCCTTCAGCCAGCCGACGTGGCTCACCGAGCTCGAGTCCCCGCGACCGCTCGCCGCCCTGGAGGCGACGGCTCCGCAGGAGGTCTCGAGCCTCCAGCCGCACGTCGGCGTCGCCCGCAAGCAGATCGAGGAGCTCGTCCAGCGCGACCCCGATCTCGTCGCCCAGCACCTGCGCGCCTGGATGGCGGAGGAGTAGCGCGGTGAGACACGGACGCGACGCCTCGAGGTCCCGCGGCTGATGGCGGTCGAGCTCTACAACCCGCCGCCCGGCAACGCGGCCGTGCCCGCCAAGCGGGCGCCCGCCCCGCCGCTGCCGGCGAACATCAGGGGCCGCCGCAAGGCCGCCGTGCTGCTCGTCTCGCTCGGCGCCGAGCGCGCCGCGGAGGTGTTCAGCCGCATGAGCGAGCAGGAGATCGAGGAGCTGTCCCTCGAGATGGCGAACATGCGGATGCTCGAGCCGACGATCGCCGACTCGGTGCTCGCGGAGATGGCCGCGACCGTCGAGGCCTACGACGCGGTCACCGCGGGCGGAGTCGAGTACGCGCGCGAGGTGCTGGAGCGCGCGCTCGGGCCCGAGCGCGCCGCCGAGATCGTCGGTCGGCTTTCGACCGTGATCGAGAAGCGCCCGTTCGAGTTCCTGCGCCACACCCCGGCCGAGCAGATCGCGACGTTCCTGCGCAACGAGTCCCCGCAGACGGTCGCGCTCGTGATCGCCAACCTGCACACGACGCTCGCCGCCCAGGTGCTCTGCTGCCTGGACCAGGCGAGCCAGCCGGACATCGCCCTGCGGATCGCGCGGATGGCCGAGACGAACCCGCAGGTCGTCGCCCAGGTCGAGGAGGTCATGCGCCAGAAGCTGGCGACCGTCGTCTCCCAGGAGTACACGGGCGCCGGCGGGGTCAAGTCGCTGGCCGAGATCCTCAACCAGTCCGACCGTTCGACCGAGCGCAACGTGCTCGAGCAGCTGAGCGAGGCCGACGCCGAGCTGAGCGCCGAGGTGCGCCGGCTGCTGTTCGTCTTCGAGGACATCGTCAAGCTCGACGACCGCTCGATCCAGCTCATCCTCCGCGAGACCGACCAGAAGGACCTCGCGCTCGCCCTGCGCGGCGTCAGCGAGGAGGTCAAGGCGAAGATCCTCTCCAACATGTCCGAGCGCGGCGCCCAGATGCTGCAGGAGGAGATGGAGTACCAGCCGCCCCAGCGCAAGCGCGACATCGAGGCCGCCCAGGGCAAGGTCGTGGCCGTCGTGCGCAGCCTCGAGGAGGCCGGAACCGTCGTGCTCGCCCGCGGCGAGGACGAGGCCGTCATCTGACCGGCTGGTCCTGAGGCCCCCGGCCTCAAGTTCGCCCGCGCGACTGACGACTAACCCCCATGGGAAGTCGCGTCCGGACAAGCCGGTCCGGAGGCTCATACACGCAAGGAGCACGCCCACAGATGTCCACGGAGAACCAGTCCCACCAACTTGTCGTCTTCCGGCTCGGCGGCGAGCACTACGCGCTGCCGATCCAGCAGGTCCAGGAGATCATCCGCTACAGCGAGCCCCGCTCGGTCGCCTCGCCGGCCGATTGGCTGCGCGGCGTGATCAGCCTTCGCGGCCGGATCGTCCCGGTGTACGACGTCGCGTCGCGCATCGGCGTGCGCACCGAGATCTCCGAGCAGACGAAGATCGTCATCGCCGAGGTCGGCACCGAGACCGCCGGCGTGATCGTCGACTCCGTCGAGGAGGTCCTCACCGTCACCGAGGACCAGATCTCCGCGGCGCCGACGGCCGACGCCTCGCTCATCCAGGCGATCATCCGCATCGAGGGCCGGCTCGTCGCGCTGCTCACGCTCGACTGCCTGTTCCCGGCGGCCACGCCAGAGATGCCCCTCGCGGCATGAGCGTTGCGGCCTCGGCATCCGCCCGCCCGCGCGTCGTCGTGGCGGACGACTCGGCGCTCATGCGCAAGCTCGTCGGCGACGTGCTCACGCGCGGCGGCTTCGACGTGGTCGCGACCGCGCGCGACGGGGACGAGGCGCTCACCGAGTGCCGCCGCCAGCGCCCCGACGCGCTGACGCTCGACCTGTCGATGCCCGGCATGGGCGGCATCGAGGTCCTGCGCGCCCTGCGCGGCGAGAGCCTCGACCTCCCCGTGGTCGTCGTCTCCGCGTTCTCCCCGGCGCAGGGCGCCTACGCCGTCGACGCGCTCGCCGAGGGCGCGTTCGAGCTCGTCACCAAGCCGACGTCGCCGGCCGACGCGCCCGTGTTCGAGCAGATGCTGCTCGGCCGGGTGACGCTCGCGGTCACCTCCCGCCGCCAGGCGGCGGCGCTCCGCCTCGCCTCCGGCGGCCGCACGCTCACCCCGCCGTGGGCGCACCCCGCCGCGACCGGCGTCGCCGCGCCGGCCCCTGTCCGGCGGACCGTCTCCCGCGACGCGAAGGTCGTGCTCATCGCGATCTCCACCGGCGGGCCGAAGGCGCTCGCCGCGCTCCTGCCTGAGCTGCCCTCGCCGCTTGGCCTGGGCACGATGATCGTCCAGCACATGCCGGCCGGCTTCACCGCCTCGCTCGCCAACCGGCTGAACCGGGCGAGCCGGCTGACGGTGCGCGAGGCGGCGGGCGCCGAGGCGCTCGACCCCGGCGTCGCGCTCCTCGCCCCCGGCGGCAAGCACCTGCGCATGGACGACACCGGCCGCACCCTCCTCAGCGATGAGGAGCCGGTCGGCGGCCTGCGTCCCCGCGCGGATCTCACGATCGAGGACGCGGCGCGCCGTCACGGCGAGCGGCTCGTGCTCGTCGTCATGACCGGCATGGGCCAGGACGGGCTGCGCGGCGCCCAGGCGGTGCGCAGGCACGGCGGCCGGGTGATCGCCGAGGCCGAGGAGACGTGCACCGTCTACGGGATGCCGCGGGCGATCGCCGAGGCCGGGCTGGCCGATCGCGTCGAGCCGCTGCACGCGCTTGCGGATGCGATCGCCGAGGAGGCCGGGGCGTGAGCCTCACCGCCGCCGGCACCGTCGCCGCGACCACCGCGCGCGACGACTACCTCGTGTTCTGCGAGGGGCTGCGCCGCATCTGCGGCGTCGACCTCACGCAGTACCGCCGCCCGCAGATGGAGCGCCGGCTGCGGACGTTCTTCGGCCGCCTCGGGATCAGCGACCTCACCGAGACGCTGCCGATCCTGCGCGCCGACCCCGCGCAGCTCGACAGCCTGCTCGACCGGGTGACGATCAACGTCTCCCAGCTGTGGCGCCACCCCGCCCAGATCGCGCACCTGCAGGAGAGCGTGCTTGGAGAGCTTGCCGCCGCCGGCCCGGTCCGGATCTGGAGCGCCGGCTGCTCGTACGGCGCCGAGGCGTTCACGATCGCCGCCGTCTGCCGCGCCGCGATCCCGACCGCGACCGTGTCGATCCTCGGGACCGACATCGACCGCCGCATGATCGAGCGCGCGCAGACCGGGCGCTTCTCGCTGGAGGACGCGCGCGGAGTCCCCGAGGCGACGATGCGCGCCGCCTTCGACCGCGTCGAGGACGGCTGGCAAGCCCACGAGGCGCTGCGCCGCATGACCCGCTTCGAGGTCGGCGACCTGCTGCGCCTGCAGCCGCGCCGCGCAAGCTACGACCTCGTCGTCTGCCGCAACACCGTCATCTACTTCTCCGAGCCGGTGCGCGACGCGTTGCACGAGCGGCTCGCCGACTCGCTGCGCCCCGGGGGCTACCTGCTCGTCGGCGCCACCGAGCGGGTGGCGAGCGCACCGGAGCTCGGGCTCACCCCGACCGCCCCGTTCTTCTACCGCAAGGACCGTTGATGGACACCAACGAGTACATGCCGATGTTCCTCGCCGAGGCCGAGGAGCACCTCCAGGAGCTCAACCTCGCGGTCGTCAGCCTCGAAGAGGACCCTCACGACCGGGAGAAGGTCGACACGATCTTCCGCATCGCGCACTCCTTCAAGGGGATGAGCGCGACGATGGGCTACCAGGCGATCGCCACGCTCACGCACGAGATGGAGGACGTGTTCGAGCTCCTGCGCCAGCGCGAGCGCGCGCTCTCCCGCGAGGCGGTCGACACCGTGCTCGCCTGCCTGGACGCGCTCGGCGCCGCCGTCGAGTCGATCGAGTCGGTCGGCGCCGAGGAGCTCGACCCGGCGCCGCTCATCACCCGCCTGCGCAGCCTCGTCCACGCCCGCACCCCCGATCAGGAGATCGAGCGCAGGGGCGGCCGCATCGAGCCCGATCTTGCCGCGGCGCTCGCCGACGGCATCCGCGTCCTGCACGTGAAGGCGATCCTCCACGAGTCGGTGCTCATGCCCGCCGTCCGCGCGCACATGGTGCTCGCGGCGCTCGGCGAGCACGGGGAACTGATCGGCTCCGCGCCGACTCCCGAGGGCGTCGAGCAGTTCGACGGCCACCTGATCGAGGCGTGGCTCGCCTGCGAGCACGAGGAGGAGGCGATCGTCGCCACGGTCAGCGAGATCTCCGACGTCGCGCGCGCGGAGGTGGTCGAGGTGATCGCGCCTCAGCCTGCGGCGCCCGAGCCTGCAGCGCCCGAGCCGGCGTCCGCCGCGCCGGTGGCCGAGACCTCGGCGGCCGTCGCCGACCCACCCGCACCCGTCGCCGAGACGGCCGCTGCCGCGCAGCCGCGCCAGGCCGGCTCGGCCCGGCCGGCGTCGAGCGGCTCGCGCACGGTCCGCGTCGACTCCGAGCGGCTCGACGCGCTCATGCACTCGATGGGCGAGCTCGTCATCCACCGCACCGCGCTCGAGGCGATCGCCTCGCGCCTCGACGTGCCGGACCTGCACCAGGCGATGCAGGAGCTGATCCGCAGCTCCCAGGCGCTGCAGGCGATGGTCATGCAGGTGCGGATGATCCCCGTCGACGTCGTCTTCCTGCGCTTCCCGCGCCTCGTCCGCGATCTCTCCACGAAGCTGAACAAGGAGGTCCACCTCGAGCTGATCGGCTCGGAGACCGAGCTCGACCGCACGGTCGTCGACGCGCTCGGCGACCCGCTCGTCCACCTCGTGCGCAACTCGCTCGATCACGGGCTCGAGCCCTCGGACGAGCGCCTGACCGCCGGCAAGCCGGCGGAGGGCACGCTCCAGATCGCGGCCCGGCACGCCGGCGGGTCGGTCGTCATCGAGGTGCGCGACGACGGCCGCGGCATCGACCCGGCCGCGATCGCGCGCAAGGCGGCGAAGTCCGGCCTGATCGACCCCGCGAGCGTCGACGACGTCGACATGGCCGCGGCCGTCGAGCTCCTGTTCGCCCCCGGCTTCTCGACCGCCGAGGTGACGAGCGACATCTCCGGGCGCGGCGTCGGCATGGACGCCGTGCGCGCGAAGATCCGCGAGCTCGGCGGCGAGGTCGTCGTCGACTCGGTGAAGGGTCGGGGCACGACCGCCCAGATCCGGCTCCCGCTCACGCTCGCGATCGTCTCCGGCCTGCTCGTCGACATCGGCGGCGGCCCCTACGCGATCCCGCTCGACCGGATCGAGCGCACCCTCAGGCTCGCCGAGCACCCGGTCCAGTCGGTCGCCGGCGAGCAGATGCTCGTGCTCGACGAGGGCGTGCTGCCGCTGCTCGACGCCTCGCGCGTGTTCGGACGCCCGGCGACGCCTCACGAGTTCGCGGTCATCGTCCGCAGCCGCGAGCAGCGAATGGCGCTCGCGGTCGATGAGCTCGTCGGCCAGCGAGAGTTCGTCACGCGGCCGCTGCCGAGCGCGGTCTCCGGCGGGGAGCCGGTATCGGGCGGCACCGCGCTGCCCGACGGGCGGATCGCGCTGATCGTCGATTGCGACGCGCTCTCCCCGGCGGGCGCCACGCGCTCGCCCATGCCATCCACCGTCGACCTCGCCGCGCCGGCCTCCGTCGCCGCCGCCGCCTGACCCATCGGAGCTCCCGTGACCATCAGCCTCAACGACTCCCAGCTGGACGCCCTCCGCGAACTGGCGAACATCGCCTCCGGGGGCGCGGCCGGCGCGCTCTCCCAGATGCTCGCCCGCGAGGTCGACATCTCGGTCCCGCGCGCGCTCGCGCTGCCGATCGCCGACGCCGTCGAGGCCTGCGGCCAGCCGGAGCAGGAGGTCACGGCGGTCATGATCGGCGTCGCCGGCGACTTCGGCGGCAACGTCCTGCTGCTCATCCCGCCTGACCAGAGCGCCCGCCTGTGCCGGCTGCTCGGCGTCGAGCCCCGCACCGAGGTCGGCGACTCGGCGCTGCGAGAGATCGGCAACATCCTCGGGACCTCCTACCTCAACGGGCTGGCCGCGATGACCGGCCTCGACCTCGTGCCGTGCCCGCCGCTCCTGCAGATCGACCTGGTCGGGGCGCTCGTCGCCTCCCTGATGGCGCAGGTGGCCGGAGAGGACGACCTCGCGCTGGTGCTCGACTCCGAGCTCACGATCGCCGGCGAGCACTGCGCGATCGGATTCATGCTGTTGCCGACCTCGGGCGGAATCGACCGACTGCTCGTGCCGCTCGGGCTCGGTCCCGCCGTGAGCTGAGCCGGATGACGCATGCCCGCATCGGAGAGATCGTGGTTTCGCGCAACCCCGACGAGGAGCTCGTGGCCCTGGGCCTCGGCTCGTGCATCGGCGTGGCGATGACCGACGCACAGGCACAGGTGGCCGGCCTCGTCCACGTGATGCTGCCGGACTCGGGCGGCGCGCGCGGGCCGGTCGGCAAGTTCGCGGACACGGCCGTGCCGGAGTTGCTCACGCGCGTGCTCGGCCTCGGCGCCGCGCGCTCACGTCTGCGGGTCGCGATCGCCGGCGGCGCCGCGATGTTCGGCTCGGGCGGGCAGCTCGACATCGGGGCGCGCAACGCCGCCGCGGTCCGCGACGCCCTCACCGCCGCCGGGCTGCGCTGCCACGCGGAGGAGACCGGCGGCACGGAGGGGCGCACCCTGCGCATCCAGGTCGGCAGCGGCGCCACCACGGTCCGCGTCGCCGGCGGCACATCGTTCGACCTGCTCCCGGCGGCGACCGGGGCGCTCGCCGAGAGGAGGACGGCCTGATGGAGGTGCTCGAACAGGATCGGATCGCCGCGCTCGTCGAGGCGGCGAAGGGCGGCCAGCTGCCGGAGCCCGAGGCACCGGCGCCGCGGCGCTCCGGGCGCGTGCGCACCGTCGACTTCTCGCGGCCGACGAAGTTCGGCGCCGACCACCAGCGCGGCCTGAACCGCGCGATCGACACGTTCTGCCAGACCGCGAACACGCGGCTGTCCTCCGAGCTGCGCTGGCCGGTCGAGCTGGAGCCGCTCGGCACGGCCCAGCTCACCTGGAGGGCCACCCAGAGCCAGATTCCCCCGCACTCGCTGCTCACCGTGCTTGAGATCGACCCGCTCGGCACCCGGATCGTGTTCACGATCGAGCAGACGTTCGTGCTCGTGTGCCTCGAGTGCATGCTCGGCGGCGCCCCCGAGCGCCCCTCCCGCAACCGCCGGTTCACCGAGATCGACTGGTCGCTCGCCCACGGACTCGTCGACTCGCTGGTGACGCCGCTGTCGCTCGCCTGGCAGGAGTTCGGCGGGGCGACGCTCCGCGTCATCGAGCTCGACGCGCATGACGCGGGCCAGCTCGCGTCGATCAGCGAGCCGACGTTCAGCTCCCAGATCGAGGTCAAGATCAACCAGCAGTCCTACTCGCTCGGACTGCTCGTGCCGTGGGCGGCGATCGAGCCGATCCAGGGCAAGATCTCCGGCCGCGAGGAGAACGAGAACGAGGCCCGTCACGGCACGCCATTGCAGGATCCGCTCGGCAACGTGCCGGTCGATGTCCGCGCGGAGGTCGCGCACGTCCAGATGGCGGTCAGGGACATCCTCGCGCTCGGCCCCGGGAGCACGATCCACTTCGAGGCCCCGGCCGCCGACGGCGTCGAGCTCTATGCCGACTCCGTGCGGCTCGCGCGGGCGCGCGCCGGCCGGCAGGGCCCGCGGCGCGCCGTGCAGCTGAGCGGCTTCTTCGAGGAGGACGGGAAATGAGTGGGGCCGTCAACCAGCGCGAGGCGCTCCTGCGGCTCGGCGCCTCCACCGCGGAGGCGATCGCCCAGGTGCTCGAGATGTTCGCGCCCGGCGAGGTCGAGCGCGGCGAGGTGAGCGTGCTTGAGGGCGAGGGCTCCCCGTTCGCCTCGCTGGAGCCGGGCACGGTCGCCGCCGGCGTCGCCTACGTGGACGGCGTCACCGGCGCCAACGTGTTCCTCGCCCCCTCCGGTACGGCGCGATTGCTTGCGACCAAGATGGGCGCGGGCGCCGACGTCGAGGATGAGGCACCGCTCACCGAGCTCGAGCTCTCGGCGGTGTCGGAGGCCTCCAACCAGATGATGGCCGCGGCGGCGGGCGCGGTCGGCGTCGTGCTCGGTCAGGAGATCGAGATCTCACCGCCGCAGACGCGGGTGCTCCAGACCGCCGGCGAGGCCGACGAGCTGTTCGGCGCGGCGCCCTACGCGACGGCGACGACGTTCCTCGTCGGGGGCGCGCCCTGCCGGCTCGTGCAGCTCGTCCCGAGCGCGTTCGTGATCCGCGTCGGCCAGGCGATGAACGAGTTCGCCGGCGAGGAGGGCGCGGGCGCCGCGTCCGGTCCGGGCGCCCCCGACGGCTCCGGGCCCCGCGACGTCGAGGAGACGCTGCGCGGCATCACGATGCGCGTCTGGGCCGAGCTGGGGCGCACCCGCCTGCCGCTGTCGGACACGCTCACGCTGCCGCTCGGCTCGGTCGTCGAGCTCGACAGGCACGCCGACGCCCCCGTCGACCTGTACGTGAACGGACTGCGATTCGCGGAGGGGATCCTCCTGGTCGATGACAACGGCAACTGGACGATTCGCCTCACCGGGATGGAGAGCCGGGAGCCCGCGGCGCTCACCACCTGACCCTCACACACAAGGAGTTCCGAAAAATGGCAAGGGTACTTGTAGTCGACGACGCGGCGTTCATGCGCAAGGTCGTCAGCGATGCGCTCACGGCAGGCGGTCACGAGGTGGTCGGCCAGGCCGAGAACGGCGAGGAGGCGGTGGCACAGTTCACCGCGCTGCGACCCGATGTCACCACGCTCGACATCACGATGCCGGAGAAGGACGGGCTGGAGGCGCTCGCAGAGATCATCGCGATCGATCCCAGCGCCAAGGTCCTGATGTGCTCGGCGCTCGGCCAGGAGAGCAAGGTGATCGAGTCGATCAAGCTCGGCGCCAAGGACTTCGTCGTCAAGCCGTTCCAGCCCGACGGACTGCTTGCGGCCGTCGGCAAGGCGCTCGCCTAGCCCCGGGCGAACTCAAGCATCGCGCGTCCCGGGTCGATAACCGGGATGCGTGCTCTGGGTGGGCACGCGCTTCTTCCCTCGATCCCTCGGAGATCCGCCGTGCCCAATCCCGCTGAAGTCGCCTCCCCGTTCAACTTCGAGCCGCTCCAGGCACCGACGGTGCGCGGACAGGACGCGCTCGCGGCCGCGATGGCCGAGGCGGAGGCGATCCGCGAGGTGGCGCGCGCGCAGGGCGAGGCCGAGGGCCGTGCCGAGGCAGAGCGGGCCGTCCGCGCCCAGTTCGAGGATGCGCTGCTCCTGATCGCCGAGGCACACGGCGCGCTCGAGGAGCTGCGCGACGAGTACCTGCACGCGCTGAGCGCCGACGCCGTCGCGCTCGGGCTGCGGCTCGCCGAGCAGATCGTCGCCGGCGCCGTCGCGGTCGCCCCCGAGCGGCTCATCGACGTGGCCGAGCTCATGCTCCGCCGGCTCGCCGACCGTCGCCAGGTGACGCTGATCGTCAACCCCGGTGAGCTCGACGTGCTGTCCGCGGCCGTCACCCGGCTGCGCTCGGAGCTCGGCGGCATCGACCACCTCGGCGTCCAGG
>DATGKS010000044.1:0-74567 GCA_035294545.1 Solirubrobacteraceae bacterium | reverse complement strand
CCTCGGGGCCGAGCGGCCGGTGATCGCCGGGCACTCGCTCGGCGCCTACATCGCCTGCCGGCTGGCCGCCCACCACCCCGAGCGCGTCGCCTCGCTCGTGCTCGTCGACGGCGGCCTGCCGCCGGGCGCAGACCCGACGATCCTGCTCGGCCCCGTCGTGGCCCGTCTGCGCATGGAGTTCCCTGATCGCGACGCCTACCGTGCCTGGTGGGCGGCCCACCCCGCGCTCGGCGATGGCGACGTCGATCCGGAGATGCTGCGGGCGTACGCCGACTACGACCTGTGCGGCGAGGCGCCGCGGCTGCGCTCCTCGGTGCGACCCGAGGTCGTGTCCGTCGACGGCGATGACGTGCTGCGGGCGCGCGACGCCGGCGAGCTCGCCTGCGAGGCCGTCACGCTGCACGCCCCGCGCGGGCTCGACGGCCGCCCCCCGCCGATGCAGCCCGCCGACGTGGTCGCCGCCTGGGTGGCCGGCGCGCCCGACCGGCGCCGCGCGGTGGCGGTGCCGGACTGCAACCACTACACGATCGCGATGGGCCGGCCGGGCGCCGCGACGGTCGCCGAGGAGATCGCCGCGGCGGTCGCGGCCGGCGCTCGCTGACGCTACGCGTGGGCGGTGGCGGCCCCGGCCATCGTGCGCTCGACCTGCAGCTCCTCGATCGTCGGCGGCCCCGAGAGCGGGGCCCTCTCGAGGATCGGGCGGGTGCGCTCCATGAACCGGTCCCGGATCTCCTTCGACATCCACCCGTCGATCACGCACCAGCCGCCCTCCGCCGGCCCGTTGACGTGGAAGGTGAGGCCGTCGGGACGGACACCGCCAGGCACCACCTCCGCGTGCAGCGCCCGGAACGCGGCGCGGTCAAGGCCGGGCATGAGCACGAACTGCGCGAAGCGCGGAGACCTCCCGTCATCCGGCATCGCATCGTCCACCTCGAGCACCTGCACCTGCGGCGCGGACAGGCCCACCGCCTGGGTGATCGGGATGATCTTCTCGTCGCGGAAGCGCTCGAACTGCTCGAGGCTCTCCCACACGTCGATCACCCGCCAGCCATCGTCGTGAGTTCCCGCGACGTGCACCTGGCCCCCGGGCGCCATGTGCCCGGCCAACTGCATCCGTTCGACGACCTCGTCGTACTGCTCCCGGGTCCCCCCGGGAAAATCGAGGACGAGGGCAACTGCCATGACTACCTCCGATCCCGGCGCCTCACACGCCCAGGACCATCCTCCCACTCGGCTTCCCGCCGCGGGGATTTTCTTCAGCGCTCAGCGCAGGCCGAGCAACACGTCGATCACGAGCTGGTCCAGGAGCTCGTTGCCGTAGCCGCGGGCGGCGAGCGCGTCGAGCTCCAGGCCCTCGGCCTTGAGCGCGTCTGGAGTGTCCTCCTCGCCGGTCGACGGCGTCCCCAGATCGGCGGCGCCGGCCGTGGCGAGCGCCTCCTGAACCTCGGGCAGCGAGTCGAAGTGCGCGGCCTTCTCCGCGAGCGCCTGGTAGGTGCGGATGCACCCGCGCGCGAAGTCGTAGACCCCCTCCGCGTCCTCGGTGCGGTAGGCGTGGGCGTCGAAGTGGCGCGGTCCGTCGTAGCCGGAGCGCTCGAGCAGCCGCACGAGATGGAACGCCTCCTTCAGGTCCTCCGCGCCGAAGCGGAAGTCCTGGTCGTAGCGGCCGATCCGCTGCGCGTTGAGGTCGATGTGGAAGAGCTTGCCCGCCCACAGCGCCTGGCCGACGCCCTGGTGGAAGGAGAGCCCGGCCATGTTCTCGTGCGCGAACTCCGGGTTGACCCCGACCATCTCGGGGCGCTGCAGCATCGAGATGAAGTGCAGCGCATGGCCGACCGTCGGCAGGAAGATGTCCCCGCGCGGCTCGTTCGGCTTGGGCTCGATCGCGAAGCGCAGGTCGTAGCCCTGCTCATGGACGTAGTCGCCGAGCACGTCGATCGCCTCGCGGTAGCGCTCCAGCGCGTCGCGCGGGTCCTTGGCGGTCTGCACCTCGGTGCCCTCGCGCCCACCCCAGAACACGTACACCTCCGCGCCGAGCTCGGCCCCGAGGTCGATCGAGCGCATCGCCTTGCCGATCGCGGCGCGCCGCACCCGCCGGTCGCCCGACGTGAACGCGCCGTCCTTGAAGGCGGGGTGCGTGAACAGGTTCGTCGTCGCCATCCCGACGCCGAGGCCGGTCTGCTGGAGCGCCTCCCTGAAGCGCCCCACGATGCGGTCGCGCTCGGCGGCCGAGCTGCCCCACGGGATGAGATCGTCGTCGTGCAGGGAGACGCCCCAGGCGCCGATCTCCGCGAGGCGATGGACGCTCTCGACGGGGTCGACCAAGGCCCGGACCGGGTCGCCGAAGGGGTCGCGGCCGGGGTTGCCGACCGTCCAGAGTCCGAAGGTGAAGCGCGCATTGTTGGTGGCCATGCCACACAATGTAGGTTGTGAGCGACGGGCGGGTCATCGGGATCGACGTCGGCACCTCGTCGATCAAGGCGATCGCCGTCGACTCGGCCGGCGGCGTCGTCGGCACCGCCGAGCGCGGCTATCCGGTGTCGATGCCCCACTCCGGCTGGTCCGAGCAGGACCCCGCGCTCTGGTGGGAGGCGTGCGAGTCCGCGCTCGCGGAGCTCGGGGCCGAGCGCTGCGACGGGATCGGGCTCTCCGGCCAGATGCACGGGCTCGTCGCGCTCGACGCGCAGGACGCGCCTCTGCGGCCGGCGATCCTCTGGAACGACGGGCGCAGCCAGCCGCAGGTCGATGCGCTCCTCGGCGAGGCCGGCGTCGAGCGCTTCGTCGCGCTCTCGGGCAACCGGCCGCTCGCCGGGTTCACGGCACCGAAGCTGCGCTGGCTCGCCGAGCACGAGCCTGGGCTCCACGGCCGCATCCGGCGGATCATGCTCCCCAAGGACTACGTGCGGCTGCGGCTCACCGGCGAGGCGGCCTGCGAGGTGACCGACGCCTCGGGCACGCTTTTGCTCGACGTCGAGCGTCGGCGATGGAGCGAGGAGCTGTGCGAGCTGTTCGCCGCCGATCCGGATTGGCTGCCACCCGTCCACGAGTCGGCGGCGGTCGTCGGCCACACGGGCGCCGGCGTGCCGGTGGCGGCCGGCGCGGGCGACCAGGCCGCGGGAGCGCTCGGCGTCGGCGCGATCGACGAGACCGGGCCCGCATCGCTCGTGCTCGGCACCTCCGGCGTGATCTTCGCCGCTCAGAACGGCTACGCTCCCGATCCCGAGGGGCGGCTCCACGAGTTCTGCCACGCGCTCGCAGGCCGCTGGCACGTCATGGGGGTGATCCTCGCCGCCGCCGGGGCGCTCGCCTGGCTCGACGGCGCTGTCGGGCATGGCGACGGGATCCCGACACTCCTGCGGGAGGCCGCCGAATGGCCGCCCGGCTGCGAGGGCCTGCTCTTCGCCCCGTACCTGTCGGGCGAGCGCACCCCCCACCCCGACGCCGACGTGCGCGGCGCGTTCGTCGGCCTCGGGCTCCGCCACGACCGCGGCGCGATGACGCGCGCCGTGCTCGAGGGCGTCGCCCACGCGCTGCGCGACGGCCTCGACCTCATCCACGCGGCCGGCGCGCGACCCGCGGCCGCGCGCGTTTCGGGCGGGGGCGCACGCTCGGAGCTGTGGTGCGAGATCCTCGCCGCGATGCTCGAGCTCCCGCTTGAGCACACCGCCTCGGCGTCCGCGGGTGCCGCATACGGGGCGGCGCTCCTGGGGGGCGTCGCCGGCGGCATGTTCGAGGACCCGGCGGCGGCCGCGCGGGCGACCGTCCGCGTCACCGCCGAGGTCGCGCCGGACCCGGCGCTCGTCGAGGCCTACGCGGCGCAACGCGAGCGCTACCGCGCGCTCTACCCGGCGCTCGTCCCGTTCAAGACGCCGCGCTCGGTCGCGGCGGAGGCCGCTGACTGAGCCGATGGCGGTGAGCGCGGCACCCGCGCCCCCGCGGCCGTCGCCGGCCGCGCTGTCGGCGACGCTCGCCGCGCTCCGCGACCGGCTCGGCTCAGAGCGCGTGCTCACCGGCGCCGACGTGCTCGCCCAGCACGCCCACGACGAGTCGTTTCACCCCGCGGCCGCTCCCGACGCGGTCGTGCAGCCCCGCTCGATCGACGAGGCCGCCGAGATCGTGCGGGCATGCGCCGCCCACCGCGTGCCGCTCGTGCCGTTCGGCGCCGGCACGTCGCTCGAGGGCCACGTCGCGGCGCTCGCCGGCGGGGTGTCCGTCGACATGCGCGAGATGGCGTGGGTCGGCCGGCCGTCGCTGGAGAACCTCGACGTCGTCGTCGGCGCCGGCGCGACCCGCCGGGCGCTCGACGCGCGCCTGCGCCCCGAGGGGGTGTTCTTCTCCGTCGACCCCGGCGCCGACGCGACGATCGGAGGCATGATCGCCACCGGCGCCTCGGGGACGACGACTGTGCGCTACGGATCGATGCGCGAGAACGTGCTCGCGCTCACCGTGATCGACGCCCGCGGGCGTGTCGTGCGCACCCACTCCCGGGCGCGGAAGTCATCGGCCGGCTACGACCTCACGCGGCTGATGATCGGCTCGGAGGGCACGCTCGGCCTGATCTGCGAGGCGACGCTCCGCCTGCACCCGGTCCCGGAGGCGATGGCGGCGGCGCAGTGCACGTTCCCGTCGATCGAGGACGCCGTGCGCTGCGTGATGGCCGTCGGCCAGTACGGGATCCCGGTCGTGCGGATCGAGCTCGCCGACCAGCCGCAGATCGAGGCGATCAACCGCCACTTCGAGACCTCGTTCGCGGTCGCGCCGACGCTCTTCCTCGAGTTCGCGGGCGGGAGCGAGCGGGAGGTGGCCGCGCAGGCGCAGGAGGTCTCGGAGCTCGCCGCCGAGCATGGCGGCGGCGACTTTCGCTGGGCCGGGGACGAGACCGAGCGCCGGCGGCTGTGGCACGCCCGCCACGGCGCGATGGAGGCCGCGCGGGCGCTGCGGCCGGGTGGCGCGGCCCTGACGACCGACGTGTGCGTGCCGATCTCCGCGCTCGCCGAGTGCATCGTCGCCACCCAGGAGGACATCGTGCGCGAGGGGCTGCTCGCGCCGATCGTCGGCCACGTCGGCGACGGCAACTTCCACACCTGCCTGATCCTCGATCCCGACGACCCCGCCGAGGTGGCGCGCGGCGAGGCGTTCCACGAGCGGCTCGTGGCGCGCGCGCTGTCGCTCGGCGGGACGTGCACCGGCGAGCACGGCGTCGGCTACGGCAAGGCGCGCTTCCTGCGCGCCGAGCACGGCGACGCGGCCGTCGAGATGATGCAGGCGATCAAGCGCGCGCTCGATCCCGACGGGATCTTCAACCCGGGCAAGACCGCCTCGGCCGCCTGAGCTCGGGGGCAGGCGGGGAGCTTTTGTCCGCCTCACGAGGACAAACACTCCCCGCCCCCAGCCTTGGGGGCACGCGGGGAGCTTTTGTCCGCCTCACGAGGACAAAGGTTCCCCGCCCCCAGCCGAAGGGGCCGGCCGGGCCGTCAGACGAGCACGAGATCGACGTAGCCGTCGGCGATCTGCTCGGGGGTGAGCGCCCCGCGGGGTCGGTACCACTGGGCGGTGTGGTTGACCATGCCGAGCAGCGCGAGCAGCGGCAGCGGGGAGGACGGGTCTCCGATTCCGGCGTCCGCCAGCACGCCCGCGACGAGACGCTCGAACTGCTTGCGCGAGGCCCGCACCCCGCGCCAGCGCTCGCCGGTCTCGATCCGATGGCGTTCCTGCTGGAAGACGAGCATGTGGTCGCGGTGCGCACACACGTGCGCGACCCACAGCCGCACGAGCGCGCGCAGCCGCTCGCCCGGATCCTCCCCCGCCCGCTCGTCGCACAGCTCCCGCGCGCGGGCGAGCAGCGGCTCCATCAGCTGATCGCAGATCGCCCGCAGCAGCTGCTCCTTGGCGCCGACGTAGTGGTAGAGCGCGCCCGTCGCTTGACCGGTCGCGCGCGCGAGGGCGGCCATCGTCGTCTCGTCGTAGCCGTGCGCCGCGAATTCGTGGGCGGCCGCGGCGACGAGCGCGTCGTGGCGGCGGTCGTAGCGCTCGCGGAGCGCCGGGCGGGTCGGGGGCGCGGCGGCCATCGGCCCCGCGACTGTACCGAATGAAGGTTCGAATTTCGAACGGCAATTCGGTAGAGTCGGGACGCAGCCCCCCGATTCGCACCGAAAGGCCCGCCGCCCATGGACTTCGACTTCGACGACGAGACAGCGCTGTTGCAGCGCACCGTGCGGGAGTTCGCCCGCGACGTGGTCGCCCCCGCCGCCGGGGAGCTCGACCGCGCCCATTCCTTCCCCTACGAGATCGTCGCCCAGATGGCCGAGCTCGGCTGGATGGGGATCCCGTTCCCCGAGGAGGTGGGCGGCGCCGGCGGCACCGCGTTGCAGTACGCGATCGCCGTCGAGGAGCTCACCCGCGCGGACTCGTCGGTTGCGATCACGATGTGCGCCCACACCTCGCTCGGCACCCAGCCGATCTACCTGTTCGGCACGCCCGAGCAGAAGCGGGAGTGGCTGCCGCGGCTGTGCTCCGGCGAGATCCTCGGCGCGTTCGGGCTCACCGAGCCCGAGGCGGGCTCGGACGCCGGCAACGTCCGCACGCGCGCCCGGCTCGACGGCGGCGAGTGGGTGATCGACGGCGCCAAGCAGTTCATCACGAACGCCGGCACCGACATCTCGGGCGTCGTCTGCATCACCGCCCGGACCAGCGAGAACTCCGACGGTCCGGAGATCTCGAACCTGATCGTGCCGAGCGGCACCCCCGGCTACGAGCCCGGGGAGCCGTACCGCAAGATGGGCTGGAACGCCTCGGACACGCGGCCGCTGTCGTTCACCGACTGCCGCGTCCCGGGAGAGAACCTGCTCGGGCGGCGCGGCGCGGGCTTCAAGCAGTTCCTGCAGGTGCTCGACATCGGCCGCATCGGCGTCGCGGCGATGGGCGTCGGCCTCGCGCAGGGCGCGCTCGACGAGGCGCTCGCCTATGCGAAGGAGCGCCGGGCGTTCGGCCGTCCGATCGCGAAGTTCCAGACGATCCAGGCCAAGCTCGCCGACCTCGCGACCGAGATCGAGGCCGCGCGCCTGCTCACCTACCGCGCCGCCTGGCTCAAGGACGAGCGCAAGCCGTTCGGGCTCACCGCCGCACAGGCGAAGCTCAAGACCGGCCGGCTGGCGGTGCGTGCGACCGAGGAGGCCGTCCAGATCCACGGCGGCTACGGGTTCATCGAGGAGTACCCGGTGTGCCGCTTCTACCGGGACGCGAAGATCCTCACGATCGGCGAGGGAACCGACGAGGTGCAGCAGATGGTGATCGCCCGGGCGCTCGGAGCCTGAGGAGCCGGACGCCACGCGCACGCCCGCCACGCACACCCGCCCCGCGCACGCCCACATCGAAACCACGAGCGCCACGCCACGATGTTCGACACCGTCCTGATCGCCAACCGCGGCGAGATCGCCCGGAGGGTGATCCGCACGCTCGATCGGCTCGGCATCGCCTCGGTCGCGGTCTACACCGACGCCGACCGCGACGCCCCGCACGTGCGGGAGGCGACGGTCGCCACGCGGGTGCCGAGCTATCTCGATCTCGAGGCGATCATCGCGGCCGCGACCTCGGGTCCGCTCCCGGCCCGGGCGCTTCATCCCGGTTACGGCTTCCTCTCGGAGAATCCGGAGCTCAGCCGCGCCTGCGCGGAGGCGGGGATCGCGTTCCTCGGTCCCCCGCCCGAGGCGGTCGCTCTCATGGGCGACAAGCTCGCCGCCAAGCAGGCCGCCGCGCAGGCGGGCGTGCCGACGGTGCCGACGTACACCGAGGAGCAGGCGCGCGCGGCGAGCGCCGACGCCTACCCGCTGCTCGTCAAGGCGGCCGCCGGCGGAGGCGGCCGCGGGATGCGCGTCGTCCATACGCCCGACGAGCTCGACGCGGCCCTGGCGTCCGCGCGCCGGGAGGCGCGGGCGGGCTTCGGCGACGACCGCGTGTTCATCGAGCGTTTCATCCCTCGGGCCCGCCACCTCGAGGTCCAGGTGATCGCCGACGCTCACGGGACGGTGCTCCACCTCGGCGAGCGCGAGTGCTCGCTGCAGCGCCGCCACCAGAAGCTGCTGGAGGAGGCCCCCTCCCCCGTCGTCTCCCCCGCGCTCCGCGCCCGGCTCGGCGCCGAGGCGGCGTCGCTCGCCGCGGCCGCGGGCTACGTCGGCGCGGGCACGGTCGAGTTCATC
Organism: Solirubrobacteraceae bacterium; assembly: GCA_035294545.1. Classification (GTDB taxonomy): domain Bacteria; phylum Actinomycetota; class Thermoleophilia; order Solirubrobacterales; family Solirubrobacteraceae; genus Palsa-465. The sequence goes on along the minus strand of DATGKS010000044.1, from coordinate 66,375 downwards.
GCCGACGCCGACGACCCTGAGCGCCACTGGTTCCTCGAGGTGAACGCCCGCCTGCAGGTCGAGCATCCGGTCACCGAGCTCGTCACCGGCCTCGATCTCGTCGAGCTCCAGCTCCGCGTCGCCGCCGGCGAACGCCTCGGGATCGCCCAGGAGGACGTCGCGCTGCGCGGCCACGCGATCGAGGTGCGGGTCACGGCCGAGGACCCCGACCGCGGCTTCCTGCCGACCGCCGGGCGGGTGCTCGCCTACGCGCGCCCGGGTCCCGGGCGGTTGCCGCAGGTCCGGATCGACGACGGGATCGAGACCGGCAGCGTGATCGACACGAGCTACGACTCGCTGCTCGGGAAGGTCATCGCCCACGGCGAGGACCGGCCGGCGGCGCTGCGCCGCCTCGAGCGGGCGCTTGCGCAGACGACGATCCTCGGCGTGACGACGACCGTCGGCTATCTCCGGCAGCTGCTCGCGAGGCCCGAGGTGCGCGCCGGGGAGCTCGACACCGGCCTCGTGGAGAGGCTCGGCCCGCTCCAGGGCCCGATGGACGAGGCGGCGGTCGCGAGCGCGGCGGGGATGCTGATCGTCGCCGACGCGGCCGCCGACGCGGCGCGGGACGACGACCCGTTCGCGCGCCGCGACGGATGGCGCATCGGCGGGCGGCGCGCCGGCTCGCACTGGCGGTTGGCCGTCGGCGGCGGTGAGCCGCTCGAGGTCGACGTCCCGGCCGAGCACGCCGCGACGGCCCGCCGAATCGCGCCCGGGCGCTTCGCCGTCGCAGGCCGCGGCGAGTGGCTGCTCGCCCCCGACGGCGACGGCTGGTGGATCGGTCATGGGGGCTATGCATGGCCGGTGCGCCGGGTATCCGCCGCCCGGAGCGCCGCCGGCGCGGTTGACGGGCAGCTGCGCGCCCCGATGCCCGGCCAGGTGCTCCAGGTGCTCGCCGCCGTTGGCGACGCGGTGAATGGCGGGGATCCGATCGTCGTGATCGAGTCGATGAAGATGGAGCTGACGCTCGCCGCGCCCGACGACGGCACGCTCGCCGAGCTCACCGTCGGACCGGGTGACGCGGTCGTCCTCGACCAGCCGCTCGCGCGCGTGGAGAGCCGGGCCTCATGACCGTCCTGCGCAGCGCCGCCAACCCCGGCTCGGAGGAGTTCCGGGCGAACCTCGAGGCCAACCGCGCGCTTGTCGAGGATCTCCGCGCGACGCAGGCGCGGCTCGCGCTCGGCGGCGGGGAGCGGGCGCGCGAGCGCCATCTCGCTCGCGGCAAGCTGCTGCCGCGCGACCGCGTCGACAGGCTGCTCGATCCGGGCGCCCCGTTCCTCGAGCTCTCCCCGCTCGCCGCGCTCGGCCTCTACGACGACGCCGCCCCCGGGGCGGGGATCATCACCGGAATCGGCCGCGTCGCCGGCCGGGAGTGCGTGATCGTCGCCAACGACGCGACGGTCAAGGGCGGCACCTACTACCCGATGACGGTCAAGAAGCACCTGCGCGCGCAGGAGATCGCCCTGCAGAACCGGCTGCCGTGCATCTACCTCGTCGACTCCGGCGGCGCCTTCTTGCCCGAGCAGGCCGACGTCTTCCCCGACCGCGAGCACTTCGGGCGGATCTTCTTCAACCAGGCGACGATGTCCGCGCGCGGAATCCCGCAGATCGCGGCGGTGCTCGGCTCCTGCACGGCGGGCGGCGCATACGTGCCGGCGATGAGCGACGAGACCGTGATCGTCCGTGAGCAGGGGACGATCTTCCTCGGAGGACCCCCGCTCGTGAAGGCGGCGACCGGCGAGACGGTGACCGCCGAGGAGCTCGGCGGCGGCGACCTGCACGCCCGGCGCTCCGGCGTCGCCGACCATCTCGCCGACGATGACGCCCATGCGCTGGAGATCGTGCGGGAGATCGTCGCGACGCTCGGCCCCCGACCGGCCGGGACGCCGCCATGGGAGCGGATCGCCTCGGAGCCGCCCGCGGTCGACCCCGAGGGGCTGCTCGGCGTCGTCTCCGCCGACGTGCGGCGGCCCTACGACGTGCGCGAGGTGATCGCGCGGATCGTCGACGGCTCGCGGCTGCACGAGTTCAAGGAGCTCTACGGCTCGACGCTCGTCACCGGCATGGCCCATATCCACGGCCACCCGGTCGGGATCCTCGCCAACAACGGGATCCTGTTCTCCGAGTCCGCGCTCAAGGGGGCGCATTTCATCGAGCTCTGCGACCAGCGCCGCATCCCGCTCATCTTCCTGCAGAACATCACCGGGTTCATGGTCGGTCGCGACTACGAGGCCGGCGGGATCGCGAAGCACGGCGCGAAGCTCGTCACCGCGGTCTCGACCGCGCGGGTGCCGAAGCTCACGGTCATCATCGGCGGCTCATTCGGCGCGGGCAACTACGGGATGTGCGGCCGAGCGTTCTCGCCGCGACTGCTCTGGATGTGGCCCGGCGCGCGGATCTCGGTGATGGGCGGCGACCAGGCCGCGACCGTGATGACCGAGGTCGGCCAGGAGGAGACGGGAGCGCGCCTGCGCGAGCTCTACGAGGAGCAGGGCCGCCCCTACTACGCGACGGCCCGGCTGTGGGACGACGGCGTGATCGACCCGCGCGAGACCCGTGACGTGCTCGGGCTCGCGCTGTCGGCGGCCGCGAGCGCGCCGCTCGACGACGTCCGCTACGGCGTCTTTCGGATGTAGCGTGGCCTCCGGCGGGTCGGGGCCGTTGAGGCCGGAGCGGAAAGGTTCCCCGCCTTGAGACCGGTGAACCCGGAGACCGGGACTCAGCCCGAGACCGGCCCCTCGACCGGACGCCGCGGCGCGGGCGCCTGCCCGTGACCGCGCGCGGCGGAGATCTCGAAATCGCGGCTGCGGATGAGGCCGAGCACGAGCACCGCGCTCACGAACATGAGGACGGCGCCGACGAGGAACACGTCATCCAGGCCGCTTGTGAAGCCGCCGCGGATCGCATGGCCGACGGCGGCACGCACCGACGGCGGGACATGGCCGGCGCCGGTGCGCGCGCCCTGGCCCTGCGCGACCGCGTGGGCGATCGCGCCGTCCGTCCGCGCCGGCAGGCCGCTCACGCCGCGCAGGAGCGACTCGATGTGGACGCTCACCGAGTGGCTGAAGAGCGCCCCGAGGCCGGCGATGCCAGTCGCGATCCCGACCTGACGGAAGGTCGAGTTCGTGCCCGAGGCCATGCCCGCGCGGGCGGGCTCGACGACGCCGATCGCGGTCGAGGCCAACGGCGGGTTGATGAGCCCGACCCCGATCCCGGAGACGATGAAGCCTGGGATCAGGTGCTCCCAGTGCGAGCCCGGACCGAGGCCGCGCATGAGCAACAGGCCCGCGCCGACGAGCGCGAGCCCGGGGGCGATGAGCAGGCGGATCGGCACGTGCGCGGTGAGTCGGCCGGCCGCGGCGGAGCTCAGCATGATCCCGCCCGAGAGCACGAGGAAGCGCAGGCCGGTCTGGAGCGCCGAGTAGCGCAGCACGTCCTGGAGGTAGAGCGTGAGGTAGAGGAACAGGGCGAAGAAACCGGCCGACAGCGAGAACGCCGCGATCGAGCCACCGACGAACGTCGGCTTGCGGAACAGCCGCAGGTCGAACATCGCCCGGTCGCGACCGAGCAGCTCGACGACGAGGAACGCGACGAAGCCGGCCGCCGCCGCGGCGAGGAGCGCGACGATGTACGTCGATCCCCATCCCTTCGCGTCGGCCTTGATGAGCGCGAGCACGAGCGCGCCGAGCGCGCCGCTGAACGTGATCACGCCGAGCGGGTCGATCCGGCGCTCCCCCTCCTGGCGGGACTCCTGCACCCGCAGCTGGGTGAGGACGAGCGCGGCGACGCCGATCGGCACGTTGACGAGGAAGATCCAGCGCCACGAGAGGCCCGACGTGAGCGCGCCGCCGACGACCGGCCCGACGGCGGTCGCCAGGCCGGTGACCGCGCCCCACACGCCGAACGCGGTCCCGCGCTCGCGGCCGCGAAAGGCATTTCCGAGCAGCGCGAGCGAGGTCGAGAACATCGCGGCGCCGCCGATGCCCTGGGCGCCGCGGAACAGGTTGAGCATGAGCGGGGACTGGGCAAGGCCCGACCCGAGCGAGCTGCCGGTGAACACGATCAGCCCGATCGCGAACAGCCGCCGCCGGCCGAACAGGTCCGCGAGCGAGCCGGTCGTGAGCAGCAGGACCGCGAGCACGAGCGCGTAGGCGTCGATCACCCACTGCAGGTCGGAGAAGCTCGCGCCGAGCGAGGTCTGGATGTCCGGCAGCGCGACGTTCACGATCGTGACGTCGAGCAGCAGCATGAACGTCGCCACGCACACCGCGATCAACGTCCACCACTTGCGATCCATTGCCACCGCCTTCCTTCGGACCGGGATCTCCGGAGAGCCTACTGTCCCCGTGGCGCCGACCCACGGCGGCCCTCGCCGCCGCACTCGGCGCTCGCCGTCCGCGCCCGGGCCGAAGATGTGCCGGTGCACACGATCCACGTCGCGGCGGGCGCTCTGTCCGACGGCCAGGGCCTGAGGCAACTCGGCGAGCTCGGGCTGGCGTTCGCGCTCTCCTCGCTGATCGGCCTGGAGCGCGAGTGGCGCCAGAAGTCGGCCGGGCTGCGCACGCACACGCTCGTCGGGTTCGGGGCGGCGCTCATCCTGCTTGTCAGCAAGTACGGGTTCGGCGACGTGATCAACGGCTCGAGCGTCGTGCTCGACCCCTCGCGGATCGCCGCGCAGATCGTCTCGGGTCTCGGCTTCATCGGCGGCGGCCTGATCTTCGTCCGCGGAGACATCGTCCGCGGCCTGACGACCGCCGCGACCGTCTGGTTCACCGCGGCGGTGGGCATGGCGTGCGGCGCCGGGCTCGCGATCCTCGCGCTCGTGGCGACCGGGGGCTACCTCGTGACCGCGCTCCTCTACCGCGTGCTCGCCGAGCGGCTGCCGCGCGCCGGGGGCGTGCGTTACGGCGTGCGGGTCGTCTACGAGGACGGGCGGGGCATCCTGCGCGAGGTGCTCGCGGCCTGCACCGGGCATGGCTTCACGATCGCGCGGGTGGGCGCGCACCGGCTGGAGCAGCTCGCGGCCGGGCAGCCGGCCGTCGCGGTCACGCTCGAGCTGGGCCCCGAGCCGACGCGCCGGCGGGTCGAGGAGCTCGCCGCCCATCTCAGCGAGATCGACGGCGTCCACGACGTGAGCGCGCGGGACCTCAGCGACGAGACGGAATGATCGGGGCTGCGGCCGCCGGGGGCAGCTCCCGGCGCACGAGCTCGGCGACCGGTACCCCGCGCGGGTGCAGCGAGGCGGCGCAGGCCGCCCACTCCTCGGGTCCGAGCGCCCGGAACGCGGCACGCACCATTCGCAGGTACTCGGCGTGGATGACCGCCCGGCCCGCGTGTACCGCGGTCGCGAAGCGCGCCCGTCCCGCCGCCGAGCCGCGGTAGGCCCAAACCCGCAGTCCGCGCGCCTCCGGGAGGATCCGGTCGGTCACCTCGACGCGCTCGTAGTTGCGCTCCCGGCGGTCGAGGGCGGCGAGGCCGGCCGCCTCGACCGGCAGGCAGACCCCGTTGACGGCGGCGCCCGGCGCGGAATCGGGCTCGATGTCGAGGAAGCAGACGGAGACCGCCGGCCGGGCCCCGCCGGGCTCCAGGTAGCACTTGTATCCGGGAATGTCGACCGCGTTGTCCATCGCGACCCCCCACCGCCGCCGCACGCCGCGCAGCTCGGCGACGAACCCCTCCCGGCGCCGCCGGCGGGAGGGTACGGGACCGCCCATCGCCAGCGACCCATAGCCGAACACGTAGTCACGCATTCCCTCATGATGCCCCGACCGCGATGCTCGACCCCTCGACCGAACGTCCAGACCGCTCAGCAGACGCTCATGGAAGCGCGCGCGGACTGACGAGAGGAGCGGAAAGCCCCCACGGACGGGGCCGGGACCACACACGACCAGGCGGGTTCTCCGATGAACAAGCTGCGTCTCTACCAGGCCGCGTCCGCGCTCGCCGCCATCGCCACGGTCGCGATCGCGTCGGGAGCCGGCTGGAAGTTCTAGTCCACGCGGAGGTCGCGGGCGCCGTCAGCAGCGCGCCGGCGCCCGCGCCGACCTCCCCGCGCCGATGTCCGCCCGCTCCCCCCGTCCGCCTCTACTGCGCCGCCGTCTTCGTGGGCGGGCTCGTCCTCGCGGGCTTGCCCTGCCGGCGGCCCACCTCGGCTGGATCGTCCACGATCCGCTGCGCTTCGCGCTTCTCTTCGCCGGCGTCCTGCTCGGTGAGATGCTCCCGATCCGCATCCCGCGGCGGGGCGGCGAGGACTACGAGGAGCCCACGCTGTCCGGGGCGTTCGCGCTGGCGCTGCTCATCACCGGCGGGCTCGGCCCCGCGCTCGTCGCCCAGGGCGTCGCCTCGATCGTCCAGGACGTCGGCGCGCGCAAGCCCGGCTGGCGGGTGCGCTTCAACCTCGGCCAGTACTTCGCGGCGATGCTCGCCGCCTGGCTCGTGATCCGGGCCTTCGCGGTCGACCCCCGGCTTGACATCCTGCACCCGATCTCCAGCGGCCAACTGCCCGCGATGCTCGCCGGGTCGGTCGTGTTCGCGCTCGTCAACCGCATCGTCGTCGGGATCGCCGTCGCCCTCTACCAGGGCGTCAGCGTCCGCGCCCACTTCCGCGAGAACGGCGTGTTCGGCCTGCTCACCGGCTCGATCATCCTGCTCACCGCGCCGATCGTGCTCGCGGCCGCCACCTACTCGGTGGCGATCGTGCCGCTCTGTCTGGCGCCGATCGTCGCCATGTACAACTCGATCTCCCAGTCGGCCCGCTCCGAGCACCTCGCCCGCCACGACTCGCTCACCGGCCTGCCGAACCGGATGTTCTTCCAGCAGACGGCCGAGAGCATCCTCGAGATCCGGCCCGACCGCGGATGTGTCCTGCTGCTCGACCTCGACCGCTTCAAGGACGTCAACGACACGCTCGGACATCGCGTCGGCGACCTGCTGCTCTCCCGGGTCGCGGTCCGCCTCCGCGAGGTCGTCGGCCACAGCGGCGAGATCGCCCGCCTCGGCGGCGACGAGTTCGGATGATCGCGCCGGGCTTGAGCCGCGAGCAGGCGCGTGAGCTCGGCCGGTCGATCGCCGACTCGCTGCGCGACTCCTTTCAGCTCGAGGCGTTCGTCGTCGACGTCCAGGCGAGCGTCGGGATCGCGCTCTTCCCCGACCACGGCAGCGACATCGAGACGCTCCTGCAGAAGGCCGACGTGGCGATGTACCGCGCGAAGGAGTCGAGCGCCGACGTCGAGTTCTACGACGAGCGCCACGACCACCACAGCCCGAGCAAGCTCGCGCTCACCGGCGAGCTCCGCGCCGCCGTCCCCGGCCCGCAGCTCGTCGTCTGGTACCAGCCACAGCTCGACCTCCACAGCGGCCTCGTCACCGACGCGGAGGCGCTCGTGCGCTGGGAGCATCCCGGGCGCGGCCGGCTCGCGCCCGAGGCGTTCCTCCGCATGGCCGAGCAGACGAGCCTGATCAAGCCGCTCACCCAGCACGTGCTGCGCTCCTCGCTCGCCCAGGTCGCGGCCTGGCGCCGGCTCGGGCTGGAGCCGACGGTCGCGGTCAACGTCTCCACGCGCTCGCTCGTCGACCGGGACTTCACCGCGCTCGTGATGTCCGCGCTCGACGATGCCGACGTGCCACCGAGCTCGCTGCGGCTCGAGGTCACCGAGAGCGCGCTCATGGCCGACCCGACGACCGCCCACGCGGTGCTGCACGAGCTCGACGCCCTCGGCGTCAAGATCGCTATCGACGACTTCGGGACCGGCTACTCCTCGCTTGCCTACCTCGCCGACCTCCCCGTCTCGGAGGTGAAGATCGACCGCTCGTTCGTCGCGCGGATGGACGCTCACGTCAAGGACAGCATCATCGTCAGCTCGACGATCGACCTCGCCCACCACCTCGGGCTGCGTGCGGTCGCGGAGGGCGTGGAAGACCTCGAGCAGCTCCGCAGGCTCAGGACGCTCGGCTGCGACGTCGCGCAGGGTTACGCGATCGCGCCGCCGATGGGCGCGGCCGCGGCGACGCGGTTCCTGCTCGGCCCGCACGCCGAGCGCTCGGAGACGGGCGCCGTCGCGCAACCCGGGGCCACGGCCCCCGCGATCCCCGCGCTCGCCTCCGAGTGGGCGCCGGAGACCGCGCCGTGGTCCTGATCGCCCTCGCGCTGCTCTGCGTGGCGACGGTGCCGCTCACCGGCGGCAGCCTCGCGCGACTCGCGGAGGTTCGCCCGCGCGGCCTGTGGGTCCCGCTGCTCGCGCTCGCCGTGCAGGTGGTGATCACGGTCGTCGCGCCGACCGGAAGCATGGCGCTGCACCGCGGCCTGCACATCGCCACCTACGCGCTCATCGGGGTCTTCCTGTGGGCGAACCGCCGGCTTGCGGGGATGCGGCTGCTCGCGCTCGGGGTCGCGTGCAACGCCGCCGCGATCGTCGCCAACCTCGGCGTGATGCCGGCCTCGCCCGCCGCCGAGCGCCTCGCGCGGCTCACGCTGCGCGCCGGGTTCGACAACTCCGCACCGGTCGCGCACGCACATCTCGCCTGGCTCGGGGACATCATCCCCTGGCCGGGGCCGCTCCCGAACGTCCTGTCGGTCGGCGATCTGCTCATCTTCGCCGGCATGCTCGGGCTCCTGCACCGCAGCTGCCGCTCGCGCAACGGGCGCGCCGCCGGGGAAACGGTCGGACCGGCCGATGGCGAGCCCTCGGCCGGGCCGAGGGCGTTTGACGGCCCGTCGCCCCCGGGTAGGTCGCAGTGGCCGTGGCCGGCTCCGATGCAGACGACGATCTCGCAACGCCGGCGTTCGGCAACGAACGCCCGTTCTCGGTCGGCATCGAGGAGGAGCTGTTCCTCGTCGACCGGCTCAGCGGGACGCTGATCAACACCTCCGGGGCGGTCGTCGAATGCCTCGGGGAGGTCGCGGGCGACGTCGCACGCGAGCTCCACGCCTGCCAGGTCGAGCTCATCAGCCCGGTCTGCGGAACCGCGAGCGAGGCGACGGACGCGCTTCGGCGGCTGCGGCGGGCGCTGCTCGACACGGGCGTCGGGCTGCTCGCCGCCGGCACCCACCCGAGCGCCGCGGAGGGCAGCGCGGAGATCACCGACCGGAGCCGCTACGAGCGGATCCGCGAGCTGCTCGGCGACGCCGTGCTCACCCCGGTGAGCGGGCTGCACGTCCACGTCGGGATGCCGGATGCCGACGCGGCGATCCGCGCCTACAACGGGCTGCGCGAGCATCTGCCGCTCCTGCAGGCGCTGTCGGCCAACTCGCCGTTCCGCCACGGCCGAGACACCGGCCTTGCCTCCGCGCGCGAGGTGACCCTCCGCGGCTGGCCTCGCTCCGGCGTTCCACGCGCGCTGGAGAGCTTCGAGGATTTCTGCGCGCTCGCGCGCCTCATGACCCGCGCCGCCGGCGTCCCGGACTACACCTGGTTCTGGTGGAAGCTGCGCCCGCACCCGCGACTCGGCACGGTCGAGGTGCGCTCGCTCGACGTCCAGGCCCGGCTCGAGGACACGGCCGCGCTCGCCGCACTCGTCCGCTGCCTCGCCCACCATCACGCCGCGCACGACGCGTCGACCCGATCCCCACCGGAGGTGATCGAGGAGGGGCTGTTCCGCGCGGCGCGGTACGGGATGCGGGCCGAGCTGCCGGATGCGCGCGGCGACCTGCGCCCGCTCGCCGGCACGCTCGAGCGGGTGCTTGAGCTGTGCGCGGAGAGCGCCGCGGAGCTCGGCTGCGCCGCCGAGCTGGAGGCGGTGCGACGGCTCGCGGCCGATGGCGGCGGCGCGGAGCGTCAGCGGGCGATGTACGGCGTCGCCGGCATGGAGAGCCTGCTCCGCGCGCTCGTCGCGCTCACGGCCGAGTCGGAGGCTCCGGCTCGAGCGTCGGATCGGTGAGCGCCCGCAGGTTCTCCTGGGCGCGGCGCAGGAGGCGCGAGACCTGCATCTGCGAGCAGCCCATCCGCTCCGCGATCTCACTCTGCTTCAGGTCACCGTCGATGCGCAGCTCGAGCGCCTGGCGCTCCAGGTGCGGCAGCCGCGTGATCGCGGCCGACAGCGACAACTTGGCCTCGACGAGCTCATAGCCCTCCTCGCCGGAGCCGAGCCCATCACCGAGCGTCTGAGGCTCCTCGGCCCCGCCCCCCGGAGCCGGCGCGTCGAGCGAAACGGAGTAGTGGGCGCTTCCGGCCTCGAGGCCGGTGACGACATCCTCGAGATCGAGCTCCAGGTACTGGGCGAGCTCCTCGACGTTCGGCGTGCGACCGGTGTCGGCCGCCAGGCGCGAGGAGGCGCGATCGACGCGCAGCGCCATCTCCTGGGCGCCGCGCGGCACATGCGCCGACCAGCCCGTGTTGCGGAAGTAGCGCTTGAGCTCGCCGAGGATCGTCGGGATCGCGTACGAGGAGAAGCGCACGCCGCGACTTGGATCGAAGCGGTCGACGGCGCCGAGCAGGCCCACGTAGGCGACCTGTACGAGATCCTCGAACGGTTCGTGCGGGTTCGTGTAGCGACCGGCGAGCCGGCGGGCGAGCGGGCGGAAGCGCTCGAACAGCTCGTCTCGCGCAGCTCGGTCGCGGTCGCGCTGCCACCGGAGGGCAAGGACATTCATTCGGTCCGCGCGCGGCGGCGCGGCGCTGGTGCTCCTGGACATCTGATCTCCTGCGTCGGGGTCGCGAACGGGCCGAGGCCCGCGCGAGACGGACAGGGCTCAGGGTCGACTACCCCCGGGTGGGCCGCGCACACATCGCTCCCGGACGCCGGACGGCCGGTATCTGTCCGCGCCCTCCGCAGGCGTCGGCGGCGCGGGGGCGCGGCGGCGCCAACTCCGGCGGGCGGCGGCGCCAGGTTCGGCGGCGCGGCGGCGCCAACTTCGGCGGCGCGGCGGCGCCAGGTTCGGCGGGCGGCGGCGTCAGGTCCGGCGGGCGGCGGCGCGGGCGCGCGCGGCGTCCGCGATCCGCTCGACGAGCCCCGTGAAGCCGATCCCGGCGGCCTCGGCCGCCAGCGGCGTGGGCCCCGTCTCGGTGAGGCCGGGGATCGTGTTCACCTCGAGGATCTGCACCGCGCCGGACGGTTCGAGGATGAGGTCGACGCGCGCGATGTCGCGGGTGCCGAGCGTCCGGCAGGCGATGAGCGCCGCCTGCTCGACCGCGCCGCGTTCGGTCTCGGTCAGCTCGGCGGGCGCATCGAGCCGAGTCGCGTCGAAGTCGTAGTGCGCCTCGTAGTCGTAGACCTCCGAGGCTCCGACGATCTCGACGATCGGCAGCACCTCGTAGGCGATCGGCCCGGCCCGGTCCTCGGGGCCGCCGAGCACCGTGACCGCGAGTTCGCGGCCGGTCACGTGCCGCTCGACGAGGATCTCGTCGTCGTAGGCGACGGCGCCGAGCACGGCGGTTCGCAGCTGCTCAGGCCGCGCGACGAACTTGATCCCGAACGAGGAACCCTGCCGGGCGGGCTTGACGAGCACCGGCGCGCCGAGTCGCGCCATCACGTCGTCGAACAATGTCGCGGCGCCGAGGTCCTGGAAGGCGTGGCGGCTGAACGCGTGGAACGCGGGGGTCTGAAGGCGGGCACGGCGGAGCAGTCGCTTGGTGAGGATCTTGTCGAGGCAGAGCGCGCTCGCGAGGCTGTCCGAGCCGGTGTACGGAACGTCGATCAGCTCGAGCAGCGCCTGCAGCGAGCCGTCCTCACCGCTTTGGCCGTGCGCGACGATGAACACGAACTCCGGCGCGAGCTCGCGCACACGCTCGATCACCGTGTGATCGATCTCGATCTCCGCGAGCTCCTGGCCGGAGGGACGCAGCGCCGCCATCACCCGCCGCGCGCCCCGCAGGCTCACCTCCCGCTCGATCGAGGTCCCGCCTCGCGCGATCGCGATCGGCCGGGCGCTCACCGCGGGTGGCCGCTCCCGCGAGTCCGGGCGGGCCGCGCGGCGTGGACGCTCGTCACTTGCCCCCACCCCGCATCGCGAGCAGGTTGCTCTCGAACGTGCGCGTCGTCCGCCGGCGCTCCGCGTGCTCGCCGAGCGCGAGCTCGATGAGCTCGTCCATCAGATCCGGAAACGGCAGCCCGGCGGGCTCGAACAGGTAGAACGCGAACGATCCGGGGATCGTGTTCGGTTCGTTGACGAACAGCCGCTGCTGGTCGTCGAGCAGCAGGTCGACGCGGCTCACGCCGGCGCCACCGATCGCGGCGAACGTGCGCCGGGCGAGATCCTGCGCGGCGGCGGTGAGCTCGTCCCCGATCGGCGCCGGGATGAGCCGCCGAGCCGAGCTCATGCCGGCGTCCTTCGCGCCCGTCGCCGTCTCGGCGCCGCCGGTCTTGTCCGCGCCGGCGTCCTTCGCGTCGCCGCGCAGGTACTTGTCCTGGAAGGAGAGGAAGCCTCCCTGGCCCGCGACCGGCTGCTCGCAGAGCGACACCCGCGGCTCGACGCCCGGGCGGCCAAGCACCGCGCAGTTGATCTCCCGCCCGCCCTCGACGGCCGGCTCGATGAGCGCGAGCCGGTCGAGCTCGAAGCAGAGCTCGAGCGCCTCCGCAAGCTCGGGCTCGTCCGCGCAGCGGCGCACGCCGACGCTTGAGCCGAGCGATGCCGGCTTCGCGTAGACGGGCAGGCCGAAGCGCGCGCGCACCCGCTCGATCACCTCCGCGACACCGGCCTGCTCGTACTCCTCGCGCGGCAGCGTGATGTCCTCGAGCACGGGGATGCCGGCGGCACGCAGGATCGCCTTCGTCCTCGCCTTGTTCATCGCGAGCACCGCCGCCTCGAGCGTCGGGCCGGCGTACGGGATGTCCGCCAGCTCGAGCGCGCCCTGCAGGCACCCGTCCTCCCCCTGGGTGCCGTGCGTCGCCGGGATCACGACGTCGAGCCGGGCCGGGACCTGTTCGGCGCCCCCGCCCGCGCGGTCGCGCCCGCCGCCGCCGAAGATGCCGCGCCGGCGCTCCCCGGAGGGGGCGGCGTCGGGGGCCGGTCGCAGCGCGCCGGTCGAGAGGTCGAGCGCCACCGGAACGGCGTCGAGCGTGTCGGCGGTGTAGGTCGCGACCTCGCGCAGCCGCGGGCCCGTGAACCAGCGGCCGTCGCGGTCGATGTAGAGCGGGACCGGCTCGTGGCGCTCGGAGAGCGCCTCGCACGCCTGCAGTCCGGTGATGATGGAGACGTCGTGCTCAACGGAGCGACCGCCGAACACGACCCCGACGCGGAGTCCACGGGGGGGCACGGCGCGGGAGTGTATTCGCCCGTCCGCACCCGGCCGGCGCGGCGCTCAGCCTCCGTCCTCGGCGTACATGTCGGGCAGGTCGTTCTCGAACAGGATCACGTCGCCCGAGCGCGTGAGCCCGCGCAGGACCTCGGTCGCCGCGCCGATGTCGCGCACGACCGTGACCGCTCCGGAGTCGAAGCCCTCCTGCGCGAGACCGGCCGCGATCGGGCGGGTGCGCTCCGGGCCGACCAGGATGACCCGGTCGCAGGCGGCCGCCGCCTGGCGCCCGAAGCGCTGGTTGAGCTCGGCCTCCTCGGAGCCGAGCTCGACCATCCCCGGGGTGACGAGAATGCGGCGCTGCGCCGGATGGGCGCGCAGCACCTCGAGCGCCGCCTCGGCCCCTGCCGGGTTGGAGTTGTATGCATCGTCGATGACGACGATCCCGGCCCCCGGGTTGCGGATCGGCTGCAGCCGGTGCTCGGGCGGGTGCACCCGGCCCAGGCCGCGCGCGATCTCCTCGATCGACATCCCGCACACGTGCCCGACGGCGGCCGCGGCGAGCAGGTTGCGGACGTTGTGGCGGCCGAGCAGCCCGGCGCGGGCGGCGACGCGCCGCTCGCCGATCACGAGCTCGAAATGCGTCTCGCCTTCGGCCAGCTCGATCCGCTCCGCGCGCACGTCGGCGTCGGGGCTCTCGATCCCGAAGAACAGCGTGTCGACGCTCACCCGGCCGGCGATCTCCACGCAGCGCGGGTCGTCGGCGTTCGTGACCAGGTGCCCGTTCTCCGGCAGTGCGAGCGCAAGCTCGGCCTTCGCGTCGGCGATCGCCTCGATCGTGCCCATCCGCTCCAGGTGCACGGGGCCGATCGCGGTGAGCACGCCGATCTCCGGATGCACGAGCTCGCAGAGCTCGGCGATGTCGCCGGCGCGGTACATCCCCATCTCGACGACGAACGCCCGATGCCGGTCGGTGAGATGCTCGTTGATCGTGCGGATCACGCCGAGATACGAGTTGAAGCTCGCCGGCGTGATGAGCGTCGCCATCGCCTCCTCGAGCACCGCTCCGATGCACACCTTCGACGTCGTCTTGCCGTAGCTGCCGGTGATCCCGACGACCCGCGGCGCGATCCGCGAGAGCTTCTCCTTCGCGGCGGCCTCGAAGCGCGCGTTCACCCGCCGCTGCACCGGCTCAAGCGCCCGGTTGGCGGCGCACATCAGCCAGGGCGCCCCGCACACACAGGCAAGGACGAGCACCGTCGCGACCGCGAACGGAACGTCGGACGCGAGCACGGCCGAAACGACGATCCCGGCCACCCCAAGCGCCGCCGGCGCCCCCAGCGCCAGCGCCCACAGCCTTCGAGCGCGCGCGGTGAGCACGAGCGGCTTGAGCTCCGCCCGCGGCGAGCGCCGGAGCTGGAGCGTGGCGAGCGCCGCGGCGATCACGGCATAGCCGGCAAGCTCGATCCAGTGATGGGCGCGGGCGGCGGAGAACGGAGCCACGACGAGCGCCGCCAGGAGCGCCGCCACATCGAGCGCCGGCGCGACCTCGCCGCGGCGCCGCAGCCACAGCAGGAGCCGCGCGTTCTCGTAGTGCTCGAGCTGAAGCAGGTGCAGGGACCGCCGCGAGCGCGTGTGGTAGCGCCAGCCCGCCGCCAGACAGGCGAGGAGCGCTCCGATCGAGCCGATGCTCATCGGGCGGCGGCGGGGCCTCGAGCCGATTGGTTCGCCGCCGCCGCCGTCGGCGCGGGACCGAGGAAGTGGCGCACCACCCGCGCGAATCGCTGCGGCTGCTCCGCGTAGGAAAAATGCCCAGCGCCCTCGAACACGACGAGCCCCGCGTCGGGGATGAGGCGCTCCATCGTCTCGCCGTCGCGCAGCGGCGTGTCGGCGTCGTGCTCGCCCCAGATGAGGAGCGTCGAGGCCCGCACGCGAGGCAGGAGCGGGGTGAGATCGGCGGCGACGAGCCGGTTGAACGTCGGCCGCAGGGCCTCGTCGGTCGCGGCGTAGTCGGCGGAGGCGGTACGCCCGACGAGGCGCCGGCCGAGCGCGCGGCCGCCCGGCCCGAGGCGGTTCAGCACGTGCTTGGCGAGCTTGGCCATCGCCACCCGGCGATACCAGCGCCACGTCCGCGGCGCGCGGACGCCGGCGGCGTCGACGAGCACGAGCCTGTCGACGAGCTCCGGGTGGTGGGCGGCGAGATGGATCGCGACCCGGCCGCCGTGGCTGTGGCCGACGATCGACACGCGCGAGAGCCCGAGCGAGCCCAGCAGCGCCCGGACCCAGTCGGAGTAGTCCTCGACCCCCCAGGGTCGGGGCGGCGGGCCGGCCTGCCCGAACCCGGGGAGATCGACGGCATGGACCGAGCAGCTCGGCGCGAGCGCGCTCACGATCGATCCGACGGCCTCGATCGAGGCCCCCCATCCGTGCAGCACGAGCACGTCGGGGCCGGCGCCGGCGCTGCGGCACCGGGTGGCGATTCCCTGGACGTCGAGGACCTGATCCATCAGGGGCGGAAGGGTACCGGCGCCCTCAGCATCCCCCGACGGGGCGCGTGCCACGTGAGAGCGATGAGCGACTCGCTGATCGCCGAAACGGTGACGGTGACGGGGCCGCCGGCCATCTGCGCTCGCGGCGGCGCTCGAACGGCCGCGGCCTCGGCGGCCCGCTCAGCGGATCGCCTCGGCGACGGTCACGATCACGTCGACGCACGCCTGCACGTCGAGCGCGGTCGCGTCGAGCGTGACGTGGTACAGCGCGGGATCGTCGATATCGACGTCATAGAACTCGCGCATGTAGTCGGCGTGGTAGCGATCGAGCCGGCGCATCGCGGCGCGCGCCTCCTCCTCACTGAGGCTCCCGAGCTCCATCGCGATCCGCATGCGGCGCTCCGTCGGGCCGGTGAGCCGCACCCGGAGCACGCGCGGATCCTCGCGCAGCGCTGCCACCGATCCGCGACCGAGGATGACTCCCTCCCCCGTGGCTGCCTGCTCGAGGACGGCGGCCTCGGCGGCCCGACGGAAATCCTCCGGCGAGACGGTCTCCGGCGGCGGCCCGACCGGCGCCCCCGGGTCGATGCCGCGAAACGAGCTGAGGATCCGCTCGAGGAAGCTCCGTCCCTCCGGCTCCCACTGGTGGTGGGCCTCCTCGACGGAGACGTCGAGCGCACCCGCGACTCGGTGGGTGAGCACCCGATCGACGAACGGGACGCCGAGCCGCTGCGCGAGCTCGGGACCGATCAGGCCCCCGCGCGCCCCGTAGGCCGCGGAGATCGCCACGACGGTCATCGTCTGCTCCGGAAGGGGGCTCTCGGGTGCACGGGCACACTTTCCCAGAATGTCCGCCGACGAAGGTGCCGATCGGCCGAAACGGCCCCGGCGCGCGGTGTCGCACCCGGGCGGCGTGTCGCGCCCGGGCGGCGGTGCGGCGCCTGGGCGGCGGTGCGGCGCCTGAGAAGCGGAGCGCGCCTGGCCGGCGATGCGGTGTGATCGACGCGGAGCACCGCGTGTGGCCGATCCCGCCGGGAGGCCCGGGAGGATCGGCCACAGGGGCGGTGACCCGGAGGCGGTCAGATCAGACCGTCAGCGGTCGCGCTCGGCCTCAGCCGTTGACCGGCGTGTACGCGCGCTCGTTCGTGCGCTCGCTGGCCGGGGTCCGCAGCTCGAAGGCGTGCACGACGCGCTCCGTGCGGAGCTCGTGGAGTGCCAGTCCGGCGAGCGCGAGCGCGACGAAGCCGATGCCCGACGCGAACCCGAGCCATGTGACGGTGGCGCCGGCGAACACGAGGCTCGCCACGATCGTCCACGCGCCGAGGATGGCGATCGCCCCGTCGAGCGAGCGCTGCGCGAGCCCACGGCCCGGAACGGCCGCGGCGAGCGACAGGCCGACCGCGACGATGCCCGCGACGAACATCAGCCACATGAACGTCGGCGTCCCCCAGGCCATCGAGGCGACGACGGTGAACGCGCCGGCGAGCGTGAGGGCTGCGTTGGTGAGGAAGCGAGAGTTCATTGATACCTCCTTGGGTCCGGCCACGGTCTCCATGGCCGCGGCGGACGAACGCGCGAGCCGCTTCGTGTCGGTGTCGATCTCGGCGTTCGTCATGTGATCGAGTATAGCTCAGCCTGAGCGCTCGGGCCTATGTATCGGTCTGATGTCTCTGTGCGACCCATCACTCTGTTGCGCTTGGGCGCCCGAACCGCGATACTCGCGAGCCGTGAGCCCCGCTCCCGACGTCCTCAACCAGACCGCGCGGATCGTGCTTGCGATGGTCGCCGAGGGCCACACGACCGGCTACGCGATCAAGGCCGAGATCGAGCGCTCCACCCGGCTGTTCTGGGGCGCCAGCGTCGGCGGCATCTACCCTGAGCTGAGGCGCCTCGTGGCGGCCGGGCTCGTCGCCGTGCGCGACGATCCACGCGGGCAGACGCGCCGGCACTGCTACTCGATCACCGACGAGGGCCGGGCGGCGCTGCACGCGTGGCTGACCGACGGGTCCGAGCCACTGTTCGAGATGCGCAACGAGGCGCTCCTGCGTCTGCGCTTCGCGGCGGTGCTCGGTCCCGAGGACCGGGTCACGCTCGTCCGCCGGCTGCGCGCGCTGCACGACGAACGTTGCCGACTGCTCGAGGAGCGGCTCGACGAGGGCGCGTTCGACGACGTCTACGACCGGATGACGGCCGAGTACGCGCTCGGCCTCAACCGCTGGGCCGCCGGCTGGGCGGCCGCCGCCGAGGCGCGCGTCGCGCGGGAGTGACCCGGGCGGGCCTCACCTCATCGCGCGGTAGCGGCGGATGAGCGCGTTCGTCGAGCTGTCGTGGCGGAGCTCGGGCTCCTCGACGGCCTCAAGCTCCGGGATGATCCGCTGGGCGAGCGCCTTGCCGAGCTCGACGCCCCACTGATCGAAGGAGTCGATCGACCAGATCACGCCCTGCGTGAACACGCTGTGCTCGTAGAGGGCGACGAGCGCCCCGAGCGTGCGCGGCGTGAGCTCCTCGGCGAGGATCGTGTTCGTCGGCCGGTTGCCCTCCATGACGCGGTGCGGCACGACCGCCTCGTCGGACCCCTCCTCCCGGACCTGCTGCTCGGTCTTGCCGAACGCGAGCGCCTCCGCCTGGGCGAAGACGTTCGACATGAGCAGGTCATGATGGTTCCCGATCGGGTTGAGCGAGCGGGCGAAGCCGATCAGGTCGACCGGAATGAGCTTCGTGCCCTGATGGATGAGCTGGTAGAAGCTGTGCTGGCCGTTCGTTCCCGGCTCGCCCCAGAAGATCGCGCCGGTCTGGTAGTCGACGTGGCGGCCGTCGAGCGTGACGTGCTTGCCGTTCGACTCCATCGTGAGCTGCTGCAGGTAGGCGGGGAAGCGGCTCAGGTACTGCTCGTAGGGCATGACACCGACCGTCTGGGCGCCGAAGAAGTCCCCGTACCAGACGCAGAGCAGCCCCATGATCACCGGCAGGTTGCGCTCGAGCGGAGCGGTGCGGAAGTGCTCATCGAGCTCGTGCATGCCGGCGAGCATCTCCGAGAAGTTCTCCGGGCCGATCGCGATCATCGTCGACAGGCCGATCGCCGAGTCCATCGAGTAGCGCCCGCCCACCCAGTCCCAGAAGCCGAACATGTTGTCGGTGTCGATCCCGAACTCGGCGACCTTCTCGGCGTTCGTGGAGACGGCGACGAAGTGCCTGGCGATCGCCGCCTCGTCCCCGAGCGCGTCGAGCGTCCAGGCGCGCGCGGTCCGCGCGTTCGTCATCGTCTCGAGGGTCGTGAACGTCTTCGAGGAGACGATGAAGAGCGTCTGCGCGGGATCGAGATCGCGCGTCTTCTCCGCGAAGTCGGTCGAGTCGACGTTCGAAACGAAGCGCAGCGTGAGCCCGCGGTCGGCGTAGTGCCTGAGCGCCTCGTAGGCCATCACCGGCCCGAGGTCCGAGCCCCCGATCCCGATGTTGACGATGTTCGTGATCGGCTCGCCGGTATGCCCGCGCCAGGTCCGGGCGCGGATCTGGTCGGCGAACGCCTTCATCCGATCGAGCGTCTCGTGCACCTCCGCCACGACATCGGTGCCCTCGACGACGAGCGTCGATCCCTTCGGCATCCGCAGCGCGACGTGCAGCACCGAGCGGTTCTCGGAGACGTTGATGCGCTCGCCGGCGAACATCGCGTCCCGCCGGCCCTCCAGATCGGACTCGCGCGCCAGCCTGGCCAGCAGCTCCATCGTCTCCGCCGTGATCCGGTTCTTCGAGTAGTCGAGGAACAGGCCCGCCCCCTCCGCCGTGAACGCCGGATCGCCCCGGCTGAGGTCGCGGTCGAACAGCTCCCGAAGCGTCGTCGAGGCGATCTGCTCGTGGTGGGCGGCAAGCGCGGCCCACGCGGGGCGCTCACGCAGCGGCGGGGTCGTCGTCTCGGTGCTCATCGGCCCTCCTGATCTGGTCGGTGCTCCTCACCCTACTTCCCGCTCACGCCGATGCCCTGACCGCGGCGGCGCGGCCTCACGAGCAGCTGATCGAGATGCCGTCGAGCCGCCAGCTGCCTCCGTCGCGCACGGTCCGCGCCGTGCCGGAGCACCGCTGAGGACCGCTGCGCTGCACCGAGGTCGTCTGAAGCGCCACGGTCGTCGTCCCGGATCCCGTGCCGCCGACCACCCGGGTCCGATGGAAGGTGATCGAGCGGACCGGGCTCATCTCACGCTGGAACGCCGCGTAGCCGCCGAGCTGGTTCTGCATGTTCGGATCGGCGAGCGACCAGGCCAGCGCGTATCGGTGCGCCGCCGCGGCCGTGTAAAAGCGCCGCACGGTGGCGACGGGCGTCGTCGCCGCGTCGCTCGCGGCGCCGCGGCGCGCCGAGGGTCCTGCAGGGCCGCCCGGGGGTCCTCCGTGGCCGGCCGGGGGCCCTCCGTGGGGGTGCGGCTTGACCGCACCGCCGTGCGGGCCGGAGTGGCCGTGACCGTCGGGCCGGGACGACGCCGGGGGACCGTGGGCGCCGGCCTCACCGGTCCGGGCGGCCGGCGTGGAGGCCGACTGGCTCGGCGTGGAGGTCGACTGGCTCGGCGTCGAGGTCGCGTCGCTCGTCGGGGTCGAGCTGCCGGCGGCGGACGTGCGGGAGGAGCTGGTCGACGTGCGCGAGGTGGGCCCGGCCGCGGCGCCGACCCGGCGGCGATCGGCCGCGCTCGTGCGCCGACCCGCTCTGCCGTTCCCACCGACACTGAGGAGCACCGCCCCGATGACGCCGGCGAACGCCAGGAGCGCCACGGCGGCGAGCAGCGGCGCCAGCCGCGTCGGGCGGCGGCGCGCCGGCGGTCGCGCTCTCGCACCCGCCGCCGGCCGCGCACTCGCGCCCGCCGCGGCGCGGGCTGCGGACGCCGCCGGGCGCTCGCGCACCCGGGTTCCCTGCCGCCGGGCCGTGGGCGCCGTCGCCATGGCGATCGGAACCGTCGGCGCCGGGCGCTCGGGCTCGAAGGCGGTCTCCAGGCGGCGCACGAGATCAGCCGCATGCTTCGGGCGCTGCGCGGGGTCCGCGGACATCCCGCGCTGCAGGACGTCCGCCGCCGCGCGCGGGACGGAGGGCAGCACCTGCCGGAGGTCCGGCGCCGGCTTGGTGGAGATCGCATGCGCGAGCGCGAGCGGGTTGGACTCGGGCCTGGCCTTCCGGCCGCTCAGCATCTCGTAGGCGACGGCGGACAGCGCGTAGATGTCCATCGCCGGGCCGGGCACGGCGCCGTTGAGCTGCTCGGGCGACATGTAGCTGAAGCTCCCGACGACGGCGTCCGCGGACGTGATCCGGGTCCGGTCGGCGACGTCGGCGATGCCGAGGTCGGCCAGCTTCACGACTCCATCCTCGCCGAGGA
Organism: Solirubrobacteraceae bacterium; assembly: GCA_035294545.1. Classification (GTDB taxonomy): domain Bacteria; phylum Actinomycetota; class Thermoleophilia; order Solirubrobacterales; family Solirubrobacteraceae; genus Palsa-465. The sequence continues at coordinate 45,327 of DATGKS010000044.1, read as the reverse complement.
GCACGTTGGCGGGCTTCACGTCGCGGTGCACGATGCCCTGCGCGTGGATCGCATCGAGCGCGGCGGCCACCCCGTGCAGCACCCGCAGCGCCTCGGCGGGCGGGAGCGGACCGCTCGCGCGGATGCGCTCCGCCAGCGTCTGGCCCTCGACGTACTCCATGACGATGACGACATCGCCGTCGTCCTGGATCAGCGCGTCATAGACCGAGACGAGGTTGGGATGGTTGAGCGAAGCGCCGACGAGCGCCTCGCGCTTGAGACGCAGTGCGCTGCGCGGATCGCCCCTGCCGGGGACGCGCTTGAGGGCCACCGGACGCCCGAGGACACTGTCCTCGGCCAGGATCACCGTGCCCATTCCGCCTGCGCCGAGCTGCCGGATCTCTCGATACCGCGTGCCTGGACCGGAGTGCGGCATTTCGCCGCAGGCTACCCGCACCTGCCGCATCCGATCTCGGACCGGCGAGACCGCGGATCCTCCGGCGTCCGGCGACCGGCAGTTCGCTCGACCGGCCGCAGCTGGTTCGCCGCCTCAAGCGGGCGATCGACCGCCGCGGCGTCCACCGCTGGCCGTCCAGCCAGAACGAGCAGAGCTCATCGTTCTCCCAGGCGAACGACTGCCGGATCCCGTCGTGTAGCGCCGTGAGGCGTTCGTGCCCGGCGACCAAGGGCGTGTCCCACTCGCGGCGCGGCGATCCGAACAGCTCGCGGTTTGGCCAATCGGGCGGGTGCTCGGTCATTTCGCGCGACCGATGCGGCGAGCGCGTTCGTTCGGGTCAGCGGGACTTCGCCGCTCGCCATCTCGGGCGGCCAGTGGGCGGGTGGCCGTGGCGGCGGCCGCCAGCTGCTCCGCTTCTCCGCTGTGCTGTGCGTCGGGGTCGATGACACGCATCGCGACGGGAGTCGCCCAGCGGTTGGCGGCACGATACGTCCGTGCGCGCAAATTGCGAGGACGCGCCGGCGCACCGCGGCGCTGTGCGGTACTCAGTTGGCATGACCTTCGAGCAGGCCCTGAGGCGCGGGGACCTCGACGCGGCGCGGGCGATCCTCGACGAGCTGGCGGAGCTGCCCGACACCGGCGATCTGTGGATGCCCGAGTGCTACGCCGATCTCGCCCGCGAGTACGACCGGCAGGGTCGCCACGACGACGCGATCGCGTCGCTTGAGCGCGCGATCGAGCTCGGTTGGGGCGGGAGGCCGCACCCGCGATCCGACATCGCCGAGTTCCACCTCCGGGCCGGGCGATACGAAGAGGCAGCCGCGATCTGGGCCGAGCTGAAGGCCTCGGACCCCGAGGACGTCTGGCTGTACAACGCGGCCGGCCTCTCCTACAACGAGATCGGAGAGCACGAGCTCGCCGTCGCCTGGTTGGGTGAGGGCATCGAGCTGGCGATCCGGACCGAGGACCCGGAAGGGATCGTGCCCCAGCTCTCAGAGGTTCGTCGCCAGAGCCTCGCCGCCTTGAACCGTGAGATCGACGAGCTGGAGCAGCGAGCCGACATGTTCGTGGCGCAGTGGCGCGAGCGCAAGAGCGAGCGTCGTTCGTGGACCGATCTCTCCCGCGCCGCGGACAACTGGCTGGCCGCTCCGGAGGTGCGCGACGCGGAGCGCTCGGCCGCCCGCGAGGTCGCGGTGGCGATGGCCTGGTTCCCGGCGGGAGAGTACGAGAGGGCGATCGAGCGCTGGGACAGCCTGGCCGAGGAGTGGGCGGCGGTTCCGCACCCGGATTACTGCCGGCGCATGGATGGCCACATCAAGTGGATGCGGGCGCACGGGATTCACATCCGAGCCGTCGCGCCGATCGTCGTCGACGAGTTCGTCGCATGGTGCGAGGAGCAAGGCAAGGACCCGGAGCACGCCCGGGCGCACTACGCGGCCGATCGCTACCGGACGGGCCACGGGGTCGATTGGCCACCGGGCCGGAACGATCCGTGCTGGTGCGGCTCAGGCCGGAAATACAAGAAGTGCTGCGCCCCAGCGCCGGCCCGTCCCATGCACGCGACGTCGCCGTGACGACCACGGAGGAGAAACCTCACCGTCCTCTCGACAACCCCGCCTGAGCGGGGATTCCTCGAGTCGGGGAGACAGGATTTGAACCTGCGACCGCCCGGCCCCCAGCCGGGTGCGCTACCAGACTGCGCCACTCCCCGTGACGTGCGGATCATACCCGCCCGGGGGGAGGCGGTCCGCCGCGTCCGGGGCGGTGGCCCGGCAAGCGGGCGACGGGAATCGAACCCGCCCTAAGAGCTTGGAAGGCTCCTGTGCAACCACAACACTTCGCCCGCGGGAACGCTGAGGGTACCGCTTCCGCCCGGTCGATCCGGCGACTGCCGATGCTGCCGGGTCGGCCCGGCGAGCGTCGCCGGAGCCGACTCAAATCACGCGCGCGCCGCTCCAGTCCGGTCGAGCGGCGGGAACCGCGCGCCGCTCCAGTCCGGTCGAGCGGCGGAGACCGCGCGCCGCTCCGGTCCGGTCGAGCGGCGGGAACCGCGCGACTCTCAGCCGTCGGACAAATCCCGGAGCGGGGCCACCGCCACGGTCTCGGCGGGCTCGACCCGGACCGCGACCGCCGCGACGCGCCCCTCCCCCGCCTCCAGCTCCCGGATCTCCAGTTCCTCGGCGCGCGTCGGCGTCCCGTCCGGGGTCCACGCCTCGAGCCTCGTGAGCGGGAACACGAGCCCGGTCCCGAGGGCCTTGAACGCGGCCTCCTTGCACGCCCAGCCTGCGGCCAGCGCACGAGCGCGCTCGATGTCGGGCAGCGCCTCGTACAGCGAGCGTTCGCGGGCGGTGAGCAGCCGGCGCGCGAGCGGCTGGAGGGGACGGTCGGCGTCGATCCGCTCGACGTCGACGCCGACCTCGCGCTCGGCGCACACCGCGTACCAGGCGATCTCATCGCAGCGCGACGCGCTGAAGCGCGGGCCGCCCGTGGCCAGTCGGGGCTTGCCCTGCTCGTTCTCGACGAACGCGAGCCCGTCCGGCCTGCAGCCGACGTGCTCGGCGAGCAGACGACGGCGCCAGCCGTGGTCGGCGATGAAGCGCCGGCGGTCCCTCTCCGCGCGGCGCGCGGCGGCGCGCGCCCGCTCCTGCGGCGAGAGCATCGCCTCAAACTGCGTGAGCCGGGCATCGTCGAGGTCGAGCGACGCCCGGAACAGCCCGACGGTGACCGCGGCTGGGACGGTCGCTACTCCCCGAGGACCTTGATGACCAGGCGCTTTCGCCGGCCGCCGTCAAACTCGCAGTAGAAGACCTGCTGCCAGGGCCCGAGGTCGAGGCCGCCGTCGGTCACGGGCACGATCACCTGATGGTGGACGAGCAGGTTCTTGAGGTGCGCGTCGCCGTTGTCCTCGCCGCCCCGGTGATGCCGGTAGTCGCCGGGATCCGGCGAGAGCTCGCGCGCGACCTGGTTGGCGGGCTCACTCCAGCTCGGGGGCGCGAGCTTGTCGAGCCATTCGAGCACGTCCTCCTGCAGGCCCGGCTCGTCGTCGTTGATCCACACCCCGGCGGTGATGTGCATCGCGCAGACGAGCGCCATGCCCTCGGTGATCCCGCTCTCCCGGACCGCGGTCGCCACGTCGTCGGTGATCCGGATGAACTCGCGCCGGCGGGCGGTGTCGAACGTCCGGTAGACCGTGTGCGAGATCATCGTGAAACTTCGCGCGGAGGCCGACTCGGCGGCTCTCGGGCAACGGGGGACCGAGGAATCGAACCTCGAGCAAGGGTTTTGGAGACCCTCATGTTGCCGTTACACCAGTCCCCCTCAGGGCCCGCAATGGTAGCGAGAGCGCCGCTCCGTCTCCGTCCGATCCGGGGGGACATGCGTTCCCGATGGCAACGAGGGCGCGGCACCGTCTGCACGGAAACCGACCCGCGGACGGACGGCGGGCGGACGGACGGATGGATGGATGGATGCGGGCGGAGGGACTCGAACCCCCAAGGGCATAGCCCACCGGCACCTAAAGCCGGCGCGTAGACCAGTTCCGCCACGCCCGCGTGAGACCGGTGACGATTGTACGGCGGGACGCGGGCGCCTCCGCCTCGCGCGGGTGCGCGGGCGGACCGGTCGCCGTAGGACGTGGGCGCGGCCCCCGCAGGCGTGTCGTGGTCGCGCGCGGCGAGGGCTGCGCCCTTGTGCCCTCGGAGGCGAGAACTGCGCAGGGTGCGCCCGCGGAGCCGCCGCGAGGTATGGTCCCGTCGTGGCGCATCATCGCGACGTCCGGCCGGGCTACACGGTCATCCATCCCAACCGGGACCGAGCGGTGTGCAAGGTGACGCGGATCTTCGTCGTCATCGTGCTCCTCGTCTCGGTCGGGCTGATGCTCGCGGCCACGGTCGGCGGCTGGAGCAAGCTCGAGGGGATGACGCCGGTCAACTTCATCTGGTGCGCGATCTATCTCGTCATGGCGTTCTTCATCGCCCGCTGGGCGCGTGGGCTGCTGCCGATCGCGGGCGTGCTCGGGCTGCTGCTGGTCGCGATCTCGCTGATCGCGACGCTCGGCCTGGGCGGGACGAGTTGGTTCGACCGCTCCAACCACAGCTACGCCGCCGCCCACGCGCTCGGCGGGGGCCGGGGGCTCAGCTCCGACACGATCGGGCTGCTCGTGCTGCTCCTCGCGCCGGTCGAGCTCGTGCTCATCCTCGCCGCGATCGTCGGGTTCGCCCAGGGTTGGAACGTCGAGCTCGAGGTCCCGGACGAGGAGGCCGCCACGCGCCGCCGCGGCAAACGCGACGGCCGGAGCCTCGGCGGCGGTCAGCCGGCGGCGACCTGACGGCGCGGTCCCGGGAGCAATGCGGCGAGAGGGATTCGAACCCTCACGTCCTTGCGGACAACGGATTTTGAGTCCGTCGTGTCTACCGTTCCACCACCGCCGCGGAGGGGAGTCTCGAGTCTAAGCGCCCGCGCCGCGGCGCTCAGCCGATCACGAGCGCCCGCAGCTCGCCGAGCAGCGGCTCGGGGCCGACGAGGATGCCGGGCGGCCCGTCGTCACTCTCGTCGAGGCGCTCGACGGTGAGCCCGACGCGCTCGGCGAGCAGGCTTCCCGCCGCGATGTCCCAGGCCTTGACGCCGCGCTCCCAGTAGAGGTCGAGCCTTCCGCAGGCCACCCAGGCGAGGTCGAGCGCGGCGGCGCCCGCGCGGCGGATGTCGCGCACGCACGGCAGCACGCGCTCCAGCACCGCCGCCTGGCGGGCCCGGACCTCCGCGTCGTAGCCGAAGCCAGTCGCGACGAGCGCGGTCGAGAGGCCGTCCGCGCCGCCCGCCTCGATCCGCTCGCCGTTGAGCGTCGCCGGGCCGCTGCGGGTGGCGGCGAAGCACTCGTCGTGGTTGGGGTCGAGGACGACGCCGACGACCGATCCCCGCTCGTCCTCGCAGGCGACGCTCACCGCCCACTGGGGCACGCCGAACAGGAAGTTCGTCGTGCCGTCGAGCGGGTCGATGACCCAGCGCAGCGCTCCGTTGCCGGTCGCGCCCCCCTCCTCGCCGAGGATCGAGTCGGCCGGGCGACGCTCGGAAAGGACGGCCCGGATCGCGGTCTCGGCGGACGTGTCGGCCTCGGAGACAAGGTCGGTCGGCGAGGACTTCGAGCGCACCTGGCGCTGACGGCGGCCGAACCGCCCGATCAGCTCGGCGGCGCCGGCGTGGGCCGCGTCCAGGGCGACCTGCAGCAGCTCGTCCTCGTTCGCGGTCATCTCCTCGCGTTCTAACACACCGGCCCCGAATAGACTCACGCGACCATGGCCTCCCCGGTGTGCATCGTCGGCGGGACCGGCGCACTCGGGTATGGGCTCGCGCTCCGTCTCGGCCTCGCCGGCACCCCTGTCGTGATCGGCTCGCGCGATGCCGGTCGCGCCGAAGAGGCCGCGCGCCGCGCCGCCGCCCAGGTGCGCGAGGGGCGCTTCAGCGGTGCGCAGAACGCCGACGCGGTCGCCGGCGCGGAGCTCGTCATCCTGAGCGTTCCCTTCCGCTCGCAGTCCGAGACGCTCACGAACCTGAAGACGGCGCTCACGCCCGAGCAGCTCGTGATCGACGCGACCGTCCCGCTCGCCGCCGCGGTGAGCGGCAAGGCGACGCGACTGCTCGGCGTCTGGCAGGGCTCGGCCGCCGAGCAGGCGCAGGAGATGGTCCCCGACGGGGTGCGGGTCGTCTCGGCGTTCCACACCGTGAGCGCGGCGCTCCTCTCCGACCTCGACCACCGGCTCGACGAGGACGTGCTCGTCTGCGGGGACCGCCGCCAGGACAAGGAGCGGGTGATGGAGCTCGTGCGCCGGATCGACGGTCTGCGGCCCGTCAACGCCGGCGCCCTGGAGATGGCGCGGATCGTCGAGGGGCTCACTCCGCTCATCATCTCGATCAACATGCGCAACAAGGCTCGGGCGGGGATCCGCATCACGGGCCTTGACGACTGACGCGGCACCGCCGCACCGCGATGACGAGCAACCTGGACCCCCTGCCCGGCACCGCCGCACCGCGATGACGAGCAACCTGGACCCCCTGTCCGGCACCGCCGCACCGCGATGACGAGCAACCTGGACCCCCTGTCCGACACCGCCGCACCGCGATGACGAGCAACCTGGACCCCCTGTCCGCCCCGGACGCCCCGGCCGGCCCGGGCGCTCCGCCGGCCTCAGCCCGGCAGCCGGCCGCGGACCCTCCGCCACCCGACGGCCCGGTCGTCGTGCTCGCCGGCGGCACGGGCGGCGCGCGGCTCGCACGCGGAATGCTCGACGTCGTCGAGCGACCCGAGCAGCTTGTCGTGATCGCGAACACCGGCGACGACATCGAGATCTACGGCGGCCATGTCTCCCCCGACCCGGACCTGATCACGTTCTGGTTGGCGGATCGCATCGACGAGCGCGGGTGGGGCCTCGGCGGCGACACGTTCGCGGTCATGGACGGCCTGCGCGAGCTCGGCCACGACGTCTGGTTCAACCTCGGCGACCGCGACCTCGCGATCGCGCTCGATCGCGCGCGGGCACTCGCCGCGGGACGCACCCTCACCGCGGCGCAGGCCGCGATCGTCACCGCACTCGGCGTCCGCGCCCGGGTGCTGCCGATGAGCGAGGAGCCGGTGCGGACCCGGATCGACGCCGGCGGTCGCTGGTGGCCGCTGCAGGAGTTCATGATCCGGCGCCGCGGCGAGGGCCCGATCGACGGCGTCGAGTACCGGCACGCGCCCGCAGCGACCCCGACCCCCGAGGTCGTGACGGCGCTCGCCCACGCCCGCGCGATCGTCATCGGCCCATCGAACCCGGTCATCTCGATCGGACCGATCCTCGCCGTCCCGGGGGTCGCCGAGGCGATCCGCGCAAGCCCGGCACCGGTCGTCGCGGTCAGCCCGCTCGTCGGCGGCGCGGTGCTCAAGGGACCCACGGCGGCATGCCTCGAGTGGTCCGGCCGAACGCTCGACAGCGACGGCATCGTGGCCTCGTACGGCTCGCTGATCGACGGGCTGGTCGCCGATGAGCGCGCGCGCGAGGTGCCGACGCTCGAGCACGACATGCTGCTCGACACGCCCGCGCGCCGGCGCGAGGTCGCCGACGCGACGCTCCGGTTCGCGCTCGGACTCACCGGCGCGCGGCGCGGCTCCACGACAGGTGCGTCCGGGTAGCGTGGACGCCGCATGACGACGATCGCGATCCTCCCGATCAAGACGCTCGACCGGGCCAAGCAGCGGCTCGCCGCCGAGCTCGACGAGATGCCCCGGCGCGCGCTTGTCGAGGCGATGTTCTCCGACGCGCTGATCGCGCTGCGCCGCGCGCAGGCGATCGACGCCGTGCTCGCCGTCACCCCCGACCACGTCGCGCAGCGGATCGCCGCCGGCTACGGGGCCGAGGTGATCGAGGACGCTGACACCGGGCACAACGACGCCGCCCGGCGCGGGCTCGAGCGCGCGACCGCGCTCGGCGCCGACCGCGCGCTGCTCGTGCCCGGCGACTGTCCGCTGCTTGACCCGGAGGAGCTCGATGAGCTCGCCACCCGGCGGCTGCGATCCCGCTCGGTGCTCGTCGTGCCCGACCGCCACGGCACCGGCACGAACGCGCTCCTCATCACACCGCCGGACGCGCTCGAGCCGAGCTTCGGCGAGGGCAGCCACGACCGCCATCTGCGGCAGGCGCGCGACGCCGGCCTCACCGCCGAGTCGGCGCCGGTCGCCTCGCTCGCGCTCGACGTCGACACTCCCGAAGACCTCGCCGTGCTCACCGAGGCGCTCGAGCGCTCCCGCGGCGGCGCCGCGCTCACCCGAGGGATGCTCCGCCAACTCGTTCGCAGCCGCGGGTGATCACCGCCGTCGCCCTGCCGGGGATCCCCGAGGTCCACGCCGGCGACGAGCCGGCGGCCCTCATCGCCGACGCGCTCGCCCGTCCCGGCGGGCCCGCCCCGGGGCGGGCGGGGTCCGGCTCCGTGATCGTCGTCGCCCACAAGCTCATCTCCAAGGCCGAGGGACGCACGCGCCGCCTCGCCGACGTCGCGCCCTCCGCGCAGGCCGTGGAGCTGGCGGCGCGCCTCGGCGGCAAGGACCCTCGGCACGTGCAGGTCGTGCTCGACGAGACGCGAGCGGTCCGCCGCGCCGAGCGCGGGGTGCTCATCTGCGAGACCCGCCACGGGTTCGTGTGCGCGAACGCGGGCGTCGACGCCTCGAATGCCGCCGAGGACGAAACGGTGATCATGCTGCCCCTCGATCCCGACGCCTCCGCACGGCGCCTGCGCGCCGGCCTTGCGCGTCGCATCGGGGCGGCGCCCGCAGTGCTCGTCGCCGACTCGTTCGGGCGCGCCTGGCGGCACGGGCAGTGCGACGTGGCGATCGGCTGCGCCGGGCTTCAGCCGCTCGAGGACTGGCGCGGCCGGACCGACCGCCGCGGACGGGAGCTCAAGGCGACGCTCATCGCAACGGCCGACGAGCTCGCCGCCGCGGCCGATCTCGCGCGCACCAAGGACGGCGGCCAGCCGGCGGTGCTCGTCACCGGCCTCGCGCGCGTCACGTGCACCGACGACGGGCCCGGGATCGCGCCGCTGCTGCGCGGCCCCGACACCGACCTGTTCCGCTGACAGGCGGAAACCCCGCGCAGCCCGGGCGCGCGGCGGCCCGGGCGTGGCGCCGACCGACGGTCTAGCCCTGGGCCGCCGCGCCGACCGCGTGGAACCCGCCGTCGACGTGGACGATCTCGCCGCTGATCCCGCGCGAGTAGTCCGACAGCAGCCAGCAGATCGTCTGCGCCACCGGCACCGCGTCCGACACGTCCCAGCCGAGCGGCGCCTGCCGGCGCCAGAGGTCGGCGAGCGTCTCGAAGCCGGGGATCCCCTGGGCGGCAACGGTTCCCAGCGGCCCCGCCGACACGAGGTTGCAGCGGATGCCGTCCGGACCGAGATCGCGAGCGAGGTAGCGGTTGACCGACTCGAGAGCCGCCTTGGCGACGCCCATCCAGTCGTAGATCGGCCACGCGACCGTCGCGTCGAAGTCGAGCCCGACGAGCGCCCCGCCACGGTCCATCAGCGGCTGGAGCGCGACCGCGAGCGCCTTCAGCGAGTAGGCGCTCGTCGTGAACGCCTGCGCGGCGCTCTCCGCGGGGGCGGTGAGGAACTTCCCGCCGAGCGCGTCCTGGGGCGCGAATGCGATCGCGTGGAGTGCCCCGTCGACGCCGCCCCAGCGCTCGCGGAGCGCGCCGGTGAGCGCCTCGAGGTCCTCGGGACGGTTGACGTCGAGCTCGAGCACGTCGACGGGCTCGGGGAGCCGCCCCGCGGCGCGCTCGGTCATCCGCCTGACGCGGCCGAAGCTCGTCAGAAGCACCTCGGCGCCCTCGCGCTGCGCCTGCTCGGCAGCGTGGAAGGCGATCGAGTCCTTCGTGATGACGCCCGTGATGAGCAGGCGCTTGCCCGCGAGGATGCCCATGTCGCTCTAGCCCCGACGTCCGCAGATCCCGCGGGTCATCGCCGCGCTGGCGCGGACGGCGCGAGCAGCGCGTCGCTCAGCGACCAACCCGCTCCGCCGATCTCGCCGCCGAACGTCTTGAGCGCGCGGATGAGCCGGTCGCGGGTCTCGACGGGCTCGATGATCTCATCGACGAATCCGGCCGCAGCCGCACTGTCGGCGCGCAGGTGCTCCTCGGCGTAGGCCTCGGCCAGCCGCTCACGCTCGGCCTCGGCGTCGGGCGCGACGCGCAGCTGGCGGCGGTTGACGATCCCGACCGCGGCCTTCGCGCTCATGATCCCCAGCTCGGCGTCGGGCCAGGCCATCACCAGATCCGCCCCGAGGTCGCGCGAGTTCATCGTGATGTAGGCGCCGCCGTAGGACTTGCGCAGCACGACGGTGAACTTCGGCGACCGCGCGGCAGCGAAGGCGCGCACGAGCGAGGCGCCGTAGCGGATGACGCCGGCGGCCTCCTGCTTGGAGCCCGGCATGAACCCCGGGGTGTCGACGACCGCGACGAGCGGAAGCCCGAACGAGTCGCAGAAGCCGATGAAGCGCGCGGCCTTCTCCGAGCTCTCTGCGTCCAGGACGCCGCCGAGGTAGCGCGGCTGGTTGGCGACGATCGCCACCGGGCGCCCGTCGATCCGCGCGAGCGCGGTGACGACGTTGCGCGCCCAGCGCGGCTGGAGCTCGAGCAGGGAGTCGCGATCGACGATCGCCTGCAGCGGGAGGCGCACGTCGTAGGCGCGGCGCGGCTCGGCGGGCACGTGGTCGCCGGGGTTCTCGCCCGTGCCCGCGCGGGCGCCCGCCCGTGGCAGCGGTCCGCCGGCGACCGACGGCAGGTAGCCGAGGATCTCCCGCACGCGGTTCGCGGCGCTCGCCTCGTCGGCCTCGACGAGGTGGCAGACGCCGTTGCGGTCGTGGACGCGCGGGCCGCCGAGCGCGGCCGCGTCGATCTCCTCGCCGAGCGCGTCGCGCACGACGCCGGGGCCGGTGAGGAACATCGCGGCGTCCTCGGTCATCACGATCAGATCGGTGAGCGCGGGCGAGTAGGCGCCGCCGCCCGCCGAGGCGCCGGAGACGATCGAGATCTGGGGCACGACGCCGGTGAGGCGCACGGTCTCGCGGAAGATCCGGCCGTACCCGGCGAGCGCCGCGGTGCCCTCCTGGATCCGGGCCCCGCCGGACTCGACGAACCCGACGACCGGGATCCGCGCCCGCTCGGCGGTCTGCAGCACGCGCACGATCGTCTCGGCGTGCAGCTCTCCGAGCGCGCCGCCGAAGAAGCGCCCGTCCTGGGCGTAGCAGGCGATCGGCCGCCCGTGGACGAGCCCGGTGGCGCCGACGACGCCGTCGCCGGGCGCGGCTCGCTCGCCGAGCCGCGGCGAGCTCACGCGGGAGCGCAGCACGCGGATCGAGCCGGGATCGCACAGCGCCTCCAGGCGCTCGACCGGCGTCAGCCGCTCCGGACGGACGATGTCGGGAAGCGGGGTCGCGTGCACGCTCAGTCGCGCCCGCTCGCCGTCCGGGCTCGCCTGCAACGGCGCGGCCTGCATCGTCCGGCTGCTCATGACTCGGCTCCTCGGATCGCAAGGGTGACGTTGTGGCCGCCGAACGCAAACGAGTTGGAGAGCGCGAGCGGCGGGTGGCCGTTGGAGGTGATGAGCGGCCGGGCCTCGCCGGGGACGTAGTCGAGGTCGAGCTCGGGGTCGGGGACCTCGTAGCCGAGCGTCGGGCCGATCACCCCGGTGAGCAGCGTGCGGACGGTGACGACCGCCTCGATCGCCCCGGCGGCGCCGAGCAGGTGCCCGATCGCCGACTTCGTCGAGGAGACGGGAAGCGTGCGGGCGGCCTCGCCGAGCGCCGCCTTGATCGCCCGCGTCTCCGCGGCGTCGTTGAGCGGCGTCGAGGTGCCGTGGGCGTTGATGTAGTCGACCTCACCGGGCTCCGTGCCGGCGTCGGCGAGCGCGAGCTCGATCGCACGCGAGGCGGGCGTGCCGCTCGGGTCCGGCGCGGTGAGGTGGTGCGCGTCGGTCGTCGACCCGTAGCCCGCGATTTCGCCGAGCACGGTCGCTCCGCGGGAGCGCGCGGCCTCCTCGGCCTCGAGCACGAGCACGCCCGCGCCCTCGCCCATCACGAATCCGTCGCGGCGCAGGTCGAAGGGACGCGAGACGCCCGACTCCGAGAGCGCCTGCATGTTCCGGAACGATGCCTCGGCGAACTCGGTGAGCGTCGCCTCGGTCCCGCCGCAGACGACCGCGTCGGCCTCGCCGTACTGGATCATCCGCATCGCCAGTCCGACGGCGTGTGCGCCACTCGCGCAGGCGGAGCCGACCTGGAAGCTCTGCCCGCGGATCCCGTGCTTCATCGTGATCGCGGCAGCGGCCGCGTTCGGCATGTACTGCGGGATCCCGAGCGGCGAGACCTGCCGGGGACCGCGCTCGCGCATCACCTCGAGCTGGGTCTCGATCGTTCCCTGGCCGCCGATCCCGGTGGCGATCACGCAGGCGACGCGGTAGGGGTCGAGCCCGCTCTCGGCCGCCCCGCCGACCCAGCCGGCCTGGGCGATCGCCTCGCCGGCGGCGACGAGCGCGAACTGCGAGAAGCGGTCGAGGCGACGTGCCTCCTTCACCGACAGGTGCTCGGCGGGGTCGAATTCGCCGGCGCGGCCGAGGCCGTCGCTGATCCCGACCTCACCGGCCGCCCAGCGCTCGTGCAGCCGCTCGGCGCCGATGCCGAGCGGGCTCACCGCGCCGATGCCGGTGACGAAGACCCTGCGTCTGTCCGCGGATGCTGACAAGGACGATGCCCTCGGCTAGCCGGCGCGCTCGACGATCAGGTCGACGGCGTCGCCGACGGTCTTCAGGTCCTTCATGTCCTCGCCCTTGAGCACGACGCCGTACTCCTCCTCGACCACCTGGGCGAGCTCGACGAGATCGAGGGAGTCGATGTCGAGCTCCTCGAAGGTCGCGGAGCGGGTGATCTGGCTCTGGTCGGGGCCGAATGACGCAAGCGTCTCGATCACCCGGCTCTCCACCTGTTCGGTCGTCACAGACATGTCGGTTTCCTCCTCGGAAAGTTCGTGGTCGGGGGCAAAGCTCATTCAGGCGGCGAGGCCGCCATCGACTGACAGCACGGCACCGGTCACATAACCGGCCTGGTCGGACGTCAGGAAGCGCACGCAGGCGGCGACCTCCTCGGCGGTGCCCGCCCGCCGCGCGGGAACGCGCTCCAGCAGCGCCTGATCGACCCCGTGGGTCATCTCGGTGTCGATCCAGCCCGGCGCGACGGCGTTGATCGTGATCCCGCGGCGCGCGACCTCGACGGCCGCGTTGCGAGTGAGCGCGATCAGCCCCGCCTTGGCCGCCGCGTAGTTCGGCTGGCCGGGGTTCGCGCGCAGCCCGACGACCGACGCGACGTTGACGATCCGGCCGCTGCGCGCGCGCATCATCGGCCGCAGCGCCCGCCGGGTGAGGCGGAAGGCGGCGGTGAGGTCGGTGTCGATCACCGTCTGCCACGCCTCGTCGGAGAGGGACGGCGTGAGGTCGTCGTCGGCGACTCCCGCGTTGTTGACGAGGCAGAGCACCGGACGCCCGTAGGCCCGCTCAAGCGCGCCGAACAACGCATCCGGCGCCTCGGGGTCGGTGATGTCCGCCTGCACCGCCATCGCCGTGCCACCGTCTGACTCGATCTCCGAGACGACGGCCTGTGCCTCGTCCTCGCCCGATCGATATCCGACGCCGACCGCCCAGCCATCGGCGGCGAGCGCCTTCGCGGTCGCGGCGCCGATCCCGCGCGAGGCGCCGGTGACGAGCGCGCAGCCCTGGGACGGCAGGTCAGGCATTGACGAGCTCCACTCCGGAGAGCGTGCGCTTGGCGAGGCCGGTGAGCACGCGACCGGGGCCGACGTCGACGAACCGCTCGGCGCCGAGCGAGTGCATCGTGAGCAGCACCTCGCGCCAGCGCACGGGCTCGGTGAGCGCGTCGGCAAGCTCGACCCGGGGATCGGTGAACGGCTGTGCGGTGACCGCGCTGATCACGGTCACGCGCGGGCGCGTGAAGCGCACCTCGCGCAGGGCGGCGCTGAACTCCGGAACCGCGCCGGCCATCATCGGCGAGTGGAACGCGCCGGTGACGTCGAGCTCCATCGCGCGCAGGCCAAGCTCCTTCGCGCGCTCGATCGCCGCCGGGATGTGGCGCTTGTCGCCGGAGAGGACGATCTGCAGCGGCGAGTTGTCGTTCGCCACCGTGAGCTCGGAGGCGGCCGCGATCTCGCCCGCGTGCTCCGAGGCGCCGGCGCCGATCACCGCGACCATCGAGCCGTCGCCGGCGGCCAGGCCGGACTCGTGCATGAGCCGGCCGCGGAGCGCGACGAGCTCCAGGCCGTCGCGCTCACCGAGCGCCCCGGCGGCGACAAGCGCCCCGAGCTCCCCGAGCGAGTGCCCGGCCATCATCGCGCCGAGCGGCGACCCGAGCGCCGTCCAGCCGGCCAGCGACGCGCAGAAGATCGCCGGCTGGGCGTAGTTCGTGCCCTCGTCGGCGCGCGGGAACGGGTCCTCGCCGACGACCTCCGCGGCGAGCGCGAGCAGGTCCGGACGGACGCGCTCGACGAGGTCGCGCATGTCCGGCGTCTGGCTCCCCTGACCGGGGAACAGGATCGCGCTCCGGCTGTCGGTTTCGGTGCTCATTCCAGGCGAACCTACGCCGACCCTACGAGCTCGATACAGCCAACTTGGGCATTTCCCCCCGTTCGGGGGGCGGCGGCCCCGCCGGGCGGAGGGTGCCCGCGGAAGCGGCGCTCACGCGTCGATCAGAACGCCCTGACGACGCGGTCGTCCGTCCATCTCGTCGACCCGTCGCGCCGGCTGCGACGTCGACCGCGCTCACGTCGCATGCGCGTCGCGCCGAGGCGACCCGCCCGGTAGCCTCACGAGCCGCCGTGCCACTGCCCGCCCCCTCAGCGAAGACCGCCGCACTCGTCACCGGCGCCTCGTCCGGCATCGGCGCCGAGATCGCCCGGCAGCTCGCGGAGCGCGGCCATGCGCTCGTGCTCGTCGCCCGGCGCCGGGATCGCCTCGAGCGGCTCGCCGCCGAGCTGAGCGCCGAGCATGCGGTGCGCGCCGAGACGCTCGGCTGCGACCTGTCCAAGCCGGCCTCGCGCCAGCGGCTGCCCGGCCGGATCGCCGCGCTCGGGCTCACGATCGACGTGCTCGTCAACAACGCCGGCTTCGCCACCGGGGGCGCGTTCCATCTCTCCGACCCCGAGCGTGAGCTCGACCAACTGCGGGTGCTCGTCGAGGCGCCGCTCGCGCTCTGCTCGGCGTTCCTGCCCGGGATGGTCCGCCGCGGCGCGGGCGCGGTGCTCAACGTCGCCTCGACCGCGGGCATGCAGCCGCTCCCCTACTCGGCGGGCTACTCGGCGGCCAAGGCGTACATGCTCACGTTCTCCGAGGCGATCCACCACGAGCTCAGAGGCTCCGGCGTGACCGTCACCGCGCTCGCCCCGGGCCCGGTCTCGACCGAGTTCTGGCAGGTCGCGGGCTGGGAGGTCGGCTCCGGGCAGACGTTCGAGAACGCCGTGCCGCGACCGCTGTGGGTGTCCGCCGAGGAGGCGGCGGAGGCGGGCGTGCGCGGCCTCGAGGCGGACCAGCGCGTCGTCGTGCCCGGCCTGCCGATCCGCGCGGCGATGCTCGCCGGCCAGCACGTGCCGAACGCGCTCAAGCTGCCCGTCATCGAATGGGCGATGCGGCGGCGGTAGAGATCAGCTGAGCAGGCCGACGCGCTGGGCGCGCTGAACGGCCTCGGCGCGGTTGCGGGCCCCGAGCTTGCGGTACAGGGCGCTCGTGTGCTCCTTGACGGTGTGCGGGGAGAGGAAGAGCGTGGCGGCGATCTCGCGGTTGGTCGAGCCGGCGGCGATCAGGTCGAGCACCTCCCGCTCGCGATCGGAGAGCAGCGGCGCCGGCTGCTCGGTCCTCGGCGCGAACACCGTCTGACCGAGGCCGACGGCGCGCACCGCGCGGGCGACGTCCTTCGCCTCCCAGTCCTTGGAGACGAATCCGGAGGCGCCGGCCGCCCTCGCCGCCGCCGGCGACATGCGTCCCGAGCCGGAGATGAGAAGCACGCGCGTGTCCGGCGAGGCGCGGCGGATCGAGGCACACACGTCGGCGCCCGACTCGCCGGAGAGGAACAGGTCTACGAGCGCGACATGCGGCCGGAGCGTCGGTAAGAGCGCGAGCGCCTCGGCGCCCGAGCGGGCCGACAGGCAGTGCGTGACCCACGGCTGCTCGCCGAGCAGCACCCGAAAGCCCCAGTGGACGACGTCGTGATCGTCGACGACGAGCACCCGCAGCCCGGGCTCGGCGCCGCTCATGGCTCATCGGCCCCTGTCGCGTTCCCGTGCGGCACGACCAGCCGCACCCGCCACTCGCCCTCGCCGGGCGCGCCGAAGTCGAGCACCCCGCCCTGCTGGAGCGCCTCGAGGGTGGCGAGGCGCAGCCCCATGCCGGTGCCGCGCGCGCCGGAGCCGACCCCGTCGTTGCGGACCTCGAGCGTGAACGTGTCCTCGTCGGCGTCGACGCGCACCCGCACCGCGGTCGGCCGGGCATGCTTGGCGGCGTTGCGCAGCGCCTCGCCGAGCACCGTCTGGGCGAGCGGCTCGGCCGCCGGAGGGACGCTCACCGCCGGGTCCCAGTCGACGATCACCGGCGGCTCGGCCGCCTCGACCGCGCGTGCGAGCTCGTCGGCGAACGTCGTGCCCGTGTGCTGTGCCACCGGCGCGAGCGGGCGCTCGAGCGCCTGGCGCAGGTCGCCGAGCGCCTCCTGCACCTCGGCGCGGCAGCGCTCGCGCTGCTCTGCGTCAAGCGGCGTCTGGGCGCTCAGCGCAAGCGTCACCCCGAACAGGCGCTGCACGACCCGCTCGTGGATCTCCCGGGCGAGCTCGATCCGGTCCGCGAGCCGGCGGGTGCGCTCCTGGGTGCGGGTCGCGTTGCGCGCCGTGGCGACGAGCGCCGCCGTCTTGCCGAGCGTCCACAGCAGGTGCCGCTCGCCGTCCGCGATCTCGAACGGCGTGCCGCCCCGATCGGAGAGGATCACTCCGTAGGCGTGGCCGGCCGCCGACAGAGGCGTGCAGGCGAGCGTCGAGATTCCGTAGCGCTCAAGGTACTCGTGCGGGACCTGGCGGTCCATGTCGTCGGCGACGACGACCGCGTCCGCCCGCAGCGCCTGGGCGACGATCGGCGTGGAGATGAGCGAGGTGGGCAGCGTGAGATCGCGGAACGAGCCGCCGTGGGAGCCGGTGACGACCGCGCGCCGGCGACCGACGTCGCCCATGACGATCGCCGCCCGCTGCATCGTCGTCAGCCGGCAGATCGCCTCGCAGATGCGGTCGTAGAAGTCGGTCGAGGTCGTGTCGGTGTCGAGCTCGGCGAGAAGCTCGACGAACACCTCGACCGGCTCGACGCCGGCGAACAGCGCCGGCGGGTGATCGGCGGGCTCGGACTCGGCGGAGGCGATCGGTTCGGGGCTCACGGAGCGATCGGTCGCGGCGTCGGTCGGCGAATCGGCTTCGGGTCGGCGGATCGGTCAGGCGGCGACCGGTTCGGGCTCGAACCGGCGGCGGATCTCATAGAGCGTCGTGCGCTCGGCCGCGGGGCGGCCGGCGGCGTGCGCGGCGCCGATCAGGTCCTCGGGCGCGAGGCGGACGCCGTGGTAGCTGCCGGCCATGCGGCTGATCGACTCCTCCATGAGGGTCCCCCCGAGGTCGTTGACGCCCCAGGAGAGCGCCTCCGTGGCGGCGTCGAGGCCCATCTTCACCCACGAGGCCTGGACGCTCGTCACGGTCTCGCCGAGCGCGAGCCGGAAGACGGCGGTGTGCTTGAGGTTCTCCTCGCGGCTGATCTCCTCGACGCCGTGGGCGCGCCCGAGCATCGTCTGGAACGGGATGAACGAGAGCGGCACGAACTCGGTGAAGCCGCCCGTGCGCTCCTGCAGCTCGCGGACGATCCGCATGTGCTCGGCGAGTTCGTGGGGCTCCTCGATGTGGCCGAACATGACGGTCGCGGTCGAGCGGATCCCCGCCCGGTGCGAGGCCTCGATGATCTCCACCCAGCGGGCGACCGGCAGCTTGTTCGGCGAGATCCGCTCCCTCACCCCGTCGACGAGCACCTCGGCGGCGGTGCCGGGAGTCGAGCCGAGCCCGGCGTCGCGCAGCCGCCCGAACACCTCGGCGGGCCGGAGGCCGCTCACGTCGCACATGTGCGCGACCTCCATCGGCGAGTACGCGTGCAGGTGGATGTCGGGCGCGAGCTCCTTGGCGAAGCGCAGCCACCCGAGGTAGTCCTCGAGCGTCCAGTCGGGATGGATGCCGGACTGGATGCAGAGCTCGGTCGCGCCCGCCTCGAGCGCCTCGTGCACGCGCCGGGCGAACTCCTCGCGCGAGTGCTCGTAGGCGTCGGGCGAGCGCTTCGACTGGCCGAAGCCGCAAAACGCGCAGCCGACGACGCACACGTTCGAGACGTTGATGTTGCGGTTGACGACGAACGTGACCGTCTCCCCCGCGACCCGCGTCCGCAGCTCGTCGGCGGCCGCGCGCAGGTCGTCGATGACCGCGGGACGGCGCTCGGCGAACAGCGCGGTGAGCTCGGTTGCGGTGAGCGTCCGGCCGTCGCGGGCGCGCTCGATCGCGCGGGACGCGGTCGCGGGCTCGATCTCATGGGTGACCCGCCTCCCCGAGCCGCGGCGCGGGATGAACGACCAGTAGCGGCTCGTGATGACGTCGAGCACGGGCGGCGCGAGCCATTCGGGGGCGATGTGCTCGGGGTAGACGCAGAGCCGCTCCGACAGCGCGTATCCGTCCTCGGCAAGCCGCTTGCGGACCTGAGCGGGCGACGGGAACGGGTGCTCGGGCGAGATGTGGTCGCCGTTGGCCGACAGCCCGCCGAGGTCGGTCGCCCCGGCCGCGACGAGCTCCGGCCACCAGTCCGACAGGTTCGGCGGCACCTGGATCCCGACATCTGGCATCAGCCGGCGGGTCTCGGCGATCAGCCGCTTCATGTCCTCGAGGCTCACCGGGCACGCCCAGCTCGGCATGTCGCGGCGCGGACCGTCGTGGAGCCCGGTGCGCCAATACTCCGCCGCGGCCCCGGTTGCGATCTCGGCGGGCTCGCGGCCGTAGTAGCTCTGATGCGGGACGAAGTTCTGGAGGATCACCTCCTGCAGGTGCCCGTGGTCCCGGTGCAGCTCGGCGAGCGCCTCAAGCGAGGCGATTCGCTCCTCCTCGGTCTCGCCGATCCCGACGAGGATCCCGCTCGTGAACGGGATGCGCAGCTCGCCGGCGGCGGCGATCGTCTCCAGTCGCCGGCGCGGGTGCTTCGTCGGCGAGCCGGCGTGCACGGTCTCCATCAGCCGCTCTGAGATCGACTCGAGCATCAGCCCCTGCGAGGCGGTCACCTCGCGCAGCCGGGCGAGGTCCTCGCACGAGAGGACGCCGAGGTTCGTGTGCGGCAGGATCCCGCGCTCAAGCGCCCGCTCGCATGCCCACACGACGTAGTCGGTGAAGTCTCCGAAGCCGTATTCGGCCAGCTGCGCGGCGACCGTCCGGTTGTGCTCGGGCAGCTCGCCGGTGAGCACGAGCAGCTCCTTGATCCGGTGCCTGCGAGCCGGCCCGTCGAGGATCCGAAGGACCTCCTCGGGCGCGTGCAGATGCGGCTGGTGGGTGGCGAACGCGCAGTACTTGCAGTAGCAGCGGCAGGTCCGGGACAGCGACAGCGTGAGGTTGCGGCTGAAGGTCACCCGGCGGCGCACTGCGGCCATTCTAAGAGGGCGGATTCCCGACGATCGAGCGTGCCTATATTCGGACCCGATGCGACGCCACCTGGCAGCGCTCGCCGCGGTGGCGGCCACGCTCGGGCTCAGCGCCTGCGGCGGGGCGTCCCACCGATCCGCGAGCCGGACGGCGCCCGCGCGCGGCCGTCCGCAGCCGGTCTCGCTCGTGCTCGACTTCACCCCGAACGCCGTCCATGTCGGCATCTACGCGGCGCTCGCCCAGCGCCTCGACATCCGCAACGGGATCCGCCTCCACGTCGAGGTCCCCGGCGCCTCGACGGACGCGATCTCTGAGCTGGAGGCCGGACGGGTCGACTTCGCGATCCTCGACATCCACGACCTCGCACTCGCCGATCGCTCCGACCCGCGGCATCCCCCGATCGTCGGCATCCTCCCGATCGTCGAACGACCCCTGGCGGCGGTGATCGCCGCGCCCGGGATCACGAGCCCGCGGCAGCTCGCCGGACACACCGTCGGCGTGCCCGGCGATCCGAGCGACTTCGCGGTTCTGCGCTCGGTCGTCGCCGGCAGCGGCGGCGATCCCGCCCGGGTGCACACCGTCGACATCGGCTACAACGCGGTCGCCGACCTGCTCTCCGGGCGCGTGAAGGCCGCGACCGCGTTCTGGAACGACGAGGGCGTGACACTCGAGCGTCGCGGCGGCGGCCGGCGTTTCCACATCTTCCGCGTGGACGACTACGGGGCGCCGTCCTATCCGGAGCTCGTCGTGTGCGCGACCCGCGCGGGCCTGCGGGCCGACCCGGCGCGGGCGCGCGCGCTCGTGCGCACGCTGAGCGCCGGATACGACGCCGCGATCGCGCACCCCGCGCGCGCGGCGCGCGAGCTCGAGCGGCAGGTGAGCGGGCTCGATCCGGGGCTCGTGTCCGCTGAGCTGCCGGGGCTCGTGGCAGCGTTCACGGGGCCGGAGCACCGCTTCGGCATCTTCGACATGCAACTGCTCGCCCGCTGGGCGCGGTGGGAGGCGCGGTTCGGAATCGTCAAGCGTCCGCCCGACGTCCACGCGATGTTTTCCCCTGCCCTCGCCTCGGGGGGCTGAGCGGACCGGCGGGGACTCTGCGCCGTCTACGCGGCGGGCGACAGGTCGCGGTCGCCGGCCGGCGCGTCCTCGCCGCCAGTCGGCTCGAGGCGAAAGCGCCCGACGAGCTCGGACAGGCGATCGGCGGCGTCCGAGAGCTCCGCGGCGGAGCCTGCGAACACCTGAGCGGTGGCGGCCGTCTCCTGCGCGGAGGCGGAGACCTGCTCGGCGGCGGCGGAGGAGGACTCGGCGAGCCCGGCGGCGCCGATCATCTGCGCATGGACGACCTGGGCGCCCTCCGCGATCTCGTCGACGACCCCGGCGATCTCCTCGACCCGGCGGCTCATCTCGCCGACGCTGTCGCGCAGCGCGTGGAACGCCGCCCGCGCCTCCTCGACGACCTCGCCGCTCTGGGTCGAGCGATCGGTGCCCTGCTGGACGATGTCGACCGTCGAGGCGGTCTCGGCCTGGATCTCCGCGATCAGCGAGGAGATCGTCGAGGCGGCCTCCTGCGACTCCTCGGCGAGCTTGCGCACCTCCTCGGCGACGACCGCGAAGCCCTTGCCGCTCTCGCCGGCGCGCGCTGCCTCGATCGCGGCGTTGAGCGCGAGCAGGTTCGTCTGCTCGGCGATCGAGGTGATCGTCTGCGTGATGCCGCCGATCTCCTCGGACTTGTGGCCGAGCTGGGTGATCGCCGCGGTCGCGGACTCGGAGGCGGCGCGCACCGCCGCCATCGCCTCGGCCGCGCGCTGGACCGCGTCGGCGCCCTCGCCCGCGGTCGCGCGGGCATGTTCGGCCGCCTCGGCCGTCGCCCGGGCGATCGTCGTGCCGGACTCGGCGGCGGTTGCGAGGCGCTCGGCGACAACGCGCGCCTCCTCGATCGAGCGCGCCTGCTGCTCGGAGCCGCGCGCGACGTCCTCGATCGCGCTCGAGACCTCGTGGACGGTGCGCCCGGTGTTCTCGGAGTTGCGCGCGATCTCCTGGGAAGAGGTGTTCATCGAGCCGGTCGCGCGGCCGATCGAGCCGACGAGCTCACGCAGGCCCTCGGTCATCCGGGACAGGGCGAGCCCGAGCACATCCCGCTCGGAGCGCACCGGGATCTCGACGCTGAGGTCGCCCCCGGCGATCGCGGTGGCTGCCTCCGCGTGCGCGGACAGGTAGTCGGTCATCTCGTTGAAGTCCGCGGCCATCTCGCCGAGCTCGTCGCGGCTGGAGACCGACACGCGCTGTTCGATCTCGCCGCGGGCGATCGCCGCCGCGGCGCGCCCGACCGCCTGGATCCCGCGCGACAGCCGGGTGGAGATGAGCACCGCAAGCCCGGCGGCGACGAGCACCGCGAGAACGAGGATGAGCAGGATCAGCAGCCGGCCGCCGTGATAGGCGGCGCGCGCGGACCGTGCGGAGCGTTCGGCGATCGTGCCCTTGTAGGTCTGCCAGGCGAGCTCGGTCCCCTTGAGCGTCGTGTACTCGGCGTCACCGGGGCCGGCCCCGACCGTCTGGCCCGCGGCGGCGATCCGGCCCTCGTCCGCGAGGTGGCGGAACGCGGCGGTCCTGGCGACATACGAGAAGAACTGGCTGGCGAACGCGCGCATCAGCTTCCGATCTAGGACGTCGGCGACGAGCCCCCTGGCCCGGTACTGGTTCAGGAGCTGGTGCATCAGCGTGAGATCGCCCGCCAGATCCCCCGACACCCCGGCGGCCCCCCGACGCTGCGCCGGCGTCGAC
This sequence comes from Solirubrobacteraceae bacterium, assembly GCA_035294545.1. Classification (GTDB taxonomy): domain Bacteria; phylum Actinomycetota; class Thermoleophilia; order Solirubrobacterales; family Solirubrobacteraceae; genus Palsa-465. The sequence goes on along the minus strand of DATGKS010000044.1, from coordinate 22,845 downwards.
AGGATGTAGTGCAGCTGGTCCTTGCGGTACTTGTTCATCGTCGCCGCCATCTCGCCGACGAGGTTCGTGGCGGGCACGACTCGCGTGGCGAGCGTCGTGACGTGGCTGTCCTCGTTGCCGAGGCGGGCGATCGCGAGGCTGCCGATCGCGACGAGCAGCACGAGCACGACGCCGAACGCCGCGAGCAGCTGGCCGCGGATCGACAGACGGGGAAGCACGGAGGACCGGGCCATGCCCCACTCATCGACCGGCGCGCCGGAGAGTTGAGCGCCCGTCGGGGTGACACCCGCCTGAAGACGACTACTGCGCTCGGAGCTTTTTGAACTCGCGGCGGACCGACTCGGTGCGGCCCCAACCCGGCATGATCTCCGCGCGGCCGGTGCGGACCTCGCGCTGCGCGATCTCGCCCTCAAACCCCGCGTCGTCGAGCAGCTTCAGCGCGAGGTGGACCGCCGGCACCGCAGCGGCGTGACCGAAGCGATGCGCGACGAGCACCCGCCAGTGCCAGTCGTGATGCGAGTAGGGCTGCGCGTTGCAGGTCGTCATGATCACCGCCGCGTCGACATAGCGGCTCTCGTCGAAGATCCGGACGTCGATCTCGAGATCGGTCCAGTCGTCCGGCAGCCGGGAGACCATCTCGGTGAAGTCGTCGGCGAGTCCCATGCGCCCGCAAGGGTACTCGGCCGCCGCCCCGGGGCGCGCCCAGCGGCCGCTCGGAGGCACACTCCCCGCCGCCCCGGGGCGCGCCCAGCGGCCTCCCGGAGGCACACTCGGCCGCCGCCCGCAGCGGAGTTCCCGCCGGTCGCATCGGCAACTCTCAGCGTCGGCCGGCGCGGTCGAGTGCGCGCGCGATCCAGACGATCACCCGCTCCGGCTCCTCGGCGAGGTGACGTTCGGTGACGTGCAGAACCTCATAGCCGAGAGCGGCGAGGTCGTTGTGACGCGCGCGATCGCGGTCGAACGCGTGCGGGCCGCCGTGGTACGCGTCGGAGTCGTACTCGACGATCACCCGTTGCTCGCGCCACAGCAGGTCGGCGACATACGCGCCGATCGGCACGTTGCACTCGGGCAGCGGCAACCCGGCCCGGGCGATCGCGCGCAGCAGCCGCGCCTCCGCCTTCGACCAGGTGTCGGCCGACGGTCTCGCCGGATCGAGCAGCCGGGCCAGCCGCCGAGCTCCCGGCCGGCCACGATGGCGCTCGACGACCTCGAGGAGCTTGGCGCGGCTCGTCCTGCGAAGCGCCTGGTCGACGAGCGGCGCGAGCTGGCGCTCGGTGTGAAGCGGCGCAAGGTCGAGCAGCGTGCGGGCGACCGAGGTGACGGGGAGGCGCTCCACGCGAACCCGCTCCTGCGGATCGATCGACGCGACGCGGTGGACGACGAGACCGGGTCGGCTGCGGGGGTGCGCTGCGCCGGTGACGGTCACGTGGACCTCCCGGGCGTACCCGGGCAGCCGCACGCCGTGGAGGCGGGCGGCGGAGCCGTGCGAGAGCAACGCCGAGGGCCCGCAGGCGAGCAGCGCCGCCTGCTCGACGGCGAGCGCCGGCCGGGCGCGGGCCGGGAGCAGCGAATAGACGCCCCGGTGGACGCGATACAGCCGCCCGCGCCGGACCGCCCGGTCGATCGCGTCGGTCGAGACGCCAAGCTCCAGCAGTTGGCGGCGCGTGATGTTCGCGTATTGGCGCGCGGCGAGATCGCCGATCGCGCGGTCGGGCCAGCGCTTGATGCGTTCCATGCTCTCCGGAGCCTCCGGCCGACCCTGATTCACCCCCCCCCCTAATGGGGGTTGTTTTCGTGACACGCGCTCGGCGAGCCCGGACCCATGTCCTGTAGACCGCGCTCAGAGCGGCTTACAGGACATGGGCTTCGATCGGTCCGACGCGTGTCCAGAAAGCCGCGGCGGGGCGGCCGCGCAGCGGGGTGGAGGCCGACATCGAGGCGGGGCGGCCGCGCCGCGGGGTGGAGGCCGGCGCCGCGGGGTGGAGGCCGGCACCGAGGCGTGGAGGCCGGCGCCGCGGGGTGGAGGCCGGCACCGAGGCGTGGCGGCCGCGCCGCGGGGCGAAGGCCGCACCGAGGCGTGGGGAGGTCGCACCGGGCAGATGCTCCGCGCCGCGGGTGGCGGTCGCATCGGCAGATGCTCCGCACCGCGGATGGCGGTCCGCGCCCGGGCGGCGTGGCGCGCCGGACCGGCGGGGCGGCCGGGGCCGCCTCAGGCGAACTGCTGCACGAGCAGGAGCACGTTCATGGCGGTGATGAGCGCCGCGACGGCGAAGCTCGCAACGCGCAGGAGCGGCCCGTTGACCGCCTCGCCCATGACGGTGCGACGGGAGGTGAGCACGACCAGCGGTACGAGCGCGAACGGGATCCCGAACGAGAGCACCACCTGGCTGAGCACGAGCGCACCGGTCGGGGACACTCCGATCCCGAGGATCACGAGCGCCGGGATCATCGTGAACAGGCGGCGGAGCGCGAGCGGAATGCGGATGTCGAGGAAACCCGCCATCACGACCTGGCCGGCGTACGTGCCGACGCTTGAGGAGGAGGCCCCGGAGGCGAGCAGCGCGACCGCGAACGCGATCGCGGCGCCGCCGCCGACCCGGTCGGCGAGCGCGCGATGCGCGCCCTCGATCGAGGACACCCCGCTCAGCCCGGTCCCGTGGAGCAGCTTGGCGGCCACCGCGAGCATCGCGAGGTTGATGACGCCCGCGATCGACAGCGCGACGATCACGTCGAGACGCTCGAAGCGCAGGAGCCTCCGGCGGCCATCCCGGTCCCCGGCCTGGACGCGGTTCTTGGTGAGCGCCGAGTGCAGGTAGATGACGTGGGGCATGACGGTCGCGCCGATGATCCCGACAGCGAGATAGCCGGCGCTCGGTCCGCCGCTCAGCGACGGGACGACGCCGCGCAGCGCGTCCGCGGCCGAGGGCCCGATGCGCAGCGTCTCGTACAGGAACCCGAGCAGCACGATCCCGAGGAGCGCCGCGATCGCCAGCTCGAACGGCCGGTAGCCGTGCCGCTGCAGGCCGAGGATGCCGAACGCGATCACCGCGGTCATCGCGCCGGCGACGAGCAGCGGCACCCCGAACAGCAGGTTGAGTCCGATCGCCGCCCCCAGGAACTCGGCGACATCGGTCGCCATCGCCATCACCTCGGCCTGGAGCCACATCGCGACCGAGCCGGCGCGTGGCAGGCGGCGGCGGCACTGCTCGGGCAGCGACAGTCCGGTCACAAGCCCCAGCTTCGCCGACAGGTACTGCACGAGCATCGCGATCAGGTTCGCCGCGAGCACGACCCACATGAGCTCGTAGCCGAACCGCGCGCCGCCCTGGACGTTCGTGGCGAAGTTCCCCGGGTCGATGTACGCCACGGCGGCGACGAACGCCGGGCCGAGCATCGAGAGCGTCGAGCGCACCCGTCCGCGGGCGAGGATCTGCTCGAGCGTCGCCGCCGGCCGCGAGCGGCTCGGCACCGCGTCTGTGGCGCTCACCCCCTCGACCCGCTCGACAAACGCGTCCGCCGGCGGGCTCACTGCGCCTCCTCCGCCTCGTCGAGCTCGACCCGCATCGCGCGCGCGAGCTCCCCGCCGAGCGGCCGGGGCTCCTCGAATGGGCGCGCCCCGCCGCCGAAGCGCACAAACAGCGGGCCGCCGAACGGCTGGCGCTTCACCACCTCGAAGCGGGCGCCCGGCGCGATCCCCTGGTGGGCCAGATAGCGGAGCATCGCGGGCTCGGAGTCCGACACCCGCACGAAGCGCCCGCTGTCCCCCGGCTGAAGCGACTCGAGCGACCGGGTCTCGGACTCGGCGAGCACGAGGTCTGGACCGGGGATCGGATCGCCATGCGGATCGTGTGTCGGGTTCCCGAGCTTGGCGGCGATCACCGCCTCGAGCTGCTCGGAGAGCACGTGCTCCAGCACCTCCGCCTCCTCGTGGACGCGGTCCCATGGCAGGCCGAGGCTCTCGACGAGATACAGCTCCAGCAGGCGGTGATGGCGGATCACCTCGAGCGCCACGCGGCGGCCGGAGTCCGTGAGCGACACGCCGCGGTAGGGCTCGTGCTCGACGAGCCCGAGCTCGCACAGGCGCTTGACCATCGCCGACACCGAGCCGGGCGTGAGCCCGAGTCGCTCGGCAAGCGCGTTCGTCGTCACCGGCGCGCCGTCGCCGCGGGCCTGCAGCGCAAAGATCGCCTTTGCGTAGTCCTCGACCGCTGAGGAGCGCAGGGAGTCGGTTTGGGCTGCCACGCCTGAGATTATGGCATGTCAAAACCTGCCTTTAGACGCGATCGGGTCCGAGTGGTGACGGGTCTGGCCGCCGCGCCCCGACGACCGAGTCGAGGAACTCGATCGCGCGCGGATACGCGTCGAGCCGGTTGCCGAGCCGCGCGAGGCCGTGCCCCTCGTCCTCGTAGATGCACAGCTCGCAGCGGATGCCACGTCCCCGCAGTGAGGCGACGAGCTGCTCGGCCTCGCTCACGGGTACCCGCGGGTCGTTGCGGCCGTGGATGACGAAGAGCGGCGCCCGCATCGCGCCCACATGCGTGAGCGGAGAGGCCTCGAGCAGGAACGCGCGGTCCTCGGCGAGCGAGCCGTACTCGCGCTCGCGGTGGGCGCGGCGGTAGGCGGACGTGTTCTGCAGGAACGTCACGAGGCTCGCGATGCCGACGATGTCGACGCCGGCCGCCCACAGCTCGGGCTGGAACGCAAGTCCGGCGAGCACCATGTAGCCGCCGTAGGATCCGCCCCACAGCGCGGCGCGCGCGGGATCGAAGCCGAGTGAGGCGAGCGTCGCGTGGACCGCGGCGAGGTCGCGCACCGAGTCGAGCCGACGGGTCGTGTCGTCGAGCGCGGCGTAGCGCTTGCCATAGCCGGTTGACCCGCGCACGTTCGGGACAACGACGCCGTAGCCGGCGGCGACGAGCGCCTGGATCACCGGGTTGAACTGTCGCCGCGCCTGGGACTCGGGCCCGCCGTGGACGTGGACGACGACCGGCGGAGGCTCGCCCTCCCGAGCCCCGTGCGGGCGGTAGACGTCGTAGGGCACCCGCTCGCCGTCGAAGCTCTCGACCGACCCCGGCTCCGGCGTGGCAAGACGTTCGACGGGGACCTCGAGGGCACTCGTCGTCAGGCGCCGGGTCTCGCCGCTGCGCAGGTCGTACGCGAACACGTCGCCGGGGATGCGCGGCGCGGTGAGCGTGTAGTAGACGATCGAGCCGTCGGCGGACAGCGCCGGCTCCACGAGGCCCTGCTCGGGTGTCGCGATCGCCTCCCCGAGCGCACCCATCTCCAGGTCGATGCGGCGCATCACCGACGCGCCGTCGCGATTCTCGATCGCGATCGCCGTCGACCCGTCGTGGCTCGAGACGACATCGGTGTCGTGGCGCTCGCCGCTGCCCGCGATCCGGGAGCTCCCGTCGAGCCCCCTCGGGTGGCGGCACTCGATCGCGCGCAGATCGCCGTCGGCGTTCGTCGAGTGCAGGAACGCGTCGGGGCCGAGCCAGGCCGGCGGGCCGAAGAGCGTCGCGCTCCCGGGCGAGCTCGTGACCGAGACGCCGCCGCCCTCGATGTCGATGAGCACGAGCTGCTCGTCGAGCGGATACGGGCCCGAGCGGATCGCCGACAGCCAGCGCCCGTCCGGGGAGAAGCCTGACCCCGGGTGCGCCCAGCCGCCGGACTTCCAGAGCTGCCGGTGCTCACCGGTTTCAAGGTCGCAGAGGTAGACGTCGAAGTCGACCCCGTCGTCGCAGTTGGAGGTGTAGGCGAGCACCCGCCCGTCATGCGAGATCCCGGCGAAGTGGTGTCCGTGCGCTGGGTCTTCGGTGAGCGGCTTAAGCGCCGCGAACCCCCGCGCCGGAGCCTCTCGATCGAGGTCGAGCAGCAGCAGCTGGGCGCGCTCGTTGCCGCCGGCGTCGGCCTCGATGACGGCTCGCCGGGCGCCGGGAACGTAGTGCGCGGAGGCGACCGGCTCGGGCAGCTCGGTGAGCGTCACGAGCTCACCGTCGGGACCCAGCTCCGAGAGCTGGAAGCTCCCGCTCGCATCGGAGCGAACGAGCAGTCGCTCGGGCGCTCCGGGGTCGCGGTCGATGTCGGCGAGGACGGTCATCCGTGCGCGCAGCAGGGCGCGCACGAGGTCGTGACGGGAGGTGGTGGGCATCGGGCCATTGTGGTCGGCCCGGCACCTGTTCCCCACTACACTTCCTGAAGTGACAACGCTCGCCCCTCCCGAGGTGGAATACGCCGCCGCGACGTCCGCCTGCGGCCTGCTCGACCGCTCCGAGCGCGGCAAGCTCGCGCTCACGGGCGCCGATGCCAAGGAGTTCCTGCAGGGCCAGGTCTCAAACGACGTGCTCGCGCTCACCCCGGGGGCCGGGTGCTATGCGACGCTGCTGACCCCGAAGGGCAAGATGCTCGCCGACCTGCGCATCCTCGATGCCGGCGAGGAACTGCTGCTCGACACCGAGCGCGTCGCGCTCCAGGAGCTCTTCAACGTCATCCGCCGCTTCAGCCTCGGCTACGACGTGACGCTGCACAAGCGCACGCTGGAGCGCGGGCTGCTCTCGTTGCTCGGTCCGGACGCCGCGCGCGTCGCGGGCGCGGACGGGCTCGACGAGGCCGAGCACGCGCACGTGACGGTTCGCGTCGACGCGATCGAGGCCCGCGCGATCCGCACCGACGTCGGCGTCGACCTGCTGTGCGGCGCGGCCGACACCGAGGCGCTCGCCGAGGCGCTCGGCCGCGCGGGCGCGCTTCCGATCTCCGAGGAGACCGCCGACACGCTCCGGGTCGAGCGCGGCCGCCCGCGCTATGGCGTTGACCTCGATGACACGGTGATCCCGCAGGAGGCCGGGCTCAACGCGCGCGCGGTCTCGTTCACGAAGGGCTGCTACGTCGGCCAGGAGACGGTCGCGCGCCTGCACTACCGCGGCAAGCCGAACCGTCACCTTCGCGGCCTGCGGCTGTCCGCGCCCGCTGCGACCGGCGCGGAGATCGTCTTCGAGGACCGGATCGTCGGCAGGCTCGGGTCCGTCGTACGGTCGCCCTCGCTCGGCTCGATCGCCCTTGCGCTCGTACGGCGCGAGGCGCCGCCCGGCTCGACGGTCCGCGTCGGGCCCGAGGAGATCGAGGCGACGGTCGTCGAGTTGCCGTTCGAGACCTGAGCGCCCGACCCGCGCTCAGCCGTCGGCGCGCGGCGGCCGCTGCCGTTCGAGACCCGACCGCCCGACCCGCGCTCAGCCGTCGACCCGCGGCGGCCGCTGCCGTTCGAGACCTGAGCGCCCGACCCGCGCTCAGCCGTCGACCCGCAGCGGCCGCTGCTCGACGTCCGGGTGGGACGCGAGGTACGTGGTGACGATCCGGACCTCGTCGACCTCGTCGGGAGGCACGTGCGCGCCGAGCTCACCGACCCGGCCGGCGCGCCGCAGCGCCTGAGCGGTCCGCGCCGCGAGCTCGTCCGCATCCGCCGGCTCCGGACCGACGTCGACGAGCCGCCCTCCCGCCAGCCAGAACGCCTCGCGTCGGGCGGGGTCGGCCGGGTGGGCGACGAGCACGAGCCGCGGCCGCGCGTGCGTCGCCTCCAGCACCGGCCCGAGGCGCCCGAGGATCGTCGCCAGCCGGCCGCGACGCCGACGCAGTGCGGCCGCCCGCTCGTAGCGACGCTCCGCGGCCGCGGCGCGCATCTGCCGATCGACGTGGTCGAGGAGCGGCTCTCCCGCGTGGCCCGACGCGAACAGACCGAGCACCGCGTCGAGCCGCCGCCGGTAGAGGTTCGGGTCCAGATCGCCGAGGCACGGCGACAGGCAGCGCCCCATCTGGCCGTAGGCGGAGGGGTGCTCACGGCGGGGCAGCCGGCGTCCACAGTGCCGCAGCCCGAACAGCGAGTCGAGCTGCTCGACCAGCTCGGCCGCGAGCCGCCGCCCGTGCACCGGCCCGATCGTGACCGCATGACCAGCGGCCGGGTCGGAGGCGACCTCCAGGATCGGGAAGGGGATGTCCAGGCGGCAGCGGATGTACACGAGCCGGTCGTCGTCGCGCACGAGCCGCCGGTTGCCGGGCGGCCGATACTGCTTGATCAGCCGGTTCTCCAGGACGAGCGCCCCGAGCTCGGAGATCGTCGTGCGGTAGTCGACGACCTCGGCGTGCGCCGTCCACGCGGCGGGCGGCGAGGAGGGCGCGAAGTGCGCCCGCGCGCGCGAGCGGATCGAAACCGACTTGCCGACGTAGAGCACATCTCCGTGCCGGTCGCGAAAGATGTAGACGCCGGGATCGCTGGGAAGCTCCCCGAATTCGGGCGAGCGCTCCGGCACGGCCGGTCCCGCCGCGCCCGGCGGCTCGACGAGGGGACCCGGGCGAGGATGGCCGCCGCGGCCGAGACGGGGATCGCGACCGCTGCCGCGCCCGGTCCGAGACCGGCGACGGGGGCCGAGGATGCCGAGCGCGTCGCCGACGGTCGCGGCGTGAGCGCACAGGCGCGGGAACAGCGCACAGAGCACGCGCGCGCACGTCTCGGCATCGGCGAGCGCCCGGTGGGCGAGATCGACCTCGATGCCGAGCGCGTCGGCGAGCGCCCCGAGCCCGCGGGCGCGTTGCAGCGGCAGCATGACGCGGGCGAGCGCGGCCGTGCAGATCACCGGCGGGTCAGGCCATTCGTGACCGATCCGCTGAAACGCCTGGCGCAGCACCCGGCGGTCGAACGGCGCGTTGTGCGCGACCATCACCCGGCCCTGCAGCAGCCCGGCGAGAGTCGGGATCACGTCCTCCAGCGAGGGAGCCGTGTCGACCATCGCCTGGGTGATCCCCGTGAACCGCTGGATGCCGCGGCGCAGCGGCGCGCTCGTGCGGCATAACGAGCTCCAGCGGTCATGCAGCTCTCCCCCGCCGACCAGCACCGCACCGACCTCGGTCATCTCGCAGTCCTCGCCGGCCAGGCCGTTCGTCTCGGTGTCGACGACGAGGAACTCCGCACTCGCAAGCGGCGCGCACAGCAGCCCGTCCGGGGCGGTCAGGGACATCCGCCCGTGATACGCCCCGGGCCGGACGGTGTGCACGTCGTCGTGCGCGAGAGCGGATTTCCGCCGGCGCCCGTGTGCTGACCTCTCCGAGGGGTAGCATGGCCTCACCCGACTGGGAAGGAGCCATTCGATGACCTCGATCGCCCCACTGCACACTCTCCACGAGCTCGAAGAGGACACCCGCCAGGCGTGGCTTCATTACATCGAGCGCCTGCGCGAGCTGAGCGGCGAGGAGTACGAGCGCGTCGAGTCGGAGTCTTGGGATGAGCTGCAGACGGAGCTGCGCCGCGTGGACGAGCGGCGCGAGCAGCTGTCCGACTCCGAGCCCGCCGCATAGCTCCAGTCCTCAGGGTGGTTCCCGGGGGTCGCGGCCGCCCGGATGTGGCCGTGCCCGCGGCCGATCCGCAGCCCCGCACGCGCCCCGCCGCGGCCGATCCGCAGCCCCGCACCCGCCCCGCCGCGATCGATCCGCAGCCCCGCACCCGCCCCGCCCCTGCCACGCCCGCCCGCCCGCCCCCGCCCGCAGCCGGCCGCGTCACCCGCGTCCGCGGCCACCGGCGCCCGACTTCCTCGATGCGCGACACTCCCGTGACGATGCGCATCCGGACCGCCCTCGCTCCCGTGGCCGCCGCCCTTGGATTGAGCGCCTGCGGAAGCGCGGGATCTCCGGCGGCCTCCCGTGCCGCACCGCCCGAGCCGATCATCGTCTCCGCCTACGTGGGCGCCGCCCAGATTCGCGTCTCCCCCGCGCGCTTCGGTGCCGGCCCGGTGCTCCTCACGGTCGCCAACCAGAGCAGGCGCGCGGTCGCGCTCCGCATCGTGCGCGCCGGGCGCGGCCTCGCGCGGACGGCGCCGATCAACCCCCAGGGCGTCACCCAGCTCAAGGTCGACCTCGCCCGCGGCGCCTACGAGCTCGTCGCCGCGGCCGCGGGCCGCCTCACCGACGCGCAGCGGACCCTGCCCTCGAGGATCGCACCGGCGCGCGTGCGCGTCGGCCGCACCCGGCCGAGCAGCGGCTCGAGCCTGCTGCAGCCCTGAGGCCTCGCCGGCGGGCCGCAGCGCCCGCAACCGGAGGGAACAGGAGCGGCGGGCACGGCCCGGGGTCGAGGCCGGTCATCTGTGCGGTGGCTCACAGTGCGACCTGTCCATCCCCCCGTTCAGGGGGTACGATGCCGTTCCTACACCGCCGAAGGAAAGGATGCTGAAACCCGTGGCCGTCGATGTCAGCCGGATCGCAACACTGGACACCGAGCCGGGTGAGCTCCCGGAGACGATGGCTGCCTGGGTGATCCGGGCGGAGCGGGAGGGCGAGCCGGTCGACGCGTTCCAGCTGGAGGAGATCGAGGTGCCGGAGCCGGGCGCGTTCGAGGTGATCGTGCGCGTCATGGCAGCGGGCGTCAACTTCAACAACGTGTGGGCGGCGCTCGGCGAGCCGGTCGGGGTGTGGCGCTACGGCGATCATCCGGAGTGGGGCCATCACATCGGCGGCTCCGACGCCTCGGGCGTGGTGTGGAAGGTCGGCGAGGGCGTCACCCGCTGGCAGCCCGGCGACGAGGTCGTGATCCACTGCAACCAAGCCTCCTACGAGGACCCGGAGGTTCACGGCCTCGACCCGCTCGCCGCCCCCAGCCAGCGGATCTGGGGCTATGAGACGACCTGGGGGTCGTTCGCGCAGTTCTGCAAGGTTCAGGCCCAGCAGCTCTTGCCCAAGCCCCGGCACCTCGCCTGGGAGGAGGCGGCCTCCTACGGCCTCACGTACTTCACCGCCTACCGGATGCTGATCGACCGCTGCGAGCTGCAGGCCGGACACAAGGTGCTCATCTGGGGCGCCGCCGGCGGGCTCGGGGTGTTCGCGACGCAGCTCTGCCGGCTCACCGGCGCCGACGCGGTCGGGGTCGTGTCGAGCGACGAGAAGGGCAGGCTGATCGAGCAGCTCGGCGCCGTCGGCTACATCAACCGCCGGGAGTTCGACGGGATGATGCGCCACGGCGACGAGAACCCGGACGCCGAGAAGGCGCGCTTCAAGGAGTCGCGGCGCTTCTGCAAGGCGCTCGCGGAGAAGCTCGGCGGGCCTCCGGACATCGTCTTCGAGCACGTCGGCCGCGCCTCGTTTCCGACCTCGGTGCTCGCTGTCAAGCCGCTCGGCAAGGTCGTCATCTGCGGCGCCACCTCCGGCTACCAGCTCGACTTCGACGTGCGCTACCTGTGGATGCGCCAGAAGGAGATCATCGGCTCGCATTTCGCCAACGCGTGGGAGGCGACGCGCGCCAACGCGCTCATCGAGCAGTCGAAGATCCGACCCGTGTTGTGGCGGACGATGGGCTTCGAGGGCGTCGCCGAGGCCCACCAGCTGATGCGCGACAACCGGCACCTCGGCAAGATCGCGATCCTCGTCGGCGCCACCGAGGAGGGCCAGGGCCGCACCGCCGAGGGTCCCTCGGCGATTCGTGCCGAGGTCGGCGCCTGAGCGTCCGCGGACGGACCGCCCGCGTCCGACAGGGCGTCAGCCGCGTCCTGTAGCCTCTGCGTTCATGGCTGATCTCATGGTCGTCAGGTGGTACGCGACGGTTCTGCGCCACACCGTGTTCGCCGAGAAGGTCGCGGAGATCGCGCCGGTATCGCTGCACTACGGCGCCACGCAGTACCGGGTCCACGTCGACAACGACGACCGCTACAAGATCAACCAGCTCACCTGGGTCCCGAACCACGAGTCCTGGTACGCATACTGGGAAGGCCCGGAGATGATCGAGTTCCGGGCGCGCTTCCTCGGCAAGTACCAGGTGCCGATCACCTACTCGTGGGCGACGGAGATCGCCGTCGGCGGTCGCGACGCCGAGGTCCGGCGCGAGTACGCCGAGGTCGGTCCCGAGCTCGAGACCGCACCCTCGATGTCCGACACGGACGCGTTCTAGCGAGGACCTCCGGCCCGAGCAGCCTCGGGGCGTCCGCGGGAACACTCGAACATCGAAGCCGGGCTATGCGTCCGCGTCGTCGGGCGCGGCGCGAAGCGCGAGCTCGAGCCAGAACCGCCGATCGGGATCGGCGAGGTCCGCGCCGAACAGCTCGCGCAAGCGCCCGAGCCGGTAGCGCGCGGTCTGGGGATGGACGCCGAGCCGCTCGGCGACCTGCGCGAGCCGCCCCTGCTCCGCCAGCCATGCCCGCAGGGTCTCGCGCAGGCGCGCCCGCGACCCCGGCGCGAGCTCCTCGAGCGGCGCGAGCATCGTGTCGGCCAGCTCGGCCGCGAGCGGCGGGTCGGCCGCAAGCAGAAGCCGGCCGGCGTTCTCGCGCGCGGACAGGACTCCGGGCTCGGGGCCGGCGAGCGCGAGCGCGGCCCGCGCCCGCTGGAAGCTGAGCGCCGCCTGGCCCCACTCGACCGTCGTGCCCAGGCCGGCGATGGCGCCCGCGTCGTGGACGGCCCGCTCGATCTCGACGCGCCGCCCGGGCCCGTCGGGGTCCCCGAGCACGGCGCACGTCACCTCTCCGAAGTCCTCGCTGATCGTGCCGAGCGGCAGACGCGGGACCGCGAGACCGCGCTGCTCGCCGCCGATCGCAAGCACCGCCAGCGAACGCGGCAGCCGCCACTCGGCGGCGGTCGCCGCGGCGCGCACGGCGGCGGCGTCCGCGGGCGGTTCGCGCACGAGCATCCGCACGAGCCGCCGACGACGAAGCTCGGCCTCGCCGGCCGCCGCGGAGCGCTCGGCGGCATGCCCCTCGGCGGATTCGGTCGAGAGGACGTCGATGTAGGCGAAGATCCCCTCGGCGAGCAGGTAGAGCGTGTCCGGCTCGAGGCCCGCCTCCACACCCGCGGCGGCAAAGCGCCGCCAGGCGACCCGGGCGCCGATCCGGTACGCGGTGAGCAGCGAGTCGAGCGAGCGGCCGGCGCGCATCTCGCCCTGGCCGAGCGCCCGGTAGACGTCGGGGCGGCCGACCGGACCGCTCTCCTCGATCTCCGCGAGCAGGTGGCTGAGCGCGGCCTGAACGCCCGCCACGATGCCGACGCCGAACTCACCCTCGATCGGTCGCGCGTACGCGGGGACGCTCGCCACGACCGCCTCGATCATCTCCTGGGCGGTCTCGTCGAGCACCGGCCTGAGCACCCCGACGATCGCCGGATCGAGCTGCCGCCACGGGTAGTCATCGATCTTTGTGGGATCGATATAAGTTTGCGCGGGCACTTCGCGCCAAGCATAGGAGAAAGTTGCGCGCGGCCGACGTAGCCTCGCGTACATGGAACCCGAGATGCAGATGAGCCGCGGACACAAGATCGTCAACCTCATCGGCGTGCCGCTCCCACTGGTGGGCCTCGCCGTCGCAATCGTGCTGCTCTGGCACAAGGCCGTCGGTCCGATCGACCTGATCGTGATGGGCGCGCTCTACGTCGTGACCGCGCTCGGGATCACGCTCGGGTACCACCGGATGTTCACGCACCGTTCGTTCCAGAGCTCGGCGGCGTTCCGCGCGATCGTCGCCGCGTTCGGCTCGATGGCCGTGCAGGGCTCGGTGCTCACCTGGGTGGCCGACCACCGCAAGCACCACGCGTTCACCGACCAGGAGGGCGACCCGCACACCCCCCATGGCTTCGGCCCCGGCGTCAAGGGCGCGATCCAGGGCCTGTGGCACGCCCACGTCGGCTGGCTGTTCGAGACCGTCGGCACCGCCGAGCGGGAGCGCTTCGTGCCCGATCTGCTCAAGGACCGCACGCTCCGCGTGATGGACAAACTGTTCCCCGTCTTCGTCGTGGCCGGGCTCGCGATCCCGTTTGCGATCGGCTGGCTCGTGAGCGGCACGCTGTGGGGAGGAATCATCGGCCTCCTGTGGGGCGGGCTCGTGCGCATCTTCCTGCTGCACCACGTCACCTGGTCGATCAACTCGGTCTGCCACTTCTTCGGGCGTAAGCGCTTCGCCGTCGACGACGAGTCGCGCAACGTGTTCTGGCTCGCGCCGTTCTCGATGGGCGAGGCGTGGCATCACAACCATCACGCGTTTCCCACGTCCGCGTTCCACGGGCTCACCTGGTCCGAGCGGCTCGCCGACCCGACCGGCTGGCTGATCGCGCTCCTGGAGAAGCTCGGCGTCGTCTGGAACGTGGTGCGGATCAGCCCCGAGCGCCAGGCCGCCAAGCTGCTTGCGGGCGCGAAGTCGGCCGCCGCCGCGGTGCCCGGCACGCGCAACGTGACGGCCTGACCTGACCCGACTGGCCCGCTGACGAGTGGCTCAGCGTGGCTGGCCAGGAGTGGCGAGCGAGCGTCACGGGCGTACGTGAGTGAGCCACGACGCCGCCAGGCGCGGTGAGACGCCGTCAGGCGGTCAGCCGCACTCGAGCGGGGCCATCGTGAGGCCGGCTCCGTCGAGCTGCGCCCAGTAATCTTCGGCGTCCTCCTTGGGGCCGCTCCACACGACCGCGAGGCCCGTGTGGTGGATCCTGTCGGCGCTTCGGTATCCGTCCGCGAGGCTCACCCCGGGCAGCACCCGCGCCAGCGTCTCGGCGACGTGGTCGAAGGTGTTGTGGTCGTCGTTGAGGACCACCACCCGCCAGGGACCTCCGAGCCCTGAGCCGGGACCGCCCGTGCGAGGCAGTTCGACCGTCACAGACATGCAGGCTCGAGCATACCGACCGGCACCGCATCGCACAGGGGTCGCCGCGGAGGGTCGAGGACGAAGCGGCCACGGGCCGGGTCAGCCGGCGGGCGCCTGCGACCGCTTCGCCCAGTAGCGCTCGTAGCCGGCATACAGCTGCTCGGCCGGCGCCGCCTGCTGGTATTGGTCGGCGTACTCGGCGCCGCCGAGCCGGGCGATCTGCTCGCGCACGATCGCGATGAACCGCTCGCGGTCACCGTCGCGCGCGAGCTCCGCCCAGGCGTCGAGGCGCCCGCCGACCTCGTCGAGCTGCGCCGCGGCGTCGGTCGCCTCGCCGAAATGCGTCATCGCCAGCCGCTCGGGCGCCCAGCGGCGGACGGTCTCGATCGACTCGTGCCAGAGCTCGACGTCGATGTCGGGCGGCGGCGTGGGCGGGATCGCGGGCGCGTCGGGCGCGATCCGCACGCCGCCGACGTCTCCCACGAACGCCGTGTCGCCCCGCCGGTAGCAGACGTGATGTGAGGCGTGCCCGGGCGTGTAGGCGACCTCGTAGCGATCGAGCACGGTCTCGCCGCCGGACAGCGGTCGCAGGTTCTCCTCCGTGACGGGCACCATCTCGCCCCACAGCCGCTCCATGTCGTTGCCGTAGAGCCGTCTCGCGCTGTTGTAGAGCCGCTCCGGATCGGTGAGGTGACGCGCCCCGCGCTCATGAACGTAGACCGGCAACTCCGGCCAGCGCCGGACGAGCGAGCCCGCCGCGCCGGCGTGGTCGAAGTGGATGTGCGTGAGCAGGAGTGCGCTCGGCCGCGTGTCACCGAGGCCCTGAAGCAGCGTCTCGAGCGTCGAGCTCGGACCGCAGTCGACGATCACGTCGCCGTCGACCCACGTGCCGATGACGCGCGGGCGGCCGAGGTGCATGAGGTCGATGACGCGCACGCGTCAGTTCTCGTGCCGACGCTGCGCGGCGTCAGAGGCCGGCGGGATGATCCGCGTCGAATCGTCCTCGGTCGAGACCGAATAGCGCTCGGTCGGGTCGATCGGCAGCGTCGCGTCCTCGACGGACGGGGGGACCTCGGCCGCCTCCGGTTCCCCGTCCGCATCCAGCGGCCCGTGATCCGCCGCGGGTTCCTCGACTGGCTCGGGTTCCGCGACCGCCGCCGCCTCCCCGGCCGACCCGGGTTCCTCGAGCGGCTCGGGTTCCGCGACCACCGCCGCCTCCCCGGCCGACCCGGGTTCCTCGAGCGACCCGGGTTCCTCGAGCGGCTCGGGTTCCTCGAGCGGCTCGGGTTCCGCAACCGCCGCGGGCTCCTCGACCGGAGCCGGCCGCGTCTCCTCGAGCGGGAACCGCGCGGCCGCGTCCCGGGCGACCGCGAGCAGCTCCCCCGACAGCGCCTCCGCGTCCGCGATGATCCGCTGGCGCTCCGCCCACACCCGGTCGGTGTCGGCGTCGAGCTCCCGGACCCGGCGCTCGGCGGCCTCGATCAGCGCCGCGCCCTCCCGGCGGGCCCGCTCGAGCCGATCCTCGGCCTCCGCCCGGGACTGCGCGGTGATCTTCTCCGCGGTTTCGTGCGCCCGCTGCAGCACGCCGGAGATCTGGTCGCCGACCCGCTCCAGCGCGCGCCGGACCGCCGCCTCGGGCGAGCGCGTCGCGTGCAGCTCGGCGACCAGGCGCGACATCTGCTCGACGTAGTCGTCGACGGCGTGGCGGTCGTAGCCGCGCATCGCGGTCGGGAAATCTGCCTCCACGAGCGACAGCGGGTCGTCGGGAAGCGTCTGCAGCGGTGCCGTGATCTCCTGGAGGATCGCGTGCTCGCTGGCGGCTGAGCTCTGATCGGGCATCGTTCAGTCCAGGCGGCCTCGGTTCGAGGGTCGGGCGGCCGTGTGCCGATTCTCGCACGTCGCGCGGCGAACCCTGTCGGAGGCCACGGCGCGCGACCTCGTACCATGAGCCGATGAGCTCCGAGGGCCCGCGCCTGCCCGAACGCGACCGGCCATGGGTGATGCGCACGTACGCCGGCCACTCGGACGCCGCGCGCTCCAACGAGCTGTACCGCCGCAACCTCGCAAAGGGGCAGACGGGCCTGTCGATCGCGTTCGACCTGCCCACGCAGACCGGCTACGACCCCGATCACGAACTCGCGCGCGGCGAGGTCGGCAAGGTCGGGGTCTCGATCGCCCACCGCGGTGACATGCGCACGCTGCTGCAGGGGATTCCGCTCGATGAGATGAACACATCGATGACGATCAACGCGACCGCCGCCTGGCTGCTCGCGCTCTACATCGTCGCCGCCGAGGAGCAAGGCCTCGAGCCTGAGCAACTGCAGGGCACGACCCAGAACGACATCCTCAAGGAGTACCTGAGCCGCGGCACGTACGCGTTCCCGCCCGGCCCGAGCATGCGGCTGATCGCCGACACGATCGCCTACACGGTCGTGCACGTGCCGCGCTGGAACCCGATCAACATCTGCTCCTACCACCTCCAGGAGGCGGGCGCCACGCCCGTCGAGGAGATCGCCTACGCGATGTGCAACGCGATCGCCGTGCTCGACGCGGTGCGCGAACGGATCCCCGGTGAGCTCATGGGTCGGGTGTTCGGGCGAATCTCGTTCTTCGTCAACGCCGGCGTGCGGTTCATCGAGGAGCACGCCAAGCTGCGGGCGATGGCGGAGATCTGGGACGAGCTCGGGCAGGAGCGCTACGGCGTCGAGGATCCCCGCGAGCGCCGCTTCCGCTACGGCGTCCAGGTCAACTCGCTCGGACTCACCGAGGCCCAGCCGGAGAACAACGTCTACCGGATCGCGCTCGAGGCGCTCGCGGTGACGCTCGGACGTTCGGCGCGCGCCCGCGCGCTGCAGCTTCCCGCCTGGAACGAGGCTCTCGGCCTCCCGCGCCCGTGGGACCAGCAGTGGTCGCTGCGCCTGCAGCAGATCCTCGCCTATGAGACCGACCTCCTGGAGTACCCGGACATCTTCGAGGGCTCGCGCGTGATGGAGTCGCTCGTCGCCGAGCTTGCCGACGGCGCACGCGCGGAGATGGAGCGCGTCGCGGAGCTCGGCGGCGCGGTGCTCGCCGTCGACTACATGAAGGCCGCGCTCGTCGAGTCCCACCGCGAGCGCTGGCGGCGGATCGAGTCCGGCGAGCTCACCGTCGTCGGCATGAATCGCTTCGTGTCAACCGAGCCCTCGCCGCTCACCGCAGGCGCGGACGGCGGGATCATGAGCGTCGACCCGGACGTCGAGGCCGAGCAGCGGGCGGCGCTCGAACGCTGGCGCTCCGAGCGAGATGACGCCGCCGTGCGGGAGGCGCTCGCCGCCCTCGCCGCGGCGGCCGCCGACCCCGCGACGAACATCATGGAGCCCTCGATCGCCGCCGCCCGTGCGGGGGTCACCACCGGCGAGTGGGCGCAGACCCTGCGCAAGGTGTTCGGCGAGTACCGCGCCCCCACCGGCGTCGGCGAGGCGAGCGCGGTCGCCGGCGGCGAGCTCTCCGAACTGCGCGACGAGGTCGAGCGAGTGAGCGAGGCGCTCGGCCGGCGGCTGAAGTTCCTCGTCGGCAAGCCTGGCCTCGACGGCCACTCGAACGGCGCCGAGCAGATCGCGGTCCGTGCCCGGGACGCCGGCATGGACGTCGTCTACGAGGGCATCCGCCTCACCCCCGCCCAGATCGCCTCGTCCGCCGCCCAGGAGGGGGTGCACGTGATCGGGCTCTCGATCCTCTCCGGCTCCCATGCGGAGCTGATCCCGGCCGTGCTCGCGGCTCTGCGCGAGGCGGGGGCCGGCGAGGTGCCGGTCGTCGTCGGCGGCATCATCCCCGAGCGCGACGCGGAGTCTCTTCGGGCACAGGGCATCGCGGCGGTCTACACC
Organism: Solirubrobacteraceae bacterium; assembly: GCA_035294545.1. Lineage (GTDB taxonomy): Bacteria > Actinomycetota > Thermoleophilia > Solirubrobacterales > Solirubrobacteraceae > Palsa-465. The sequence continues at coordinate 4,400 of DATGKS010000044.1, read as the reverse complement.
CCGAAGGACTGGGATCTGAACGCGATGATGCGGGGCATCGTCACGCTCGTCGCCGAGCGACACGGGCTCGACGCCGCCGCGGCGGTGTGAGGGCACCGGCCGACGCACGCGTTGACGTCGACGCGCTCGCGCGGCGCCTGCGCGACGGCGACCTCGCGGCGGCGCCGGCGGTGCTCAACCTGCTGGAGGCTCGCGGGGAGGCCGACCGCGAGCGCTCCGAGGCGCTGCAGACGGCGCTCTCCCCCGCCGCGCTCGGGCATGAGCCGCCCGGGGCGATCATCGGCGTCACCGGCCCGCCGGGCGTCGGCAAGTCGAGCCTCCTCTCCCGCCTCGCGACCGCATGGCGGACGGACGATCGGAGCGTCGCCGTGCTCGCCGTCGACCCGAGTTCGCGACGGTCGGGCGGCGCGCTGCTCGGCGACCGCGCCCGGATCGAGCGCGACCCCGCCGACTCGGGCCTGTTCATCCGCTCGACCGCCGCCGGCGACCGCCTCGGGGGACTCGCCCCCGCCACGCGCGCCGCCGCCTCGGTGCTCGCGGTCGCCTTCGACGTCGTCGTCATCGAAACCGTCGGCGTCGGACAGTCCGAGACCGACGTCGCCGATCTCGCGGACACCGTCGCGGTCGTCGTCCAGCCGGGGGCCGGTGACGTGCTGCAGTTCCTCAAGGCCGGGATCATGGAGGTCCCCGACGTGCTCGTCGTCACCAAGGCGGACCTCGGTCGCACGGCGCAGCGGACCCGCGCCGACCTGCGGGCCGCACTGCGCTCGCTCGGCAGCCGCGCGACGCCGGTCGTCGCGGTCTCGAGCGCCGCCCCGCCGACCGGGGTCGACGAGCTCATGGCCGCGCTCGACGCCCACCGCGCGTCGCTCGACCTCGCGGCCCGCCGTCTGGACAGCCGGCGCCGAGCGGCACTCGCCGAGGTCCACGCCGAACTCGGCGACCGCGGGCTGCGCGCGCTCGGCGGCAGGCGGGGCGCGCTCGCCTCGCTCGAGGGACTCGACCCGATGCTCGGCGCGGCAAGCCTGGCCCGGGCGCTCCGGGAGCGCGCGCTTTCGTGAGCTCCGCGGCGCGAATCGCACGCCCCCGCGGCGAGCTTGTCGACGGGCCGACCGCGCTGCGCGCCTGGCGCGCGGACGACGTCGAGGCGCTCGCCGAGCTCTGTCAGGACCCCGAGATCTCGCGCTGGACCCGAGTGCCGCGGGCCTATGGCCGCGAGGACGCGCGCGGCTACATCGGCTCGCGCGAGTCGGCGCTGCAGGCCGGCGAGAGCCTCGACCTCGCGATCGCGGAGCCGAGCGGGGGTTCGCTGCTCGGCTCGATCTCCCTGATGCGCTTCGCCTGGCCCGACCGCCGGGGGGAGGTCGGCTACTGGCTCGGCGCCCCGGCGCGCGGATGCGGGCACGCGACCCGCGCGACGCGGCTCATCTGCGCCTGGGGGCTGCGGGAGCTCGGCCTGGAGCGGATCGAGCTCCTCGCCGCCACCGAGAACCCGCGCTCGCAGGCCGTCGCTGAGCGCGCCGGCTTCACCCGCGAGGCGGTGCTCCGCGCCTACAGCGCCGGCTCAGAGCCCGGCACGCGCCTCGACATGGTGTGCTTCGGCCTGCTGGCGGACGATCCGCCGCGAGCAGGCCCTCAGAGCTGAGCGGGGACCGCGGCATCGTCGAGCGCGGCGACGGTCTCGTCGGCCCAGGCGAGCGCGTCGATGTAATGCGGTCCGCTCAGCGGCGCGAGCGCCTCGGCGCGTTCGAACGCCCCCTCCTCGAGCGCGATCACCGCGCCGAGCAGACGTCCCATCGGCCCCGTGTGCTCCAGGAGCGCCGCCCGCATGTCCGGCGGGAACGGCACCGCGTCCAGGGCATCCTCGAGCGTCGCATCGGTGAGCGCATCCATCACCGAGAACAGCCCGAGCGTGAACCGCTGCGCCCCGCTCGAGACCTGGCCCTCGTCGCAGAGCTCGCAGAGGCGCCCCCGCACGAGCGCGGTTCGCGTGAGCTCCGAGCGCTCGCGTGCGAGTCCCGCGAACGCGGTGAGCGCGGCCCAGCGGCGGAGCCGGCCGGGGCCGAGCAGCGTCACCGCCCGGGCGACCGAGCTCACCTCGTGGCCGATCCCGATCGCGGCCGAGTTGATGTAGCGCAGCAGCCGCACGCTGAGGCCGATGTCATGGCTCACCTCCCGCTGAATCTCCTCGAGCGTCGTCGCCGGATCCTGGAGGCGGCAGATGAGCCGCATGAGCGACGTGCGGCCGACGTCGATCCGCCGCCGGGAGAGCAGCTCCGGGCGGCGGTAGAAGAACCCCTGGAAGCGGTGGCAGCCGAGATCCCTGGCGAACGCGTGGTCCTCGGGAGTCTCGACCTTCTCGGCGAGCAGCTCGACGTCAAGGTGCCGCAGGCGTCGCACGTGGTCGGCGAGACCGTCGCGGCCGAGCGCCATCATGTCGAGCTTGATCACGTCGACGTGGTGAAGGAGGCGGTCGCCGCCCGCCCCGAGCGCGAAGTCGTCGAGGGCGATCTGGAACCCCTGCTCGCGAGCGGCGACGACCGCCCTGATCAGCTCGTCGTCGACAGTCTGGTCCTCGAGGATCTCCAGGGCGACCCGCTCGACCGGCAGGGCGCCGACGAGCCCGTCGAGGAGGAAGTCGCGCGAGACGTTGATCCAAGCGAGCTTCGAGCCGACGACGTGATCGAGCCCGAGCTCCGTGAGCGTGTCGAGCACGACCCGTCCTGTCGCCGCGCGGTCATCGGCGATGCTGGCCGCGGCCGCGGGCGAGTCGCGGAACAGCAGCTCGTAGCCGACGACCTCGCGGTCGCGGTCGAAGATCGGTTGGCGTGCGACGTACGCATGGCTCATCGGTCTGCCCACGGGGTTCGGCAGGCGCGGGGCACGGCTTGAGGACGGCGGCCGGGAGTCGATGCATGTGCGACGGCATGTGTCCCGGACGGGGGCGGAGGTAGCCTTCGGTCGATGGAGCCCCTGCGCGACGGACACGGCCGGCTGATCGGGGACCTGCGCGTATCGGTCACGGACCGCTGCAACTTCCGGTGCCAGTACTGCATGCCCGCCGAGGGTCTGCCGTGGCTTGAGCGCGCGGAGATCCTCAGCTTCGAGGAGATCGTCCGACTCGTCTCGGTGTTCGCCGCGATGGGCGTCGGCGACGTGCGCCTCACCGGCGGCGAGCCGCTCGTGCGGCGCGACTTCCCGCGCCTGGCCTCGATGCTGCGGGCGATCCCGGGCGTGCGGGAGCTGTCGGTGACGACGAACGGCTTTTTGCTGCTCCGCGACGCCCCCGCGCTCGTCGCCGCCGGCGTCGACCGCTTCAACGTGTCGGTCGACTCGCTGCAGCGCGACCGCTTCTACGAGCTCACCCGGCGCGACGCGCTCGACCGCGTGCTCTCGGGCCTCGAGCTGCTCGCGACGTTCCCCGAGGCCCATCCGATCAAGGTCAACGCGGTCGCGATGCGCGGCTTCACCGAGCAGGAGGTCCTGCCGTTCGCCCGCCTGGCGCGCTCGACCTCCTACGAGGTGCGCTTCATCGAGTTCATGCCGCTCGACGCCGACCGGGCGTGGTCGCCCGCCCAGGTGCTCACCGGCGAGGAGATCCGCGCGGCGATCGAGGAGGTCTATCCGCTCGTCCCCGAGCCGCGCGAGCCGAGCGCCACCGCGCGCGTCTACCGCTTCGCCGACGGCGCGGGCCGGATCGGCTTCATCAACCCGGTCTCCGAGCCCTTCTGCGCGGACTGCAACCGCGTCCGGCTCACCGCCGACGGCCGGCTTCGCACCTGCCTGTTCTCGCTGAACGAAACCGACCTGCGGGCACCGCTGCGCGGCGGCGCCGACGACGCCGAGCTCGCCCGGATCATTCGCGAGGCCGTCTGGCGCAAGGAGCTCAAGCACCACGTGGGCGAGCCGGGCTTCATCCAGCCGGCGCGCTCGATGTCGGCGATCGGCGGCTGAGCGGTCGCCGGCCGCACCCGGCCCCGGCTGCGACTCGGGTGCCGCTGCGCCCCGGTGGTGTGCTGCGTCCGGGCGTCCCGCCGCGCTCGGTGGTCTGCCGCGCAATCTCATCCTCCCCCAGGATGAAATCGCTCACCCTGCCGCCGGCGAGCCCGGGGGGGTCGCAGAGCTCGATCATCCGGCGACCCACAGCGATCCGGCGACCCTTCGTGAGGACCGCCGCCGGGACCGGATCAACGGCGAACTCGGCTACGTGACGGTCCGCCTCACCGAGGAGCACCTCACCCGCGAGGAGGCGGAGCGGCGGTCGTGCCGGTAGAAGTGGTGTAGCGGGCGCCTGAGGTGGTTCCGACCACCGTGGCGCTCATCCTCGTCGGCTGTTCCCGCAGTCGTTCGAGAAGGAGACACCACGATGGTCGAAGGTCAGAGCATGACGACGGTTGCTG